>CAZPPS010000004.1:0-112423 GCA_964588495.1 uncultured bacterium | reverse complement strand
TCTCATACTGGACAAACTTATCGAAAAAAAGGAAGAAACCCTAACTTTTGCAACTCCTGACCAGCTGAGTACCATTCTCTTGGAAGATGAAAACCTGCAAGCTATCTTCATCAAGATGCTCAAAGGGACAATCAACGCGCCCTCCCTTCTAAATTACATTACTTTTGATCAAACTAAAGAACAGGAGCAGGCCCGCAAAATCAACTTCCTCTTTGCCGATCCCGAAATCCTAAGAGCCATCTTTAATGACAACCCTATCGCGGAAAAGCTAATCGAACAAAGGGATCAGATTTGGGAAAAAATTGACTATCAGGAAAAACACCGGACAGAACTGACAACAGGGAGCAACCGGACCGATTTTTCCCACGAGATCAAAGAGGTGCTCGATCAGGTCCTAACAAGTGCCAACCTCAACCCCGAAAGATACAAAAGCCACGTCTTTGACTACACGCTCGGTAAACCCGGCACCCTCATCTTCCTCAAAGACCCCCTCACCGGCAACCTCCACCGGGAAAAATATAACCATGCTACCCAGTAGCCTGTTATTTGCCAAAAAGACATCTTAACGATATCCTTATCTGTTCGCAAATCATGGCACAGGAAATTTTATGTCCTCAAACCCCGTCTCTCAAAATCCGTTATCAGCATCGGAAAATTCAAATTCTGCACTCATGAACCTATGGGAAGCAGGTACAGGGAAACGGGGGGCTCTTTTCTTTTCTGCAACTCAGCTCCTTGTTGGAGTCTATTTATCTGTGAGCGGAGGAAGGCGTTATGGTAGTTTTCTCATCAATTCGGCAATGTGCGGCGGACTCTATGCTTATCAGTTTGATGAGACAAAGAAAAAATATACATTTAGAGAATACTTGAAACAGTCAACATTAGGTGCTGTGGGAGGGTATATTTCGGGTGCCGTTGGCAGCGCAGAAAAAGTAGCTGGTTATGTTTATCAGGTCGTAGGAGGTAAAGGTGCTCAGTATTTTTGTCAGATCTTGGGAGCTTGGGTTGGCACTGCGGTCACTACAGCAATTTCAGATATAGATGAAACTCTTTATCAGCAAAAAGTGATGCAAGTGGATGAAATTTTCAAAAAATCTATTTGGAAAGCTTCCGGTGGATTGCTTGCCGTGGGCACCGGTGCGATCATGGGGGAAATTACACATCACGCCTTAGACCAAATGATCCCTCTGACTGCCGACATTGTGGATAATTTTGTGCTCGAGATGGTAGAGCAATTTGGAAAGGATGTTCCGGCTTATATGAACATTTTAAGGAAAATGTTTGAAAACAGCATCCGTTCAGGCAGTAGCCAATTGACGACTGGCCTTTTGGAAAATTATTGTGAAAAAGATCCCGAAAAAAAGAAAGATCGAAACGCGCAATTAAAAGAGGCATTTTATTCCGCATTCCTCACTGCAAGCCTTGATGGGATCATCATGTATGCAGAACTTTATCAAACCGTTCGTGAGTGCAATCAAATCAAAAGTGAAATGGATCTGATTGAAGAGCAAATCAAGGAAACGAAAAAACAGAGAGCCGAGAGCAAAAAAGCGTTGAAAGCTCATGAGGAAGATCTAAAATCTTCTCAAGAAAACCTGGTTGAAAAACAAAATACACTAAACCTTGAAGAACAAAGCTTACGTGAAACGCAACGACAACTGCAGGACGTGCATGCTAAAACTGAACAAAATCAGCAAAATATTGACCAGGCACAAAGAAATGTGGAGGCTGCTGAAAAAGCTTATTCAGAGGCGCAGCAAGCATTTGTCCAAGCTCAGGAATCTGTAAACTCCCATCAAGAGGCTGTCAAAAAGGAGCAAACCATCATTATTCAAAATGAACAAAAGTTGCTTACGATCTCTAAACAAGGGCAAGAGTACAAAAAGTCTTACGAACAAGTCATTGCCACAATCGATGAAGGCATTCGCCGTGATCTGAAACATAGTGGTAGAGCCAAAATCCATGGCAAGAAGACCAATAATGTTGAAGAGATTCGGGCAGCATTTCTACGAGGCGAAAAAATTAAGTGGAAAAAACACACTAATTTAGGCTTAAACAAGGCTTTACGTGATGACGCATTACGTTTGAATGCCGAATATACAAAGCTGCAACGGCCTACCAAACGACTAGAACAAAGAATCCAAGAATTGAAGTCCGGAATCCAGCAAAAACAATCAGCATTGACGCTGGCAGAGCAAAAACGCAACGCAGAGAGCCAATCGCTGGATAATCAAGCACAAGAGGGTTTCAAAGTGCAAGGTGATGTCCACAACATACAGGCTACCTTGGAAGCCGATCAAAACCTATTAAGCACGCTGGAAATCGAGCATCGACAAAAAATTGAAGAGATGTCCCATCTTCGCGAGCTGATTGATACTAATCAAAAAACACAAAACCAATTGAATGAGAAGATTCAACTAGAGAGCGATCGTTTGAAAGCTCTTTCAGACAAAAAAAGCGGTCTTTCAAGCCTAACAAAAGAGCAACAAGCAGCCATTCTCAATCTCCAAAAGAAACACAATATCTCGATTGAAGAGTATGTAAAAAATGCACACTTGCAGCCCGTTAATCATGGAATGATGAAAAAGGCATTGAGTACAGAGCCAGTGACTTATGTTGACTGCAACATGAAAGATTTAATTCCCCATGTAGTCCTTGTGCATGCCATCCCTCATACAGGAAATATTGGATTTTTGGGTGATGACAAGCCTAAATATGATCTTTTTAGCGACAGCGAAAAGATCGCTTACTGTGTAGAGCACGTTGTCAAACCCGAAGGGACGATTGGAGATCATCTGGATGTTAAACAAAATGAATTCTTCGATGATTTACCAGGAAGACCCCATCTACACTGGGCCTGGAACCAACTTGTCCAGGGTAACGTTGGAGGAGATTGGGAGGCTGCGAAAATTGCGTTTCTCGAACCCTTAGCAACCTTTGAAGAAAGCTTATATAATAAGCCGTTTAGCGTGACCCCCTACGATACATTTACATTTAAAAAACACCATTTTTCAGCAAAATCAATTCTTTTAATTCCAAAATCAGTGGAAGAAAAAGTGCGACAGCACTTAACGCATTTTCGTGGCCGTATCGTCTCTTTTGATGACGAAAAAGACTTAAGATCCGTTGTGATTGATACTTTGCACAAGGATTATCCGGAGACCTGGCATATCTGTGATGAAGAAGGCAACCTCATAGGTAAAGAAGCTGTTTATTCAGGAGGAGGTTATCGCCCGCAAACATGTATTAAACCAAAAAATGGGGAAGTCATCGTCTTAATTAAAGGTAAGGGGTCTGGGGCAGATGAAAAGGTCTGCACAGCTTTCCAGGAATGGGACAAAGAGAAACGTTATATTGGATTACACTGTGGCTCATTTACCTACATGATTGAAGAAAGTCCCTATTTTATGACTCTACGGTTTTTCAAAAAAGATCGAAGCATCGTTAAAGACAATTGCCAGTTTGCCGGTAACCTATTTAAGAGTGATGTACTAGCTCAATTAGGCACACTAGAAGCTCTGGAGCTTTATCAAAAAGCGTTAGAATTTGATAGAAAAACCGCTAGCATGGCCATCGGCGATTTTTACATCAATGAAGCCATTTATGCCGATCTGGTGAGCTTGTTTTATCAAAAATATCCAAGTGAGGCCTTTGACTTATCTGTTCTCGATCTTGAAATGATTTTCGCAACTTCAAGAAATTTTCTGATCAATCTTCTTGAAAATATCCAAAAAAGCATCGCTACAGAGCAGTATGAACAGGCAATGGAATTTTTCAATGGTTCCGATACCTCTTACTGCTCAATTCTGGAACAGTGCCTCATCAGTGTGCAGTATGCTAAAAAGAAAGTGGAATGCATGCTCGAAGATAGGTCTCGTAGCTACCAGGAAGAGCAAAAAGAAAGACCTCTGTGCCTGGTTGTTGCCAATGATCAATGGGAACTGATTGCCAAGCCTGAGAGCGTTGAATTTGATTTGGGAAAAAATTGGCCTCATAGCCCAGCGCTTAATATCTATGCTAACACGGTGATACGGACTCTTCCTGTGGAATCTGAAGGGTTGATGCAATTGTATGGACAGCTACTTAATTACTATCCCCAAAATAAGGAGGAACAGTACCGAATCAACATTCTGTGCAGCCTTATTAAATGGTCTCTGCAAGAAGAAATTTATCTAAAATCAAGAAATGAATACAACTTTGAGAGTGCCATCCTAGTCAATAAATTATCGAGACACATGGGATGGTTAGGAGAATATGGTCTTGAAACGGAAGATCTGACTAAAAATATTGGCGACTGTTTATTTGACAACGTGATCGCTCAGCTCCCAGCAGATATGTATACATCTCTGCAATTAAGAAAGGCTGTTATGGACTATATGCGGTACAATCATAAAATTTATTCGACCTTGCCCGAGTATAAAGATAATAAATTACTCATCGGCATTGGAGAAAAAACTGTCTATTTTGAGAATTGGGACCAATATTTAGATGCCATGAGCCAACCAACAGTTTGGGGCACTGAATTAGAAATAAAGGCACTTGCTGCCATGCTTTACTGCCCTCTTGTCATACTAACCGCTGATAAAAAACCTAAAGTTTACCAACCAGAGGGGACAAATCCTCCTCTATTTCTTCACCACCTTCATGGCAATCACTTCGAAGCCTGCTTTCCATTTAAAGGGCTAGATGTAAAAGATTTGTATGAAAACCTAAGGAAAAAAGCCTACTAACCCTCCCCCGACCTGCCCGTGGGGATAATTTGATAAAACTGTATTGAAAGGCTACCTTACCCATGCATCCATTGATCGATTTCAAGACTAAGCTCTGCGCAAAGCTCGCAGAAGCTTTTTTCGTCTTGTTTGATAATGACCTTGCCCCGAAAAATCGGCAAATTAGGGGTCAATGCGGCAAGACCTCCCAATAACGCGCGCCTGAATTTGTACGCTCTCCTTCACAAAGAGCCCCACAAAAACACGCCCCAGGAGTTTTCTCTTTACGAAACCACTGCGAAATTAATGCGCATTTTGTACAGCAACGAACCCTTTTTTCAGCAAATCAAAGACGCAGAATATCTCATACTGGACAAACTTATCGAAAAAAAGGAAGAAACCCTAACTTTTGCAACTTTTGATCAAACTAAAGAACAGGAGCAGGCCCGCAAAATCAACTTCCTCTTTGCCGATCCCGAAATCCTAAGAGCCATCTTTAATGACAACCCTATCGCGGAAAAGCTAATCGAACAAAGGGATCAGATTTGGGAAAAAATTGACTATCAGGAAAAACACCGGACAGAACTGACAACAGGGAGCAACCGGACCGATTTTTCCCACGAGATCAAAGAGGTGCTCGATCAGGTCCTAACAAGTGCCAACCTCAACCCCGAAAGATACAAAAGCCACGTCTTTGACTACACGCTCGGTAAACCCGGCACCCTCATCTTCCTCAAAGACCCCCTCACCGGCAACCTCCACCGCGAAAAATACACCGACTCTACCCGTTGAGCCACTGATTGATTTCAATGCCAATCTCCATGCAAAGCTCGCAGAAGCTCTTTTCATCCTTTTGGGCGTAATAGTGGCTCAATTTATTATAGACAAAATTTTTGTACTCACAGATCAGTTCAGATATATCTAACTGCTCTGCGCAGGAGACTAATTGCTGTATGTTCTCAAGTGTTGGTAAAATTTTCTTACCTGTAGTCAGATAGGTAATGATTTCATCGGGCCAGTCAAACTGTTGCGGCAAATCAGTGTTCTTGTTCTGCGGATTGTCGCTAAAATAGTCTCTAAAGAACTTACATTGCAATAACTGGCTCTTTTCCAATTCTACTTTCTTAGAAGGCATGACCAATGTGAATGTTGGGTCGGAATTGGTCCGCACTATAGAAACTTTTTCTGGGATATTGTCCTTAATCTTTTCAAGTTTCTTTGCAAAATCTTTGGAGTTCCACAAATCTTGTGTCAAACGTAAGTATAAAGCCCTAAAAAGGACAGGCTTTTTCTTAAAGATTGACTTCATCTCTTGAGTCACTTCTTTTTCATTTTGCAACTTTTGGATAAGGGTAATCTGACATAAGATGGCCAATTCATCAAAAACAAAACAAGTGGCAGTATCGAGCAGTTTGTCGATTTGGCAGTAGTCTAGCCCTTGGAAATTTAAACTACCGCTGAGGTAATCGATTAAATGGGGTGAATGTCCTTCAAGGTCAATCGCTTCCTCATTAGCAATTTTGTCTTTAAAGGAGATAGCAAAATTTGTGCTGAGCTCCATTAGTTTCCCTGCTTCAATTGCACAGCAAGATTTTTCAATACGCACCTTTATCTTGCGTTCATCTGGTTCATATGAGACAGATTGGATTTGGCTCTTAAGAAAGCCCAGAAGCTCATCGAATGTGGAATTAGCACTTGTTTTGTACATAGAATAAGCGTCAGAAGCAAGGTCTAAAAGTCCTTTTACAAACGAATCAACATCCTTTGAAAATTTGCATCCAAGCAATTTTACCAGGATCTTAATATGTTTTTCGAGCCCAGGCCCTGACCCCGGCCGTTTGCGGAAAACACGGTCGCACTCGCTCCAGATCAATGCGCGTATGTAGTCAATTTTTGCTTCAAGCTTTTTACCTTTTAGATCTGGAAACTCCTCTTCCTTCCAAAACTCACAGATAACTTCACATTCCTGCTTGGATATGGATGTCATCAGCACATGCACACATGTTTCCTTTGGAAGTTCATATTCACGCTCTACTGCAAAGTAATTTTTTGACATGTTGTCAGAGTTACTCAACAACTTGCCACAAAAAATCATCCTCACCAATGTAGTCTCAGGGGTCCTCTTATCCTTTTTTGCAAGCGCGAAACAAGCATTCATGATATTGGCTTGGGGGTCAAAATTTGGACAAAACAGACTTTTTCCATTCATTAACTGAAAATTAACTTGAGATTTCTTCGTTTGGCTTTTTTTAGTGGAAGACTTTAGTGTACCGACAATGTGAAGCGTGGACTCTTTTTGAATGTTGTAGGTATCTAACAGTTTTTTCAGACTTTTATGGTTCTGATATTCAATCGCTTTCCCAGCAAATATTAATTTGAAGCCTTCTTCGAATTCGTGAAGATAAATCTGTTTTAAATCTTCTATGGACGTCTCGTTTACGCTTGCTGTTATGGTTTTGCCACTCAGAGTTTTTATAAATATCTGCATTGAACCAAGATCAAGCTGCTGTTTTTTGGCTTCAATCTCCTCCAGCGTCAATTCCCCTTTAACCTCCGGAATACTCGACTCGTAAGCAACAGGCTGGTTTGGCGTGGTTGATTCGGCTTTTTGCTCTTCCGACAGAGCTTGAGCCGATTTGGCGGCATTAAGCAGCCCAATTAGCATTCCGACAAAGATTTCAGTAAAATCGTGACTCTCAACTTTCTGCTGGCTTGCCCTCAGTTTATTATGAATGTCATTGAAGACGCGAAGATAATCTGCAAGCTCTTCTGTCCATTTTTCAGGATGCCCTTTGAAAATAAGAGCGCACTTCTGCACAATCGAAGCATGAATTTTAGCAATTGTCCCTCTGTAAATTCTTTCCTTTGGTATACCAGCTTCCTCTAGCAGCTGACCGATGCGCGTGCAATCCGCATCGGAAAGATGCACATACTCAACATTAACAACTTGGCCTGGTTCTTTAGCAAACCCATTTGCTTCTGCAATTTTAGCAATGCTGTCGGTTAATGGTGCCTCTATAACCTTTTCTTTCCATGACAAGCACACTAAAGTCGTATAGGCGTTTTTGTCCAATTCTGCCAGTTCGATACAACATTCATAAAATGTCATATCGGAAGGTAGATCCAACGAAATGAATTTGTTGTTCACGCAAAATTTGACTGTGACCGTGTTGTCGACTTTCTTTTTTTCAACCCCAATCTGTAAGGCTGCGTTCTTGATGTGCTCGTAAGCAGGCACAAACTCTCCCTTTGCGCAGAAATCATCACTAGCTTTAGTGGCATCCTTTTCTATGCCACGATTTCCCGTTTGTGGCCTATCAGCTTTGTCATTACCCTGAGTCTGGGAGCCCCCAGGATCGTCTTTCGGGGAATCAATCACTTGAGGCTCTTTCTTCCCTTCGATCTTGTTTTGGGAACATCGGACAAGAGCAACCATGGCTGCAATACTCAAAGAAGCTACAGCTACAATTGCACCGACAGACATCACAATAATCGAATAATGCCTTCCCAGGTGATGTAAAAGACCTACATCGTAAAAGCCACCGACTCCAATGGCAACAACTATGACGCCGAGAAGGGCAATCACACTCAGAGCGATATAGATTGGTTTATTTTTTGATATTTCTGTAAAAACAGGATGAGGCATCTCTGCTTTCGGTTTATTTACATCAATTGTTTGGCTGGAATCAGAAGACATTATTAGCCCTATATTAAAAATTAAACTGACATTTTAGCATATAAATATTAAGCCAGTATAAACTTGTTCTATTAAATTTGGTATAAAAACTAGCCCAACCCATCTGCCAATAATTAACAATTCTGTTACAAAATTAAAAATCCTCTCAGTAAAAAAGCAAAATTTAGCGATTGTCGCTCGCCAATAATTAACAAATTTGTTACAAATGGCACTATGAAATTACCGAATAATCCTTTTCGATTTGGCGATCCTGTGGATGGCGACTATTATTTGGCGAGGCCAGAGCTTGAAAATTTTGTCTCTCAGTTCCTGATCAATCGTATTCCGATTGTGTTGATCGGGCCTCGACGGTTTGGAAAAACATCTTTTCTGCTGCATCTTTTGAAGAATCTCGATAAGAATTATCTGTTTATCGACATTTTCAATATCACCTCACACAGAGACTTCCTTCAACAAATGCTGCGCGCTTTGAAAAACAAAGAAGGGTTTTTCGATTCTATCAAATCCACACTCCGATCCTTTAAGAATCTGCGTCCTAAGATGTCTGCACAAGTGGATGCACAGTCGGGCAGTCCCTCTTTAGATGTTAGTTTCTACGATCTCTCCACTGAAAAAGACATCAAAGAAATGATTCAGGATGTGCTCGCATCTGTGGATCAACTAGGGAAGGGGCTTGTTTTTGCAATCGACGAATTTCAGAAAATCAGTGAGATTGACGATGGAGGATGGCTGGAAGCCACTCTTCGCACGCATATGCAACAACTCCGCCACACTTCTTTCATCTTCACAGGCTCAAGGAAAAGCGTGATCTATGACATGCTGAACAATCCTTCACGCCCCTTATATAAATTTTGCCAATCCATCGAATTTCCCACTTTTGGTGATGATTTTACAGACTGGGTCATTCACCGATTCAACCATGTGGGAATCGCTTGTGAGCGGGATGCCGTTATTCATCTAAGAAAACTCGTCCAAGACACTCCCAATTATGTGCAGATGATTTGTTTCCATTTAGTGGCCCTTGGCAAAAATAAAATTACAATCAACGAAATCGATCAAGCCCTTAAAATTGTTGTCCAACACAACGCCTACGCTTACCAAACACTGCTCAATACTTTGACCCCAACACAACAAAGAACGCTCCGCCTTGCCGCTATTGAGGGCAAGCAGATCTTTGCAAAAGAGCTTTTGAGTAAGTATGAAATCACCAGCGGGCCAGCGTTATCTTCTGCGATCAAGACGCTGAAAGAGAAAGAAATCTTGGATGAGGAGGGAACGGGCCGAGGAACTGTGATTTTTGACGACCCGCTCTTTGCGATTTGGCTAAGAACCTGTTTCGGCTAGATTAGCCCATTTTTCGATATAAGTGCCTACATACTCGCAAATGTGGATAAATTCAGATTCTTGATCGTTGGCTTTTGCTGCAATCAAACTCTTGCAGATCTCCAATTTGAAATGGTTAAGCATTTCAGGAATATCGAGGTATTCCGCTACAGGAAGTAGAAGGGGCAGACGCTCTAAAGGGGCATTTTTATAATCTTCGCTGCCTGAGATAATGTAGGAAAGGATTTCGTCAGGAATGTCCTTTTCAAGCGCATATATATTGTCTGTTGGCTCTGAATTGGTGAAACGTATTTTCAATAGGTTGCACCTTGCTAAATTCTCTTTCTCTGTCTCGAATGTCTCTTTTGAGAGCATTGTGACGGTAACCTTAGAGTTGTCTCCGAACCATACAGATTTGTAGCCAGATTCCCTTTCTTGCCTTATTTGACGCTCATTTTCCTGAAGTTTCTGTATTTTGGCATGAGAATCGCCCACCTTCCACCAATCGCTGGGTTTTAGAGCTTCGTTCCTAGCAATCTCCTGTGCCAATAGCTGCTCTTCGCGACTCTTTTTTTCCTGGCGGCGCTGGGTACACGCCTTGACAATGGCAACGACGGCAGCTGAGCCATAGGAGCCAACTGCGAGAGCCCCTCCTGTCCCCATCAAGATAATGGAGTAGGTCCTTAGATCGGCCCCGGCTGTAAAAAAGCCCAAGACCCCAACGCCAGCAATCATCAGACCAACGGAACCAATCGTTGCAAGGGCGATGTAGCACCCCGCATTAGAGCTTTTCGGCTCTTGCGCTTTTGGCACAATTGGGACAATTGGAGGCTGATCTTTAGAAACAGCAAACTCTGCGAACACAACTTAACCTTTTGTTTAACAATTAATTATAGCACATCCAACCATTAATTTATAATTATAATTTTGCAGAAAATGCATTTTCTGAATGTGCTCAAGCGTGGGAGTTGCGAATCTGAAAATTCGGTGGCTGCCACCGAATTTTCTGGATTTCTACAGAGAGCAATCGGGCTTATTTTGGAACTCATCGCGAAGGAGCGGGCACGGGCACGCGATGTTTTGAATAAGTTTAATCTTCGTTGCGGATGGGAAGGGTGATCGTAAAGGAGGTGCCTTTGCCGAGCTCGGAGGTGACGTCGATTTTGCCGTGGTGCTTTTCGATGATCCGCTCGACGATGGAAAGGCCGAGTCCTGAGCCCCCAAGGCTTCGTGAGTGGCTCTTATCGACTGCGTAGAAACGTTCGAAAATCCGGTCTAGATCCTCTTGTGGGATGCCTATGCCGTGATCGGTAATCCGTACGCATAGTTCTGTGGGCTTTCTTTCGACAGTGATTTCAACCTGGGCAGGTGGTTTGGAGTATTTGACAGCGTTTTCGAGGAGGTTGATGAGCGCCTGAAAGATCAAGTCACCGTCTGCCAGAAGCAGGAAAGGCTCTTCCCCATCCGTTTTAATGCTGATTTGGGCATCGGGATGGACTGTGAGGATGGTTTGGATGGCCTGTTCGGCAGTTTCCACAAGATCACACTCATGAAGACGGGACCGTGGCAAGCCCTCATCAACAGCTGCCAGTGCCAGTAAGTTTTTGACAAGGGTATCCATTCTGAGGCAATTGCGGACAATTTTTTCAGTGATTTCCTTGTAGACTTCTTTTGAGAGATCGTCATGATCATAGAGCGTTTCTGCAAATCCACGGATAATCGTGATGGGCGTTTTTAACTCGTGGGAAGCGTTGGCAATGAAATCTCTTCCAAGCTCAATGACTTTGTGCAAACTGGTCTTGTCTTGCAAAACTAAAATTCCTCCCCCCTCATCGCCCCTAGGAACAGCTACCGCGTCGATGAACCGTCTCTGCTCCCTGCCAGGACTGAAGGTGCGCACTACTGGCTGCTTCTTTTCTTGAGCCTCGCGGATAAGCTCTAACCCTGCAGGCATGCCTGCCAAAGAGAAACTCTTCCCAACAAGCTGTTTATCAGAAAGGCCTAGGAAAACTTCTGCCGTTTTATTCATGTAGATCACAGTCATTGCTCTATCAACAGCAACCACTCCTTCTACAAGGGATTCCAATATGGCACTTTTCTCATTTTTCTCATAGACAAGAGAAGCAATTTGAGTCTCAATCCGCTTTGTCAAAGAGTTGAGCGTTTCTGCAAGCTGCCCAAATTCATCTTTGGCCCCCATTTCCTTCCCAAGTTTTATTTGAGGGATATGCTCAGCTTTTCCGAGCTGGTATGGCTTAATGGCCTGGATGATTTGAGTAACAGGTCTTGTGAGGTAATGGATGATCAGCCACGCAAAAAAGCTGAAAAGGAGCATCAGCACAATTCCCAAAAGAAGAAAGGCAAGCGCTAGGTCATGCGTTAGAGAAGCGATTTCTCCATAAGGATAGGCTGTTCGTAAAACATAATCTTTGTCCTTAAAATTGAAGCTGACCGCCATGTAGGCCATTTCCTGGGCAAATAAGGGGGAATAGCGGATTATATAACCGAGGCCATTGGTGAGGGCCTTATCCACTTCCGGCTCATCTAAAACACGCTCGCTTTCAAAACCGCTGATTTCTCTATGGGAATCGTAGAGATACCCTTCAGTTTGGGAAAGAAGGCTAAGCCTGAAAAAAATGAACTTCTCCCGTTGCTTCAATTTTTCGATCAAATTCTCCAAACTGGAAGCCTCTTCCACGCTGGCAATGATCTCTTCAGTTGTTTTGCGTAGGTTTTTTTCCTGAATATGCTCTACAAACCAGGTCACAACAGGATAAAGAAGGGTTGTAAAAATGAGAAATACAGCCAAATAGCTGATAAAAATCTTTTGCCGGAAACTCATGAGTCGCTCTCTTCCCATTTGAAGCCCACAATCTCAAAAATTTGCATCGGCTCAGAAAACCCCTTCAGAGTAATTGGCGGAAGAGGTTTTGTATAAAACGATTCGTTTACATTGGGCTGCAGCAACGTCGCTTCAGAGATAATAAGTTGATTGGCTTTTGCAACCTGCATCAGCCTTGCTGCCAAGTTCACATTGTTTCCTAAAACGGTGTAGTTTAAACGGTCTTCTGTGCCCATATTACCAGCGACTACCAACCCCGTATGTATCCCAATGCCCATTTCAATGGGAACTTTGCCCGCTTCTCTCCGAGAAATATTCCATTTTTTTAAAGTTTCTACAATGAGCATTCCTGTTGAAACAGCTCTTAGAGCATGATCTGGATGGGCAGTAGGAGCCCCGAAAATGGCCATCACCTCATCTCCAACGTACTTGTCAATGATGCCCCCTTCTCCTTCAACCACCCTTGAGACCTTTGTCATACACTCATTCAAGATCCCGATGGTCTCTTGTGGAGGCATTTCGGAGGTGATGCTGACAAAATCACGGATATCGCAAAAAAGCATCGTAACAATCCGATCTTCCCCTCCAAGGTGAATTTGAGTCTTCAAAATCTCGTCCGCAATGTCTTTTGAGACGACTTTGTTAAGAACGCCGCGAATTTTTTCTCTCTCCTGAAGCCCTTTCACCATATCTTCAAAAGACCTTGTCAAAAGAGCGACCTCATCTTTTCGTGTGCCTACATTTGGCAAGACAATCTCAGCATATTTCCCTTCAACCACGTCGTGAGTGGCTGCTGCAAGCTTAGTCAAAGGATAGATCACCGCATAGGCAATACGGGCAAGAAACAGCAATACGAGCCCCACAAGGATCAGGGCGATTAGAAAAAGCTGTTTGCGCACTACAGCAAAAAGTTCGCGATTGTTCCCTGATGCCTCAACAACATCTTGGTGCATAAAAAACGAAGGTAAAAAATATATGATTGGGGCCATGACAATCAGAAGCAGCCCAACACCCAAAAACAATTCTGTCCGCAATTTCATAAATCTTATCTTATACAAAAAACTTAATTGTGTGAACGTTCTCTATACTCCCTACAATATTCGCGTAAAAGACAAATTCAACACGAAGGCACAAAGATACGAAGGCACAAAGAGATAAAAATAAAATACATCATGACCTTCTTTTTCTTTGTGCCTTTGTATCTTCGTGTCTTCGTGTTGAATTACTTTTATAAGAAAATCCCTACCGTCGGAATAGAGAACAACGAGAAAATATTATTTTTCTCTCCGTCTTCGCGACTTTCCTATCTTTACATTTAAAAATCAGAGCATGGGGATTTTAGGGGAAAGGGGGCGGTTGGTGATGTTTTCGCAGCCGCTATCGGTAACTACAAAGGTGTCTTCGAGACGCACCCCAAATTGGTTTGAAAGATAAACGCCCGGCTCTATGGTAATGACCATCCCTTTTTCGAGGGATTGATCGGAGTCTTGCCCACTTGAGTGAATGCGGGGCAGCTCATGAATTTCCAGGCCCACCCCGTGGCCGAGCGAGTGGGAAAAATTCTCTTTGTAGCCATAAGAGGCGATCAAATCCCGCGCAGCAAGATCGAGTTCCCGAATTTTGACTCCAGGAGAGCAGATGTTAACTGCTGCATTATACGCTTCAAACACAATCGAATAGATCTTTTGCATCTCTTCTGTGGGATTTCCAAAAGCAATGACACGGGTCATATCGGAATGGTATTGATCCAAAACAACGCCAATATCGATTAAAACCAAATCCCCTTTTTTGAGTTTGCGACTTCCTGAATGATAGTGAGGAAAGGAGGAGCCCTCTGAAAAAGCGATGTGGGGGGCAAAAGCCAATCTGTCCCCTCCCGATTTTAACCAAAAGATTTCAATCTCGGAGGCCACCTCTTTTTCTGAAATCCCTTCACGCAATAGACTCAGCACAAAATCAAAGCCAATCGATCCAAGAGCCGCTGCCAATTTGAGCTTTTCAATCTCTTTTTCTTCCTTAATTCCGCGAATGCGCAAAATGGGCTGTTTCAAGGGGACAAGCTCCGATGGGAGCTCCTTTAAAGCCTCAAAAGAGGCATAGGACGTATAAATACTGTCAAACCCAACCTTTTTTTGCTCAAAGGGCCACCATTTAGAAAACACACTCTCCTTGCCATACCCTGCAGTGAGCTTGGTAAGAAAGGGCAAATCTTGGCAATAGTCAAAGTATCTCCCATCGACAAAGAGGGCTGCCTCGGTTTCGGAAACAACAAGCCGTCCCAAAGAGAGCTTCTTCCCTGTCAAATAGAGAAGATCTACCGGATTATCAACAATCAAGGCAGCCAGCTGTTGTTCTCTGACCCATTTTTGCAATTTTTCTAAACGTTGAATCATAGTAATTTTTCCAAAGCTTTTTCATCTAACAGGTAGTGGATTTTTTTGCCACTTGGAGTGAGATCGGGGTTTTGCGACTTGAAGAGCTTCTCGATCAAGGCCGATGCCATCGCATTTGAAATGGCTCCCCTTTTCAAACACTTTCCCAGCTGACGGGGGAATTGCCCCTCTTCCAAAAAGGCATGGATGAGATCAGGAATTTCGCTGGGCTCCAAAATCGAGGGGATCGCATCGATGATGAACGTATCTCCCCCAAATTCACGGATGCTGATTCCTTTTGTATTGAGCTCGGGAAGTTTTTCTGCTAAATAGAGCTTCTCTTTGCCGCTGAAAGAGAGCTGAATGGGGATCAAAAGGGCCTGCACAGAGACTTTTTTATGGGCATTTGTCATTTCATCGAAAATCACCCGCTCCGCAGCTCTTCCGATATCCACAACCCGTAAACCTTCGGCTTCTTGAATCAGAAAATAGTTTTTGATTCGGGCGGCAATTGAAACTCTTGAGGCAAAGAAATCGAGGGGCGTCTCTTGTTCCACTCTTTGGGTGATAACCGGCATTTCCTCAAATGCAATTCTTTCAAAAGCGGGGAGAAAAGAGATCACGGGTTGGGGCGGTATTTCTTTTTTAGGAGGCTCAAGGGCTTTTTCTAACGCCTCGAGAATGAAGCGGGCAAGTTTTTCTTCCTCGCAGATCCTGATTTCTTTTTTTTGCGGGTGGACGTTGACATCAATCCAGGAAGGGGGAACTTTCAGGTGGAGGGCAAACAGAGGATAGCGGTGGGTGTCGAGCCGTGTCCCGTAAGCTTCAAGGACTTTTCCGGCAACAAAAGGGGAAAGGACCGCACGGCTGTTGATAAACAAATGTTGGCCCAGCTTGTTGGGTCTATGGCAAAGGGGGGAGCTGATCCGTCCTTTGATCTCAAGATGCCCATTAGACTGTTCCACAGGAAACGAATTGTCTAAAAATTCTTGTCCCAAAAGGGTTAAAGCCCGTTTGTCAAAAGGATCGGCCCTTCCAAAATCAAGCCACTCCTTTTCATCATTGACCCATTTAAAACTTAAAAGTGGGTAGCACAGAGAAAATCGGGTGAGAAGTTTATGGATCTCTCCCACATCATAGCTGACACTTTTTTGAAATTTTTTACGCACAGGAACATTATAAAAAAGGGATTTGACCTCAATCGTGGTCCCTTTTTGTCTGGGGCTGAGCTGAATGGCAGAAATTTTGCCCCCTTCGATCTGCAATTTGTACCCAGAAGACCCTTCCAAAGCGCTATGCAAAGACATTTTGCTCACAGACGCAATTGAGGGAAGAGCTTCCCCTCGAAATCCCAGCGTTCTTAGATCATTCAACTCCTCAACACTTCCAATTTTAGAGGTGGCATGCCGTTCGATCGAAAGCAAAAGATCGTCATGGCCCATCCCGTGCCCATCATCTTCGATTTTGATCAAGCCTCTTCCGCCCGCAGTTGTTGTCACAAAGATCTCTGAGGCGCCTGCGTCGATGGCATTTTCGATGAGTTCTTTGATGACAGAAGCGGGATTTTCGATGACTTCTCCAGCCGCAATTTGGTTAATCGCATTTTCGCTGAGGACTTTTATTCTAGATTCTTGCATTTAAAATTTTAATTTGATATACTTATTAGATATTAAATTCTAGGGCTTAAGGGGGCAGGATGCAACAAAAGATTGAACCACAAGTTCACCTTCAGATTAAACTATTCGAGGGGAAAGCGCCTCCCGATAGTTGGGTTAATGAAAACATTGTCAGACATTTACAAATTCAAAGCCAGAGGTCTTTACTCACAGACGTCTTGAATTATGTCCACGAACTGCAAAGCGATCAGCTTGCAAAAACCAAAGGCCAAGCCCCTATTAAAGAATCTTTTGCCGAAATTCCTGAAAAAGCAGCCCCCCACGACATTAGTCAAAAAGCGATTTATAACTCGACTCAGGGTTATCTTAAAACTGAGATGGAATTCCTTGAAGATTTGATCACAACTCTGAAGCAAGGGGGAGACAAAGATGCGGAATTAGATTCTCTGCTGGCTCAGCTCAAAGGAATGGCTCAAAGTTTCCCAAAATTAGTCGAAAAAGACCTCTACAGCCTCACTCAAATCTGGAACAAGGTCCTAAGCACTTTGGAAAAAGCCCCATTTGCAGCTAAACGGGCGTTCTGGAATAAAGAGCTCAACATGCTTCAGGCGCTCATGCAGGGCAATAAAGCGAACCTTAAAGAGCTTCAGGAGAAAATCCAAAACCTTAACTCAAAAGCTAAGAATTTGGGCTCCCTCGACGAAGTTTTACAAAAAATCCAGGCAGCTCTTGCTGCAAAACCCCCAAGCGAAGGGCAGCTTTTAGAACTGATCGAGCATCTGCAGGATCTGGCCAATCAGTCTGGCCAACTTAAGCCCGAGCAGAACCAATTGCTCTCTCAACTTTTTGGACAGCTTGATCTATTAAAAACTTCCAAAGGGGAATCGTTTGGCCAAGTGATCGCAAATGTTCTTCTTAGAACAAAGGTCGCTGAATTTCTCAATAAGCAGCCAAATGCTTCTGTGGATCAGATCAAAAAGTTCCTAAAGCAATACCTCGATGAGAGTAACCTTCAGAGTTCAAACCTGAAATTTATGAGCTCTTTGGGCAATCTTCTCGATGAGACCCTTGAGAAAAAAGATTTTCCGGCCATCCCAGACTACTCAGAAGCCGATTTGGAATCTGGAAATGTACAATCCTCGATTCAACAGCTAAGGTCAGAAACTGCCACAGAAACCTCCACTGTTGCTGGGCAAATCGAGGGCTACAAAACAGCTTCTCGTCAACTGACTGAGATTCAAAAACAGCTCAGCCATGCCAGTATTTGGAGCGTTGGAGAGTCCCTCAAAACAGGACATACTTTAAAGGGAAGCGATCCAACGCCTCCTGCAGATTCTGGTAATATTGGCGGCAATAACTCCCTTCCCTGGGAGTTCCAAAATGCCGTTTTGAATCACTTTATGCCGATGCAGGAAATGTATCTTCAAATGATGGCCCTCAACTTGTTTGCCATCAACGGCGGCGCCGACTTTGGAAACACCCTTCTGAACGACATGCTAGGCTTTGGCAACGCCAACATCGAATTTAACTCTAACAACTGGCTTAAAGGGAATCCTCCAGACTTTTCCGGGGATGCAAAGGCTGCACAGGCAGCTCTCAACCAGGAAATCCAAGCGTGTCAAAATGCGATTAATCAGTTAAATGGGTCGATTACCGATACAACCAATGAGATTAACAAACTGCAAGCTGAGCTCAAAGACACAAAAACATATCCCATAGGAAGTGATGCTAGAGCCTCTATTCAAAGTCAATATAACAACCTAACCGGGCCCACAGGTGTTCTTGCACAAGAAACAACCAATTTGCATCAGCTCACCGATCCAAAAACTGGATTATTAGCACGCCTCAATGACCTTACAATCACAGCAGTGACTCCTAAAAATAAAGATGATCCGCCGCAATTTACTGTGACATCGAAATCGGGCAATACGAGCTGGCAAAGTAATCTTACAACCCAGGAAGGTTTTGTTGTTAATGGCAATCCGGATCCAAAAAGCCCATGTCCAGGTGTTGGCTTGATTAAACTGCAGGGAAATGTGAATGCCTATCAACAGCAGTATCAGAGCTTGGGCCAAACCCAGCAGATGACCCTCCAGCTGCACATGACTGAGTTTTCGCAGGAGCTACAGGCTGTGACGACTGCCATGACGATTATCAATCAAATGTACATGGCGCTCGCACAAGCGTTCTACAAATAATCCGCGTGCCCGTGCACTGCACGGGCACTCATTCTTCGAGCGTTTCCTTATACAATCTCACCTGCTCGGCAGCTGCCCCCCTCAACGTCTCTTTTCGATCTCGCAAAGGCTCCATGTACTCTTTCAAAAACAGCTTCGCCATCAGAGCCGGGACAAGCCCTTGATTGACTCCTTCTGTAAACAAAACAACCCGCTCACGCAACCGCTGAAGAGCTCGTACAGAAATAAAACAGGGCTTCAATTTCATTTCCAATTCCTCGAAAGGAAAGTGGTTGAGAAGCTCTTTGAGAGGCTCCAAAATCTCCTTATGCCCTAACTTGAGATACTCCCAATACCAATAAGAAAAATCGTGGATAGTATCGGGAAAACAAAGGCCGTGGTCGATCGCTGCAATTTTCTCTTCGCTAAACAAAATGTTCCCAATGTTCCGGTCCGTATTCCCGCAAATGACATCCAGAATCACAAGAAGCTGAAATTCGTCTAGAGGGATCGAATCGTACACTTCGCGAGTCAATTTATGTAGAGGAGCAAACCCTTCCACAAACTCCTGAAAAGAGCCATATTTCGTTTTTATTGTCTGCAAAGAAGTGAATCTATTTTCCCGCGTAGAAAAAAATGTCTGGTGAGTAAATGTAGCATAGCAGGTGCGCGGGACGATTCCAAAACCAAAAAACTCGTCCACTTTAAAGGCTGCCACTTCATGATGGGCAGCCTCTCCCACGCGGCATCCTGGACGTGTTTTTCTAAGGCCAAGCGCTCCTCGGTGGCTAGGTCCTACAGGATTATTGGGGGCATGAATTTCCTCATCAAAGGGCTTAAAAATCCCCAGAACCTGCCTCTCTTTTCCCCGCATCCAGTAAGAGCCCGAGGCCCCAGCGATTGACAAAATGGGGTAATAGCCTTTTTTAAGAGCGGCCTGTGCCTCTTTTACACGAGCGCTCTCCTTTTCCCGCTTAACTGCGAGCTCCATTTGATGAATGACACGGGCCTGAAACAACGAATTGCGCTCAAAAGTCTGGATATGGATCTTGATCAGAGACTGATTCCACGTTTTGCCGTTAATGCGCCTCACATAGAGGAGCAAGTGGTTGAGAAATTCGACTTTCCGCCTCAAAAATTTCTCGAGAATCTGCTTTGTGAAGGGGTTGTTGAGCTCTAAGGTCAAGGTGATATAGGTATAAAAAATCACATTCTCAACCCGTTTGCGGAGGGCTCCAAATGTGAGAATGTTCCCCAGGGAAAATAGATTCTTTCTCCATTTTGAGGTCAAAAGAAAGAGTTTCCCATGGCGATTCGCATTGATCCATGTGCCGTAGCGGGCTCTGAATAGGACGTTGAGGTTGTTTTTAACTAATTGTGGATTGAATTGCCGGATGTTGTACCGGTGACGGATAAAATCAAAAAAAAAGCCGATTTCGTAGATTTTTAAAGAATCGTAAAGGTTTTTTTTCCACCTTTTAAGACGAAAAAAAGCAATCTTAATTCTTTTTTCAAAATTTGATTTCATAATTTTATTATAACGATTCTATTTATTAAGGTTTCTTTAAAACTATAACTAAATCTTTAAAAAGTTATTGATTAGTAAATATTTAAATGTTATAATTTTTATTGTATTTAATTTTTGGGAGACTCAATGGCTAATAAGCAAAAAAAGAAAAATAATAACTTTGATATTAACTCAATTGCTCTCAGTAGCAAAGAAGCCGAACAGATTGGAAGAGAGCTGGTCAAAAAGCTCGAGGCAAACCCTCAGATGAACCTGAAAGATGCCACAGGCATTTCAGATGAAGCGTTAGAGGAAGTTTATAGCTTGGCTTTTACGTTTTACAATCAGGGCAAGTACCGGGAATCGATTTCCCTGTTTGAGTTTTTATCGGGAGCCTCTCCTGGAACCTATAAATACATTTTAGGGCTCGCTTCCTCATACCATCAGATTGAGGCTTATGAGGATGCATGCCTCGGCTTTTATATCGCCCTGAACCTGGAGCCTACCAACCCCATTCCTGCCTGGTTTGCAACCGATTGCTTTTTGAAGCAGAATTTGCCCGAAGAGGCTCAGGAGTTTGCCGAGACAACGGTTTTAATTTGCGACAACCGCCCTGAGTATGCAGAACTTAAGCACCGGTGCGAGCTGATCGTGCAGGCCCTTAAAAGTAATAAAAAGTAGTTTAATAACTTAATAATAAAGGTCAAACTATGACAGATTTTACAGAAACTTATGGGTTGGAAGGAGCTGGAAGAAGCTACTATTCACGCTCTGAGCATAATCCAGTGTCCCATGCGAAGCAGGCAAGGCTGCTCAAGGACACCATTGAGTATAAAAAAGAGCACACGGTTGCTGTCAATGGGGAGTTAAAAAAGGTGCTGGAGCAAAACCGTCCCAGTTTGACACCTCCAAAGCCCTCTCCGGAGAAGGATTTTTATACCTATTTAGCGGCAGCTTATGCAAAGGCATTTAATGCCGAGCGTGATGGCGTGGAAATGGAAAACACCAACTATGCAAACCTTCAAGAGCTCAACTTGACCGAATCGCAATGCATTTTGCAAGCGACAACCAACGCCTTTAATAAGCAGGAAGGAGCGCTCAAACTGGATGCGGAGATTCAGAAGTACAACGCTGAGATGCAACAAAAAGCCTCCATTATCAATGGAGTGCTGATTGCGTTCGGGATTGTCTTGATGGTGGGGACAGCTGCTGCTGGATATTTGACAGGAGGAGCCGCTGATGAGCTCTTGCCGGAAGAAGCTGAACTGTTAGCAGGTGGAGGAGCGGGCGATGGAGCCCTTGCCGATACAGAAGAGCTGAGCTTGGGCGCTGAAGTTAATGAGCAAGTGTCTGCCTTTGAAGACATGGAGAACATTCAAAATGCAGCGAGTAGCAGCGCAGAAACAACCGTTTCTGGCGGTACAGAAGGGGCAGCCTCATCAACTGCTGGAGCCAACACAGCAAAGTGGCTGGCCGAGAAGGCGTTTAAAACCCTTGTCCGAATGGCTATGGCAGGCGCTTTGGGATCTCCGATGTTGATGAAAGGGCTTGTTGGCGTGCAACTGGAAGGTCAATACAAAGAGCTTGCAGGGTTGCAAGCAGATGTTGGGGGGGCTCTTCAAATCCTCAACACAAACAATATGTACCAGCACTTCACTCAGCAGATGATTAAGCAGGAAGGGAGTGTTGTGCAAGAAGAGATCACAGATGCTGGGGAAATTATCGATACATTCCAGTCAGTATCGAGCGCCATTAAGCAGATCTCTTATGGGCTGGCAAATGCCGTTTAAGGATAATAATTTTAATAAAAAAAGTAAGTAAAAGGTAAGTAATATGTTTATTATTGATAACCAAAACTGGCAAAACATCCAGAACTCTGAGCAGGCCCAAAGAAGAGATGACAAAAGGAGCCATAACAAGGAAGGGACTGCCCGTGTTGCTGAGGAAAACTGCAGCACCAAGTCGCTCGGCAAGCTGCAGCAGGTCACAAAAGATGTAGTCCTCGCCTCTGAGTCAGAAGGAGCCGCAGCGCTATTTACTGTGGCCAACAAGGCAGCTGCTAAGCCACAACTTCCCAATCCTCAATCCAACTGGAATGGGTGCCAGGATTTAGATGATAGCCAGATGAGCTTGATTGCCATTATCGGCGCTGTGCTCTGTATTCAGGCAAAAGCCAACTCCCGTTTCTGGAGCTCTCAGTGGAAAGAGGCCACCTCGTGCATGATGGCGCAGGTGAAATTTGCCCCCCTCATCGGAGATGCCATTAAGGGAGCCTACACGGCACAGTCCAACGCGACTTTAGAGCAAGCTGCCATGTCCAAAACAGATGGTATTATCAACCTCTGTATGTTTGGAGGTGCTGTCGCACTTTCTGGATTTAGTGAATTCACAGGCTCAGAAGAGGAGAATCCCCTCAACGCAGACAAAAACGATATCAGCTTTGCGAAACAGCCCAATGTGGCCGAAGAGGAGACAAGTAACCTTGCGAATGAATCCAAAGCGCTCAACCAGGAAGATAACGTTGAAGGCGAAGGTGAGAACCAGGCCAAGAATGCCAACCAGAGCGCAGGCAAGGTGAACGAAGAGCTTGCAGAGAAAGCCGATAAAGAGGCTCAGGAAGGCGGCTACTTTGAGGGTCGTGCTGATAAAGACTGGCAAGGTTTCAAAAGAGGGATGGGAATCGTAGGAAAAAGAGCCAATAAATGGATGAACGAGGCATTCCAAAAGGCACAAGGGATGCAGCTGATGAGTGCTGGTGTTACCGGATTGAACGATTCCAAATACCAGACAAACATGGCAGCTTACCAAAAGCAGGAAGGGGGAGATAAAGCTATTGAATCCGAAGGCAACTCCTACCAGCAGTTCTATAGCCAGGCCTTTAGCCGTGCTGAGGACTTAAGACAAAGCGCTGGCCAAAACCTGGAGTATGCTCTTCAGATCTTGAAATCGGCTTCCGACTCGATTACACAAGTCGTCAGCCGCATGTTCCAGAGCTAACTCCCGTGCCTGTGCCCGTGCCCCTGCCCGTGCCCGATTTACAGATTTCGGACACGGGCTCATTCACTTAAAAAAGCGTCTTCAGTTATATTTTTCCTATGAACCTATCTCACTACTCCCAAAAAATGCTTTTCGCGCCTTTTTCCGCAGCTTTCAAAACCGCTGCTTGGCCTACTTACCTAAGTATGCCCTGCGCAGCGGTTTTAAAATCTGCGGAAAAATTCATCAAAAATCATATTATGCGATTAGTGGGATAGGTTCATGCAACGCCACACAAACGGTTCTCTTACCTGGCTCACCTTCGAGCTTTTCGCTCAATTTCCAAAGTTGGTCCATGGAATCTTCTTGCGCCACGGCGGCGTCAGCACCGGCAACTTCGCTTCCTTGAACTTTGCCCTGCAAGAAGGTGAAAACCCCCAAAACATCCAAATCAACAAACACAAAGCCCTACAAGCCCTAAATTTGTCCCACTCCTGCTCCCTTTCCCAATACCACAGTAAAACCATCATAGAAGCCAACCCCAACCAATCCCCAGCAGGCGACGGCCTTATCACCTCTCAAAAGGACCTCACTCTCCTCATTAAACACGCTGATTGCCAGGCAGCCATCTTCTATGACCCCATCCATCACGCCCTTGCCAATATCCACTGCGGCTGGAGAGGAAACGTCCAAAATATCTACAAAGAAACGATCGATCAGATGCACGCGCTTTACAACACAAATCCCGCAGATCTGCA
Source organism: uncultured bacterium (assembly GCA_964588495.1). Classification (GTDB taxonomy): domain Bacteria; phylum Chlamydiota; class Chlamydiia; order Chlamydiales; family JAAKFR01; genus CAVPKN01. The sequence goes on along the minus strand of CAZPPS010000004.1, from coordinate 88,446 downwards.
CGTCGGCATCTCCCCAAGCCTCGGCCCAGAAGCTTCCGAGTTCATCAACTACAAGACTGAGTTCCCAGAAAGCTTCCACCCATTCCAATACAAACCCACCTACTTCAACCTCTGGCAAATCTCCCGCGCTCAGCTAGAAGCCTGCGGCATTCTCCCCCACCACATCGAGATTGCCTCCCTCTGCACCTATGCCAACCCCGACGATTTCTTCTCCTACCGCCGCCAACCCTTAAGCGGCCGCAACGCCACCCTCGCCTCCCTCAAATAACCGTGCGATACCGATACCATGCCCGTTACCGTGACCGATCCGAGCTTCCGTTCAATTCAACACAAAGACACGAAGATACAAAGACACAAAGAGAAAAAAATTATTAACTTTCCTTCTCTGTGTTCTCTGTGTCCTCTGTGGTTTTTTAAAATGCCCCGAAGGTTGTTATAATTGAAGTCTTTGAGGCAATTTAAAAACCACAGAGGACACAGAGAACACAGAGAAAAAATGGTGCTATTTCCTTTCTCTTTGTGCCTTTGTGTCTTCGTGTCTTTGTGTTTAAAAAAAAACGGAAACTATGGTTAAACGGGCTTCTTGGCTTTACGCACGATGTATCCGAGCTTCAGCTCTTCGGCGTAGACGAGCCACAGGCCTAAAGAGATGACGGTGACGGAGACGAAGAAGCTCCAGGTCACTGTCTCATGGAGGATCAGCCAGCCAAAGAAGGCCGCAAATAGAGGTGTTGTGAGCCCTGCAAAGGAGAGGAAAGTGGCTGTAAAGCGCTTTAAAAGCCAGCCGTAGATGTTGTAACAGATGAGGTTAGAGATGAGAATCATCAAGAAAACCCCTTGGAAAAAGCCCGAATAATTCGTGACAGGGAGGGGATTCCAGTTTTCTGTAAAAGCAGAATGGACAAGGGCAAAAACGCCGCCCAGCAGCATCGATGTGCCATTAGCCATTAAAGGGGACATTCCATCCTCTTTTCCAAGCTTTCTAAGGAGAATCCAGCCATAAACTGAAGTAACTGTCGCGATCATCAGGGAAATCTCAGGCCAGGAAAGGATCTTTAAACCACCAAGCAATTGTTCTGAGCCCGATTTATGGATCAAAACGGGGATAAATCCAAAAAAACCGACCATCAGACCCATCAGTTTCTTGGAGGTTATTTTTTCTTTGAATTGGAAATAGGAGAAAAGGGCTGAAAGGAACGGAGAGAGGCTGTAGATAAAGCAAGCTTTTGCTGCCGTCAGATACTGCAGACCCCAAAATTCAAAAACATTTGTCAGATAAACCGCTGAAATGGCGAACAAAATTAAGGGGAAAAGCTGATGCCTTTTGATCCGCATCTCTTTTCGTTGAAAACAAGCCATAAAGACTAAGAGCAGGATCCCCGCCATAAACATGCGGGCCCCCGTCAAAAAGATCGGAGGGCTACACTCTAAAGTCGTTTTTCCTAATGTAAAGCAAGTAGACCAGATAAAAAAACAAAAGAATACAGTAAACAGAGGCATGTCAATTCCTTGTAATTACCACAGAATAACAAACAACTTATTTTAAAAAAACCATTAAAATAAAGATCCCTCACACTCATCTATTTAACTTCTTAAACAGAGGGAAAAAACCTAAAACATTCCTACCACTATGTTACCTATGTGGGTGAACTGGAACCTGGAGCGCGCCCATGTTCTTCGTGAACGAGCCCGCGCCCGAGCCCGATCTTAAGAAAATCGGGCTCTTCGTTTTCAGGTCGGGCACGGGCTCGGGCGCGGGCTCGTTCACGCAGAAATTCCTTAAAGTCTTTTGAACCAAAAATTATCTCTCGATGGCTTTGGCGAGGACTTTGAAGGCGTCTTGTTCTTTTAGTCTTCCGTAGACGTCTTCGAGGCGGATGATGTCATCTTCGCCAAGATACTCGCCAACTTGCACTTCGATGATCTCGAGAGTCACTTTTCCCGGGTTTTCGACCCGGTGGATGGCTGATTTGGGGACAAAAATGCTCTCCCCTTCGTGCACAATGGTTTCTTGATCGCCAATGGTCACTTTGGCAGTTCCGCTCACAACGACCCAGTGCTCGCTCCGGTGATAGTGCATTTGAAGGCTCAGTTTTTGCTTGGGATTGACGGTGATCCGTTTGATTTTGTGGCGCTCTCCCTCTTTCAAAACAGTGTATGAGCCCCATGGACGGTTGGTTGTCAGATGTTCATCAGCCTGTTTTTTTCCAAGGTCTTTAAGCTTGGAAACGACCTCTTTGACCCGTTGAGATTCAGCTTTAGGGGCAATCAAGACAACATCTCCCGTTTCGATCACAATCATGTTGTCCAATCCAATGGCAGCCACAAGCCTATTTTCCGCATAAATGAGGGAATTTGCTGTGTCGACTGCTAAAACATCCCCTTTGGTGGCATTTTGAGAGCTGTCTTTGTCCAAAACTTCGTAGACATTTTCCCAGGAACCAATGTCAGACCAGCTTAAGTCTAAAGGAACCATCGCCACATTTGTCGATTTTTCCATCAGCGCATAGTCAATTGAAATCGATGGAAGATGCCCAAACGTGTTCTCGATAAGTTCTGGCATATGCTCAAGGGCCTCTTTTTTAAATGAAGCGCAAGAAAACGCAAACATTCCCGAATTCCAAAAATAATTGCCGCTTTCAACGTATTCTCGAGCCGTTTTTAGATCGGGCTTTTCGACAAATTTCTCAACCATTTGCCCTTTGGACTTAATGTAGCCATACCCAGTCTCAGGCTTTGTAGGACGCACTCCAAAAGTGACCAAAAACCCCTTCTTAGCCAGTTCTGCCCCTTTTTCCATGCAATCCACATATCCCTCAATAGGGGCTATCATGTGATCGGCAGGTGTTATCAAAAAAATCTCTTCGTCAGCAGCTTGTAGATGGTTGAGTGCAAATGCAATTGCAGGAGCTGTATTTTTGCTTGAAGGCTCCAAAATGATATTGTCACTAGGAATGGGAGCCACTTCTTGAACCTGACGCAGAACATCGTGATAATACATTTCATTTGTGAGAAGATAAAGATCCTGCGCAGAAACCACTTTAAGATTGCGTCTCACTGTCTTTTGTAAAAACGATTCTTCGTCTTTAAGCCTCAAAAACTGCTTGGGGTAATGACTTCGAGAAAGGGGCCAGAGCCTTGTACCGCTGCCGCCTGCTAATATTAAACATTTCATGTCGACGCTACTATATTTAAAAATTGTTCTCTAAAATGCATTTCAGAGAATCTGAGTGCATTTTCTCTACATCTAATCGGCGCAATAGGTTTGTGTTCTTCAAAAGTTTCAATCGCCACTCTGATAGCTTCTGGAGTCTGTTCGTTAAAGAAAAAGCCTGTGTGCTCACATGTTTCTTTAACGCCCCCTTTGCTGTAGGCAATCACTGTTGTCCCCGTCGCCTGGGCTTCAATCGGCACGATGCCAAAATCCTCAACCGCCGCGTAAAGAAAAGCCCTGGCCTTACCGAAGTAATCGGCCATTTTTTCAACTGAAATGTGCCCTGTAAAAGAAACGTTGGGTGGCGCCATTTTTTTGAGTTTTTTCTCTTCCGGCCCGTTGCCAATCACAATTAAACGCCTTCCAGGCATCGATCTGAAAGCTTCCAGCATCAGATCGATTTTTTTGTAGCCCACAAAGCGAGAAGCTGTGACATAAAAATCGCTTTTCTGCTCATGCAGAGGGAATTTATCAACGGCAACCGGTGGGTAGACAACCTCCGACTTCCGTCTGTAGCATTTTTCGATACGGTCGGCAATAAAATGGGAATTGGCCATAAATGTGTCGACACCATGGGCAGAACTGACATCCCAAACGCGCATTTTATGGAGCAAATAACGTGCAAGGATGTTGGCTTTACCTTCCAAATATTGGTGTTGCAGATCCCACGCATAGCGCATAGGGGAATGGCAATAGCACAAATGGCGCTGTCCAGGGGCTGTAATGATCCCTTTTGCGACTGCATGACTCGAGGAAATGACCAGATCGTATTGCGTCACATCCAGCTGTTCAATAGCAACGGGCATGAGAGGCAAATAAAGCTGGTAGAATTTTTTGGCAAAGGGGAGATTCTGAATAAATGTTGTATGCGCTTTTTTGCCTTGTAAATGTGGCCTGAGGTCTTTGGGAAAAAAATCGATCACGCTGAAAAGATCGGCTTTGGGAAACATGCTTAAAATCTGTTCTAAAACCCTCTCAGCTCCTGCATAAACAGTTAGCCAATCATGTACGACTGCAACACGCATGAATCACATCCACAACTTCGTTTTTCTGATTTCGTTTTTGCGCAACAAGCTCATTGCCTTTTCTGATCAGCTCTTCCCTTCGTTTTTCATCAAATAGAAGCTTTTGGATCCCTTCTGCGATCGAATCGATAGAATGAGGATCCACATATTCAACTGCATCTCCACACACTTCGGGAATAGAAGCTGCACGTGCGGCCATAACAGGACATCCACTAGCCATTGCCTCTAGAGGGGGAATGCCAAATCCCTCGTAGGTGGAAGGAAACGCAAAAAAAAGGGCCTCTGCGTACAACTTTTTGAGCTCCTCATCTGTGACATAGCCTGTGAATGTGACATTTTGTTTCAAAAACGGATTTTTCTCTGTCTCCTCAAACAATTTTTGGTCCACAGTTCTTAAGCCTTCTTTTTTTCCCACAATGTAAAGAGAAACTTTGGGAGCCACTTTGGCATAAGCTTTGATAAGGCGCACTAAGTTTTTATGGGGCTTTAGATTGCCCACATAAAGAATAAAATTTTTTGTCTGATTTGAAGGCTTTTCTGGGACAAAGTTGAAGTTTTGCGAGATGATCTTTATATTTTTTGGTCGAATTGTGGCCCACTTTAAGATCTCATTTTTAGAAAATTCTGAAATTGTGATGAGACTATCTGATAATAAAAAGGCCGCATTATAGACACATTTCGCATACACCTTTTGGCTAAAAGAAAGGGTCTTGAAATGGGCCAAATGGTAGACATCATGGATGCAACACAGTCTTTTTTTTGCCCGGATGGGACCAATAGGAACATTAAAGTGGGGAGAAAAAAAAAGATCGCACTTGGGGATTTTTTTTAGATATTCCAGCTGTTCAGCTGCGCTATAGATCGAACTTTTCATCAAAATCAGATCATCAGAGTAGCTGGAAAGGAGTTTTTGATCACTTTCATGACAAAGAAGAGTGAGCTTGCAAAAATTTGCATGTTTAATGCTTTCAAGGGAAGATTTGAGCATGGTGCCAATGCCCGATTGGGCAATCAGTCTTGCATCAACACAGACATGCATTTTCTTGCACAAACAGGGATTCTTGTTGAGCCAGAGCTAAATCTGATCTTGCCATTTCAGAGACCAATTCAGAAAAAGAAGTTTTGGGCTTCCATCCCAGCTTTTTAAAGGCCTTAGAAGAGTCTCCTAGAAGAGTTTCCACTTCTGCGGGTCTAAAAAACTCGGGGCTTACTTTCACGATTGCCATACCGGGCATCAAGCGATGCAGATAGGGGGAATCAATGGCTTCTACAATCCCAATCTCATGAAGACCACTTCCTTCCCAGCGCAGCTGAATTCCGAGCTCTTGAGCTGCCAAAGTGACAAATTCCCTTACCGTGTGCTGCTCGCCGGTTGCAATGACAAAATCGTCGGGTTCATCTTGTTGCAAAATCGACCATTCCATTTCTACAAAATCTCTGGCATGTCCCCAATCCCGTTTGGCATTGAGATTCCCAAGATAAAGACAATCTTGGCTCCCCATCAGGATCCGGCCAAGAGCCCTTGTGATTTTGCGTGTGACAAAGGTTTCGCCGCGCATGGGAGATTCGTGGTTAAACAAAATTCCGTTACACGCAAAAATTCCGTAGGATTCCCGGTAATTCACCGTGATCCAGTAAGCGTAAAGCTTGGAAACTGCATACGGAGAACGTGGATAAAAAGGGGTGCTCTCTTTTTGGGGAACTTCCCTCACCTGGCCAAATAATTCGGAAGTAGATGCCTGATACAAGCGTGTTTTTTTCTGAAGATCCAACATGCGGATCGCTTCCAGGATACGCAACGTGCCGAGAGCATTGACGTTGGCCGCATATTCAGGAGTTGCAAAAGAAACTGCCACATCGCTGAGGGCTGCAAAATTGTAAATCTCATCGGGTTTGATTTGATTGACGAGCTGAAAAATACTTCCCGAATCGGTGAGTTCGCCGGCATGCAACTTAACATCAATTCCCTTAAGACGCAGGGTATTATCGAGAGAAGCATGTCTTTTTAGACCGTGAACTTCATACCCTTTTTCTAAAAGAAATTCTGCAAGATAGGCCCCATCTTGGCCCGTAATGCCTGTAATTAAAGCTTTTTTGCGATTCATAGCGCTCAATTCTGATTCTTTACTCTTTTCTTTTCAACCCTTCTATTGTAGTATCGTCTTCTTCTGATAGCGAGGAAAAAAATGAGTATCAGCGTTACCCACAAAGATAAAACTATCGAATTGCCAGCTGGAAGCACAGCCGAAGATCTGGCAAAAAAACTCAATCTGACAGCTCCCGATCAAGCCTTGGCTGTTTCTATCAACGGCTCGACTTTTGATTTAGCTCAACCTCTGAAAGAGGGCGATACGATTCATTTTTTTAGTTTTGCCGACAAAGAAGGGAAAGAGGTTTATTGGCACAGTTCCGCTCACATCCTTGCCCAAGCCATTTTAAGACTTTATCCTGATGCTCAATTAACGATTGGCCCACCGATTGAAAATGGTTTCTACTACGATTTCGCAAATCTTCACATCTCTGACGAAGATTTTGAAAAAATCGAAAAAGAGATGGAAAACATCGTCCAGGAAAATTTCAAGACCCAAAAAGAGGTGATTTCTAACAAAGAAGAGGCCCTCAAAACTTTTGGAACCAATAAATACAAAGCGGAGCTCATCGAGGGCTTTGATGGGGCAATCACCTCCTACCGTCAGGGAGAATTTATCGATTTATGCCGCGGCCCCCACATTCCAAATCTCGGCAAAGTGAAAGCGATTAAAATTTTAAAGACCTCCGGAGCTTATTGGAGAGGCGATTCTACACGTGAAATGTTAACGCGCATTTATGGAATCACTTTCCCAGACAAAAAAATGCTGCGGGAATATCTAACCCAACTCGAAGAGGCTAAAAAAAGAGATCACAAAATTCTTTGACCTAAGCTCGATCTATTTTCCCACCGCGAAGAAGCTCCTGGAATGGCTTTTATCCATCCCAAGGGAATGCTTGTGTGGAATGCCCTTTTGCAGTTTTGGCGCTCTTTGCATGAAAAAGAGGGTTACATTGAGATCCAAACCCCTCAAATGATGGCAAAAGAGCTTTGGGAGCGTTCTGGACATTGGGCAAATTACCGAGAAAATATGTACACCTCTGCTATTGAGGAAAGAGAATTTGCCATTAAGCCGATGAACTGTCCCGGCTGCATGCTCTTTTACAAAATGAATACCCATAGCTACCGGGAATTTCCTTTAAGAATTGCTGAAATTGGCCACGTACACCGTCATGAAGCCAGCGGAGCCCTATCAGGGCTCATGAGAGTGCGCAGCTTCCACCAAGATGATGCGCACATCTTTATGGAACCAGCTCAGATTGAAGATGAAATTTTAAGAGTTTTAAATCTAGTCGATGATCTTTATCGCCCGTTTGGTCTTTCCTACCATTTAGAGCTCTCAACACGTCCTGAAAAGGGTACCATCGGCACAGATGAGCAATGGGCACATGCTACAAATTCCTTGAGACAAGCCCTTGAGAGGTCTGGTAAATCTTTCCAAATCCGGGAAGGGGACGGCGCCTTTTATGGCCCCAAAATCGATCTGCATATCCGCGATGCTTTGGGAAGAACCTGGCAATGCGGCACGATTCAGCTCGACATGTCCTTGCCAGAGCGTTTTAATCTGGAATATACCGATAAAGAAGGAAACCGTCCAAGGCCTATCATGATCCATAGAGCCCTTTTTGGTTCGATTGAGCGGTTCTTTGGAATACTCATCGAACATTTTGCCGGCAAATTCCCCCTCTGGATGAGCCCTCGACAGGTACGCCTTATTCCTGTGGCCGATAGACACGTGGAATATGCCGATTCTGTGCGCAAGCAGCTTCAAGAAGCGGGTTTCCACGTCGAAATCGATGATTCTAACGAATCTGTGGGTAAAAAAGTGAGACAGGCGCAGCTCGATCAGGTCAATTACATGCTCACTGTGGGAGATCAGGAAATGGCAAACAAGACGATTGCTCTTCGCACACGGAACAACGTTGTCCACGGAGAGATTGCCTTAAAGGACTTCCTTGAAAAAATCACCCTTGAGAAACAAACGAGAGCTTTAGTTTCTCCGTTTAAAGAAGAAGTACGGGTCTAATATGAAAACAACGATTGCCATCAGCAGCTTTAAAGGGGGAACTGCAAAGACATCGACAGCTTTGCACATTGGCTCTGCCCTCACCCGCTATCACAACAAAAAAGTGCTTCTGATCGATTTTGATGCGCAGGCCAATTTGACTGCTGGCTTAGGGCTGGATCCGGATGAGCACGATAGCTTGGCTCCCGTTTTGCAAGGCCAAAAAGAGATCCACGAGGTGATTAAATCGACAGACATTGAGGGTCTCGATTTAGTTCCTGCAGATACGTGGCTAGAACGTGTTGAGGTGAGTGGCGCCCTGGCATCAGACCGTTATTCTCACGAAAGATTGAAGAGCATTCTCAAGGACATCGATTACGATTGTGTGCTGATTGATACGCCCCCTTCTCTTTGCTGGCTAACAGAATCGGCCTTAATTGCGGCAAGCCATACCCTCATTTCCGCAACGCCTGAGTTTTACAGCGTTAAAGGGCTTGAAAGACTCTCCCAATTCATCGAAGGAATTTCCGAGCGGCATCCTCTTCATGTTTTAGGAGTCTCTCTTTCGTTTTGGAATGCCCGTGGCAAAAATAATCAGGCTTTTATGGATCTGATTGAGTCCACTTTCCCAGGAAAATTGCTACCTACAAAGATTAGAAGAGACGTTTGCGTCTCAGAAGCTGCCATCTACGGCAAGCCGGTTTTTGAAACAGCTCCTGCGAGCCGAGCAGCCGAAGATTACCTCGCTCTTACCAACGAAATCCTATCCCGAATGTAAAACGGTTTTACAATGGTTACAAAGAAACTCGATTCGGCGCTTCAAGAGCGTTTTCAAAAGAAAGAAAAGCCTAAAATGAGCGAGCTGGGGAGCCAAACGGCCCATGGACAGCTCACAGCTTTTGCTGGACTTTTTGGATCTCTGAGAACCGGCGACAAAGAAAAGCAGGAAATCACAGAGATTTTAACCAAATATGCGGTAGAAGAAACGGTTGATATCACAGACGATTTAACCTACCTCTTATCCCTTACTGCCGAAGTAAAAGCCATCAACAACCAGGCAGCTCTTTTGCATGGCGAGCGGATCAAAAAGGCTCAAAGCGTCTTAAAAAAATACCGTGAAGGGGCATTTACAGCTTGGCTTGGGGCAACTTACGGAAACCGGCAAACGCCCTACAACTTTTTGCAGTATTACGAGTTCTATTTGAAAGTTCCCAAAGGTCTCCATCCTCAAATTGAAGCGATGCCAAGACAGGCGGTTTACACGCTGGCAAGCCGAGACGGCGAATTTTCCAAAAAGGAAGAGATCGTGCGTAACTATCAAGGGGAGACCAAACAGCAGATGATCACTTTGATCCGCACCTTCTTCCCTTTGAAAGAAAGTGATAAACGGGGCGAGGATCTTGTCGATAACGCGATTAAGCAATTAGAAAGGCTTGAGCTCTCTTTTTCGCGCGCAAAATTAAACGTGAATCCCAAACAACAAAGAAGGCTTTTAGAGCTTCTGAATTCGATTAAATCTAGCTTAAATTAAGGAATAAAAATGACTGAGCAAACCCGCAACAAAATTGTACTCGATGATAAAATGGTGCTGCTTTTTGAAGGCAATATGCGGCGCATTTTTGCGATGAAAGTTTCAAGATCCACATTCCGTGAAATGCAAAATGTGATCTTAAACTGTGTCAACCAGAACAAGGATTTGGCCAATTTTCTCTTTGAAACCTTGCTGACAGGCCAAATCAAAGGGGAGGTCACCAACGAAAAACATCAGGAAATTATTGAAGAAGTGATCAAAAACTTCACAATTCCTGCAAGGCTTGCCAAAGAAGTGGCCGAAAGAGGGGAGTTTATCAACATCATCACATCAGATCTTGTCTCCTCGGAAGATCAGTTTGCGTTTGTCAACCGCCTCAGAAGAATCGACGGCGAGGAATTCGCTTTCATGTCCGATCCTGAGAACACGATGCACCTCTTGAACCATTTCGCCGGCAGACTCTACGAGCTCGAGAAGAACCCGAAAGCTAAGACTGAGCTCCAGAAGTTCAAGAAGGAATTGGGCATTTTGGGCGATCGCCTCAAACAGCTCGCCCTCTAGCCAACCGAGCCTTCCTGGCAGTAGCGCGATTATTCGCCGCCCTTCAATTGCCGAGCCGTCTGTTTGCCGATTAAAAGGCGGCGAATAATCACGCTACTGCCAGGAAAATAGCCCTTGCATAACCTAAACCTAATCCCCTATCCTCTATCACACTTTATACCAAGGAGACTCCTATGATTGGCGGTTGGGAATTAGTCGTTATTCTATTCGTGATTCTAGTCTTGTTTGGAGGGAAAAAGCTTCCCGAGTTTGCCCGCAATTTGGGAAAAGGGCTTCGTGAATTTAAAAAAGCCTCCCAAGGGATTGTTGACGAGATCGAAATCGACAAAAAGGACCCCGAAGATAAATGAGCCGTCTCCGGTTTTGGGACCATGTCGAAGATCTGCGGACAGCACTTGTTCGTAGCGGCCTTGTCATTTTAATTGGCACGGTCTTAAGTTTTTGCTTTCACAAACAAATTTTGGGCGCCCTTCTCGCCCCTCTCAACATTGGTATTCTCTACCTCATCAGCCCCCTCGAAGGTTTTTCGGCTGCTGCCAAAATTGCCTTATGGTCAGGGATCATCTTCTCATCCCCTTTTTGGCTTTATTTCCTCTTCTCCTTTCTACTTCCCGCCTTAAAAGCCAAGGAAAAAGCCCTCCTGTTCCCTTTTCTGATCCTCTCCCTAGTCTTTACCTGCATCGGCATTATCTTCGCCTACAAGGTCACCATTCCCTTCGTGATCGACTTCTTTAACAAATTCAACGTAGGCCTGGCAGAAAACAGCTGGTGTTTGGGCGAAACCCTCGATTTTATCATTGGCCTCATCCTCGCCCACGGAATCACCTTTGAACTCTACGTCGTCTTCCTCTTCCTGATCAAGTTCGACCTGCTCACCTACAATCTGCTCTGTAAGATCCGTAGAGGCGTCATCGTCGCCATCTTCATCCTAGCAGCCATCCTAACCCCTCCAGACGTTGTCTCCCAACTCCTCCTCGCCTTCCCCATGCTCCTCCTTTTCGAATCAGCCCTCCTCTTCGCGCGCCTCAAAAAATAAGATTTGTTTCAATCTTAACAATCTACCAATACTTTTTTGATATAATTTATTTGTAACTTCACCAAATAAGGTAAAAAAATGTTTGTAAGATTAGTTGTAGAATTAGTTCTTTGTCTAATTATGAGTCTGTTGTCGCTTAAAGTAAAAAAAATGCCCCGGAGCGTTCATTTTTTAGAGATTTTTGGTCACGTATTTAAGGCCATAGATGTAGGTAGAAAGATGAAATGGAAATGGAGGCGATAAACTCTTAATTTACTCTTAATCACCTCTTGTGTAGACTATTTTTTATGTCAAACACACAAGATATTACTCAAAGCCGTTCGTTTTGCGATTTCTACCGTGACGAAACTTTGTTTGGTCATAGCCTGTTAGTACCTTCGATTTACGTTGTCGATTCTTATCAACGGATTTTCTCGGAGGTTAAACAAGAGGGTTGTGATGCACTCATCGAAGTCATTAGCCGCATAGTCCTTTTTGTGATTTTGCCCGTGATCGCGGTTATTTGCTTGGTTGTGACTCCCATCGGCCTCATCTGCAAAGCCTGCGTAAGCCTCTGCTGCGCTCCCCCTGAGTTTATGAGGAAACCTCAAGAGATTTCCCGTCAAGAAAGCCCCCGTCTTGTCAAAGAAAAAGAAATTGATGCCGCTCTTAAAAAAGCTCAAAATATTGTAAGCAGCATCAGACTCGCTGACATTGACAAAAAAAAATTGGCCGAAGCGAGGCAACTCATCGATACTGTCTTACCTCAAGTCAAACAAGATGGAGAATGTTTTGATCTATCGCCTCGTGTGTATTACCTCATAGATAGGATTGAAAACCTCGAATTTGAGTTATCCAGACCGGGGAATGTTTCAATTAGAAATACCTTCAAAGGGAAGATTGAGGTTCCAACCAAAGGGGATGGAAATTGTATTCATACTGCGCTCGGCCTTGTGTCATCTAAGTATGTTGATCCAGGCAGCATGAGGCATCAGCTTACGACCTGGATAGAAGAAAATTACCCAGAAAATATTGAACTGCAACGTCATCTTGTTAATGCCCTTATTGAACATACGGTTGAGAAAGTCGCCAAGCTTGAAGAAGAACAAAAAACTTGCAAAACTCTGGAGCCTGATCATGAGATCTCCACGGGCACACAAACTGAGGCAGACGAGCAGTATGCAAACGCTCAAACACGCTTAAAAGAAATTCCTGGTGAAATAGAGGAACTTACAAACCTCGTTATCCTAGCGGCGGAGGCTGTCGGAGGAGCCAATGTTGATCATTTTGATTTTGATCACATTAAAGATAAAATTCCTAAATATATCGATGAACTTCGCCTCGAAGGAGTGTATGGTGGATTACCAGAAGCCTATGCCTATAGCATGATCCATAAGGTTTGCGTCAAAGTTTTCCGCAAATTCTGGGATGATGAGAATAAAAAATGGGAACTCGATGAGAACCCTTTTCAAATCTTCCAGGAGACACTTGAAACTAAACAAAGACCTGCCCGCGAACTAACTTTCGAATCCAATCACTATAACCCTCTTTTTCCAAAAGAGTTTTTCGAGAAGTTTTTATCAAAGTGATAAGTCGTCTTAGCGGCCTCTTGCAGCTTGTGCCAAGAGCCCCTGTCAAACCACCCCCTGGACCCATTCCAGAAAAAAATCAGGGCAAGTCCCGTTAAGAACACGATGATATAGGTTATTAATAGGAAGCGGGGGATTTTTGCTTCCTCTGATTCTGGTATTTCGTTGTCGTTATCCATTGCGTTTTCGCCTCCCCAGCCTGATCAGCACGTATTTTGTAAAAGTTGCATGTCAAAACGGAACAATAATGGGAAAGATATAACAATATGAAAGATAAGAATGAAGGACATGGAGACCTTCCTGGAGTGCGGCGATTATTCGCCGCTCTTCAATGGATAAAAACACCTGATAGGATATAAACGCTATCCCAAAACCTAGAATTCTCTCAATTCATTTTGCCCATTTAAGGGCGGCGAATAATCGCCGCACTCCAAGGAAAGGTCTATCCCTCTTTTTTCTTTTTATCCTTCATATCGTTATATCCTTCCCATCGATGCTCCGTTTTTGATCGCCAACTTTCACATAGTTTACACAATCTAATCATCCAGCATCTCATACTTGGGATCCTCGTCCATATCGAGGCGCTTCTTCCTCCACAGATAGACAAAGATCCAGAGCGCTGAGCCAAAACTTGCAAATAGGAGCGCATAATGCAGCACAAATCCATAAATACCTCTCCCATCAACAATCATTATTTCTTCCCTTCAATGATCAACAGTGTCTGGATCGGGTCCTTTCCTAGCCACCAAGCTTCGCTCGGCGAAGTGATCCGCGTTCCTTTGGTCATCAAATAGTGATAGATCGCCTCAAACTTAAAATTAGGAATCCCGTAAGGGTTTCGAGAAGTGCCTGTGGGGTCATTATCGAAAAAATGTTTGAACGAGGGCATCACACTCCCCAAGCTCTCCGTTTTGGGAGACCAGAAGTGGGAAATATGCCAGTCTCTACTGGAGCGCTTAATGCCCACTCTTGAAAGATCGGGGCCAATACGACGTGTCCCTGGAAAGCTCACCTTCTGATAAATGTATTCATTGGCAGAGGATGGGGGCGCTGGATACTCCTCAGAGCCGTTTAGGACTGTATCTTGAACAAGCGTACGTGTTTGATCTGTGTGGCAATACCAGCACCCTTCTTTCCGGTAAATATCTTCGCCCATCTGGATCAATTCTTGCCTGGAAAGAAATCTGTGTTTCCCCCCTTTGAGCTCCTCCAGATTATAAATAGGCTCTCCGTGCTCGCTGTAGAGCCATTGTGAGCTTCCTAAATGATTCACAAGGGCCACGCGGTATTCTTTAGGATTTTTGACGTAAATAACCCCGTTCTCTGTTACGTAAGGAGGCATTTGATCTAGAATTGTGAAATCAGAATCGACCCAATGTTCCATCACACCATCTGTTTCCGTGACCGCAAAGACCTCTTTCCTTTCAGGCTCAAACAGCTCCAGAAGAGTGAATTTTGGAAAAAAAGACTCTGATTGATTTTCTTCTTTCCATTTTTGCTGCAGCTCTTTTTGACGATTTTCATCCTGAATGGGACGCAAAAGAAGCACTTTAGAGGTCAATATCAGGTGACTGTCATTAAATCTGGTGATATATTTTTCAAGAGATTCAGGCGCCAAAATTCTGACTAGAGGGCCCTCTTGATAGGACGTGAGAGTGATCCCCTCTTTAAGATGATAAACGTATTGAAGAGCTGCAGACGCAGGGTTCGCTGTGCTGATATAGACATTTGGATCGGAAACTTCATACATTTGCACTTGATAATCGCTTGAGGGCTGTTTCCAGCTGGGATCGATCAACGACGGAGCAATTAAAGTAACACCAATGGCTGTTGAAAATAAAACAACCACTCCAATCACTGTTGCAAGGGCGGACCATTCGAGTTTTTCAAGCTTTTTCATGGATAGCCTTTTCTTCTGCTGGTAAAAGCACTGTGTTGGTGATGTTCAATAAAAAAAGGACACACCCTCCAAAAATTAAAACACCGCTGAGAGTGCGAGCCAGCCACCACGGCCACATCGTTTCAACAGTTGCAAGAAATGAAACTCGGGACAAATTTTCATGAAACTGTGCGTAGCTAGTTCCAGAGCCCCATTTTGCCCACATTAAACCCTGTTTGTAGCCGCCGATCCATAAAGCTGCAAACATAATTATTGTGCCCCAAAGAGCTAGTGTGAAGTGCCAGTCAGCCAATTTTTCAGACCAAAGAGGCTTGTCAGCTAGCCTAGGAATTACATAATAGATACCACCAATAGCAAAAAATGTAAAAGTCCCCAGCAAGGCCATGTGGGCATGTCCAATAATCCAATCTGTTTTCGAAATGACCTCGTTAACGTTCCGTAGAGCTTGTAATGACCCCTGGAAACTGACGATAAGATAGTAGACAACCCCAATGGTTAAAAATCGGAGCGCTGCGCTTTTATTATAAGCTTCCCACTGCTTTTTGGTTGTATTCAGCAAATTGGCAACCACTGTCCACACCGGAACAATTAACCAGATCGAAAAGATAATACTAGTTGTCTGGAGCCATTGCGATTCTGGTCCGTGGAGCATGTGATGAGCCCCAACCCACGCATAAACAAAAGCGATCGACCAAAAGCCGACCATAGATAATTTGTGGCTATAAATCGGTGTTTTGCTGATTTTGGGGATAAAGTAGTAGGCAGCAGCCAGCCCCATCGGAGTGAAGACTAAACCCACCAGATTGTGGACATAAAACCAGCTCGTATTGACCCTTGAGATCCCTTGTGGGACCCACTCTATCGCAAAATTGCCAACGATAAATGTAAAAGTTGTCCATACAAGTGTCCCCATCACATACCACAAGGAGACATACATCTTCTTAACTTGCCGGTTGAAAACTGTCATAAAAATATTGCATGCGAACAGGAACCAGGCGATTGCCAACATTAATTTGATGGGAACAAACTTGCCCAAACTCATCGGTAATTCGGCATATTCCCACCCAAAATTGGTGCCGAGAGGCAATGAAAAGACCCCCAAAATCAGAGCAAACCACCAAATACTATTCGTAATGGTGGCAAGTTTAATGCTCCACAAAGGCGTTCCACACAGCCTTGGGACAAAATAGTAAATGAGCCCAATATCTGCCGACAAAAGCCAAAGAAGGGTCACCATCGTGACATGAACAGGGCGCACCCTTCCAAAATGGATGTATTCTCCAGCAAAGGTGTCGGGCTTTAAAAACCCGTTGTACGAAATGAAAACACCTATAAAGAGCCCTATGATCAGGAAAAGGACTGCTGGGTAGAGCATTTGGGCTACAGGGCGGTCGTCATAGCCCTTTAAATTCCGTGCGTGACCGTGACCGTGTCCGTGACCGTGACCGAACCGAGTTTCCGTGCTTTCCGAAATTTTTGAACTTTCCGCGTTTTGGTTATTTGGATATTCCATCGCACCGCACCATTTTTGTAAGCATAGCCACTATGCGCAATAGCAATTCCCTTACTTTCAAATATCCATCTTTGGAAAGAAATTGTAACTTCTCGCAAACATCGACAATGCTAGCACATTCATTTGCTGAACGCTTTGCAATGCGATAAAATCTGGCTTTTTCATTTGAAGCATGCTCACCTGCACCTTCAGCTATATTAAGAGGCACTGATAGGGCAGCCCTTTGTAGTTGATCAGCTAAATAAGCACTTCCCCGCGGGAGTTCGGCGACTATATCTTTAACAATAACGACTAAATCTAATGCTGCTCGATATACATCCCATTTTTCATGATCAAAATAGCCGGCTTTAGTTGATTCTAGAGCATTTGCTGACATAGAAAAATCCCTTCGAAAAGTGTGTGTCAATGAAAGAATTTATCATAGGAGATTTTTGTTGGCTAGAACGGATACGGCACACGGAAGCACGGTTCGGTCACGGTCACGCACGGGATTTAGAGGGTTTAGAAATAGTAATTAAGATTTACAGTCAACGTCCCCATCCGCATCCACTTAAACTCATAAACTCCGATTAGGTCTTCCGGAAAAGGAGGGAGTATATCGAAAATGTCCCGTCTGTTACCCGTAGAGATTTTTCCGAGATGATAGGTGTTAAAAACCCCGCTTAGCTGCAATCTTTGGCAGAAAAAGGATTTGGAAAGCCCTAAACCTAGCTGATAGCTTGCGCTGCTGTGTCGATTATTCCGCACTCTTGCAAAAAAGCGCCCTTCTGCATTGCGCTCCTCGATGTGGTAGATGAAATTGCTGGCAATACCAACGCCGGCAGTCACATAAAAATCGAAATGGTAAAAATTAAAGAAGGGATTCAAGTTGAGGTAATAATTTGCAAAAACGAGGCTGCACATATACTTAGCGTGAAAAGTTTCTACGCCCAGTTCAGGAAAGCGCGTTTTCCAATGAAAATCGGTTTTCATGAAAATGTACTGCAGGTCTCCTCTCAGACAGGGACTAAATCGGTAACCTGCCCGCAAATTGAATGTGTAGCCAGGATCAAACTTGCCATCAAAAGATTTTCCACGTTCTAAAAAACCCGCTCGATCCCCTTTTCCGGTATGCATTCCAAAAGTGCGGCCTATTCCAAAACCTGCATAAAAAGGGTGTCCTGAGAAAAAATTGAAACAGTCACCTTGAAGCTTTACAGATAGGCCAAGCAGAATGATTAAACAATAAAGCCATTTAGTTTTCACAAGCCGGAAGTCCTGTATCATTTTTTTTGAAAAATTAGTGTACAATACGTATCTTTTCAAAAGCATTTTATTTTTTCATTACTGATAATCGGACCCGATGCCGTTAAGTTTATTGTTTGGTAAACAAGGAAAGAAGTGTTGCGACAAGGTTTTGTCTTTCCATCACCGTTTTCCTACTCTTTTACCACAAACCAATCTGCAAGAGCTTGCCTGTTTTCTTTCCCATTGCAATGAATCGTTCCTTCACAGCCACTCTGAAAATAGTCTTGCCCGCATTTTTTTCCATCTGCATCACGTCACTCTCAAAACTTATTACCGCAATGTACAGCGGCTTTACATCAGAACGTTTTTAGTGAATGATACCGATCTTGGCATCGCAATTTCTCTCTATTCACCCAATGATCTGGAACGGTTAAGTGAAGAGCGGATTTTCAGATCGGCCTTGAATTTGGTCACAGGAATTGTTCCTGTGCCAGGTTCCTATTTTTCCTATAAATACCGCTTTAGCTCCCTTTACTACCTCGAAATTAAAAAAATCAGGGCGCCCAGTTTTTCCAAAAATGAGAGAGCCAAGCTGAAGCTTGAGCTCCTGTCTGATCTTTCAAAATCGATCAAGTCAATCTCACAATCCTTTTTTCTGCCGGGAAATGAGGAAGAGCTCATTAAAAATACGCGCAACTTAAGCAATGAACTCCGCTTCGTGCACGATATTCCACAAGTGATGATCACTTTTGTAGAGTACTTTCAGGAAACATTGAAGTTTCTTGTGATTGTAACAAGAGTCATGAAGCCAGAGTGCGCCTCCATTAGTGAAATGAGCTCCTCGCTTCCCTCCTGCGTCCAATTTTCTTTAGAAAAAGTGCAGCATATTGGGACATTGCGCAACAAATATCCAAAGGAAGCAGCTATTTTTCATTTAGAGCTTAGCTGCTCGCTTTTCAGAAATAACCAGACCCTAAACATTCGGGCAGCACGTCTTTATGTGGTTAAAGCCCTTCAGAGCATGCTGGGACCCTTTAGGGACTATAATGGCGGACTTCTCAACAAAGAAAACGAGCAGCTCTATGCGATCAAACAGACTTTGGAAGCAAATGCCATTGACTGTCCTGCAATTGAAGATCTTTTTTATAGTATCAAGCCCCTCGAGTTAAGAACTCTCATGTTTCTTGAAACAGCCGTTGAGCTTGTCGTTAATTTTCAAAAACTTCTTGAGACTCCCCTAGAAAAAGATAAAGATTACACAACGATTTTGATCGAACGCCCCGATCTTCACCTAGCACTTATCAAAACTCCCAATAAAAACTGGAGAAAGACCCTCCCTGCAACTGTCCTTGCATGCAATTCAAAAATCGGTTGCTCAGTGGTCACAAGAGAAGAAAATCTCTACATCTGCTTTTTCCATCAGATGCCCGAAAACAGGGCTTTATTTACAGTTCTGGATCAGGCGCTGTCAAAAGCAACCGCCTTATCGATCGATCGGAGAAATGCCATCCTCCACCTTAATTTTCAAAGCGGCGACCCCTTGTCTTTGAATCCACATCACGCAGTTGATATGCCTTCAAATATTCTTTCAAACATGCTCTTTGAGGGCTTGACTGGCAAAAACAGGCAACCTGCGGCGGCTTCTAAAATAGAAATTTCCCCCTGTGGCACCCAGTATACTTTTTCTTTACGTCCTTCTTATTGGTCCAACGGCAGCCAGGTCTTAGCCGGGCACTTTGAAAAGGCGTGGAAAAAAGTTTTATGCGCAAACAATACGATCTGCCCTTATCCCGACTTTTTTTTCCTGATCAAAAATGTGAAAAAAATGCGGCAGAATCTCGCATCTTTAGAAGACATAGGCATTCAATGCAAAGATGGGATGACGTTGTGTATTACTCTGGAAGCTCCTTGTCCCTGGTTTTTGGATTTACTCTCTACGCCTCCTTTTTTTCCACGACTTGATGATGGAGAAGAACCTGCGGCTTTCAACGGCCCCTTTACTGTGGTCGCATACAAACACTCCAAAAGCCTCCATCTTTCTCAAAACCCTTTTTATCATAGTGCCCATCAGATCAAACTCGGCGGCGTCAAGATCTCGATGATTCAGAGCAGCCATTTGTACTACGAGATGTTTAAAAAAGGGGAGCTCGATTTTATTGGGGATCCTTCCTCGCCCCTTACTCCCGATCTTGTCATGTGTCCCGAAGTACAAGCGCAAATCGTTCAAAAACAGATCTCCCGTATATTTTGGATACATTGCAACGATAAAACGCCTCTTCTCAGCCACAAACTACTCCGCCACGCCTTAAGCTTGGCACTCAATCGCAAACAGATTGTAGAAAAAGTTCTCCTGCATCAAATCCCTCAATGTTCACCACTGCCCCAACAGTATGCGCAAGTTTTTGAAAAAGAAGAGGGCAACCCAGAGCTTGCCAGACAGTTATTTGAACAAGGTTTGAAAGAGCTCCATTTGGACCGTAAAAATCTCCCACAGCTTACACTTACCTACTCCGCCCTTTCATTTGAAAAAGCCCTTTTTGAAGAGCTAAAAATGCAATGGAAAGAAGTCTTAGGGGTCGAGCTCATAGCTGAGCAAGTGCGCTGGCATGAGTTCTCAGAGGCTTTGGAAAAGGGAAATTTTCAATTGTGCGGCCTGTTTCGAAGGGATTTGTTTAATAATCCCCTTTATTATCTCAGCTTTTTTAAAAGCACTCCTGGCAATCCCTACAGTTTGAACAATGCGGAATACGACCGGCTTGTACAAATCTATGCACACAACCCCACCCCAAAATTGCTCAAACTATTGGAGCAGCTTCTCCTGGAGGAGATGCCGGTGATCCCCCTTGTGAACCAGAACTTGCTTTATTTGATTGCCCCAAATGTTGAGGGGATCACTTGGCATCCCAACGGTCTGCCCGACTTCCGCGAAACCTACTTTGTCTAAGTAGCTTCCTTGGAGGGCGGCGAAGGATCGCCGCACTCCAAGGAAAGTTTCGTTATCTTATAAATCCGCTGAGTTGGTGACGTTGGCTGTGAAGGAGGGCAGCTTCGGCGATTTGTGGGGCAATTTTGCTAAGAAGCGGCTCTTCGAAGAGGATGAGGAGAGAAGCCGTGTTGAGCGGGCTTGCGAGGTCTATTTTTTTGAGCGTTTCGAAGTAGGGTTTTGCAAGAGGTAAATGCTCAGCGCAGATGAGCTCTCCGATGGATTCAAAGATTTTGCGTTCTTCCTTAAGACTGAGGAGGATTTTTTGTTGAAGTTCCTCGACTTGTTTCTCTTTTTTTATCTCTGTTTCTAAAAGATAAATCTCTGAGTAAAGCCGGCCCGCTTCTTCTGCATTTGTAGCGCGTGTTAAAGCAGTCTTGAGAGCGTGTAGCTGCGGTTGTAAAGGTTCGATCTCTCTTTGAGAAAAATGGTGAATGGGGCTCTGAAATAGGGTGTAGAGAATCGATTGGAGCTCCTCCCTGTGCAAGGCAGTTTGTGAAAGAGATCTGATGAAACAGGCAAGCTGCATTCTTTGTAAAGAGGTTGTCTGATCTCCCCAGGCAGCCATAGCAGTACCGGGAACACCATATTTGATCGCTCTCAGAAGGCCCATATCATCTTCAGAACGTATCCAGGAAGTGTCAGTAAGGACGCGCGGCTTGGCTTCGACCATACTGGAAGCCCTGATGCCCGTTCCTGCACCCTCTTTACCGTGACAAACTGAGCAATTCATCACGAAAAATTCCTTTCCTGCATTGAGATTTTCAGTTGTATAGAATTTTTCGGAGATAAAATCCCCTTTGGATGTTTTTTCAAAACACCCTTCGGCATCGAATTTATTTTCTTTAAAGATCTCTTGGGTCACATCTGAAGGACTATAAGCCCATTTCTCTGCAGCGATCGATTTTTGCGGCACATCCTGATAGAGCCATTCGACAAGCTGGGCAATTTGCGCTGCATTTAGGACGGGTTGTTGTCCCGGGGTGGCTTCTCCCCATGGAGGCATGGGAGTTCCCTTAACGCCGTGGGTGATCGAATGAATGGCTCTCTCTTTTGTGAGATGTTGTAAAAAGAGAGGATTGCGTAAGTTTTTGGGAATGGGGAAAATCCACTGGGCAAGAGGGCCATTTCCTTGACGGTAATCTCCATGGCATGAGCTACAAAGCATCTGATAGGCTTTTGGAGGATCAAATCCATCGGTTCGCCAAACGCGTGCCAACTTTTCCTGATTTTGTTTGCCCACAACATGCAACATTTCCTGCAAAATGTAGAATTTGGAATCGTCAAAGGGCATGACAGGCATGAGCGACTTGGCCGTGTAGGCGCCCGGATTGTGGAAATGCCCTAGAAGCCATTCATCATCGCGCCAGACGCCCGACCAATTCAGCTTGGGAGCAATGTCCCTTCCCAAACCGTACGTTTGAATGTAGGCGAATAAAACCTTGCACAACCTTTCTTGATCTTCTGAGCTTAATGCGCGCGCAGCCCATTTAAATTGTGGATAAAACGTGGACAAAAGTTTGGGGTCTTTGTCGTTGATGGCTTCAAGAATGTTATTTTTTGAGCTATCTGGAACAAGATTTTGATCGATTTGATCGGCACATGCTTGGACAGTTTTGGCCAAATCACTGCCTGAAATATGTTCTGGGAACATTTTTTCAAACCATGATTTTGATTTTATGTCCAAATTAGAAGAAAAACCCTCTAGCTTATGGCAAGAGGCGCATCCTTCTGTAGCAAAAATCATTTTCCCCAAAGCAACAGCGTCAGACCCAGCCTTAACAGGCTCTTCCCAGGGCATTTTGGCCCCTTTTTCCCAATCAATGATCGCCATTTGATAGTCAACTTCAGAAACAGATTTGATATCAGGAGTTTGAGCCATCAAAAACGTCATCAAATCGGCAAGTTCTTCATGATCGAGACAAAAATTGGGCATGATCGATGTGGGCAAGTCGGCTTGGGGCCATACAATCGATTCTTTGATGTACCAAGGGTAACTAAGGCCAGCAAGCGTGAGCTCCGGCCCCACATTGTTGCGGGAAAATCCAGCAATCCGGTGGCAGCCGTAGCACCCTTGTGAGATAAAAAGTTCTTTGCCTCGTTGATAATGGGAGATTAGAGGATCAATGTTGGTCCCCATCTTCTGCATCCATTCTTTATCTTGAACCGCAAATGTGACCTTTTCCTGGCTGTTTTCAAAATCTTCCATGGCTTTTTGCCCCAAACTCAAATTTTGGGCTGTCACCGCAGTTGAGGCTACAAGGCTTTCAAGATCACACTCAATTTTTGCAAGGATCTCCTCGTGATCACTGAGATAGGCAATTTGTCCCTCAAGAGCATCCATTTGAGCCGTCGTGAGTTCTTGTAAACCCCGCTTTGCTCGCAGAAAATCAAGGGCTTCCAATCTCCCTTGCGTTTCCACAAGATCCCTTAATTCTTTAAGGGCGGCAAGAGCTGCACCATCTGCTTCTAATCTTTGAGAAAGAGCCTTGAGCTGCTTTTGTTTTTGATGTGCAAAATTGGAAAACTTATCTATGGCAGATTGTAAGGATCCGCTAGCGCAGCTGTGGCATTGCACACATTTAGCCTCAACAAGGTGATTTGCCAAGATGGGTGTTGTCTGAAAAATAAGGGCGTGTCCGGGCTTATCGTTGTACATTCTGCTAAAAAAATGCCCATTGACAGGATCACTTTCTAAAAACTGGGGTTTATGAGAACCATGTGAGGGCTCATATTCTCCATCGAAAACCGGTCCATGAGCCCTTTGAGCTACAAGTGAGCGTCCATTTCCACTGTGACATGAACAGCAACCATAAGTTTCAAGAGGGTGATGCTCAAAAGGCCTGGTCTCAGAACCAATCAGAGGGTGCATCTGAAGCACTTTTTCAACAGAAATTTCTCGTCCATCAACTTCAACAAATTTGAGCGCACGCAAGTTCTCAGCCTCTTTAAGGCGCGCTTTGACTGCAACCTTTTTGCCCTGCACAGACAATTCTGCTAAAACCGCAGGATGGGTCAGTTCTTGGATACGGGCATCTAGCTTTTCAAAAACATAATCGGGATTTGCCTCAAGAATGGGTACCCCTTTTTCGTCGATCAGGATCTTGTTGTTGAGATCCTTGGCGATGCGCGTCTTAGAAAAATGTGGAAGATCCATCGCTACATGGCAAGAGATGCAACGATCCAGAGATTCTTTCTGAGAATGGTCGCTAGAGAGGACTAACTGTTTAATTCCTTTGCTAAAAGGGGCGGGCGTCTCGTGAGAATAGCCTGCTCTGAATTCTTCTAAATCAACATAGGCACTTTGATAAACTTTGTATTCGGGAAAGACTTCGCGATAAGTAAAAATACCAACGCCGGCGAGGAGCACACAGGCAAAAGCAATGAGTGTATATTGATAAATATCATTGGAGCGCATGGGTTTCAATGATATGATTTTTTAGAATTTTTTTGCAGATTTTACAGTCGTGAGCATTCAATGCCTTGCAAAATTTTCTGTCCAGGGCCATATCCAGGCCCAATTGGGCCCCCGGAAAAAGACTCCGACAATCACAAGGATGCCTTGAACAGACATGAAGGCCGTAAAGAGAAAAATCGCAAGATAGCGGCTTTTATGGAACCACACGCCCTCTCCGTAAGGGTTTCTATCAAGATAGGGAATGAGAGCTAAGCCGATCACGATTAATGTGGGGATGGCAACTCCTCCCCAAAAGGCATTGTAGGCTACCATTTCTTGAAGCCCTAAAAAGTACCAAGGTGCTTTCGCCGGATTGGCAGGTTTTGATGGGTTGGCAATTTCTTCCAGCGGGGCGTCGATAAAAAGAGAGAGAAGGATAACAAGAGCTGCGGTTCCTAAAAAAACAGCCAATTCAGCTCTTAAAAGGTGGGGCCAGGTAAAAATATAGTTTTCAGGCCCACGATCCACTGTGGGGGATGAACCGCGCACAAGTTCCATCAGTCCATATGTTCTTTTCACGCCAGGAGCAAACGATTCTTTGGTGTCTGAGCGCTGCACAACACGAAAAGGGTCTGGACGGTGCTTATCAGGGGGACGGGCGAGTCCTCCATCTTTGCGGATGCGCCAAAAATGGACTCCCATGAGCATGCCGGCAAACATGGGCAAAACCATGACATGCAGCACATAGAAGCGAATCAGAGCGTCTTGACCAACAGTTGTAGAACCAAGAAGCATGAGTTTGTTGATGTTGTACTGCATTCCGGGAATTCCCGGCACATAGCCGGCAATGGAGGCTCCTACAGTGATTGCCCAATAAGCAAGCTGATCCCATGGGAGCAGATAGCCGGTAAAGGACAAAAACAGGGTCACAACCATGAGCATCACCCCAATGACCCAGTTAAATTTCCGCTCCCCTTTATAAGCGCCCATATAAAAGACCCGGCTCATGTGCAAAAAGACAAAGAGCACCATCAACTGGGCGCTCCATCTGTGCACATTGCGCCACATCATGGCAAAAGGGGTTGTGTCGAGCCAATCGACCAAAATTTCGTAGGATCTATCGACGGCAGGAACGTAAAAAAACATCAAGACGACGCCCGTCAGAACCAAAATAAAGAAAAGAGAGGCTGTAATTGTCCCTAAGCCCAGCGTCTGGAAAGGGTCAATTGCCGATTTGTGGCACTTGACGGGGTGAATGTGAAGGAAAAAGTTCTTAAAAACCACCTCAGAGCGGTCCACATCGTTGTTAGGGTAGCCATGTCTAAAAATGGAGCGGAGTATATTCATGGGAAGATTCTCTATCATCTCCCAGTAGCTCACTTTCTTGTTTCCTTTAAATACTGGCATATAATTCCTTATCCAATGATCCCGTGCGATACCGAACCGAGTTTTCGTTCCCGAGCAAAATACAACGCTGAGACACCAAAGACACAAAGGCGCAGAGAGCTAGGATAAATGATATCTTCTCTCTGTGCGCTCTGTGTTCTCTGTGGTTTTTTAATTTCACGCAACATTTCGACTCTCAAATCTGTGGAAATTTTATTAAACCACAGAGAACACAGAGAACAGAGAGAAGGAATTTGAATATTCTTTTTTCTTTGCGCCTTTGTGTCTTTGCTGCCTCTGCGTTGTATTTTGCTCTCGGAATCAACATATTTAGCTATACCAAGCCTCGTTGGGATCCGAAACAGTACGCCCCTTATCCACCAGAAGATCCCCTGAAGCCCCTTTATAGATTTTGTAATAGACAAGAGGCGAAGGAGCAGGACCGCCTGTGTTGCGACCATCTAAATCGTAGGTCGAACCGTGGCAGGGACATTTGAATCCGATGTCTACTGCGTTGACCGTGCATCCTAAATGGGTGCAGATTGCTGTCATGCAGCGTACCTTGTTTTGGGTCACTTCCAGAAAAACTTTGTGATTGGCCAAAAAGACACGGCCAGAAGAGGCAAATACATCGGCAGGTCTTCCGAGAGAAAAAATGCTCGGAGCTATTTTGAGAGCGTTTGGATATAAAAACCCAAGCATCGCTGCCCCTAAAAAGCCCCCTACACTTGCAACTGTGCCCCAACCAATGACTGCAAGAAAACGTCTTCTCGACATTTTGGAGTCATTGCTCTCGTCTATAATTTTTAGACTATTGCGGTATTTAGGCATCGTTTTCCTCTCTAAAAATCTGATATTTAGGATCTTCAGGATCTTCAAATTGTCCTTTTTTCAAATAATGGATAAACACGATTAAACCGGCACCTCCCCCAATCAGCGATAAAATTAAAAAGAGCACAATTTCCATCTAGCCGATCCACCTGAATGAGTAATTCATCACATCCATCGTAACCGCCTGAGTCGGGCATTTTTCAGCACATAGCCCACAGCGGATACAGAGATCTTCATTTTTAATCATGGCTGTCCCCAAACCATCGAGCTCCTCTTCGCTCATGTGCTCGGAATCAATGTTGTAGTAGTTATCGACAGCTTTTCTTAAATTTCCCTCTCCCAGATCGAGATTAAGCCGGGATAGAGAAACCTGCTTTAAACAGTTTGTGGGGCACACATCGACACAGCCGTTGCATTTGATGCACAAGCTTCCGTCAAACACTGGCGAGACGTGGCATTGAAGGCAGCGGCTTGCTTGAGTATGTGCCTCAAGGTGTGTGTAGTTGTTTTCAACAACGTTGAGGTTGTTCTTGCGTATTTGTGGGGGCTGATTTGTAGGAAGGGACCATTGGGCACGCAGATAAGATTTATCCCGTGCAGCAGGAATTGTCATAAAAAGCCCCACAAATTCCTGGTAGGGCTTAGTTCCTTTTAAATCGCTGTCGATGGCCCGGGCAGCGTCTTGTCCGTGGCGCACAGCGTTGATAAAAAGAGCAGGTCCGAAGGCAGCGTCTCCTCCGGCATAAATTCCTTGGACAGACGTTTTTCCGCTCCCCCTTTCGGTTTTAATAATACCCCTTTCCATAGCAAGTTCTGTTTTTTTATCCCAACCATTAAACACACTCATATCCATGGTCTGGCCAATCGCAAGTGCGATCGTATCACATGGAATCACAAACTCTGTATCCTCAATGAATTGCGGAGAAAATTTGCCGTCCGCATCGAGCAGTGTGGAAATCCTTTTGACACGCACTCCGATGATATTGCCAGCGCTGTCCCGCTCCACATTCAAAGGACCCACACGATTGATGATTTTTAAGCCCTCTTCTTCCCCATCTTCGATCTCAAATTCATCGGCTGTCTGCTCATCGCGCGACTCAAGGCAGATCATCGTGACAGTCTCTGCCCCATTTCTGATCGAAGATCTCCCCACATCGAAGGCCACATTGCCGCCCCCTACGACTACAATATGCTTCCCAATTGCCCATTTTTCGTGAGAGCAAAGCACTCTCAAATACTCTACGCCCCGAATGATATCGGGCGCCTCAAAGCCAGGCAGAGGAAGCTCGCGTGATTTAAAGAGGCCATTGCCGATAAAAACCGCGTCATAGCGCTCCTGAAGATCTGTCAGGGTGATATCCCGTCCCACTTTGGTGTTATAATAAATTTTGGCTCCCAAATGCTCGATCGCAAAACACTCATTTACGGGAATATCATTGCAAAGGCGGTAGACAGGAACGCCATAAACTAAAAGACCACCAGGAAGCGGCATCTGCTCATAGACATCGACAGCATAGCCAAGGCGCAAAAGGTCATGAGCGCAGGTCATGGAAGCCACTCCTGCCCCCACACAGGCAATCTTGAGCCCATTCGGCTCAGGCTGCGTCGATCCCCTGGCATAACTGTATTCCAAAGACTTGACATGGGCCTCTTTACCAAGGCCAAACCACTCATCCAGATACCTTTTTTGAGCCCGAATGGTCAGTGTTTTATCAACGCGATCCCTTCGACAGCTAATCTCGCAAGGCGCTCCACAAATAACACCGCAAACGGAAGCAAAAGGATTGGGACCGCGGGCAATCTTATACCCTTCAAGAAGATGGCCGCTGTGTATTGCCATCATATAACCGCGACCATCTGTGTTGACAGGACATCCGTCCCGACAATCAATTTGTCTAAGAAAATAGTCGAGATCAGGGATCACGACATCATAGACTTCACGGTAAATGGCCTTGAGTTTTTCTTCTTTCATTTCCCACAATTAATGAAGAACGCCAATATTACAACAAGCAGCGGAATACAAATCAACTATTGACCTAACACTATGATTTCCAATGAATTACTTACACAATCCGTGCGTGACCGTGACCGTGTCTGTGACCGTGACCGAACCGTGCTCCCGCGTTCCGAAAAATAGGCAAAAAACAGGATAAACAAGATCGCTTCGCGGCAAGACAACATCTTGCTCAAAATCAACAAATGTCAATTTCGAGCAAGATAGCTTGATATAAACATCCTGCTCACGCATAATTGTTCTTATGAAGCCTTTTGTAGGAAGAGAGACAGAGCTAAAAAGACTGAAAGACCTTTCCAAATCAGGTCGCGCGACGATTGTGGTCATCAAAGGACGGCGTAGAATTGGAAAAAGCCGTCTCGCAGAAGAGTTTGGGAAAGATAAAGTTTTTTTGCCGTTTAGTGGCCTCCCCCCTATTAAAGGGACAACAGCGCAGGATCAGCGCGATGCCTTTGCCCGTGAGCTTACAAAATATTTTCAACTTCCAGCTTCTTTGACTTTCGCAGACTGGAGCGATGCATTTGACTTTTTATCAATGCAGCTTAAGACCAAACCTACTGTTATTCTTTTCGATGAAATTTCGTGGATGGGCTCAAAAGATCCTACTTTTACCCCTAAATTAAAAGTTTGGTGGGATCTTGTTTTACAAAACCAATCCTTTGTCACGCTTATTTTATGCAGTTCTATATCTACCTGGATCGATAAAAATATTATCAATAGCACCGCCTTTTTTGGCCGTGTCTCTCTTTACCTTGAGCTAGCAGAGCTATCGATTCCAGAGTGCAAAAAAATGTTGGAATTGCAAGGGTTTAAAGGATCCGAGCTTGATATTTTTAAAATTTTGAGTGTAACCGGTGGCATCCCTTGGTATCTGGAACAAATTCAGGCTCACCAAAGTGCAGATGAAAACATCAAACGTCTTTGCTTTGAGAAAAATGGCCTTTTGGTCCATGAGTTTGATCGGATTTTTAATGACCTCTTCAGTTCAAGAGGAGAAATCTACAAAAAAATCATTACAGCCTTAAGTCAAGGTATGAAAGACCGTGCATCTCTTCAAAAATCAATTGCCTATGCACATAGCGGCATGCTGACACAATACCTGAAAGCCCTTGAAATTTGTGGATTTGTTACAAAACATCCCGATTGGTCATTAAAAACCGGAAAAATTGCCAAATTGTCCCTATACCGCCTTTCGGACAATTATCTCCGTTTTTATATTCATTATATCGAACCTAACCTTGCAAAGATTGAACAAGGTTCCTTTCTCGAAGTGCCACTCTCCAGCTTACCGGGATGGGAGCCTATGTTAGGATTCCAACTTGAAAATCTGCTGCTTAAAAATAGACCTCTTCTTTATCAAGCACTTGGAATACATGTTCAAGATGTAACCATCGATAATCCTTTTTTCCAGAAACCAACAGGGCGCAAAAAAGGATGTCAGATCGACTATCTGATCCAGATGCGCTCTAACACACTTTTTGTCTGTGAAGTCAAAATGCGCAAAAAAGAGCTAGGCCTTGAAGTGATCGAGGAAATGAAAGCCAAGATTGACTCCTTTTACCTTCCCAAAGGTTTTGGACTATCGCCAGTTTTATTTTATCTAGGTTCCCTCTCCGATTCCCTTCTAAGCAGCCGCTATTTTTACAGAATGATCGATATTACCGACCTTTAATCTTAAATTAATTGATTATTAAATAATTATTTACTTTAACTTAACATGCAAATTGTATAATATCTTTATTAACAAAAAGGAAGCGCTATGTCTGTAGAGCAGTCCCAATCGTCCAGACCAATATATGAGCCAACCTTCACCCCCAAAGATTGCTGGGACTCGATCTCAACAATAGTTTTACCGATTCTTCTGACAGTTTCCTTGAGTCTATCTATTTATTATGCCGTACATCCCGTGTCGATGGTTCACATTACAGGGAACGTCTCCATTTCCTTACCTCTGATGATCTGTGGAAGCGCAAGTGTGGCCTTAACCATCATGTTTACAGTGCAATTAGTGCGCCATAAAGAGGTGGGAGAAGCTTATGAGAACTTAATAACGAACATTGTCGGTAGCTCAAACTATTCTAAAGGCGGGGTCAGAACAGCTCTTCATCCGAGGGGCAAACAAAATGGGCAAACATCAACTGATCATATTGAGAATAAAAGTGATCAAATTAAACGTATGCAGGAAAATCATGGCTGTAATTCCATAACCATCCAAACTCAAGATGGCGTAACGTTGGGAGCCTATTGGAGTCCAAGCAATAACCATAAAACAGCTCCGACTGCCATTCTCTTCCACGGAAATGGTATGTACGCTGAAGATATGATAACACAGCTGGCCGTATATAAATACTTAGTTTTTAATGTTCTAATTCCTGAATTTCGTGGTTATGGCATCAGTGGAGGTGAGGCTGCCGGTCCTAATCAGGAGATGGGAGCTTACATGGATGCAGAAGCTGCCCTTAAATTCGTATTAGACAAGGGAGTGGACCGTGAAAAAATACTAACACATGGGATCTCACTAGGCGGAGCTTACGCCGCAGCCCTTGGCTATTTTTTCAATGTTAAGCATCTTGTTTTAAATCATACATTTACAAAATTTTCAGCAGTGGCAAGTCATGTTGTCCCAGTTCCTGAAACACTTGTTGGAAAAGTGATTGATGTTTCATATGAGCAAAGTCAAAAAGATAGTAGCATCCAAGGTGCAAAAACTTTGGTCACAGATGGCTTTAATTCTCTTTCAAAGATACAAAAGTTACCTGCTAATAGTGAGATCTTTGTCATTCGAGGAGAGACAGATCATTTAATGCCTTTGAACTTTGGAGAGGCGTTTGTCCAAGCAAAATATCCGAATGATCCCGTGAAACAAAAGGCCCGTTTAAGCACAATGCCTGGGGGTCATGGGAATTTTGCTAATTTCTTCGAACTACCAGAATGCCGTCAGCAATTTTATGAATTCCTTCAGGAAAGAGAGCTTGTCTCAGAGGAACAAACAACTGCGCTTGAAAACTGGTATAAGGCTAATCGCCAAGCCTAACTTCCATGTTAGTGTATTTGCGCATGAGGTCGCGGTAGCGGGCGGCATCTTCGTAGCGGAATTCTTTGGCGGCTTGTTTCATTAGCCGCTCGTATTCTTTGATTTTCTTTTCGAGGTCTTTTTGGGTGAGGTATTCGTTTTTCTTCTCATGTTCTGTGATCACTGGCTCTGAGAGTTCGTGGTAGAGAATCTCTTTAGGGGCTCCCATTTCGACGCCAAGATCCCGTTTGATCGTTTTGGGGATGATGCCGTGCTTTGTGTTGTACTCCATCTGGATTTGGCGCCGTCTTTCTGTGATCGCAAGAGTACTTTTGATAGCAGCCGTCATTTTATCGGCATACATGATCACTCTGCCCTCACTATTGCGGGCGGCACGGCCACAGGTCTGGATTAAAGAGGTTTCGCTGCGCAGGAAACCCTCTTTGTCGGCGTCCAAGATCGCCACGAGGGAGACTTCGGGCAAATCTAAGCCTTCTCGAAGGAGGTTGATGCCGACGAGGACATCAAATTCTCCTGTGCGCAGATCGCGCAAGATCTGAACACGTTCGAGCGTGTCGATATCGGAGTGTAAGTATTTCGCTTTGACATTGAGATCGAGAAGGTATTGGGTGAGATCTTCAGAAAGCTTTTTGGTAAGCGTTGTGACAAGGACCCGCCCTCCCTTTTCCGTGTGAGCGCGGATCTCTTCCAAGACATCGTCAACTTGCCCCTCAGCTTTTCGCACCTCAATTTCAGGATCAAGAAGCCCTGTAGGGCGGATGATCTGCTCGATCACCTCTCCATCCGCTTCTGCAACTTCCCACTTCCCCGGAGTTGCCGAGACGTAAATGACTTGGGAGATCCTTTCGTAGGTCTCTTCAAAGCGCAAAGGGCGGTTATCGTAGGCTGATGGGAGTCTAAAGCCGAAGTCGACGAGAGCCGTTTTACGGGCACGGTCTCCGTTATACATCGCATGGAGCTGCGGGATCGTCTGGTGCGATTCGTCGATCACAAAAAGGTAGTCATCAGGGAAATAATCGAGCAAGCAAGGTGGGGCATCCCCGGGATTTCTTCCCGAAAAATGGCGGGAATAGTTTTCGACGCCCTTACAAAAGCCTATTTCTTTGAGCATTTCAAGATCGTAGAGCGTGCGCTGCTGGATCCTTTCCCGTTCAAGTAACCTGTTTTCATGCTCAAAAAAGGCCATCCTTTCGGCAAGCTCTGCTTTGATGGTTTCCTGAGCTTTCACCCTCACTTCTTCGGGAGTAACATAGTGAGAGCCCGGATAGAGGGTAAATTGGTCTAATCTCTGTTTCACTTTGCCGGTCAAGGGATCGATTTCGCTGATTCTTTCGATCTCTTCATCGAAAAACTCAATTCTGTAAGCTAAATCCTCTTCATAGGCAGGATAGATCTCCAAAATGTCGCCCCGCACTCTGAAAATTCCCCGGTAGAAATCCATGTCGTTGCGCTTATAGTGCATCTCCACTAAATGGAGGAGGACCATATCCCGTCTTTTTTTCTCGCCGACTTTGAAGGTCAAAAGCATTTTGGCATAGTGCTCCGGCATTCCCAAACCGTAGATACAAGACACAGAAGCGACGATGATCACATCTCTTCTTTCTAGCAAAGAACGGGTCGTGGAGAGGCGCATTTTGTCGATTTCATCGTTAATGGCCAGATCCTTTTCGATGTAGGTATCTGTCCGGGCAATGTAGGCCTCTGGCTGATAGTAGTCGTAATAGGAGACAAAATATTCGACAGCGTTTTCCGGAAAGAAGCCTTTAAACTCTTGAAAGAGCTGAGCAGCTAAGGTTTTGTTGTGGGCAAGGATAAGAGTGGGCCGCTGAACTCTTTGGATTACATTGGCCATGGTAAATGTTTTGCCAGAACCGGTAATTCCCTGAAGAATTTGCCCTTTTTTTCCACGGAGAACACCTTCGGTGAGCTTATCAATAGCTGCCGGCTGATCTCCGCGGGGTTGATATTCTGTGTGTAGTTTAAACTCCACTATACTCTCTTGCTGTTCGGGAAATTTTGTTCCAGCTCCCCATCAAGCCCATCGCGCTGTGCATCTCTTTGACAGTTTCCTGGGCCACCTCTCTCATCTTCAACGTTCCATCGTAGATGATTTTCTCCACAATCCCTTTTTGGTTCTCAAAGGGCTTGCGACGCTCTCTGAAAGGCTCTAGATATTGGTTGATCGCCTCAGCAAGACGGTTTTTGATCTCAACATCTCCGATAGTCCCCTCCCGGTAGCGCTTCTTAAACTCTTCAACCTCATCCTTGTTGGGGTTAAAGGCGTCGTGATACGTGAAAACAGGGTTCCCCTCAACTGTCCCCGCAACATCTGCGCGGATGCGATTCGGGTCTGTGT
This sequence comes from uncultured bacterium, assembly GCA_964588495.1. Classification (GTDB taxonomy): domain Bacteria; phylum Chlamydiota; class Chlamydiia; order Chlamydiales; family JAAKFR01; genus CAVPKN01. Next base: position 54,776 of record CAZPPS010000004.1, on the reverse strand, counting down.
ACATCCCTTTCACTTTCTTCTCGACCGTTTTGGCATCATCAGAGAGGTAAATTACATTGCCGGCCGATTTACTCATTTTCCCTTTCCCATCGATTCCAATGAGTGTGGGAGTCTCGCTTAACATCACCTCAGGCAAAGGGAAAACTTCGCCGTACAATTGATTAAATTTGCGAGCGATGTCGCGCGAAAGCTCAATGTGGGCTTCGTTATCTTTCCCGACAGGGACAATCTCCGCTTTGGGAAGCAGGATATCAGCCGTTTGCAACACAGGATAGCCCACAAGGCCAAACGGAATGCTTTCATCGGAAATATTAGCGTTGCGTGCCATCTCTTTTAAACTAGGCAATCCTGTCAGTCGATTGATCGAAACGAGCATTGAGCAGACTAGATTGAGCTCAAAAACTTGGGGAATAGCTGATTGCAAATAGATCGTGGATTTGGCGGGATCTATCCCGCAAGCTAGCCAATCGAGGACCACATCGTGGATGTGTTGCCGCGTCGCTAGAATCTCTTCTCGAGTGGGCTTTGTCGTCAATGTGTGGAGGTCGGCCAAAAAAAAGTAGCATTCAAACTTATCTTGCAGGGCCACCCGATTTTTAATTGAGCCTACCCAATGTCCCAGATGCAGTTTTCCTGTTGGACGGTCTCCAGATATAATACGTTTCATAGCCACACCTCAACTCCAAGAAGCAATAATGAGATTACAATAGTGATCAGCAGCAGAGGCTTTCCCCCTGCCAATCGAAATTCAGATTTAACAAAATCTTTGGCCTGCCGTCCATATCTTTCAAACCACGCCATCAAAGCAGGGGCCAAGCCTAACAGAATCACCACGAATATGCCGGCGTACTTGAGGGCCACAATAAACCCCTGAGGGTAGAAAATCGCAAACATCAGAGGAGGGATAAAGGTGAGTAAGATCACAAAAAACTTGCCGGCATGGGTTTTTTTAATTTTGAGACCGTCCGATAAGAAGTCTGCAAGGCTTAAGGAAACACCCAAAAGGGAGGTGACAATCGCAAAAAATGCAAAACTACGGACAGCTAAGCCCACCCATTGAGAGGCAAGAAGTGTTTTTAAGAAAAATGTGATCTGCAGCCCTTTTTCGGAGGCTTCGCTTAAAGACAAACTTCCGTGCACAGGAACGACTCCCATCACGAGCATCTGCCAAAGGATGTAGATGACAAAAGGGATCAAACTACCGATAAAAATGGCTTTTTTAAGGAGCTTACTGTCGTGCTCCAGATAGGTTGTGAGGGTAGGAATGATGATATGGTAGCCAAAAGTGGTTAAAACAACAGAGACAGAAGGGAGCAAAAAAGACCAGTTCTGATAGAAAAGCTTCGAATAGTCAATGCGGCAACAACCTAAGGAGATGATCGCAACGTAGGATAGGACGAGTCCCATCATCATAAAACGGTTGAGGAAATCGACAATTTCTGTCCCTAAATAGACAAACGCCCCAAAAAAAACGAAGATAATCACAGGCCAGAGCCACTCAGGAGCCTGAAAGGAAAAAATCTGACTGACAAAATCGCTTAAGATTTGGCTACAGCCAAGAAGATAGGCGGCAGTTAAAGCATAAAGGAGCAAAAGATAGACAATCCACGAAACAATTTCTCCAGGACGGCCTAAGGTTTTGTGCATCATGGAAATCAGATTGCTCTCTCCACGCATGCGCAAATTGACCTCAAGGAAATAAAAGGCTGTCAACATCATGAACAGCCAAATAAAGCTCATGATCACAAGGGAGGGGAAAAAACCTGCAAGACCGGTTGTAACAGGAAGTGCGAGCATCCCGGCCCCAATTGTGGTGCCAGAAACTAAAAGAATGGCCCCAATCAGACGGCTTCTCATTCGAGATTCTCAATTTTAGGAGTCAATCCAAGCCCTAGTTCTTGAGCAGCTTCGAGAGCAAAAACGGCACATCCAAAGGCTGCAATACAAATCAAAAGAAGGCGCCCAAAGGGGAGCATTTTGGGAGTTGCTACTTTACGTTTGTAGCGCAAAATCCACACCATCAGAACGGGCATCACACCAAACAGAATGACCGCTGAAAAGCCTCCTGCATAGTTCAGGGCTTTAATGAAAATTTTAGGATAGGCAAACGCAAAGGCAAACGGAGGGACAAGTGTTAGAAGAATCAACGTGACCCTTGAAAGTCCCACTTTTTTCATTTTGAGCCCATCGGCTAAAAAATCGACCAAAGAGAGCGATTGGGCTAAAAAAGAGGTGATGATGGCAAATAAAGCAAAGGCTTGAGCAATCGTATTGATCCAAGAGACCCCCACAACTGCACGTAAAGCCCCCGTTGCAACCTCTCCTTGATCCAAAGCATTTAAAAGTCCCTCTCTCCCTTGAATGGGAATGATTCCAAGCATCACAACTTCCCAAACGAGATAGATCAAAAGGGGGATGAAACTTCCAATGACAACCGTTTTTCGCAAACGGGCCACATCCCCTTTAAAATACATCGCAAGAGAGGGGATCATGTTGTGGAAACCAAAGGAAATCACAAGCACAGGCAACGCCGCAAACGAATATTTCCAGTACTTGATCGCAAGATAGGAGAGCTGGATATGGCGGCTTCCCAAGATCACTAAAAGACAATAAGCTACAATGAGCCCAACCATGAGAAGGCGGTTGAGATAATCCACCTGCCGGGTTCCGATGTAGATGACAATCCCAAAAATCAGGGTAAAACAAAGGCTTCCAATCCAGGCAGGGAAAAAAATATTAAACAGATCTGCCAAAATGGTTTGCAAAATCAAACCGCTGGCTGCAATATAGGCAATGCTGAGAGAATAAAAGAGAAAAATAAACAAAAGCCAGCACAAAAACTTGCCCGGTTTTCCCAAAGTTTTCTCAGCAATCGAAATCAGGCTTAAGCTATGGCCAAGGGTTAAATTCGCTTCCAGAAGCAAAAGCCCTGTCGCTGTCATAAAAATCCAGGCCAGAAAAAGCATGACAAGAGAGGGAATAAAGCCTGCAACTCCGGTAATCACTGGAAGGGCAAGCATCCCTGCCCCAATGCAGCTTCCCGCAATCAGAAGAATTCCCCCTAGAACACTACCATCTTTTTTTTGCATACGAGAGAGATTACAGGAAAAAACATTATCGGACAATTTGGAAGTCGTTGAACAACTGTTTAGCGGGGCGATATGTGGTGATGATGGAGTCGATGCGGGCAAGGCCCGGCTCTTGCTGGACCGCCACCAGGAATGCCTCAAGATTTTCTTTAGAGGCTTGAGCTACGATTTCTACAGTGCCATTTGAGAGGTTTTTAGCGGTGCCGACAAGTTGGAAATTCTCAGCGTGATCCACAAGCGTCCAACGGAAACCTACTCCTTGAACTTTGCCTCTAAAAATAGCATGTAATTCTAAAATGTTTTTTAACATAATAAATAAAAGGAGAAAAAGGATAAAAAAACTAAATTATCCTTCCATCCTTTTATCCTGTTATACAATAAATTCGTGAATGAGTTGCTCGACTTCTTGCAACGTAGTGGCGTGACTCGCCCGCCCCCTGAAATCGCGCGCTCCCTTCCCGTTCTTGAGATACCAGCAACACACTTTGCGCATATCCACAAGCGCTCCACGCTCCGACTTATATTGAGTCGAATAGGCGAAATGATCCAAAAGGGCCTGTTTCATCTCCAAAAGATCGATTTCTAGAGGCTCCAATCCTTGGGCCACACGCCGGATATCTTCTACAATCCAGGGCTGTCCCATTGTTCCACGAGAAACTAAAACGCCGTCACAACCAGTTTCTTCATACATTCTCATAGCAGCTTCTGCAGAAAACACGTCGCCATTCCCAATGACTTTAATCGTGGTCGCAACATCCTTGCAGGCTTTAATGTGAGCCCAATTTGCGGGTCCTTTGTAAGCTTGCTCCCGTGTCCTTCCATGAACAAAGATGGCTTTGGCGCCCGCTTTTTCAGCAATTTTCGTGATTTCTGCGGCATTAATGCTATCGTCATCCCATCCAGCTCTCACTTTGAGAGTCACAGGAATTTTGACTGTGGCGACCATATCGGCAACCATCTCGCCGATAAGCTCAGGATTTTTCAGCATCCCTGAGCCACTCCCATCTTTGGTGATTTTATCGACAGGGCAACCGCAGTTGAAATCGAGAACGTCAAAGCCCATATCTTCGATGATCTTGGCTGCCTGTTTTACAAGAGAGCGGTTGCTTCCGCAAATCTGCCCTCCAATCGGGTGCATTTCCTCAGAGTATTCGAGCATTTGAAGGGTTTGTGGAATCTGCCGTATCAAAGCCTCCATTTTGACCATCTCACAAAACATGAGCGACGGCTTATAGCGCGCTGACATTTTGCGAAACGGAAAATCAGAACATCCTGCAAGAGGGGCATAAACGGTTTCGAAGAGATTATGATCTTGGTTATTATCTTTCATAAAATTGAAAAAAGGACCCATTGGAAGATTTGAAGGGCAAAAAATGCAAACATGGGGCTTATATCCATCATTCCTCCAATTGGGGGAATGATCTTACGGAATAAGTTGAGATAGGGGTCTGTATAGAAGCCGATAAACTTCATAAACTGACTTTGAGAAAATTTGGGGAACCAAGAGCCGAGGATGCGAATCAGCAGCATAAAGGTGTAGACTGTAAAGAGGATATTTAAAATATAGCGCATGGTGCAAAAAAATTTTTTGCCATTATCCTAGCTCATTTTTACATTTTCTACAATATCTACTTGAAAAAGACTTTTATTTTTTTTATAATTTCACATTCAATAAACACAGTTTAATTTAATGTTTCAGTTACAACCTCGATTCATTGGTGTTGACACCAACAAAAAAACCATCCGATTTGCAAGCCTCGTCAGAGGAGGCAAAGGGTGGACAGTCTCTTTGTTAAAAGAAATGACGGCAGTGGATGCGCCTCATCAATTCTCTCATCTTAAGGATGAGATTTTGGTGTCTGCACTCAATACACGCGATGTCCTATTGAGGCCCTGCGAGATAGCGCTGAAGAAGCAAAAAGACATCAAAGCGGCCCTTGAGTTTCATGTGGAGCCTCTTCTTCCCTATTCTTTGGACAAGGCAATCATTCAACCCAAAATCGTATCGCAGCAACAAAACAGCTCACAGTTGAATATTTTTTCTGTGCGCAAAGATCACATGTCTTATCACCTTGAAGATCTAAAAAGTCTCCATTTAGAACCAGAAGCTGTCACCACCAAACCTCATGCTCTCGCTGCTTTTTCCAGATTTTTGCCTCAGACAGGAACCCCCGTTTTGATGATCCATGAAGGGGAAGATGAGCTGAGCTTTGTTCTTGTGGAAAAACAGGAACCTCTGATTTTTAGATCGATAGAATACAAAAAAGACTTAACTGCAGAAATTCAAAAAACTTTCTTAAGTTTTGCAGCCGCACAAAAAAACAAAAATTTTGACGCCATCTACTTTTTAGGAAAAAATCTTGAGCTTAAGACTCTTTTACAGCAATTAAGCGGAAAAGCTGTCCTTTTTCCTTCAAGTCCGGTCCTTTCTTTAAGTCAGGATGAGCTCATCAATTTTGGCCTCGCAATCGGCATTGCAGCAGCAGATAGATCAATCAATTTCCGGCAAAAAGCCTTCGTCTATCCTAAGCGTTTCAAGCGGCTGAAAAAGCCGATTGTGGCTTATTTAATGCTGACAACCATTCTTTTCTCTCTCATCTGCTTTTTTGGGGAAATGCATCTGATGCACAAAAAAGAGGCAATTGTTGAGAGTTATAACGCCCTTTTAAAAGCAGAAAAGATGGCTCCCGATGTTAGCAGCAAAAATTTTGAAGACTACATCGTCAAGCTCAATGCTGTCGAAAAACAAATTAAAGGGCGCCCTGAAACATTCTCCCTTTTCCCTCAAGTACCGAAAGTTAAAGAAGTCTTAAGCTGGCTGACCGCTCTTTCAAAGACTCCTGGAAGCGATAATGCTTTCATTACTTTAGAATCGATGCATTATCAAATGGTTAAGCGCCCTGATTTTCCCCATAAAAAGGAAAAGTATAAGGTCCGTGTCGATTTAGAGATAACCGCTAAAGATGCCGCTTCTGCACGCATTTTTCAGGAAGCATTAAAAAATCAGAAAACATTGGCTGATACGAACGAAGAAATTCAATGGCTTCCCGTAAAAGGTAAATATAAAGTCTCATTTTATTTAAAAGACAAAACGAAATATGGGTAAAATAAAAAAATTCATCAACTCCCTCCCTGTTACTAGGCTTCTGATTTATGTGATTGTGATTGGTTTTTTGCCGATTGTTTTTGCAGCTCTTCATTATCTGCAGAAAAACAAAGAGTGGGAGACCGTTTCCGATCGGATCCTCGATATCAATCATTTTTCGATGACAGCTGCTCGCAAACAAGCCTTAAACACAGTTGTGCGCCATGTTTACGGAGATTCAGACCAGTTTTATCTGGAAAACCAGCTTGAGCAACTTTCTTTTCTTAAGAAAGAAAAAGAGACCCTTGAACAACTTTTGAAAAGTCCCACTTTTACAGGAAACGAGGCTACGGAGAAACGTTATGCGTTTTTGAACTCAGCCCTCAACCGATTTAAGTGGATACAGGGAAGCATTCAGGTAGCCGAAGGGATTCAAGAGACTGATGTCATTCTCTCTCATCCTGTTGAAGTTGACGCCTCTGATTTAAAAGAGATCTTCACACGGATTGAAGGGAGTCGGAAGGGCAAGCCTCAGCTGATTATCTCCGATTTTAAACTCAATAAAAAAGAGTTTATCAACGGAAATGAAGTGTTTGAATTAAATATGAAACTTTTAAAACGTGAGTTTATTCCGGCATGAGAAAATTACTTTTTGCTGCCTTATTACTTTTGCCAGCATGCCGCTACACAACTGATCAAATCACGCCCGACAACATCACCAGCATCAACATCATCGACCACAATGGAATGTCTGAAACGATCAATTCCAAAGAGCGGTTGACTGCGTATGATTCTACCGATTTTTTAAAGCCTCAACCCTATCAAAAGGTGCTGCGGGTCTATGGACGGCAAAAAAATGGGGATATCCGCTCGTGCATTACAAGCTATCACCCCAATGGACAGATTAAACAATGCTTAGACGCTGTAAATAACCGCGCTTCGGGCCCTTATAGAGAATGGTTTGCCAACGGAAAGCTTAAAGTAGAAGCCACCGTGATTGGCGGAGTGGCCGACATCAACACCCAGGCAGAGGCGAGCTGGCTTTTTGATGGTATTAGCAAAGCGTGGGATGAAAATGGAACGCTGATTGCCGAATTCCAATACGACAAAGGGGCCCTTCAAGGAGAAACAGTCTATTATCACCCCAATTCTCAAATCTGGAAAATTTGCCCTTATGATAAAGGCTTACTCCATGGAGAAATGAAAATTTTCCTTGAAAATGGAGACCTTTTAGTCACCGTTTCCTACAAAGAGGGTGAAAAAGATGGACCCTCCCTCCGGTATTGGAATGCAACAAAGATTGCCTACCACGAAGCCTATGAAAAGGGCCTTTTAAAAGAGGGTTTTTACTTAGGGCTAGACGGTTCTTCGATTTCTCGCATCCAAAATGGTAAAGGTTTTAGAGCCATTTTTGGCAAAAAAGAATTGCATGAGCTGCAAGAATATCAAAGCGGCAAACAATGCGGTTCCGTAAAAGTTTTTGATGAAAAAAAGAATTTGCTAACGACCTATACTGTAAAAAATGGGGAGAAACAGGGGGAAGAGATCGATTATTTTCCTAATTCCGACCAGCCCCGTTTACTTTTGAGCTGGAATCAAGGGATTTTGCAAGGTCCTGTGAAAACCTGGTATGAAAATGGCCAGCTCGAGAGCCAAAGAGAGATGAGTTGTAATCAAAAACAGGGCTTTTTGACTGCTTGGTATAGCAACGGGTCTTTAATGCTTGTCGAAGAGTACGATTCTGATAAGCTCATCAAAGGGGACTACTACCGCCTCGGCGAAAAAGCTGCCATCTCTCAAATTGAGAAGGGTAAGGGGATTGCCACGCTCTTTAATCCAGAGGGGACCTTTTCCCGCAAAGTGCATTACCAGGACGGTAAGCCTGTTGAATAGTAAAGAGTTTGTATCCCCAAATCCCTTGCCCCTGCCCGATCTATCAAAGTCCTGCCTACGCACTCTCTTCAAAAAAATCCGAGCAAACCTTCCCACACAACGACGCGAGGAAGCAAAATCAGCCCTGATATCCCACCTTCTCCCAGAGCTCAATTCCCATCACCACATTCTCTCCTTCGCAAGCTTCCGCTCCGAAATCGACACTACCGAGCTCAACTTTCATCTTGCCCACACAAACCGCCTCCTCCTTCCCAAAGTGGTCGGAGAAAGCCTCAAGATTTTCCACGTCACAAATCTCGAAAACGATCTCGAACTGAGCCCGTTTGGGTTTTTACAGCCTAACGATCGCTGCCCAGAGGCCGACCTCTCCAAAATCGACGTTGTTCTAGTCCCTGCCCTCGGCTTTGATCACCACAACCACCGCCTCGGTTACGGCAAGGGGCATTACGACAGATTCCTAAAATCGGTTTCCGCAAAAACTCTCGGCCTTGGCTTTAGAGAGCAGCTATTCCAGAAGCTTCCCGTCGAACCAACCGACATCTCTCTCGAAAAAGTTCTTTGCTACTAATCTCCCGTGCCTGTGCCCTTGCCTGTGCCCGCCCCTTTTTTCCCTTTTCCCAAACTTTTTGATTCATTAGCTTTCGGTCGGGCACGGGCACAGGCACGGGTTTAGTTTTTCTTGTACGGAATGGGGGTTTTGCTGACAATGGTGCCACAAAAAAGGAGATCCTTTATGCAAAATTCTGAGAGAAAAAAGGCGCTGGAAGCAGCCGTTGCCCATATTGAAAAGCAATTTGGGGAAGGCTCTATCATGAGCCTTGGAAAACATTCCTCCACACGTGAAATTTCTGCAATCCCAACAGGTGCCCTTTCCCTTGATGTCGCTTTGGGAATTGGTGGTGTTCCACGTGGAAGAATCATCGAAATTTATGGTCCTGAATCTTCAGGAAAATCAACTCTTGCGACACATATTGTGGCCAATGTCCAAAAGCAGGGAGGCCTTGCCGCTTACATCGACGCCGAACATGCTCTGGATCCTGCTTATGCTGCCCGCATTGGAGTCAACATCAACGAATTGATGATCTCCCAACCTGACTGTGGAGAAGATGCGCTGAACATCGCAGAAATGCTTGCCAGATCGGGCGCTGTGGACATCATCGTGGTCGACTCAGTGGCAGCCCTTGTTCCTAAAGCCGAACTTGAAGGAGAGATTGGGGATTCCCACATGGGTCTTCAAGCCCGCATGATGTCTCAAGCCTTGAGAAAATTGACAGCGACACTCTCAAAGAGCAATACATGCTGCATTTTCATCAACCAGATCCGGGAAAAAATCGGTGTGATGTTTGGAAATCCTGAGACCACAACAGGTGGCCGTGCCCTTAAATTCTACGCTTCGGTCCGTTTGGATATCCGTAGAATTGGAGGGATCAAAGGATCTGCCGATACAGAAGAAATGGGTAACCGCGTGAAGGTAAAGGTTGCTAAAAACAAAGTCGCCCCTCCATTTAGAGTGGCTGAATTTGACATCCTCTTCAACGAGGGCATCTCTTATGCAGGAACAGTTTTGGATCTGGCTGTTGAGAAGAACATTGTCGAGAAGAAAGGAGCCTGGTTTAGCTATCAGGAGACTCGTCTTGGACAAGGACGGGACACAGCCCGTGATGAGCTCAAGAAAAATCCAAAGCTCTGTGATGAGATCGAGAAAAAGGTGAGAGCCTGCTGCGGCGTGATGTCACCTCAAGCGGCTGCAAAAGAAGCTGCGAAAGAAGCGCAAAAGCAAGAAGCGGCAGCTATTGCTTAATGAGTCATAGAAAGCCGTTGAACACGGCTTTCTACCAGCTTCCCTAAAGATAAAAGCTCGGCTGTTTCCAGACCGAGCTTTTTTAATGCTTTGTAGTAATTCTCAAGTTCAGTTTCTAAAAGGGAAAATGCTTTTTCCTGACCCACAACTGCTGGATAATTTAAACCCTCTCCATCTTGCTCAAGATCGAGAAAATCATCGCTGATCTGAAAAGCTCTTCCAAATGAGCGAGCCGCTTGTTTGACATCTTCAAGTAAAGAGAGTGCGCCGCCCGCATAAAGCCAACCAAACACAAAAGAGATCTCAAAAAGAGTTCCCGTTTTTTTATCGATAATGTCTAAAACCACAGAATCGGTGAGCTCTGGCGGGAAAAGATCGTCATATTGACCGCCTGCGGCTCCCAATATTCCTGTGTTGTAGGAAGCATTTTCGATGGCAAGGGGGCAAATTTCGCTTCTATTCAACTTTTGAGCTCCAAGCCGAATACAATCATAGCCGGCAGCGATCAGAGCGTACGTCGCAAGTATAGCAGCTGCTTCCCCAAACGCTTTATGCACAGAAGGCATTTCCCTACGCTCATCATCATCATCCATGCAAGGAAGATCGTCCGCAATCAAAGAGGCTGTGTGGAAATACTCAATCGCAAGGGCAGCCTGATTCACATCTTCTTTGCGCGCCCCTAAAGCCTCGGCTACCATATAAACAATCGCAGGGCGAAACCGTTTCCCCCCTTGAGCCAATGAGTATTCAATGGCATCACGCAAATGATTTTTGGGGCCAAATACTGACATATTTTCAACAATTGCCTTTTCGAAGGGCTCTTTATAGCGCGCTAAAATAGAAGAAAACATAAAAAATGGTTCTGAATGATTAATGATGGGATATTGTAACAGTTTTGGGGGCTTTCACGACATATTTTTTCGGAATCACCCCCGAAGCTGTTGCACAAGGGCCCAAACAGCTCTCTTTTCCCATCAAAGTGCCAGGGTTAGTCACAGAATTGCATCCCGTTTGGACATCATCGCCCAAAATAGCCCCAAATTTTTTTAAACCGCTATCGATCCTTCTTCCGGACCAGATCACGGGCACATGGTGATTGTCAAAGCGCAAGTTGGCACACTTAGTCCCTGCTCCCAAATTGACATGATTGCCCAAAATAGAGTCGCCAATATAAGCAAAATGGCCCGCTTTCGCCCCATTAAAAAAAATACTATTTTTAACTTCTGTGGCATGTCCAATGACACACCGATTCCCCGTCAAAACATTTCCCCGAATGTAGGCGCCATGCCTGATTTGGCAATTTTCCCCAATGACACAAGGGCCAGCGATATAGGCTCCCGGCTCAACAACCGATCCCTTTCCGATAGAAATTGTTTCAGGATTCACCAGATAAGCCCCAGCTTCGACCGTCCCCAAAATGTTCCCCAAGGGAAGAGACAAAAGGTACCGCTCAATTTTTTTGAGCACCAGCCACACCGGCTCATTCTCATCAAAGAGCGAAAAGTGGGCAAATGAGGGTAAATCAAAGTATTCGAAAGGGGAAAAAGGGTCCATGAACCCAAGTTTACAGAGTTTCAACAATTGCTGAAAAGAGAGAATAAATAGATAGATTATTTCTCTTCTTCCTCTAACACGGTGGAAATGTTGATAACCGGGCTATCTGCTCTACATCTTTCTCATGTTGATACCCTGTAGATAACAGGTCGACAAACGCCCACTTATCTTCAGTTTTTAAGTGTGAACATTTTTATGAACCGTCTATCTTCTGGCTCATCAACACATTTTCCACAGCCGATGAATTTTTCCGCTACCAAGCCCTTCGCCGAGAATTCATCAAATTCCTCTTTGCTTAAAACAGAATGGTTACCCTTTTGACTCCATCAGTGGAAAACTTCACTGAGAAAGTTCTGAATAGCAACCCAAGCCCTTGTAGCAGCAACAGCATTATGGAGAATTACAGCGTCAGCGTCGTTCGCTTCGGGTGTTGCAAAAGCATGCATTGTATTTCCATAAACATGAGCCTGCCAGTCTACCTGAGCTTCGTTCATCTCTTTTTCAAAGCGTCTTAGCTCTTCTTGAGAAGTGACAGGATCATTATATCCGTGAAGTATAAGAATCTTTGACAAAATGGGCTTTATCAAGTCTGATGGCGGGGGATCAAAATGGCCATAGACACTTATAACCCCTTTTAAATCCGCTCCCGTGCGCGCAAGATCAAGGGCGCACATTCCTCCAAAGCCATACCCAATGACTGCAATTTTTTTCGAATCAACGTTGGGTAGACAGGAAGCTATTTCAAGAGCTTTCAATGCTCGTTTTTGCAGAAACCTGCGATCCTGGACAAAAGGCTTTTTAAGAGCGGCATTTTCTTCTTTAGATTTACCTAAGATTCCGCGGCCGTACATATCCAAAGCAAAAGCCACATATCCTAACTTAGAAATCATGCGAGCCTTTTCACAGATAAAACCATCCCGCCCTTTCCATGCATGACAGAGGATTACAAGGGGATGTTTTCCTTCTTCAGGATAAGCAGCAAAGGCTTCAAGCTCAGTACCATTATCTTGATATGGAATTACCGTGCACTGCATTTTATCCCCTATTATCTAAAAACTATGATGTTACCTAATCTACTTTAAGGCCGTTACAAAGTATAGCCGACTGACAGGAATCTTTATTGAGTCTATTTGAGACGTATAGTTTAAGTAAAATGAGTAAGAAAGAATCTGGGTGAGAGGATTTGAACCTCCGACCCCTTGCACCCCATGCAAGTACGCTACCAGGCTGCGCTACACCCAGATTAAATTGAGTTTTAGACTGAAGTCATTCCCTCGAATTGGAATTCACACTTTTGGAACTCATCCATGCCGATGCGGGCACACTCTTCAATGATCTTTTCGAGGGAATCGCCGGCGTGAACCTCTGCGGCATCAATATCTACGGCAATGGCTGCGGTAAAAGTTGTTCCATTGCGGATCCCTTTTACCTTGAAGTTGGCGTAGATGCCCTCTTTCTTTTTTGAGATATTTTTGAAGCGGACTAAATTGTTATGCACTAAATCTTTCATAAGGGACACTATCATAGATTCAGGGCGCGGTTTGCGTCAACGTTGAAAATTTTGGTAAAACAGCCTAAAATCTTAGGCATGAATTTAGCCCCACCACAATTAGAAGAAAGTTGGCAAAAAGCCCTCCAAAATGAGTGGTCGAAGCCGTATATGCAAGATTTAGCTCTTTTCTTGAGTGGAGAGAGGGCTGGATCTGTTCCTGTTTACCCTTCAAAAAAAGATGTGTTTAACGCTTTCAATTACGTCTCATATGACAAAGTGAAGGTTGTGATTATGGGACAGGATCCCTATCACGGCCCCAATCAGGCCCATGGCTTAAGTTTTAGTGTGGTAGGCGATGTTGCCCAGCCCCCTTCGTTGAAAAACATCTTTAAAGAGCTGCAGGAGGATTTGGGGATAGCGCCACCTACGCATGGTTCTTTGGTTGGATGGGCAAATCAAGGGGTTTTGATGCTCAACGCGATTTTGACAGTGCGTGCCCATAGCCCCAAGTCACATAATGGAAAGGGGTGGGAGCAATTTACCGATGCTGTGATCGAACAGCTTGTTTTGCGCGAAGATCCGGTGATCTTTGTTCTTTGGGGAAAAACGGCGCAGGATAAATGCCGCCATATCATTGAAAAAACAACTAATCGGCACTATGTGTTAATGGCCCCCCACCCTTCCCCTTATTCGGTCCATTCTGGGTTTTTTGGATGTAGACACTTTTCAAAAATCAATGAACTGCTTACAAAACAGGGAAAAGAACCAATTAATTGGGCCCTATCATGAGTGAAATTTCAAGCCTCTCAGCGACTCAAAAACTGACCTCACAGATTAAAGTTTCCATGGAAACGACACACAAGATGCAGAATATCGATGCGCCTACCAAAATGGATGAGATCGCGCAATTTGAGATTGAGATGGACAAAATCAATCACGCTTTCACTCTCGTCAAAGAGATCCGCACTTCTTTGGAGTCTGCTTTAAGAGACCTCGCTCCTTAAGTTATAAAAACTGAAAGGCGTTATTCAACACAAAGACACGAAGAAAGATATTTTTTTCTCTTTGTGTCTTCGTGTCTTTGTGTTTAAAGAGGGATCGGAAAATTTAGCCCATCACATGTTTTTGGTTGAAAATCGGGTGTGGGGTCGTTTTAGGGAGTATTATTCAAAGATTCGAGCGTCAACATTAACTTCTGAAGGGCTTTGGCGCGGTGGGAAACCTGGTTTTTCAAGCTTTCGCCCAGCTCTGCGAAGGTTTGGTTGTAGTCGTGTTTGATGAAAAGTGAGTCGTAGCCAAAGCCGTAGCCGCCCCGCTCACCTTTTGTGATTTCACCTTCACAGACACCTTTGACAATCTTTTCGGCTCCTTTAGGCGATGCCAGAACAATACAGCACTCAAAATAGGCAGAGCGTTCTAAACCATCGAGCTTAGACATCTCCTGGAGCAGCTTTTGACGGTTTTCTTTGTCAGTTGCGCCGATTCCTGCATAGCGGGCAGAAAAGACGCCAGGAGCGCCACTAAGAGCCGGCACAACAAGACCTGAATCATCGGCAATAGCCCACATATTCAATGTCTTTGCTGCTTGAAGAGCTTTTAGAAGGGCATTTTCTTCAAAAGTCTTTCCTGTCTCTTCGGGAGGGATATAATTGGGAAAATCCAAAAGGGAATAGAAATCAAAATCCAATGGCTTTAAAAGGGTCCGTATTTCACGGATTTTGTGGCCATTGGTGGTTGCAATCAGAAGATTCATGACTTCAAATAACTTTGAATTTCTTTAACAGTATAGTTTTCGCCTTGGAAAGCAAACGTATCGCCAACTTTCGATCCTATCATTGCTTGTGCAAGCTTTGATTGGAAGGAAAGAATGTTTTGATCAGGATCGGCATCCCAAGGGCCTAAAAGCGTATATTGGAGTTTACGCCCTTTAGAGTCGGCAAGCTTAACGATAGAGCCTACGCTCACCTCATTGGAAAGAATATCATGTTTTGTGATGATACGCGCTTGATTGAGCTGTTTAGAGAGCGTGCGGAGTTCGGATTGGAGTCTCGATCTACGTTCCAGCGCAAACTTGTATTCTGCGTTTTCACGTAAATCCCCGTGAGCACGGGCAGCTTCAATTTCTTTCGCATTGTCGATGGTCTCAACGGTTCCCAAGTGCTGGATCCGTTCTTGTAATTTCTGATAACCCTCTTGGCTTGTCCAAATGACCTCGATTTTTTCTTCTTCAGTATCCTTTTTCCCTTTTGCAAGAGAGGGTTGAACGACTTCTGCCAAACTGTGAAGGATTTGGATGTCGTGTTTAGTAAAGCATTGACACTTGCTAGCAAGGAGCAAAAACTCTTCAAGATACTCGCAGGAGGCCCCTTTAATCAACGTGCGGATCGTTTCATACCGCTTGGCTGTAAGCTGAGCGAGGATTTTCTTAACCAGATCCCGCAATTGCGGTTTATCTTCGATAAAGTGGATTAAAATCAGCAATCCCTCGAGGAATTGACGTCTTCCATCCGTTGAATTAAAAGGAATCTCTTCATCGCTTAAAAGTTTCTGGAAATACCAGAAAAACGTTTCCGGATGGAGAGTCATTTTGTTTAAAAGCTCGTAAATCTTGTCTTTCAAAAGCTCTTTGCTTTGGGCGTTGCTGTGAAGCTCTTTAAAAATATAGTCTCTAATGGGGCTTTGAGAGGTGATAAACAAGAGACGGAGAAATATTGTTATCCAATCTTCACGCGCTTGACGGACCACTGTGAGTGTTCTTTTCTTGAAAGCAATGATTTCAATCAGCTGAAGAACCCCTTCAATGTTCTCTATGGGCTTGATCAGGTGGGCAGAAGCTTCTGGAAATTCTTCTGGAAAAACGTCTTCAAGGAGGAAAGAGGCCTGAATTTTGCGGGCCAGACTCATTTCCGGAAGGGAAACATCGGTATTCAACGCTTCGAGAAGAATGGTTTTAATCTGCGCCTTTAGATCTTTGTTTTTCAAAATTTCGGGGAAATCGCGGATGGAGTTGTAGACCAATAAAATCTGAGCATCAATTCCCTTTGTCTGGCTCAAAGTCTCTTTAAAGCGGGTGTCATGAGTCACTTCCTCATCATGGAGGACAAATTGGTCTCTAGCAGTGGCGGGGGAGCTAATTTTTGTATCTTTTTTAATTTTGGCGCGGGCTGCTTGCCACCATTTTGACCATTCTTTTTCAGGAATGACAAGGTCTGCGAGCTCATCTTTAATTTCCTGGGCAGTTTTAGGCCCCAGATCTTGAAGCAATAGCCTGATGAGGGCAGAGGGGTCATCTCTTCCAAAAGCTTCCAGCTTATCGGGATTTCCAAAGCGTTGTGCCAGGAAGTGTTCTGAAGAGACAGGGATCAGATTTTTAAAGGCATTATCGAAGGAGAGGTCTTTAACGGCTGCCGTCTGTTCAAATTCTAAAAGGACGTGCTCTCTTAATAAAGAGATGTCGATCACCTCTCCAACGCCCCAACCACCTGTATGGAACACGAACTTGCCCTTGCCCATATGCGTGAGCAATTCAAAATTTGAAATAGCGCCCTGGAAATTTTGTCTCGATTGCAATCTGACGATCCGGAGCTTTGAGTTTAAGTTTGGGTCGTCACCATATTTTTTCTTAATAAAATCAGTGGCCAAATCAGCGAGAAGTGGAGAATTAACTGTTTGAAGATCAAGTATAAGGCGCAGAATGTCATCTGCTATCTTCTGCCCTTGGAGCTTTTTCCATAATGGGAGGGCTGTTTCTATGAACTGGCCAAAGGTGGGGGCTAAGTGAGATTGTTTGATTAGAATAAGTATTTTTTTAAGTTCTTCTCCGTCTACCTCGTCGGCCATGTAGTATTCTTCCCAAAGCCGGAGGAAATTAGCCAATTTATCTTCGTGGAGAAGCACATTAAATTCTTCTAAATAACTCATTCTATGTATCCTTTATCCTTATTTGGAAAAATAATAGCGATCATCTTAAAAAAGCGCAATAAAAACCTTGATAAAGTCATTACAAATTTAAAAAATGTATGTAATATGGAATAAAAAAGGTGAGGGGTTCTATGGCAAGTCAAGGGGAAGAAGAGATTAGAAAAGCGCTGGAAGGTGTACTTAAACTATATGATATTAAATTAGATGCGCCCACTGAAAGAGAAGATGGTTCTAACGATTATTCGGAAATTATGGGCAAAACTCAGGCCAAAATCGACGATTTAACCGAAAAGGCTGAGGAAATTTATCGACGGACAGGAATGACACGGGAACAATTGGAAGCTTATGCTGCCAATCCCAACAATTTCACCAAAGAGCAATGGGAAGCTATCCAAAAAGTGAAAGAAGCGTGTGACAAATATAAACAAGAAGCGCGCAACCAAATCATAGACGAACAGTTTGAGCAAAAAGCGCAAAGTGGCGCCAAGGGAAAACAAACGGCCCGATTCGCTAAGAAAAAGCATTGGATTCCGTCATAAGATTGCGTGCCTGCGCTGCCGTGTTTTTTCAACTTTAAGTAATTTAAACACAAAGACACGAAGATACAAAGACACAAAGAAAAATAATGTACCTCTCTTCGTGCCTTTGTATCTTCGTGTCTTTGTGTTTAATCATTCAATGGCACCGAAAACGGGTCGGTCACGCACGGAAATAACGGAAGCATTCGCAAGTTTTTTTCTATCAGCCCCAACAAATTTCAGTTTCAATGTGCAAAGAGAATGACTATACTCTTTTCCCATGAAGATTGTTGTCAAAAAAGGGCTCGATATCCCGATTCAAGGGAAAGCAGAAGGTGAAATACAAACCTTAAAAGCACCCAATCAAGTTGCTTTTAGTCTCGATGCGTTCGACGATATCCGCTTTAAAGTGCATGTCAAGGTGGGCGACAGCGTCAAAATCGGTCAGCCGCTTGTCGAAAGCAAAGAAATTTCTGGGCAGCAATTTGTCTCCCCAGCCGCCGGGATTGTATCTGACATAAGGCGAGGCTTTAAAAGACGCCTTCTTTACATTGTCATCGACCTTGCTCAATCCGAGACTTACGAAGAACATGGAGCCTTAAAGGGAACTTCTCGCGAAGAAATCTTAGATTTTTTCATGCGTACAGGTCTTTTTCCCCATATCAGACTCCGCCCTTTTAATCTCCTTCCCGATCCTAAATGGGTTCCGAGGGACATTTTCGTCACGGCAATTGAGACGCGACCTTTTGTCCCTTCTTATGAAATGCAGGTCAAAGGAAATGAAGACTATTTTCAGGAAGGGCTGAATGTCCTTCAAAAGCTGACAACAGGACATGTTCATCTAGTATTCCGCGAAGGAAGCTCTTTTGCCCCATTTGTAGAGGCAAAAAATGTGCAGATCCAATCCGCACAAGGTCCTCATCCTGCTGGAAATTCTTCTGTCCACATCCACAAAATCGCTCCCATTCGGAAATCGGATGATTATGTGTGGTCGTTAAATGCAATTGATGTTGTCACTATCGGCAAAATGGCTCTAGAGGGAAGGTATTTTACAGAACGGGTCATTGCGATTGCCGGTAATGGGGTACTTGCCGAAAGACGTGGTTTTTTTGCTGCAAGAATGGGCTATCCCGTTAATGATTTAATCGAAAACAGAATCACAAACCAACCCGCACGCTTGATCTCTGGCGATCCCTTAACGGGCATGAGCGTCGATCAAAATGGTTTTTTAGGTTTTGCGCATACCACTTTCACAGTGATCCCTGAAAATACAACAAGAGAGCCCTTTCACTTTTTTAAAGCAGGTCTCAACAAATTTTCTGCAACCAGAGCCTACCTTACAGGGTTTTTAAACCCTCCAGAAGAGGGCTACTCTTTTACAACCAATCAACATGGAGAAGAGCGCGCTTTCATTGATGGCTCTGTCTATGACACCGTCATGCCTATGCGGATTCCTACAATGCAGCTGATTAAATCGATCCTGGCAGAAGATTTTGAATTAGCCGAGCAACTTGGCCTTTTAGAAGTTGTCCCTGAAGATTTCGCTCTCCCGACTTTTATTTGTCCTTCAAAGATTGAGATGATCGACATCGTCAAGCAAGGACTTGACCGTTATGCTAAAGAGCTTGGCCATTAGAAGGTTATTTTTCACTCTTCTTTTTTTGTCATCGGCATTACAAGGAGGGCAGACTCTCGATGAAATGTTTGGAGCCCTTGAGCTTGCTGCCAATATCGACAAAAGAGATTCTGCACTTTTTCCTGTCACGTATAATCACCTCCTTTCAACCGGCTATTTTGTCACACACTCCTCGAGAATGACCGGTTGTGGATCTTTAGGGATGGGTTTTGCACACGCTCCCCCCTATTTTCATACCAATGCCCGCGTACAACCTTTCGGACACCTGGAATTTACAGCCAATTACCGTGTTTTTCTCCATTGCCCAGATTCATCGATCGGTCATTTGGGTTTTGGCAATTACGCCGACAGGTGCGCCAACGTTAAATTTGCTATTTTTACCCCCGAACAAAGCTGCTATCACTTCCCAGGGCTTGCATTCGGTATCGATGACTTCATGGGCTCTAAGAAATTTACAACCTATTATTTGGTGGCAACGCAGGTATTTCGGGACTCAGGCTTTGAAGGGAGTTTTGGGTGGGGCTGCGGCAGATACTCCCATGGCCCTTCCAACGGCTTTTTTGGGGGAATCAATTGGTTTCCTTTTTGGGAGAGTTGTCACAAATGGAGACGGGGTTTGGGTTTTAGTGCAGAATATGACCCGACAAATTACAAAAAAGACCCTCACCCCTTGATGACAACGACGCGCATGCGGCTTAATTGGGGATTCAAATACCTCTACGGCGATTTTTTTGAAATTTCGGCAGCAGTCATTCGGAAAAACCAATTAGCTCTTGCCGGCTCTTTGCAGTACAACTGGGGCAGCAGCACCGGCTTCTTACCAAAAGTCAATGATCCCCCTATCTATTGCGCGCCTGCCAATACAGAACCTTTAGGCGCCTACCGCCCAGAAGGGGTTATGATCCAGGAGATGAACTACGCATTCGAAGCTCAAGGGTTTCAGCTAACAAAAGCATGGATTTGCCCGCGCGCATGCTCAAAAACTCTCTATTTAACGCTCTTTAATTGCCGCTATCGGCAAGAAAAGATCATACGCCACCGCTTGCAGAGCCTTTTAGCCTATTTAACGCCCGAAGATATTTCCGATATCGTTGTTGTCATCGAATCATTCGGCCTTCCGTGCCAGCAATATAGCTATAACAGGGATCTTCTTTTGCGAAGTGCTGCGCATGCTATTTCTCCTTATGAATTCGATGTCCTAACGCCCCGTGAAAATGTGCGAAGACCCGATTGCCATCCAACCGAGCTCGTCTTTCAAAGCCGCCAAAGAATATGCGAGGCAGCCCTTAGCCCCCGCGTTGAAACGTTTTTTGGAAACGCCAAGGGTAAATTTAAATACGATGTGGGCTTGAAAGGACATATCGAGGGATTTTTTCCCGGAAATTGGTTTTACGAGCTACAGGCAAGTTACACACTCTTATCGACCCTTAATGATATTGCAGATTTTGATTTTTTCCACCCTTCGCAACTTCCCAATGTGGCGACCGATTATATCCGCTATCGCCAAAGAAGTGCTTTTACGTGGGATAGGCTCTACATGCAAAAAAGCTGGAATTGCGGCTGCGGTTTTTTTGCCCGAACAGCTCTAGGATACTTTCAGGCCAATTACGCAGGCGTTGCTGGGGAGCTCTTATGTTATCCCGCACATTCCTGCCTGGCTATCGGAATAGAGGGGGCAGTTGTTAAAAAAAGAAGATATTCAGGGCTCGGCTTTCAATCAAAGCTGAGAAAATTTCAAGGGTATAAGCCGATCTTTTTCCCCTACACAACCCTACAGCAATACTTTTTGAATATTTATTTAGACTTTCCCTCCTTTTGCTTCTTTACAAGACTCAGTTTGGGACAATTTTTGGCACGCGATAAAGGAATGCGTCTAGAATTGACCCGTTACTTTGAAAATGGAGTGCGCCTCACGGGCTGGATCACTTATACAAATGCAAACGATCAGATTCACCGCAGAAAATATTTTGATCGGGGCATTGCTGTGGAGATTCCTCTAGACATCTTTTATAAATGCAGCAGCCGCAGGGTGTGGAATTACGCAATGGCAGCCTGGCTGCGCGATGCCGGCTACGCTACCACGACCGGACGCCCTCTTTTCGATACAATCAATCGTGAGCGCCGGTAGTTATTAATTCTGCAAGCTTGGGAGCTGCATAAGTAAAGATCATATCGGCTCCCGCTCGCTTGATACAAAGAACGCTTTCCCACAAAGCTCGCTCCCCATCTAACCACCCATTTTGGGCAGCTGCCACAATCATGGCATATTCGCCACTGACCTGATAAGCAGAAATCGGCAAGGAAGTGTTTTCCTTTAGCTTAGCAATGATATCTAGGTACATCATGGCTGGCTTTACCATTAAGATATCAGCCCCTTCCTGTGCGTCTAAAACAGCCTCTAGCAAGGCTTCCCTTGCATTGGCCGGATTCATCTGATAACTCTTTTTGTCCCCAAATTCCAGCTTCGAAGAAAGGGCGTCTCTAAAGGGGCCATAAAATGCCGAAGCATATTTGGCCGTGTAGGCGTGGATGCTCACATGAGAATAGTTGTTTTGGTCTAAAGCTTGACGAATGGCCCCCACTCTCCCATCCATCATGTCGCTCGGGGCTACCATATCAATGCCCACTTCAGCTTGGAGAAGGGCCATCTGGACCAATACCTCCACTGTCGCATCATTGAGGATCTCACCACAGCTATCGACAAGACCATCGTGACCATGCGAAGTGTAGGGATCCAGGGCGATATCGGCGATGAGACACACATCGGGAAATTCTTCTTTAAGGGTTCTAATCGTCCTTTGGAGGATCGAATCGGGATTTAGGCTCTCAGAGCCTTGCACATCTTTCATCTCCTTCGGAATGACAGGAAAAAGGGCAATCGCCTTAATTCCAAGCTCTAAGGCCCGCTCGACTTCTTTTAAAAGCACATCGAGGCTCAAGCGAAAGATCCCCGGCATCGCGCCAATAGGCTCTTTGACATGCATACCGTCGCGGACAAACAGGGGATAGATCAGATCTGATTGGTGAAGGCGCGTTTCTTGCACCATTGAGCGAATAGCTGGAGATTTCCGATTACGCCGTGGTCTTAGGGCCCCGGCTTGGGGGAGAAGTTTCAACATGGGTAAAAGCCTTGAGAAAGATAAATATTATATATCTCATTTCTCTTCCTCTTCAAGAGGTGTGGAAATGTTAATAAACCCCCTTTTTGCCTCTTGAAAGTCTTGTTCACGACTTGTCAATGGAGTGTCAAAAAGTGGTTATTTATCAACACATCTTAATTTTTCTCCGATTTATTTGCAGCCTATCAACAGTGTATGAACTGTGTTACTGACAAAGTTTCCACAGTGGATCTGTCTTCCGCAAGCTGTGTTAGGTTATTTGAGGATGCCGATGATGTGATGGGAGAAGGGGCCCTTCACGATGAGGCCCATATAGCATTCGAAGATTTTAGCTTGGCCATTTTTATTGATAAGTGCAAGTTTGAGAGCCGTTTCCTTGAGGGTGCGCATTTTAGCGACGGCCCCTTCCCATTCGGGATAGCCTCGGGCGACCAGGCTTGGAAATTCTTTCATAAACTTTTCGGAGCTCCATCCTGTGATGGATTTGACAGCCGGATTTACGAATAAAAATCTCCGCTCTTGAGGTGAAAAAATAAAGATAATTCCAAGTGTTTCATCATCAAAAGATTCAAATAGATGGCGTTTGGCAAATTCGTAGTTTTCTAAAGAAAGATCTGAAAAACGGGAAGATTTTCCAAACGAATTGTGCTCCACACCTGCTAAGGTTTCCACTTTTTCAATGTATTTGTTCAGCTGAACGGAAAAATCATAAGGGGTTTGCGGCGTTTGAGTTGGGGTAAGGAAAGCGTCAATTCTTGCTTGATCTCGGAGGTCAAGGCCGCTGGATTTTTCGTGATGATTGGCTGCTGTTTCAAGTCGCAAAAGGGAGCGAATTTCATACATCAAATCGTTCACGCGCCCTTCTAGCTTGCCAATAGAATGCTGCTTTTTTTCGATAATCATTCTCTGTTCAGAGATGGTTTTGTGGTATTCAGCAAGGAGCGAATTTTTGTGTTTGAGCTCGTGCGCGGCATCTTCCTGTTTTCGAGCCGATTCGTCCACCAACTGGTTATAACTTTTGCGCAAATCTTCAAATTCATGATAGGCAAGGCGCATTTGTTCCAATTTTTTATCCATATCAAGATGGAGTTGGTGGACCTCATCTTTACTTTTGGCGACGGACGATTGCAACAGGTTGATTTGATGTTCGTAGCCGATGCGGGTTTTTTCTAAAGTGATCGACAAGTGAGCTATTTGCTGTTCATAGTGAGGGTTTTTTTCTAAAAGGAGCGTTTGAGGTTCTCGAATCCGTTCCATTTTGGAATAAAGGAGCGTTGAAACCGAATCCTGCATTTTTTGTTCCCAAAGTTGGAGCAGCAACCAGCCGCCAAAAGAGCCTATCAGGGCGGCAAGAAGGGCGAGAATTGGCAAATGACACAATACGGCAATTCCTGTTGGAAAAAGCATGCAGAGCAAAAGGGAAAAATAGACCATTTTGCGAGAAAAAGGGAGTCTTCTGATAAAAAATAGTACGCGTTCCATGATTTGCGAGGAAAAATCACCCAAAATTCTGCTTATATCATAAAAAACTAAACAATCGAAATGCAAATTTTTAGAGTGCTGACAGATAGTTTGGGTTTTCGTGGGTCTTTAGCAGAAAGGGGTTCGATGCAGACAAAGGAAGTGTCCAAAGGATGCCATATTTGGAAAGAATTTTCCTGATTGTTGCACGTGTAATGAATTTTGACTTGATGAGTTTCGCAGTCGAGCAGAATTTGACCCTGAAGAGGATTGAGAAAAGGTTGGAAACCACAATCGATCTCTTCTTCTACAGGAAAAACAAGGGTGTGATCTGAAGAATAGTTCCACGTGGAAGGAATTGGTTTTAGCTCGGAATTGAGGATTCTATGTTCTTGTATTTTAGTGGTAATAGTCCCTCTTTTTCCTAAAGCATAGTATGTATGTAGGCCAACGACCGATTCCGTGTCGCTTGTGACAGAAAGCTCGATTTCTAAAGCAGCGGCTCCCAGTTTTGCAGAGTAGCTCATGTTAAAATTTTGCCCTTCGATTTCCTTCAGAGCAAGCCCGTTCCATATATCATTTCCACTTAAATGGGCTTTTAACGCATTTTCGGTGATGGACTCAATTTTCCACGGCGCATAACGTCCAATTCCATGAGAAAATGGGTCTGCTCCTGGCTTAACATGGGCAAAATGGGGAAAAAGGGTAGGATTAACTGCGGGAATCACAGAAGGGTTGCGGTGATGAAAGTGGGGGCCTATCATAGCGCCCAGGCCTGCATAGCGGGCTTCAAATAGGGAACGGGTTGACTGGTCGATAACTTCGATGTCCCCCTTTTTAAAGCTGATAAAATTCATCCCTTTTTCGGGGACAAAGCGGACTGCCAGAGGTTTACCATCCACACTTGTAGCTTTCAGGAGGACTCCTTCATCCGCTCCCATGTTTGACTCTCACATAAGCGGTCAAGATGGCAAAATAAATGAGAAGGCAGAGAAGAATAGCGGCAGAAACGGTCCTTTTAACAGGAAAATTTTTCTCTAAGACCGCTTTTTCCGGATGTTTGCTTTTAATCCAGGCAGGCCATTGCATAGAAGCGTATTGTTTTTGCGCTTTGTCGGCTGCCCAGGGATTTGGATAATAGGAGCCCACTTTTCCAGATCCGCGGTAAGTTTTTCCTTCATATTCATAAGAGAAATCAGCAAGAACTGCAAATTGGTCAGCCTTAATCTCTTTCACTTCCAATTTTTCAATTTTTGTAGGAACCTGAATAGAATATTGATAGTAATCTGTGATGGCAAAGGCGGCCGAAAAAATGAACCAGACGGCCATAAAAAAAATGATAAGGAGGAAAATGATCCAAATTAAGTTTTTACGCATGCGGCTTCTGTTTTCCCTCCTCTAGAAGAATTTTTATAGCACACTTTTTACACTTTTGACAGATATTA
The DNA here is from genome assembly GCA_964588495.1 of uncultured bacterium. Taxonomy (GTDB): domain Bacteria; phylum Chlamydiota; class Chlamydiia; order Chlamydiales; family JAAKFR01; genus CAVPKN01. The sequence continues at coordinate 29,762 of CAZPPS010000004.1, read as the reverse complement.
TTCTATTAGAGTATGATCTTGCCCATATTTTACGGCTAATTTAAGGAAATGAGATGGCTAAAGAAGCAACCAAAAAAACAAAACGCCCCACAGCGCTTAAAAGAGACGATCAGAACGAAAAGATGCGCTTGATCAATAAATCTTTCAAGTCAAACGCACGTTCTACGATACGTAACTTTGAAGAAGCTCTTAAAACTCAAGATAAAGGGCGTTGCCAGGAAGCTTTAAATGAGATTTTCAGCGTTATGGATAAGGGCGTAAAGCGTGGTGTCTACAAACACAATAAAGCTGATCGTATCAAATCCCGCGCAGCTCAAAAAATCCCCGCTTAAAACCCCGCTCTTCTTATTTTAAGCAAAGTCACCTGAAAGACTCATGTAGACAACGTGAGTCTTTCTTTCTTTTTGTTATTTGTTTATAATCAATCGCTTATGTTTTCCGTCGATTTTTTAGATACGCGTATTGTTTTTAAGGGTGAGGTGGCTGTACAGCAAGGTATGGAAGGTTTAAACCTTACCATGAAATCCCCGAGCCCTCAAACAGGTGTGCTTCTCACTTTACACAACAAAGAGCATAGAGTGAGTGTGATGGCGCATCTTGATTGTTATACCTCACCCGCACATGTTTTTTCAAAAGTTTCTGAAATTCTCCAAAGAGATTGCGGCTACAAATTCCAGGACTTAGATTTTTCTGCTAAGATTTACTATGCAAAAGAAAGTGGTTCTTTAGCCAAAACAATTCTTAATGCTTTAAATGCTTACCCGATTAGCTCAATCGAACACATTGACCTGCCCAAGGCGTTTACTAAACAACCACAGATTGAGTTAAATGCTTTGGATGGGACAATTCAACTCGATAATACTACTAAAAACCAGCGTCTCGAATATTTACAGACGATCGAATACATAGAGTTTGTAAAGTTTTTAGAAGACAAATATACCGATGAAGAAATTCCTTATTTTCAGTCTAATGAAGCCGAGCGTACGGAAAACCTACTCCCTTTATCAAAAAGGGCAAACCAACCTAAAGATGGCGCTGAAATGAGAGAAAAGATTATCCCCCTTTTACGTCCTCTATCAAGAACACCCACCCCAGAATCTAATATTTACCAGACTTTGAAGCTAGTCGTTTCCCACTCTTTTCCGAAAGATAAGGGGCTAAGAGTATCTCTTAAAAGTAAAAATTTTTATCTTATGTTGAGACAGAGTTTGATCGACGAAAAATACATCAAAATCACCAAGATAATTTTAGAAAACAGTGATTTTTTGGGAGTAGATTTAGCAGCATGTGCCAAATCGGGAAAAAGTCTCCATGAAATTGCTGTGGAACAAAAAAATAAAAGCGCCGCAGCCCTTCTCGATAAATATTTAATAGCGTGAATACTTTACCTAGGCTCTGCGAGCAACGGTTTTAAATCTGCATTCATTAAAATTCAGGTGACTATGGGATTCAGACATGGGTTCATTTAAATTGATTGTTAAGGACTAAATGCCTATAATTTCCTTGCTTTAATGAGAGGAGTCTATGGCGTCAAGTTGCATCCAGCGAGGTTTTGACAGGCATTTAACATCCAGCACGAACAAATGGTGTGATTCTGCTGCCTACTGGCTGGGCATGTTGGATGATGGTGTTTTCAAATGTGGGCAATATGGTGCAACGCTGGGCGAGCATGTCTCTAAAATTGTGGGAGATAGTGCTTCTGCTGAACGTTGCCATACCGTCGCTAATGCGTTTGGATTTGGCCGCGATATCCTTGGAGCGATCAAATGTGGTCCCGCTTTGCACAAATTGTTTACAGGTCAAGTCTTTTGGCACACAGATAAAAACGGCTTCAGAAAACTCAAAGTGGATGAATACGGTAATTATGTCACGATCGCCAAAGGGCGCATGGGATGGGATAGAAGGACAGATGGGACCTGGTTCAGGGCTGCTACATTAGAGAACAGCTCGGACGGAGTCTATATCGACGATCCTGACGGATCCTTTTTAAGACGGGATTTGCGTGACATTGCAATGACTTTGTTAGCACTTGTTGCCCGCATCCTCTCTCCCTTCCGCTTTCTGCACAACATGAAGGTCGTTGATTTGGGCGATTATGCAAAACATATGGGACATGTTGTGATGGGTGTTTGGGGGGCTGTTTTGTCGATCAATCTTGCTAAATCGATTGAGGATATTGTCAATGAGGTTGACTCGGCTGCCATTCGAAAACAAGTATGGGAAATTTTCCAAGGCGCTGTCGATTTAGCTGCCTTGCCATTCGACTTTGGTGTGGGATCAGGCCATCCTGCCCTTGCCATGACAGGCGCTGTCCTTAACTTGGTTTCAGCTGGCAGCTTGATTGTCAAAGACCTCGTCTATTACGGCTAGGCTACTTAGGCAGAGACTTTTCTTAATATCTGGCGCAGCTCACTCAATCAGATTATCCAAAAGGGCGGATCTGCGGGTGCGGTTGGATTGGAGAAGGGCTTCGACGACCCCTTCATCTGCCAGGACGGTGACCTGTTTTTTGGCCCTTGTGATTGCTGTGTAGAGCATTTCTTTGCCAAAAACTTCAGAGCCTTTTGGTAGAAGAACAAGCGTATTGTCATATTCACTTCCCTGACTTTTGTGGACAGAGATGGCATAGGCGTATACATAATGTGGGAGTTGATGTTCGCAAATCTCCCTTCCCCCAGTAAAAAGGGCCTTGTTTTCAGCTAGAATTCCCACATCTCCGTTAAATAGGTTCAGTTGGGGATCATTGACGGTGATCATGATCGGAATTTCTCTGGCTCCCCTTTTTTGGTGTTCTCGATAGAGGAGTTGGTTGAGAAAATCGGCTCCATACATTCCCCTTTTTAAAGGAGTGAGAAGCTGCACGTTAGAGTTGATAACATAGTTGATGAGCTCTTTGAGATCGGGCAGAGGAGAATAGGGGATCATGCGTCGCCCGTTGACGCTTTCTGCAAGGTCAACAATACTTTTAAGCTCTGCACGTAAACAAACTTTAAGCTCCGCAACCAAATTTTGATCGTGCGCAAGATCTGAGAAGAAATTGCCAGACTCGATGGGAGGCAATTGATCTTTATCTCCCAAAAGAATCAACCTGGCACCCTCTTTGACAGCGGCAAACAGCTCTTTCATCCGGATGGCATCCACCATAGATCCTTCATCGACGACGATCAAATCGGCGTGGATCCTTGTTTGTCTCACAAGAGCATGCAATGTTGTGAACACGCATTTGTCGCTCAAATCATTTAAGGCTCTTCTTAAATTGGCAACAGCTTTGCCAGTCGGAGCTGCAATCACAACATTTTTTATGCCCATTTCGTAGAAAAGGCGGATCATGGTAGCCGCTGTATATGTTTTTCCTGTTCCCGGTCCTCCAGAAATGAGTGTCAGAGTGTTTTGGGCACTTTTGCAAATAGCAGCTTTCTGTTCTGTATTTAATGGAAGTTGTTCAAGCTCGGCAGAAATATCTAGCATGAGGGTGGGCTTTTGTGATTTTAGCCGTTTGAGGTGTTCGATAAATTGATTTTCGCACTCCCAGTTCCTTCTCAGATAAATCCGATTTTTTTCTTTAACGAGGAACTGCTCAAAAAGGGAGTGTGGCAAAAAGCTCTCATCCGAGGTTTCAAGAAACATGTGGCCGCTGCGTGCTGATTGCAGCAAGCGAGCTAAAAAGTTTTTTACCTCTAGAGATCCATCAGGACATATCTTTTGTGCAAAAATAGTATCTATGGGATGAAAATCAGCTTCAAACATATTTGTAAATCCCTTCTCCATGAATAAGACCTCTTAGAAATACAAAGAAAATGCCCCCAAACTTATCTTCGGCATCAAAAAGTTTGAGGTATTTAAGCGCGGCCTTTTCATAGATCGTTGCTTGCAAGCTATAATCATGGTCCTCAATGGCTTTTAAAAGCGTCGGCTCATCATAGCTTTCCAGATAATTTGATTTCCAGTCGATGATGTAATAATAGCCGTTGTGTTCAAAAAACAGATCTATAAACCCCTTCACAAAGTTCTCTGAGTCATTTTGTGGATACAAAAACTCAAGCTCCCTTTTCATTTTTCCCTTTTCAAGGGAATTTAGGGAAAAGGGACCAGCTAACCCCTGAAATTGAGCCTGAAGGGCCTGCCAGACAATTTTTTCAACAGTTTCCAGCCAGGGTTCCAAAATCGTTTTTTTGAGTTGAAAAGCTACAAATTTCTGCAGGTTCTCTTTTTTGATTTGAAAATCGAGATTTTCAAACAGGGCGTGCAAAATCACTCCCGTTTCTGCCCCAGCAGGCAGTTGATTTTCATCAATTTGTAGCGGATCTAACGTTTTTTTAGTGGCTAGGGAAGTGTAGGAATGGATAAAAGAATTCAAAAATTTAAGGGGAGGTAAAACAGGCTCTACAGGGGCACAAGGGGGCTTTTGTTTCAAGATCACTCTATTTTCTTGTGTGCAATCGATCAATAGAAAATTGGAGAGGCGCTTGGTAAACGTTTCGAGAGACTCATCTCCTAGTGCCTGGCTTAGAAAATAGTGCATCGGTGTATTTTGTTTTTCGGTAACCGGCAAGTAGAGTCTTTTTTTGGCCCGGGTCATAGCGACATAGAGCTGTCTCATCGTTTCTGACACCGTTTCTTCTTCTTCCAAATCGTAGGAAGAGATCAATCCAATTGGAAAAACCACTTCAAATTCCAGTCCTTTAGAGACATGCATAGTCATGACTTGAATGGCATCTTCTGTTCCCTTTGCCCGACATCTTAAAATTTCAGCTTCAGGATCTTCCTGTTTCAGTTTTAAAAGGTAGGGAAGACATTCGCTGGGCGTTTGCGTGTTTTCTGCGATCAGTTCGACAAGCTGCAAAAGATCTTGGAACAGAGAGTTCTCAGAGAAATTGAGTTCTTGAGAGAGGGTTTTAAACAGTCCCAAAATGCCCTCACACTGCAAAATGTCTTGATAGCGAAAGAAAAGTGCGAGCTTACTTTCAAAAAGAGCTGGCAGCTCCTCAAGAGGAATTGCAAAAAGAGAAGAGCCAAGCGCTTTGACAACAGAGAAGCGCTCTCTGGGATTGCAAACCGCTTGCAACAGATCTTCAAGCACATAAAAAGCATCACTTTCAAGCAAACTAGCTGTTTTTTTGGTGGCACAAGGGGTAGGGCTTTGAGAACAAAAACGGTTTGCCTGCGAGTGATCCTTCACCAAAACAGCAAAAGAGCTATAAGGGATATGATGCATTTGATGGAGCGTTTCAATCTCAGCGTTGATGAAAGAAAAAAGCTCACGTTCCTGGGTTGCCTTGCAAAAGATAATTTTTCCATCTTCGCTTTTTGGAAGGGCTGCCACAATTTGGGGAATGGTCAGGACCTCGTTTGATTTTGGAAGGGTGATCAATCTCTCAGCTTTTCCAAAAAGGGCATTGAGAGCAGCGACAAGGTTGCCATCTGATCTAAAATTCCGTGTAAGGGTCACTTTGGACTCCTCTTGCATCGACGATTTTGCCTTCATGTATGTGTAGAGATCGGCTCCTCTGAAACGGTAAATGGATTGTTTGGGATCTCCTACAAGGTAGAGAGGGACATGTCCAAAAAATAGCGTCGAGAAAATTTCCCACTGCATGGAATCGGTATCCTGGAACTCGTCGATCAAAACGGCTTTATATTTGCTCCTCACTTTTTCAGCAAAAAGGGGGTCGTGGACACATTGTTGCATCATTTCTAGCAAATCGTCGTAGAAAAACAGGTCTTCTTTGCGTGCGACATGTTCCAAAAACTGGCTAAAAAGGGTGAAAAGGCGGTTTTGGATCTGTTCTGGATCTGAAATTTCAGCAAGCAAAGGGATGATTTTTTCATTCAGCTTTTGAAGAATCTCTGGATAAGGCCCCTTATTTTTTAAAAGGTTGTCCGGAACCATTTTCAAAATTGGCAAATCAAAAAGTTTGTGGGTTTGGAAATCGGAAAATAGCTCTACAAACCTTTTTAGACCCTCTACATTTTCTGCTTTAAGTTGTTTTTTCCGATCGCACATCTTTCCAAACAAGGGAGCTAATTCTATAAGATCTTCAAAATCAAAATTTAAGCTTGCAAATTCCTGTTTTAGATCCGCCGCAACTTCTGCAAATTTTCGAACATTTGAGGGTAAAGCCTTCGAAAAGCTTTTCAAAATCAACAAAGGATCATTTCTATTTTGCTTAAGCAGAATCAAAAGCTGTTTGGGATGGATCTCGTCTTCGCTCACATGTGTGCGTAAGAAATCTTTAAAAATCCGTTTGTAGCTGGCAATGGAGGAACATTCTTCATTGGCAGATAGATTGAATCCAGTCTCAAAGGCATTTTCTTTCAATGTATTAAAGCAAAAACCATGGATTGTAAAGATTTTAGCCTCATCAAAGGCCAAAAGGGCGCTCTGCAACTTTTTGGCTTCCATGGCATGTCGGATTCTTGTTTTGAGCTCTAATGTCGCAGCTCTTGTAAAGGTCACTACAAGGATTTGATCAATGCTAATACCCTCTTCGACAAGACGCAAAACGGCATTTTCGATGGTAAAAGTTTTTCCAGTGCCCGCAGAGGCTTCAATAAAATAATCCCGTTTCAGATTCAATGTGGGATCCAAAATGTCAAAACCAGGCATCGTGCATCCCCCGGTAGAGCTTTTCAACTAAGGGGTGATAGGCTGAAAGGAGTTCGTTATAATCTATCTTTCCTCTTCCTCTGATTTGCCACTGAAGAGCGGCATCATAAATCTCGGTCTCTTCAAGTTTTTTGACATCCTGTTTCAAAATGGGCTCAATCCATTCCAAAGTAAAGTAGAGAGGTGTTTTTTGAGATTGGAAATGATAACAAATCAGATCCTTCAAATGGGCTTTTGGATCCTCAAAAAATGGGCTTAAGACATCATTTGAACCCAAAAAAGCAAAATTTTGTTGTTTGTGTAGATAACTATTCAACACTAAATAATTGGGAAGGGCTTTGACAGCAGCTTTAAAGCTTTTTTTGCCCGAATTTGCAAGTCCCTCTTCATAGACATCTTCCACTTCCCCCCACAAATGCGCCGTCAAATCTTCTGATATTTGGATGGGAAAGGGTTCTATTTTGATCCGTTCGAGCTTTTGCTTTTCCAAATTTTCAAGTTCATCCACGATTTGCAACTTTGCAGCCGTCTTTAGGGCTCCGATTGGGAAATAGCCCTCTTTTTCTCCCAGATGAAGGGCATATTCTACGCCCCCTTTTAGGGCAGCTTTGCGGAGCAGGCTTTTTTTAAGCGGAGTGAGAGAAAAAGGCTCTTCTGATGCAAGTTCCTGCTCTTCTTCAAATTTGAGCCCAGAAGCCCGTAGAAAGTGGCGCAGTGGGGAACGTACGCTCCGGTTCAAATCGGCGATATTGATGAAGATTTCCCCTTTAGGCAATTCCAGCTTCGGTAAAACAATTGAAAATGTAGAAGAGATATTCTGAGAGGCAGAAAGGGAGTTTGAAGAGACAAAGATTTGACTTTTTGCCACATAGGGAAGCATTCTTTCAAGGACACTTGAGGGGGGAAGCTCTGTCAGATCGTAAGGATTTTTGCCCAAATAGCTCATGATGAGTTTTTGTCTGGCAGAAAGGATCACTTCGAGAAATAGAGACCGGTCAAAATCGGCACGTCCTGGCATGTAGTCGGGAGCAAATCCTTCTTTTAAAAGATCCAAAGAGCCCAGCTCATCCCTGCGGGGAAAGGCATCATGGTTCATTCCAAGCATACAGATGATTTTGGCAGGGATTGCCCGCATGGGCATCAGAGAACAAAAACGGATCGCCTGGCAGTGATTGGGATGGACCGTGACGCTCCTTTTTTGGGTGTGTTCCTTCAATAAAAAATAAATCAGAGAAAAAGTATAGAGCTCCTCGTGGGATTTATATTTTTCAAATTCTGTAAAAAGAGTTTCTTCCTCGTCATCTTTTGAAAAATAAGTGTCCAAGAGCGATTTGAAAAACAAAATCCAATCCGAAATGGTTTTGGACTCGCCTAGTTTTTTAAGTTCTTTGTGGAGATTTTGGATCAAAACAAGAAAATCTCCTAAAAGTTCTCCCTGTTGGAGCTCGATTTTATCGCTGTTGATTGCCAGCTCTTCCACAAGAGAGCCTAAGCTTTGCAGCCACGTTGAGGAACCCTCATGCAGGGGTTTTGAACAATGGGCCTTTTGCAAAAGCTCTTGTCGATGCTCAGCATCCATTCCCCAGCTGACCCCGGTTTGTTGTATCCACCGTTTGATTTGGAATAAATCATCTTCTGTAAAGCCCTGTTTTTTTTGAAACAAAGGGTGCTGGAGCAGTTCTAGAACAGCATTTGTATTCCATCTTTTCTCTTCGAGCTCCAAGAGCAAAAAAAGAGCCGAACAGGTTTTGTGATTCTTCTGAAAGGGTAAATCTGAAATCTGGTAGCCGATCTCTTTGCCGAAAATGGATTGAATATAGGGAACATAATTTTCAATTTGAGGCGCCATGACAATCACGTCTTTGGGCTCTACTTGACCGGTCTCCAAAAGCTTGTGTAGGACACGGTAAAGATTGAGAACTTCGTTGTGAGGTGTTGTAGAGATGTGGATTTGAAGAGAGTCATCTTCTTCCAAAAGCTCTTCAGGTTGGAGTGTTAAGAGTTCCCTTTGGAGCTGTTTTAGCCGCGTATTGCCAGCAAAAATGAGGTAGCTCTCTTCTGCGGTGACCTCGCTTTTTTCAATCATTTTAGCCATTTCTCTGGCCACTTTTCCAAAGCTGACCAGTAATGAGGAGTGATCTTCTGTCAAATCGCTCCAAAACTCCTGACAGGGGGAGAGTTGATAAATGTAGACGGGGACATGCTGAGAAGTTTTACAAAAAAATTCGAAATAAAGGGGGCTAATGTGGCTAAAAGCAAACAGGTGGACAGATAAATCGGGAATTTTTTCTTTCGAAATGCAACTCCGGATAATGTTCTGCTCAACGTCACATTGTTGAAAAACCTCTTTCCACACAAGCTGCTGCCAGTTGTTGATTTTAAGGTTTTCTATGTGGCCGTAAACGGCATATTTTTCAAACAACTGCGTCAAATGATTGGCAACAGAGATCTTTCTTTTTTCTTTGCCTCCGATATATTGAATCAATGGCACCACAAGAGGGTCGCTTAAATCTAAAAGTTTGCCAATCGCATTGAAGACGAGGAGAAATAATTCGAGTTTTGAGGGGTTGTGCGTTTTTTTGGGACAGTAAATTTGTTCCAGTAACCCAGCGATTCCCTGGTTGAGAAACTGCATGTCGAGACCGCATGAAACTGAGCAAGATGTGGCGATTTTCATTTGAATCCACTGTTTCATTCCAAGGCTGGGTGCGAGGACAATCCTTTGAGAAAATAGATCCATCTCTTTCGGAAAAAGATTGAGTTTGAGATGCTCAAATAAAACTTCAACGGAATTGCTGTAAAAAAGCCCTCCTTTCTCTATGCCCAAACGTTTCTCTTCTTTCACTTCTTTAAACATTACACAACTGCTCACAGCACTTAATGACAATCTCTATAAACTTCTGCTTATCTTTTTTCTCATTGCCATGCAAGGAGAGGGTGAGAGCAACACCATTTTGGCACTAGCCGGCGCTGTCTTTGTTATCCCGTTTCTACTGCTTGCCTCTTTGGCAGGTTCCATGGCCGATCGCTACAGCAAGCGTTTTATCATCTATTTTACCCGTATCACAGAGATTCTCACAACATGCCTTGGTGTTTTAGCGTTCTTCTTTCACTCAGCGTGGGCAGGCTACAGCGTTCTTTTCCTGATGGCAGTGCAAAGCGCCATTTTTTCCCCGTGCAAGTATGGGATTATCCCCGAAATTGTCCCACAATCTAAAATTTCTCATTGTAACGGCGTCATTTCGGCAACCACTTACCTGGCAATCATAATTGGAACCTTTCTCGCCTCGTTTTTGACCGAAGTCACCAATAAAAATTTTGTTATCGCAGGCTCGTTTTGTGTTCTGGTCGCTGTCCTTGGATATTTAAGCTCCCTTGGAATTGAAAAAACAAAACCGCAGGCCTCACGGAAAAAAATTGCCGTTCATTTTATTGGAGATATTGTCAAAACCCTTAAAAAAGCGCGCAAACGGCGTTATCTGTTTACGACCCTCGTTTTCGGCGCCTATTTCTTATTTGTGGGCTCCTACACGCAGCTCAACATCATTCCTTTTACTCTTCAATCGCTCCATCTTTCTGATGTGCAAGGGGGCTATCTCTTTTTGATGACAGCTATCGGCATTGGGATCGGTTCTTTTTTTGCTGGACAACTTTCAGGAAAAGAGGTGGAACTGGGCTTTGTCCCTTTTGCCGCTTTTGGAATTGCCCTCTCCATGTTCGGGCTCTACTTTTTTTCGACCAACTTCTTTGTAGATGCCCCATGCCTCATTTTGCTCGGAGTCTGTGGAGGTTTCTACATTGTCCCTGTCGACTCGTTTATTCAGATTGCAAGTCCAGATAAAGATAGAGGTCAAAATGTGGCAGCTGGCAATTTTTTAAGCTTTGTGGGGGTGATTATTGCTTCCGGCTTGCTGGCTCTTTTGGGAAATGGGTTAAAATTATCGGCGGCTCAAGGGTTTTTAATTGTGGGTTTTATCACTTTGGGTGTTGGAATTACCTTGATGCTTCTTTTGGCAGATCAGGTTCTCCGGCTTGCAGTAGCCTTCTGGGCCCGTTTTTTCTTGAAAATACGTGTTTGGGGAAAGGCAAGGCTTGATCCCAAAAAAGCTGTTTTGATGGTAGCTCCGAGAGCTTCCTGGCTGGATACTGTGATTGTGATGTCCACACTTCCCCGCATGATCCGCTATATTGTCCCCATAAAAATGGAAAACAAAAATCGCTCGCCTCTCTACAAAATTTTGCGGCTGATTCCAATCGATATGGAACATTTTTCCACGCTGGGTCCGCCGACTCTTGAAGCCATCCGCAAAGAACTTTCCTCTGGAAATTCTGTGTGTCTCATGCATCCGATAGATTACCGCTCTGAAACCCTTCAGGAATGGGAAGGCAGACTCACAAAACTCTTCAAAGATATCGATGCCCCCATCATGCCCATTCACATCTCTGAGCATAGCTCAAATCCTAAGGAATCGCGCTTTCACCAACTTATGGCCCTCACCCAAGAACCCATCCGCATTTCCTACGGCAATACGCAATAATTTGATTTCCTATTAACTTGTTAAGGTGTATGACAGAACGTATGAAATACAAAACTTTAGTACTTTTAGCTTCTTTGTGGTTTTTCATTATTCCTGCCCAAGCCCATTGGGGCGGGCTCTATTTTGGCATCAACGAAGACTATACATGGAATAAAACCCGTTACCACTTTCTGGAAAAGGCTGTTGGGGACTTTCCCTATCTATTTGCTCCCTATCTTAAAGGGGGGCATTTCGATAAAAATGGGAATGGGGGCTCTTTTGGTGCGCAGCTGGGCGTTAACAGACAGTGCGGTTACCTTGTCTTTGGGCTGGAAGGTTCTTTTGATAAATGCTGGCACAAGAATCGTGCCTCCAATGTTTTTCTTTTTGCAGCAAACCCGCAACCTTTTACAACCTATCAAACAAGAACATGTTGGTTTGCTTCTATCACACCCCGTTTAGGCTTTGCTTATAATAATGTGCTGTTTTACGTAAAAGCGGGGCTTGGTCTATCGAAAGTTAGGTCTCATTTGAAGCAATCGGACATCACTGCCATTCCTCAGGTGCATTCTTTTACCCAAACACAAGATCAAGCCGGATGGGTTTTAGGATATGGTTTGGAGTATTTATGGTGTTGTCATTGGATTGTGGGTCTGGAATGTGACCTCTTCAAGGAGGCAAAAAGGCATTATGGGGGCGTCGTAGTTCCTGATACCACTTGGCCTCTTGAGTACACTCTTGAGCGGCAAAACTGCCTTGTGATTTTCCGTCTTTCCTACAAAATGTAAGAATATACCCACAAATTTCGTGAACGAGCTTGAGCTCGGGCTCGTTCACGATTAAAACAATTGGCGATGCTTAAGACAGGTTCTGGCCGAGGATGCCTGCTAGCTTGAACATGTTGACCGGTTCTTTGGAGCCAAAGACTTTGGCAAGCTTGGCATCTGGAACGATCACACGCTTGTCTTTTGGGTCCTGGAGGTTATGTTCTTTGATGTAGTCCCAGATTTTCTTGGTGGCCTCGCCCCGTGAAACGGTGTCGGAGCCAATCACATCTGCAAGGGCAGCAGATGGCGCCAGTTTGCCCCGCGCACTCGTTCCTTTTTTGCCTCCCCCTTTTGCCCCCGTTTTGGCTTTCTTCTGATACGGAGTTTTGGGGTGATCGGCATATTTTGTCGATAAGTCGTCGAGATTGTTCACAATGACATCGCAATTGGGGAAATTCGTGCAGGAATAGAAGATTTTGCCAAAGCGCGATTTGCGGGCGATGATTTTTCCATCGCAGCCAACTGCTGGGCAATCTGCGGCACTTTCTGTTGAGACAGGCTGTTCCCCTTTTTTAGGGATATTGATGATTCCCTTGCAATCCGGATATTTTAAGCATCCTAAAAATGGCCCAAACCGCCCATGGCGCACCTTCATCGGCCCGTTACAGATAGGGCAGGCTTGATCCCAATTGAAGTCTTCAGAGTACTCTTCCTTGTTGAAATTGAGCTCTTCTGTCGAAGTTGTGTAATCGCAGTCAGGGTAGCGGGCGCATCCGTAAAAATAGCGGGATTTAGACCAGATTTTTTGTAAATTCGCCTCGCCACATTTGGGACAGAGAATATCTGTCATGAGCTTTGGAACAAAAGCATCTTTTTCCGCAGTTTCAACTGTGGGGATGAATTGCTGCCAAAAATCGCGGATGACTTTTTTCCACTCCATTTTATTATCTGCCACAAGCTCTAAAGTGTCTTCCATTGCAGCTGTAAAGCCCACATTCATGATTTGCTGGAAGTTATCTTCGAGAAATTGGGCAATCACACGTCCAAGCTCTGTTGGCTTGAGTCTGTGATTTTCTTTAATCGTATAGTCTCGGCCTTGAATCTTGTTCATGATCGAAGCATAGGTTGACGGTCGGCCAATCCCCGATTTTTCAAGTTCTTTCACAAGGGAGGCCTCTGAAAAGCGGGGCGGAGGCTGTGTGAAGGCTTGCGCTTTTGTCACTTCAACAAGATGCAGCGGCATATCGGCAACAAGTGGGGGAAGCACTGCTTCAACGTCTGTTTTTTCATCATCCACTTTTTCTTCATAAAGGGCTAAAAACCCTTTAAACTTCATTGTAGAGCCAGAAGCTCTCAACATGACGTTCTGATCTGTTGCGATATCAGCAGAAACTGTGTCGTAGATGGCAGGATTCATCTGCGAGGCGATAAAACGTTTCCAAATCAAGTCGTAGAGAAGATATTGATCTCGGGACAGATATTTTTTAACTTTTTCTGGCGTGTATTTTAAATTTGCCGGACGGATCGCTTCGTGGGCATCCTGGGCCGTTTTTTTGGAAGCAAATATTCTAGGACTATCTGGCAGATAGTTCTTGTCAAAGTTGGACGCAATAAAGTGTCTTGCCTGCTCGATCGCCTCCGGTGCTGTTCTCACAGAATCCGTACGCATGTAAGTAATCAAACCCTCTGAGCCTTCGCTGTCGAGGTCTACCCCTTCATAAAGAGTTTGAGCTACATTCATCGTTTTTGCAGAAGAAAATCGGTAATGGCGGCTGGCTTCTTGTTGGAGCGTAGAGGTAATAAAAGGGGGTTCTGGGTTCCGCTTTTTCTCTTTTTTTTCTACCTTTTCAACTGTATAAGAGGCCTTTTCAAGGCGCTTAACAACACTTTCTGCTGTTTTTGCATCCGGTATGAGGAAAAGATCTTTCCCTTCTTGCGCCTCTTTTTCCCACTTTCTGCCATCCACAGAATAAAGTCTTGCCGGGAACTTTTTAGAAGGGTCGCCATCTTGAAGGATGGCCCCAAGATTCCAGTATTCGACTGGTTTAAAGGCTTCGATCTCTTTTTCACGGTCAACAACGAGTTTTAATGCAACCGATTGGACCCTTCCTGCCGAAACGCCTGTGCGTCTTTGGATTTTACGCGCCAGAATGGGAGAAATTTTATATCCCACAATCCGGTCTAAAAGACGGCGGGCTTGCTGCGCATTCACAAGAGCGATATTGATTTCTTCAGGGTGTGCAAGGGCCTCTAAAACAGCATCCTTTGTGATCGAATTAAAAGCTGTCCGTTTGATGATCTTATTTTTGGGCAAAAGAGCTGCAATATGCCACGCAATGGCCTCTCCTTCTCTATCGGGGTCGGGAGACAAGTAGATAATGTCGCAACCCTCTGCTTCTTTTTTGAGCTTGGCAATCACTTCCTTTTTATCAGGAAGAACTTCATATTGAGGCTCAAAATCATGCTCGACATCGATGCCAAAGCCTTTTTGAGGCAAATCTCTGACATGTCCCACTGAGGAGGCGATGACAAAATCGTTGCCTAAAAATTTCTTAAGAGTTTTTATTTTTGCCGGCGATTCGACGATGATTAATGATTTTCCCATTACACTTTCTTATAAATTTTTCCTGGAAATTCTTTTATAACTTTTTTCAAAACCAGGCGCGTTAGGAGAACATTCAATTGCATTATGGGCAATTGTGTCAACAAAACAAGTTCTTCAATAGATTTTTCTTCTGTCCCAAATTTTTGTAAAAACTGGGTTTCTTCGTGAGTAAACAGGCCCGGTGGAGTTGTTTTAACTTCTTTACTTGGAGTCGCATTAAAATATTTAAGGAGGTCCAAAGAGTTTTCAAAAAGCTCCGCTTTTTTTTGTTTGATCAACCAATGATTTCCTTCAAAAGTGGGGAAATCTACCCTTCCCGGAAGGGCAAACAGTTGCTTTTTTTGGTGGCTTGCGATGTCCATCGTGATCATCGAGCCCCCTTCATTTGGGGATTCGATCAAACAGACAGCTTGCGCAATTCCGCTCACGATCCTGTTTCTTTGTGGAAAAAGACCTTTGGCCGGCGCTGTTTTCATGGGATATTCGCTTATCAGTGCTCCCCCTTCGGCTGCAATTTTTGCAGCAAGCCCCCAGTTTTCTGTAGGGTAGACACAGGATAATCCAGAACCAATGATGGCAACTGTGCGTCCTTTTGCTTTCAGAGCGCCGCTGTGAGCCGCTGTGTCAATGCCCCGTGCAAGTCCGCTGATAATTGAGATGCCAGACGCTGCCATTTCCGCTGCGATTTTTTCAGCGATTTGCTTTCCATAAAGAGTCGCGTTGCGTGTGCCAATGACGGCAAGGCCTTGGTTGTCTTGGGGGGCTAAATCTCCTTTTACATAAAGAAGGAGGGGGTAATCTGGAATGCAAAGTAAATTTTTTGGATAAAGAGGGTCGGGATAAGAGATTAGGTGGACATTTTCCTTTTCCACAAGCTCAAGATCGCTCTCCCAATCTGAAACGGGATGTTTCTCAAATAGAAGACGTGTTTTGGGGTTCCAACCCGCCTCAATAATTTTTTCAGCAGAGCCAAAAGCTTCAATTAACTTTTTTATTTTCACTCTGCCAAGGCCGTGACTATGTATAAGAATCACCAAAGCTAATGTTTTATTGTCGATAGTCATAGTTTTTTAACCTTTGTTGGAATTAATATATTATTATTAGTTAATTAACAAACAAAAAAATGTTTTCTCCAAGGCGAAAAGCATTTTACACATCAGCTCTACAAAAAAAATGAAAGACGTTATATTTGAATAGAAGAGGAGCTGTTGCCAGTTTATGGATATCAAGGAAAAATTATTAGAGCTCAATAAGCGGGGACTTATTCACGCCCCTGATGAATCGGATGAGCAGTTTTTTAAAAGGTGCCTTAAGGCCTGCAGCAAATCTACCAATTTAGCTTCAACGCTTGCCCATGATCTTTTTGATATCAGCCCCGATTGGGTCGGAGTTGTCTATGACAATAAAGGATTAAAAGTTTGGGAAGGAGCTTGTACTTGGATTGGCGAGGAAATTACATTACAGCTTAAAAAGGCTTATCACAAAAAAAATTCTTTCCTGGGGTATTCCTACGATGAATTGATTGCCCATGAACTGGTTCATGTGGTTCGTAGCGGTTTTGAGGAGCCTGTTTTCGAAGAAATTTTAGCCTACCAATCTTCAACTTCTTCTTTTCGCCGTTTTTGTGCGCCTCTTTTTCGGAGCACTAAAGAGACCAATTTCTTTATGGTGGCCCTTGCAGCTTTCGTGGGAAGCTCTTTTTTTGAAGCAGCTCAGGGGTTTGCTCTTATAGGATTTTGTCTTTTGATAATAGCGGGATTTGTGCGGCTCACACACACACAGCGCACGTTTGCAAAAGCTAAAAATAAGCTTATCGAATTGGTCTCTGAGGACAAAGTGCTCGCTGTGATGGTCCGTTTAACCGATCGGGAGATCATCCGCTTTTCCAAAATGTCTTCTCATGAAATTGCGGCTTACGCCCAGAAGATGTCTAAAAACCAAATCCGGTGGCAGCAAATCTTTGGGGCTTACTTTACTGGCCGCTAAGATCTTCCTGGTCTTAATGATCTAATGCTTGAATCTGCTTCTCAAGCTCTTCGATTTGTTTTAGAAGCTTTGCGTCTTTGGTTTTTTTGTAGGACGCGCGCAGATCGTACAACTCTTTTTCTAGATGTTCGAACTTTTTCTCTTCTTCAGTTTCGGGTGCGATGCCGAGCCAGCTGTAGCCGCCTGGGGAATATTTCATGGTGTACCTCTCTAGTAGGTATCGGATGGAGAGCAAAAGACTTTAGTAAAAATTTCCGTGCGTGACCGTGACCGTGTCCGAGACCGTGACCGACCCGAGTTTCCGAATTTTCGGGGCACGAAACACGGTTCGGTCACGGTCTCGGACACGGTCACGGTCACGCACGGTTTTGAGTTAGTGCAATCTTCTTTGACTAGTATTCCCTATCCCAAGTTCCTGTCGGTATTTGGCAACAGTACGACGTGCACAAGGAATTCCTTTGTCTTTGATCATCAGAGAGATCTCCTCATCGCTCCATGGGGTTGATTTATCCTCTTCTTTAAGGATTTGAATCACCAACTCTTTGACTGTTTGAGAAGAGATATTTTCCCCGGTTTCTGTGGTATAAGCATGCGTGAAAAAAGAGCGCAGCGGCAAAATGCCCCGCGGGCAGCTGATATATTTGTTGGCAACAGCACGGGCAATGGTAGATTCATGCAGCTCCAGCTTTTCGGCAATCACTTTCATGGTCAAAGGGATGAGTTTTCCTGTGGGAGAGGAGAAAAAGCCCCCCTGATTTTGAATCAACTGCTGAGCGATGCGCAAAAGGGTTTGATGCCTTTCGTGTAAATTGCGCAGCAACCATTTTCCAGAAGCAATTTTTTCTTCAATGTAGCTGCGGGTCTCATTGCACAATTTTTGATCCTGAAGCAAGCTCAGGTAGCTGTGGTTGAGTCGCAGGGTGGGAATATGATCGTCGTTAATCTCGATGGAAAACTGTCCCTCAGCGTAATTGATTGACAAATCGGGGGTGAGATGTTGGACAATTTGCCGGTAATGGCCACCAGATTGATTAGTTCCTGGATGGAGATCCAAGGGGGCAATGTCTTTGATAATTGTGTCCCGAATTTCCTGAACAGAATGGCTTAAAGATCTTGCAATCATAGGTATGCGGTTGTGCATGACATCTTCATAATGGTTTTCTACGATGCTGAAGGCGAGAGTTTTTTCTTTACCCAACCCTTTGAGTTGGATCAAAAGAGCCTCTTGTAGATTTTGGGCACCCACTCCTGGGGGATCGAAGGTTTGAATGTGGCGCAAAATCTCCAGCAAATCTTCACACGAAGTATCAGCTAAGGCTGCAATTTCCTCTAAAGAAGTGGTCAAAATGCCATCGTGATCGAGATTGCCGATAATGAGCTCCGCAAGACGTCTTTCCTCTTGATCAGAGAAAGTTTCTCTTGCCTGATGCATCAGATGGTCGAAGAGGGAACTCTCATAGGCGAGCGTATTTTCGATAAAAGCGTTTAAATCATCATCTTCTTTGCGGACGTGGTTTGCTTGTGGGAGCATTTCGTCTTCAATGGGAGATAAGACTTCTAAATCTTCAGAGCGCTCTTCCTGTTCAAAAGGCTCTAGAAGGGGATTTTGGGTCATTTCTTCTACAATAGCTCCCTCAAGTTCCAGGATGGGAAGCTGTAAAAGATGGAGCGCTTGCTGCATTTGGGGAGACAGGATCAAACGTTGGATCTGTTTCACATTCTGTGTGGAAAACAGTTCCATACGTCCTTTCATGTTGAAAACCCCTTTAGCTGTGTCGCTCTATAAATTCTTTTGGTATCTCTCTGAGGAAGCGGCTGGGACGCATCATACGGTGCGTTCCCCAGAGAAAACGTGTCTGCGCAGCAGACAGGTAGAGCCGCTCTTTTGCCCTCGTCATCCCTACATAACATAAGCGCCGTTCTTCTTCCAG
Organism: uncultured bacterium; assembly: GCA_964588495.1. Taxonomy (GTDB): domain Bacteria; phylum Chlamydiota; class Chlamydiia; order Chlamydiales; family JAAKFR01; genus CAVPKN01. The sequence goes on along the minus strand of CAZPPS010000004.1, from coordinate 11,349 downwards.
TGCATCGTAAGAATTTTTTGAATTGGCATGGGGAAAGAGCTCCTCTTCCATGCCAACTAAGAAGGCTGTATCGAACTCTAACCCTTTGCCGTTGTGAATTGTCATGAGGTTGACCTGATCGCCGCTGAAGTTGGCTTGATCGAGCGAACTTTTTAAAGCAAGCTCTTCCAAAAAGGCATCGAGTAAGGTGGAATCATTGAACATTTCCCATTCATGGGCTTTGGAAATCAATTCGTCGACGTTCCCTTTGCGGTCTTCATAAGTCTCCTTCTCTTCCCGCAAAACATCGAGATAGCGGCTCTTTCTGACCAATTCGATCACCAGTTGTTCTAAAGAACCTTCTTGTGCAAGGGCGCGCAAGTAGGTTATCAGCCCAATATACTCCTGCAGCCCCTCTTTTTGCTTGGCAGAGAGTTTAAATTCTGCTTCGGCATCCAAAACCTGTCTGCAAAATTGGAGGATGGGAGTGCCAGAATCTGTCGCCGCTGTCCGGATTTTTTCAATAGTTGTCAGGCCAATGCCCCGCTTGGGAAGATTGATGGTCCTCTCAAAGGAGATAAAATCATAATCTGAGTTGACCATCCTCAAAAAAGCGAGAACATCCTTAATTTCTTTCCTTTGATAGAAGGAAATACCTCCCACAATGACGTAGGGAATCCGTTTGCGCAAAAGAAAGTCTTCAAAAATACGGGATTGGAAGTTTGTCCTGTAAAAAATGGTCATTTCGCTCAAAGGAATTTGGTGGAAAGTGTGGAGCCGCTCGATTTCCTGGACCACAAAACCTGCCTCTTCCCTTTCGGTGTCTCCGATAAATAAGGCAATTTTTTCCCCAGCTCCCCGCGCGCTCCAAAGGCTTTTCTCAAAGCGGGAAGCGTTATTGATAATCAGCTTATTGGCAGCATCCAAAATGTTTTTACGGCTCCGGTAATTTTGTTCGAGGCGGACAATTTTAGCCCCGGGATAGTCCTTTTCGAAGTTCAGAATATTTTGGATATTGGCACCGCGCCAGGAATAGATCGATTGGTCGGGATCGCCGACGACAAAAATGTTGCGCCGCTCGCCCACAATCAGACGAGCCATGAGGTATTGGGCATAGTTGGTGTCTTGATACTCATCGATCAGAAGGTAGGGCCATCTTTTTTGGTAAGCGGCAAGGACGTCAGGGTGTTTTTGAAAGAGCTGGGTGGTCAAAAATAGGAGGTCATCAAAATCAAGGGCATTGGCTTCTTTGAGTCTGACTTGATAAAGGCTATAGACCTCTTTGATCATGTGCTGTAAATCATGCTGGAGACCTGATGGATCAATCTCAGAGGGGCCTTGAAGCTGGTTTTTTGCCCCCGAAATGAACTGGCGGAAAAGTTTGATATCAGCCTCTTTTTTGATCCCAATTGTGTGAAGGCAGCCGCGCAAAAGCTTATTGGAATCCTCTTCATCGTAAATTGTAAAGTTGTTTTCAAAGCCTAAATGATGGATTGATTCGCGCAAAATCCGCACCCCAAGGCTATGGAAGGTGCAAATGGTAGGTCTTCCTTCAAAAAAATCATTTCCCAATAATGTGTGGACCCGTTCCTGCATCTCTTGAGCCGCTTTATTGGTAAAAGTGACTGCCAAAATCTGGTTTGGGGAAATTCCTTGTTCTACAAGGTAGACAATTCGGTAGGCAACAACTCGGGTTTTGCCCGATCCAGCCCCTGCAAGCACAAGGAGCGGCCCATTGACGTGCGTGGCAGCCGCTCTTTGTTCGTTATTCAAAGCGTTAATAGCATCATTCATGCGGCTAGTTTACAAATTAATGATATTTCAAAGACAGAGAGAAAGATTCTTGATAAACATTTTACGATCTTGTAGAATATGTGCGTGTTACGACGTCTTACATGCTCATTTTTGATCTGTTTCACAATTTTCTCTTTTTGCGGCTATGCCGCACAAAGCGCTTGTCCTGCTATCGATAACCCCAACACGCTAACTGTGATCAGTCAAAATAATGACTTTGGCGTACTCACGGTTGCGGCTTATGAACGAGAATCCTGTCTTGCTCGTTGTTCTTTTTTATCAAAAATTTGTCCCCGTTTAGAAATTTTTCCGTGTTTGAGCCTGACAGAGCTCAAACCAAAAGATTTCTTTCTCGCCTATGTGAACTTTACACAGTTTGTTTGCGATTTAGACATCCATATTCTGTCTTCAAGGGCTCATCCCCCAACGGTTTAGTTTTATTCCTTCCGCACTCAGTAGTAATAAAAAATTAATTTAGGGATAAAATATGTCTATTCAAAATTTTTCTATGGATAACTTCATTGAAGATCAACCCTGTCAAGGCTGTTGCTCATGTTTTTATGCCATCACAGGCCGTTTAGAGCGCAACATCATGCGTATCACACTTACGGGCGGCTTATCGTTTGCCGGTACTGTCATTGCAGGCCACCCTTCGGCTATTGCAGTAATGGGCGTTGGAGCCATTTTTTTTGGGGGTGCTTTGAGTGGTATCGCAAATGCGCTTTCCACAGGATTGTCTCTGGAGACGAGTCTTGATAATCGATTGGCAGAGCTTGAAAATGAGGTCGTTTCGCTAAAGCGAATGAATAGCATCTTGTCTCGTCAAGGATTCAAAGAACCCTTGGCCGCTAACGTGGAAACAGAACTGGTCAGTGTGGTGGTAGATCCTAGTATCCTTTGAATCGAAACTACCTGATATTATGGAGACCGAGGTAGCCGTAGCGGTGGTAGTTAATGCTTAAGGAAACCTCCCGCAAGTAATTGAGAAGCTCAAACCTGCCGCTTGATAGGACAGGAGCATCTTTTATAGGAATGCTCCGTTCTGCGGCATGTTCCTTAAGCCACAAGGAACGGGGTTCCAAAAGACGGATGCAAGAGGGATTTCTTGAAAGAAGGGTGGCCTCATCTTCGACGTGAACAGGAACAACATCGGCAAGCACTGGCAGTGGAAAATTGGACGAGACTTCGCATGGGGTCTTGCAGATCAAACAAGCTGCAATGACTTGTAGAAGGGGTAGTATGTCGCTTTCGCGCTCAATACGGATGTGGCACTTTTCGATGGGGACATGGTAGAAAAAATTGTCTTGGCCCACGATGGGAGCAGAATCGGTATGTTTTTTTAAAATGGCCGCCCAATAGGAATAGCTCTCCACACTTTTTTTCCAAATATTTTCCTGCTCTGGAGTCAATTGGAAAGCATTTAGAGCTGAAATTAAAGGAATGAGATTTGGAGGGAGGTCCGATTTTTCTTTTGGGAGTTCGATTTGTTTTGGAATTGCAAACTGATGCACATAATTGGGCCCTCCCGCTTTTGTGGAGCCAAAGCTACTTGCTTTTGTCCCTCCAAAAGGTTGTCGGCCTACAATGGCACCTGTGATCCCCCGATTGATGTAAAGATTACCCGCTACAATGTGCTTGCGCCAATAAGTTTGCTCACGCTCATCCAAGGAATGTAGCCCCGATGTGAGTCCATAGGGAGTTCCATTTGCCAATTCGATGGCTTCCTTTAAATTTTCTGCCCGCATGACGCCCAAAACAGGACCAAAAAGCTCTTTTTGATGGGTAAAGCTCCCCGGTTTTACGCCCCACTTGATCCCTGGACTCCACAAATTGGAAAGGTGATGGTTTTGGTTGGGCTGCAGCAGCCATTCTTCCCCCTCTTCGAGTTGTGTCAAAGCCCTGAAAAGATGCGTTTCTGGAGGATGTATTAGGGGAGTTATTTTGGCATTTTTGTCCCACGCAGAGGCTACTTTCAGGCTGCTGGCAGCATCCAGAAGCTGATTTTTAAATTGAGGATCATCGTAGACCTCCTTTTCTAAAATAAGAAGGCTGCAAGCGCTGCATTTTTGCCCTGAATGGCCGAAGGCAGAGGCGATAATATCCCGCACAGCCAAATCTCGATCACTCATCGCTGTGACAATCATCGCATTTTTGCCCCCCGTTTCAGCATGCAAATCAAGTCCTGGGCGCATTTTTAAGAATTTTTTGGCAGTCTCTGTGGCTCCTGTCAAAATAATGGAGGCAACTTTAGGATGTTTAATCAAATAGTTGCCCACAGGCTCTTCTTTGCAGTTGATAAACTGAAGAACATCTTTGGGAATCCCTGCCTGCCAAAAACAGTTAACGAGATGCCAGCCTACAAGGACAGTCTCAGGGGCTGGTTTAAACAAAACACTATTGCCTGCGCAAAGAGCAGCGGCTATTCCCGAAACTGGGATGGCGCACGGAAAATTCCAGGGAGGGGCCACAAGGACTGTACCTTTAGCAGACCAGCTGATTTCTTTGATTTCGAGAATCTCTTTCCAGTTTTTCCGGTAATACTCAATAAAATCGATCGCTTCTGAGACTTCGGGATCCGCTTCCTGAACGGTTTTGCCCCCATCTGTGATCATAGCGCCGATCAAATCTTTTCTCCGTTCTCTAAATAGGGAAGCTGCTTGGGCTAGCATTTGAGAACGTGTTTCAAAGTCTAGGCTGGACCACTTTTGATGCCCTTCTTCTGCACAGTGAAGCGCTTTTTCGATCAATGGGACATCTGCCAAGCTATATTGATAGAGCACATTGCCCTGATTTGAAGGGTCAAATCCATTTTCTGGAAGGCTGATAATTTCTTCAGAACCGATCATAAGGGGAATATGAGGATGTTTTTTTTGTTTCCATTCCTTAAAAATTGCATCTGACCATTCTCTATTCACTTCTAGAGCAAAATCGGTGTCTGGCTCATTATGCTTTTCCATTTTTTGAAGGCGTCTTGGACTCGAGTCCAGACTGTCGATAAGGTGGCAGCTTTCTAAAAATTTCTCTTTTTCATGCTGCCAAACTCTATTTTCAGGTTTCAAATTGTAAAAGTTTCTGAGAAAGTTCTCAGGGCCGCAATTTTCGTCGAGGCGGCGGATCAAATAGGCAACGGCTGTATGAAAATCTTTTTCTTTCGCCTCTGGGCAATATAAGAGAATCGAGCCTGTCAGTTTGCGGACAACTTCCCGCATCGGTTTTGCCATCCCCTCAAGCATCTCAAAGCTCACAAAGTCTTCGACGCCATTTTCCGCACGTAAAATCAGAGCATAAGCGATATCGAATAAATTGTGAGATCCTACTCCGATATGGACAGCTTGAGCATGATTTTTTTGACAACCATATTCAAGCATCCGTTTAAAGTTGGCATCACTTTCTACTTTATGCTCAAAAGGGGCCTGATTCCAATTATGGAGGGAGCTATCGACTGCCTCCATGGCGAGATTGGCCCCTTTGACGAGACGTATCTTGATCGGAGCGCCCCCTTTTTCAAGACGCTCTTGAGCCCATTCTGTCAATTTTTTTTGTACAGAAAAGGCGTCAGGGAGGTAGCTTTGGAGGACAATTCCGGCATGCGTTTTCAAAAATGTCTTTTCACTCAGAACTTTTGTAAAGGCTGTCACAGTAAGATCGAGATCCTTATATTCCTCCATGTCCAAATTGACAAATTTGGCCCTCAAGGTGCCGTCCGGGCCCTTAAAGTGATATTTCTGAGCCACCGTATACAACAGCCGGAGACGTTCTGCGATGGTTTCTAAAGAACCTTCAAAACCAACCAGATTGATTTGAGAGTAGAGGGCAGAAATCTTAACCGAAATATATTCAATGTTTGGATTGGCTAGATCTTCTAGATAAGTGCGGAGTCTATTACAGGCCTCTTTTTCACCTAAAATAGCCTCTCCCAGGTGGTTCAGGTTGATTCGGATATTTTTTTTCTGACATTTTTTTATATATTCCGCCTGTTTTTTGGGCTCTTCCGGAAGAAGCACATGGCGCATTTCGCCCCGCAATTGTTTGCGGATGAGGGGCATAAAAAAACCTGGAAACGTATGGCCCAAAAGAAAAAACAGATCAAAGTTCAGGCGTTCAAAGGGATTGAGAAATTTGGGCACGCCGAATTTCTGGATCAAAAACTTCAGCTGATTGGCGGCCCGTTTTGAAGAGTGGGATCTAAAGCATTGATCGGTCATGGCTGTAAGGAAGGCTCGCCCTTCAGGATCTTGTGCCAAATGCCAAAACCACTCTTCCCGCTTTTTCTCTTTGCGCGTGGTTTCTGTCTGGGTCGACTCCAGCAGCAGTTTTGTGAGTTCTAAGGTGAGATCTGCTCTCTGACTGCGAGGCAGTGGCTTAAGGGCTATCTGTTTTAAAAATTGATTGGGTGACATAAACCGCTTTTACACAATAATCCTTTTATTGCAAAGAATCTCAAAAAAGCCCTACTGTTGACCTATGCGCATGATACTGCTACTGATAGCTCTTTTTGCTTCCTCCATTTGCCAGGCGCAAGTCAAAGTGGGAGCCGATGTTTTGATCGAAAAGCATTTGCCCCTTTTAAAAGGCAAACGCATTGGGATCATTACCAATCACTCGGCCATCAATTCGCATTTGCAAGCGACATTTGATCTTCTAAAAGCGCACCAGAAAGATTACAAAATCGTGTGCGTTTTTGCCCCCGAACATGGCTATTATGGAAGCGCCTATGCTTATGAAGAGATTGCCGATCAATCGATTGGGGACATTCCAGTTTATGGATTGTTTGGAGCAAGAAGACGGCCCACTGAAGAGATGCTGGGGCTTGTCGATTTGCTGATCTTCGATATGCAAGATATTGGGACAAGATCTTACACATATGTCTCGACCCTTTTTTACTGTATGGAAGAGGCTGCCAAAGCTTCGATTCCTTTTCTTGTCCTCGACCGTCCCAATCCTATGGGAGGTATTGTTGTTGATGGTCCTTTAGTAGAAGAGAAATGGCGTTCTTTTCTAGGTTATGCCAATGTTCCTTACTGTCATGGCATGACTGTTGCAGAGCTTGCCCGCTTGTTTAACGAAGAATACAAAATTGGGTGCAAGCTCACCGTCATACCTTGTATTGGTTGGAAGCGGGATATGGCTTTTGCAGATACAAATCTTGTTTGGGTCCCCACAAGCCCGCAAATACCAGAAGCCGATACCCCTTTTTTTTACCCGGCGACAGGTTTGATTGGCCATTGTTCCATAACGAACATTGGTATTGGCTACACGCTTCCGTTTAAACTGATTGGAGCCCCCTGGATAGAACCGGAAAAGTTCGCTGAAAAACTTAACCAGATGCGCTTGCCGGGCGTTTTTTTTCAGGCATTCCACTACTGCCCCTTTTTTGGCAAATTCAAGCAGGAAAATTGCCACGGCGTCCGCATCGTTATCACCAATCCCAATCAATTTCTTCCTGTGACCACCCAATTTACGATCATGGGAGTGCTCAAAAACTTATACCCCAAACACTTTGAAGAGGCCATGGCAGTTGTCCTCCAAAATGCCAATAAAAAGGATGTTTTCAATAAACTCAGCGGCAGCGAAGAGATTTTAAAGATCCTCACTCAAGAAAAGTATATCATCTGGAAGCTCCGTAATCTGTGCGCCAAAGCCCGTTCCGACTTCTTGCCCATCCGTAAGAAATATCTGTTAAAAGATTACGATTAAAAATTCCGTGCGTGGCCGAGGCCGTTCAGTCACGGGCACGGTCACGCACGGGTATGAGGATTAGCAGTCGATGGTCTTTTTTGCTAAAAAGAGGCTTTCTTCCTTGACAGGAAACGGTTATCTTTCCTAAAATCCTACTCTGATATCTATAAATTAGGAGAGATCCCACATGCAAAAAATTAAACCTTTAAACAATCGCGTTTTGGTTAAGCGTTTTAAAGCTCAGACCTCTAAGGGGGGAATTATCCTTCCCGAGACTGCACAAGAAAAACCTAAAGAAGGGGAAATTGTAGCTGTAGGTCCAGGCGTTAGAGACGAAGAGGGTAAAGTCCATCCATTGACTGTTAAAGTCGGCGACCGTGTTCTGTTTTCTTCTTATGCAGGAACAGAAGTTAAAGATAAGAACTCTGAAGAAGAGTTTCTCATCATGAGCGAAGAAGATATTTTGGGCGTTCTCGTATAATAGGTTAAAGGAAATTGTTATGTCAAAGTGTTTTAAGTTTAATCAGGATGCTCTAAAAGCGATCCAGGAAGGTATCCGCAAGCTTGCAAAAGCTGTGATTGTCACTTTGGGCCCCAAAGGGCGCAATGTAGTGATTAAAAAAAGTTATGGCGCTCCTCTTTCTACAAAAGATGGTGTGACAGTTGCAAAAGAAGTCTCTCTGAAAGACAAATTTGAAAACATGGGAGCCCAGCTTGTAAAAGAAGTGGCTTCTAAAACGTCAGATATTGCAGGAGATGGAACCACAACTGCGATCGTACTTGCAGAAGCTATCTACACATCAGGTGTCAAAAACGTGACAGCCGGTGCCAATCCGATGAGCGTGAAACGGGGTATCGATAAAGCTGTAGAGGCTGTGACGACAGAGTTGACAAAGATGGCAGCTCCTATCAAAACGCCTGAAGAGATCCAACAGATTGCCACTATTTCTGCAAATAACGACGAAGATATCGGAAAAATCATTGCTGAAGCGATGGGTAAAGTGGGCAAGGATGGGATCATCACAGTTGATGAAGCGAAAGGAATTGAAACTGTTCTCGATGTTGTTGAGGGAATGCAATTTGACAAAGGTTATTTGTCACCCTATTTTATCACAAATCCAGAGCATATGAGCGTCGAGCTTGAAAACTGTCTGGTGCTTCTCGTCGATAAAAAAGTTTCGAGCGCCAAAGAATTGATCCCTGTTCTTGAAAAAACGATGCAAAATGGGACAAGACCTTTGCTGATTGTCGCAGAAGATGTGGATAGCGAAGCGCTTGCGACACTTGTTGTGAATAAGCTTAAAGGTGGCTTGCCAGTTTGTGCAGTTAAAGCCCCAGGTTTTGGCGATAGACGCAAGTCGATGCTGGAAGATATTGCCTGCTTGACAGGAGCTACAGTTGTTTCTGAAGAAATCGGTCTGAACCTTGAAGAGGTAGGGGCAGAAGTTCTTGGAAGAGCCAAGACGATTAAGATTTCCAAAGAAAACACAACCATTGTCGACGGTGCGGGCGATCTCAAAAGAGTCAAAGCAAGAGAAGCGCAGATCCGCGCTGAAATTGCAGCCTCGACTTCTGATTACGACAAAGAAAAGCTGGAAGAGAGACTTGCAAAACTCGTCGGCGGAGTGGCTGTCATTAAAGTGGGAGCGACGACTGAGACTGAAATGAAAGAGAAAAAAGCCCGCGTTGAAGATGCTTTGCACGCGACAAGAGCTGCAGCTCAGGAAGGAATTGTTCCTGGCGGCGGTGTGGCGCTGCTCAAAGCCATCAAATGCCTAGATCGTTTGAATCTTACAGGCGATGAAGCTGTAGGCGTTAAAATTATACGAGAAGCGGCTTTTGCTCCTGCTTCTGCAATTGCAACGAACTGCGGCAAACAGGGAAATCTGATCGCGGAAAAAATTTATGAGAAAAATGAACCCAACTGGGGCTACAACGGTCTTACAGATGAGTTTATGGATCTTGTGAAAGCAGGCGTTATTGATCCGGTACTCGTGACCAAATCAGCCCTTCGTTATGCCGCCTCTGTATCAGGACTTCTCCTGACAACAGCTGCCATGATCACCGATACACCCAAACCTAAAGAAGCTGCTGCCCCTATGGGTGGAATGGGCGGAATGGGCGATATGGGTATGGGTGGAATGGGAGGAATGGGAGGAATGGGTGGTATGGGGATGATGTAATAGAAAGACATTGGCCCTAAACTGCTCGTGAACGAGCCCGCGCCCGCGCCCGAGCCCGAAAAACTAAGATCGGGCTCGGGCTCGTTCACGAAATAAAACTAAAAGGTCTCTATGCCCACATACGATTACACATGCGATCAATGCAACCATGCGTTTGAGGAGCGTCAGAAAATCACCGACGCCCCCTTAACAGATTGTCCCGAATGCCACGCATCTGCCCTTAAGAGGGGGATTGGCGGCGGTTCTGCCACTTTCCGTTTTGTAGGCGATGGCTTCTACATCACCGACTACAAGAAGGAAAAATGTGGAGCTGGCAGCCCTTGCTGCCCCTGCGACAAGAGCTAATTGTATCTAAACCTTCCATGGAGTGCGGCGATTCTTCGCCGCCCGCCAAGGGATGCTGAAATGGTCATAATTTTTTCTAAAGAACAGTTTGCCCTCCAAAAAACTTGATAGTTTGGGCCGTCTTGAGTATACTCGACCATTCTGTGCACTGGTAGCTCAGCTGGATAGAGTACCCGGCTACGAACCGGGTGGTCAGAGGTTCGAATCCTCTCCAGTGCATTTTCATAAAGGCTGTCGTTGTCTGACACAGCCTTTTCATTTTCTTACATTGAGGATTCAAAATGGGCGTCTTAGTTGGTAAAAAAGCTCCAGATTTTAAATTGAAAGCTGTTGTGAAAGGAGCGATTCAGGAATGTGCTCTCTCATCGATGCACGGCCAGTATGTTGTCCTCTTTTTTTATCCCTTAGATTTTACGTTCGTTTGCCCCACAGAGCTCCACGCTTTCCAGGACCGCCTTCCTGATTTTGAAAAAAGGGGCGCTCAGGTAGTTGGCTGTTCTGTTGACAGCTGCTTCTCTCACATGGCATGGCTTGCCACTCCTCGTAATAAGGGGGGCATTCAAGGGGTTCAGTATCCTCTTCTTTCCGATATCAACAAGCAGATTGCAGCTTCCTATGATGTTTTAAAAGAAGATGACGGCATTGCCTATCGTGGCCTGTTTCTTATTGACAAAGCGGGCATTGTCCGTCACCAGATCGTCAACGATCTCCATCTTGGAAGGTCTGTCGATGAGGCAATCCGCATGATCGATGCGCTTATCTCTTTCGAAAATCATGGAGAAGTGTGCCCCGCCAACTGGGAACCTGGCAAAAAAACCATGAAAGCCACCCAAGAAGGCCTCCTCGATTACTTTTCAGCCGTCTAACCCATAAGCTTCAACGCAGAGTAAAACCTGGCTCAGATGGCCACTACTGGATTTGCTCTGCGTCTCTCACCTCCTAAATAATTAAAGTAGTTGAGAACCTTAGTTTCTTTTTAAAAAGAAATAATTCAACGCAAAGAAAGCAAAGACTCAAAGAGCAAGGTAAGTTGCTTTTCCCTTCTCTGTGTCCTCTGTCTCGACTTTAGGATTTTTTGTATAAAAGCTGCGTTTTCATTCAACACGAAGACACGAAGATACAAAGACACAAAGAGATAGGAAAAATCAAAAAATAGGGCCTCTACAATTTTTGTATATCTTTTCTTTGTGTCTTAGTGCCTTAGTGTCTTCGTGTTGAATTATTTTTTGTATCAAAAGTCCTAAAGTAGAGTCTATGTTCTCAGTGGTTATTATTTCCCGCAACACTTCGGCTATCAACGTTGTGCAAATTTATTAAACCACAGAGAACACAGACTCGACTTTAGGATTTTTTTGCATAAAAAAAGATA
>CAZPPS010000003.1:0-131370 GCA_964588495.1 uncultured bacterium | reverse complement strand
TAAGATGCTGGTCTATCTTTTTTTATGCAAAAAAATCCTAAAGTCGAGTCTGTGTCCTCTGTGGTTTAATTAAATTCCCTCAGAGTAGCGGGTCAAAGGTTGTGAGGAAAAAAAACCACAGAGATCAGAGAGAAGGAAAAAATAGTTGTTCTCTTTTTATTTTTGCCTGTTAGAGTTGAAAATCGGGCACAGGCGTTTGTTATAGCCTAACTTCGCTGAAGTGATGAACCATCTGATCACCCCACTCTTTTGTGGTGTCTACCAGAGGGCGGCCAAAGTTTCCTAAGCAATCTGCACATTTACAAGCCTTACAACTCGCTCCAGCCAAACCTAAAATAGTAAGGGGAATTGCCCAGATCAGATGATAGGTGGAGTAGGTGGCTACTTGATAACAGAGCATAGAGGGGGCAGCTAGAGCTCCTAGCGTTCCTGCGACGGCGAGGATGACTAAACCTACTAAGGCCATTGAGCTGCCTGCGGCTCCAAAAAAATAACCTGTACCCTTGAGAGTATGGGTAAAATTTTCACTGCAAACCGGAGAAACTGTCATACAACCTCCTTGTTTTGCAGCTTTATTATAAAATTTTTGTTAATTATTATAAAGTAAAATGTTCAAGAGCAACGCTTTAGGAAAATCAAAAAACGCTCGCAAGTGTGTCAGGCAAGGGCACTGCCTGCAGATGCAAAAAAATAACCAGTACCCTTAGCAGCGTTTGTACAATTTTCACCACAAATAGGAGAAGCCATATATCACCCCAGTTTTTTGGTATAAGCCTATAGATTTTGTTAATTAGTCCAAAGTAAAATGCTCAGCCGCTACTATCTGAGAAAAATCAAGAACCACAATCCTTTCAATGGCGTTTGCAAGTTCGCGGATGTTGCCTGGCCAAGGATAGGCTAGAATTTTTTTTTCAGCTTGTTTGGACAAAGTTTTTTTGGGTTTTCGATTCTCTGCACAGCATTTTTCTAAGAAAAAAGTGGCAAGGGGGAGGATATCGTCTCTTCTTTCGCGTAAAGGGGGAAGGTGGATAGGGACCACGTTCAAGCGGTAATAGAGATCTTCTCTTAAGATTTTGGCCTGGATGGCCTCTTTCAGGTTCCGGTTAGAGGTGGAAATGAGCCGGACATCGACGGCGAGTGGTTTACTTCCCCCGACCCGTTCAAATTCCTGCTCTTGGATCACTCGGAGCAATTTAGGCTGAAGACCGATTGGAATTTCAGTGACCTCGTCTAAAAGCAAAGTCCCTTTATCAGCGAGCTCAAATCGTCCGGCCCGTTTATTGTTGGCTCCCGTAAAAGAGCCCTTTTCGTGTCCAAAAAATTCAGACTCAATGAGTGTATCGGGAATGGCGGCACAATTCACCCGAATATAGGGGCTGCTGGCTCTCAGCGAATGGGCGTGGATTGCAGCAGCAACCACTTCTTTACCCGTTCCAGACTCCCCATGAATCAAAACGCACGCCCGACTTTTGGCAATTTGGATGGCTTCACTTAAAACCTTTTTCATTGCAGCACTTTCTGCAATGAGCTTTGAAGGGAGACGTTTGGTGTTCACCTCTTCTTTCAAATAGAGGTTCTGCTGGAGTAATTGGAGGTGTTCCGCTGCCTTTTCAATCAAAGTTTCCAGGGCGTCAGGTGTAAATGGTTTGAGAAGATAGTTATAACTTCCAAGGCGCATCGCTTCGACCGCGTTTTCAATGGTCCCGTGAGCTGTCATCATGATCACAACCATGTGAGGATTGAGCTCTTTTGCTGACTTAAGCAATTCAATACCTGACATTTCAGGCATCTTCAAATCGGTGAGCATCATCTCGTACGAATTTTTCTTTAAAAGAGCCAAAGCCTCTTTCCCATTTGTTGCCGTATCGACAACAAAATTTTTGCGCAGCAACATCTCTTTGAGAAACCGGCGCATGAGCTCTTCATCATCAACAATTAATATTTTTTCGATCTGCATGGCTTGCGTTTTCCTATAATTTGATGATTATTTGAGTTCCAATTCCTTGCTCAGAGGTGATTTCAAGTAGCCCGCCGTGTCCTTTGATGATGGCAAGGCACTGTGCAAGACCCAGTCCTGTCCCTTTGGTTTTTGTAGTAAAAAATGGGGTGAAAATCTTCTTCAGATTCTGCGGGCTAATTCCTTCCCCATTATCTTTGATGCTCAACTGCTCTCGAGAAAGTTCGATTTCTATCGCTGTAGCCCCAGCTTCTGAGGCATTGCGTAACAAATTGAAGAGTACAGCACGGATGTGGTCTTGGTCTAAGCTCAGTGTGTGTGTCTCGAATGGGCAGGTGAAGCGGCACGTTGGGAAGCGGGAAATGACCTGATGAATGAGCGGAACAAGATCAACCGTCTCAAAATGCAAATTGAGCGGCTTTGCATAATCCAAAACATCACTTACAAGCCTGTTTATCGTGTGTGTCCCTTCCAAAATAGCCCTCACCATATTCTGGTGAGAGGAGGCTTCAAGATCCCGTTTGAGAAGTTCTGCAAAGCCTTGGATGCCCCCCAAAGGGTTTCGAATCTCATGAGCCAAGGTGGCTGCCATTTCTCCCAGCTCCTGAAGCCTTTCTGTCTGATTTTGGCCGCACAAGAGTTTCTGTTTTTCAACTCTTAAGCTGATCATCAAAAGCAACCCCTTTTCAGGGACAATCGATGTGGAAACTTCGATTTCTTTTGCGTTGTTAAGTGTTAAAAAGACCCTTTGGTGCGAATTCAAAGTAGAAAGGGCCTTTTTGATAGAAAATCCAAAGAGAGTATCGCTAAAATGGTCCCAGTAACGGCCATTGAGAATCGCCTCTAGATCGGCCTCTAAAATCTGGGCAGCTGCCGGATTAAAGAGGGTAATTTGCCCATCAAGGCTTACAAACATTAGGCCATCGTTCATGTGCATGACGATCTTTTCAAGCGTTTGAAGTGAGCCTTGCAAAGTATCTTTCAACGTCAAAAATTGCCGTTGCAGAGCATCATAGGCAAACTCTAACTGCAAAGCCTTTTGCGCAAAAGTTTCCAGGCTATGGTTTGTCTTGCAGATCTTTTTTTCGCTTTTCTTGATTGATGACATCGGTATGCAGGATTTTTTTTATGACACCACGGATTTTATCGAGCTCCTCTGTCACGTCCTGAGAGATATCATGCAGAGATTGTTTAAATGGAAGGATTTGTGCATCGATTTCTTCAATACAAGAAAGAAGAATTTTTTTTTGTTCCAAAGCTGAAATCCATTCATGCAGCGGCAAGCGATGCTCTTCTTCACTGATCTCTAAGATCGCTTCAAAAAAACCTTTTTTTCGTTGCAGCAGATGCAAAAGCTTTTCTTCTTTCATGTATTTATTCTTAAAATATTATTACTATTTTTACCAATACATTTTCTGCGGGTAGAGCCACAAAATGAAGAAAAAAAGGATTGAGGCCACGATCATTGCCACAAGCATTTTCTTGCCTCCAAATAGAACAGGCTTTACCTCAAGCACGTAGTGATAGCGCAAAGACCAAACCCACATGACTGGAAAAAAACAGGCAATAAAAAAAGAAGAGGTCACAATTAAAATGGCACCGGCTGTCTGAAAATTTGCGCCACCAAGGGCCAGATGCAATAGCCAGGGGAAAAGAAAAATGAGTACAGATGTTATCAATTCATTAAACTTGTGTGTGTTAAAGATCGCGTGCTTTGTGTCGATAAAAAAATCCCTGAATGAGATTCCCAAGCTTAAAATGTTTTGAAGCAATAAAATGATGGCCATAGCGAAATAGGCCAATCGAAATTTGGGGAGAAAATCTAAGAAATTAAAATTATGAACATGGAAAGTGGCTGTCTCAAAAAGGGCAAGAAAATGTTTGTAAATATCGGGTCTTAAAGTCGTAAATATCCAAAGAATCTGCAAGGAAGCCGACAGGGCAAAGCTGATCCACAAAGTAAGAACGATTTTTTTTCTATCTCTTTTCAAAAAAGTAATAATTAGGGGGAAAAAGCTTTGATAGAAAAAGTAGCTGAAGCTGGCTCCAAGAAGGTAAATATTGTAATAGGAGAAGCCACTTGTCTTTGGGTGTTGCCATGAAAGGGGGGCGGCGGCATAAACGGCATATCCCAAAAATCCCAATAAAAAAACGAGGAGGATAGAGACTATCGAGAAAGTGAATGTTTTTCCGAGGCTGACTGTGACTGCCGAGAGGGTGAGGAGTAAAAAAATGACTAGAGGGTAGATTTGGCCAATTTTTGGAAAGAGCTCATGGACGCTCTCTGCAAAAAGGGAATAGCCTTCAATCATTAAGCTATAAGTGTAGATATAGAAAAAAAATGAGGCAAAAAGATTGCCGATACGACCTGTCAGTCTACGGCTGACGGTGTAAATATGCTGAGCTTCCGGGACTGCCATAAAAGCTTCAAGATAGAGAAGGCCAGAACAAACGGCAAATAGGACAGAAAATATTAATATGCCCATCCCATTGACAATCCCTGTGCGCCCAAAAGCGATTGTCAGGGGAATAAATGGGATACCAACAGAAAAGCTGCACAAAACACAAATTGCAAGAATAAGGCGCAAGTGTCCACCGACTCAAATTTTATCTTTTATTGCCAAATACCAGAATATAGATTATGCTAATTTGGTTGTCTAAAATTTTAATCTCAAGGAAGCCTTATTTTGTCACAATTTAATCAATTTGGTCTGGATGAAAATATCCTAAAACTCCTCAGCGAAATTGGATATGAAACTCCAACTCCTGTTCAAGAAGGAGCAATCCCCCTAATCCTTGAAGGGCATGATGTGATTGCCTCTGCACAAACAGGAACGGGTAAAACCGCAGCTTTTATGTTGCCAGTTGTTCACATGCTCTCTCAACCTGAATTCCGTGAAGGAAGTGGCCCTCAGATCTTGGTGTTGGTCCCCACACGTGAACTTGCATGTCAAGTAGCTGCTGAATCTGAAAAGTTTAGCAAATATCTTTCCAAAATCAAGACTGTTTGTATTTATGGCGGCGTCCCTTATCCACCACAGAGAAAAGCCCTTGCAAGCCGTTATGAAATTTTGGTCGCAACTCCTGGTAGATTGATCGATCACCTGGAACAGGGACGGGTCAATCTTTCTAACATTAAGTTCTTCGTTCTCGATGAGGCTGATAGAATGCTCGACATGGGATTTGTCGATGCAGTACAAGAAATCGTGAAAGCAATGCCGCAAAAGCGACAAACGCTCTTATTTTCTGCGACCATTGATAAGAAAATCCTCCCGCTTTCCAAAAAATTGCAAAACAACCCGCGTGAGCTGAAAATTGAGTCCACTCAAACTCTTCAAAATAACATTGAGCAGCGCCTCTATTATGTCGACGGCGTGAAGCACAAAGTTCAGATTTTGGAGCATTTATTTGAATTTGGCGGCATCTATCAGACAATTGTCTTTACCTCCACAATTCGACAAGCCGACGAGCTTGCGATGAATATGCGCAAAAAAGGGTATGCTTCAGAGGCTCTCCATGGGGATATGAATCAAAGACAAAGAACGCGCACAATCAATCACTTAAGAAAAGGGCGCATCCAGTTCCTGATTGCCACAGATGTGGCAGCGCGGGGCATTGATATTTCTACGATCAGTCATGTGATTAACTTCGATCTTCCTTTCCAGGCTGAAGATTTTATCCACAGGATTGGAAGAACAGGACGAGCGGGCGCTACAGGAATTGCGATTACATTCGCAACTTACAGAGAAGATGCTTTACTCTCCAAAATCTGCAAGCTGATGGGAAAAACGATTGAGCCTCATACGATTGAAGGGATGGAGCCTAAGGCAAAAGTGGTTGAGAAGCATGAGCCTCGTGATCAAAGACGGTCAAGACGCCCCTCTTTCCACAAAAAACGCCCCCAAGGTGGAAATTTTAAGCCCAGACGCGCCCCAGTTCCTGCTTAGAAAAAAGCGGCGAAGGTTGAACGTAATAAAAAATGATGTTACGCCTGGCATTCCGGATGAAACTGGTAGTGCAAGCTTGGATGTATCAAATAAGATTTTCTAACTCACCTTACGCAAAAAATCCCCCTGCGAGAGAAAAAATAGACGGCAATCTACTGCAGATTACTCCTCACCCAACTCAACTAGAGTTGGGCTTCGTCGTAATCTTTGTATCTTACCATCTCTTTTTTCTCTCGCAGGGGGATTTTTTGCGTAAGGTGAGTTTCTAACTGGATTAATGCTAAGCATTTCCTTGGAGTGCGGCGATTCTTCGCCGCCCTTAAATGGGTAATCAGCTCATTAGTCATTCTCAGCGCAGAGACGGGGAGGCGCTGGAAAAAGTGCGGGGGGGGGGGAACCCTTTATTCATACCGAATTGTTAGACAATTGAAGGGCGGCGAAGAATCGCCGCACTCCAGGAAAGCTCTCCTTAGCACGAGAGCTTTTCAAAAAATTCTTAAGAAGAGCTCTTCTTCTGTTTCTTCTCTTGTTTCTTAGCTTTACGCTCTTTGTCTGTCAGTGCAGGCTTTTTCTTCTGCTCTTTACGGTGCTTGATTGTCTCTTTTGTCATGGGAATCCCTCAAATTAAGGTTTATGGGATACATTATAACAAAACAAAAAAGATGGAACAATAAAGATTTTTGGTAGCCCGCTTGTCTTTCTTGTAGTATAATATTACTTATATGAATAAAAAGCCTGTAATTGGAATTTCAGCTAATATTTTAACTGTAGAAACAGGAGTATTAGCGGGAAGAAAGAGAATCTACGTCAATCGGGACTATGTCCACGCCATTGAAGAAGCGGGGGGCATCCCTCTTTTGCTTCCCGTGGTTGAGGATATAGGATCTGTTCATAGACAGATTGATGCGTTAGATGCTCTGTTAGTCTCGGGGGGGCAGGATGTCGATCCTTGCCATTACGGCGAAGAACATCATCCTCAGCTTCAGGAAATTTCAAAAGATCGGGACAGATGTGAGCTTGAGGCGATTCGTTATGCCTACTCCAAAAAATTGCCGATTTTAGGGATTTGCCGTGGCCTTCAAGTGTTAAATGTGGCTTTTGGAGGCTCTCTTTACCAAGATATTCCCCATGAGTTTCCCGAGGGACTGAACCATACTCACCAAGAAATTTCTGCCAGCCATACGGTGACTTTAGAAAAAAAATCTAGATTGCACGCGATATTTGATCAGGATGTGCTACAAATCAACAGCTTTCACCATCAGTCAATTAAAAAATTGGCTACTAGTTTTGTGGTAAACGCAAGAGCGTCTGATGGGATTATTGAGGGGATCGAAAAAGACGATCCTCTTTTTGTGCTCGGCGTGCAGTGGCACCCTGAGTTGATGGTCGCAGAAGATGCGTTGATGCTCAAGTTATTTAGAGCCTTTGTGCAAGTCGCAGGTGAAAACCCATGCAAATGAAAAGGATGGGTCTCCCCAGTATGATCTTGATGTGTCTTAATGGCACCATTGGGGCAGGACTTTTCCTTCTTCCCGGAAAGCTCTATCTTTTGACAGGCGCCTGGGGAAGCTTCATTTATGTGCTTGTCTCTTTGATTGTTTTGGCAATTGCCTGGTGCTTTTCCAAGTGTGCCGCTGTTTTTCAGCAAAATGGGGGAGGCTATGTCTATGTAAGAGAGGCCTTTGGGCAATTTATTGGCTTTGAGATTGGCATCATGCGCTTGGTCTCTGGGATGCTCGCTTATGGGGCGCTAGCTGCCGGCTTTTTTACCGCTTTGGGGAGTATTTTTCCCGTAGTCTTGACCGCTCCCTACAAACAAATCGGAATCTGCGCTTTTATCTTATCCCTTGCGAGCGTGAATTTGTTTAGCGTCCGCGCTTTTCAATCGCTCAATAACTTGGTGACGCTTGCTAAATTATTGCCTTTGTTGGGTTTGATTTTCTTGGGCTTTTTCTTTATCGAGCCCGCTCATTTATTTGATTTTCAAGCGATTAGCTTTGATTCACATGCAGCAGGCTCTGGGGCGCTTTTGATCTTCTTTGCCCTCACAGGTTTTGAGACGCTGACAATTGCAGCCTCTGAAATGAAAAATCCTCAAAAAAATGTCCCGATTGCCATGATGGTGGCTTTAGCAATCTCTGCTTTTGTCTATTTGCTCGCCCATCTGCTTTGCATGGGACTTTTAGGTCCTCAGCTTAGCGAAAGTGAGACTCCTTTTGCAGATATTGCCCAGGTCCTTTTTGGAGCCCATACACAGCTTTTTGTGGCCATTGCCGTTTTAGTGGCAATTGGGGGAGTGACAATTGTCACCTCTTTTATCATTCCCCGAATAGGGCTGGCTTTAGCGCGTGATCAAATCATTCCCCGCTATTTCGATAAGATCAATGCTTATGGATCGCCTCATCGATCGGTGATTGTAACCGCGGTTATCACCTGCGCTCTTGCAGTCTCCGGGACCTTTGAGCAGCTTGTAATTATCAGCGTGATCTCCCGCTTTGCCCAGTATGTGGCTGTCTGCCTTGCCCTCTATACCTTTGATCGGAGGGGAACTTTCAAGCCCTTCAACAAACCCTGGAAAAAAGCGATCCCCATCTTTGGTTTGACAGGGATCGGCTGGCTTCTTTTCCATACAAGCGTCTATGAGCTCACTCTTGGCTGTGGAGCACTCGTCTGCGCCCTTCCTTTCTACTTCCTTCAGCGCAAAAAAATGCTTAGTCAAAGCAAAAGTTAAGAACCTGACTTGACGTTGATCTCAGTGCCGTCGGCTTTTTTGATTTTCTTGGATCCGTCGGGATTGATTTGAACAGTGGAGCCGTCGATATTCTGAATGATTTTAGTGCCATCCACTTTGACTTGAATGGTTGTCCCGTCGACTTTTTTAATCAGTTTGCTGCCATCTGGATTGACTTGGATGAGAGTGCCGTCTACATCCTGAATAATTTTTGTCCCGTCGGCTTTGATTTGGACAGAAGTTCCATCCGTACGTTGCAGAGTCTGGCTTCCGTCCGGATTTGTTTGCATAGTAGGTTCAGATGCTGTAGGCGTGGCAGCCATCAACGGAGTCTGAAAGAGGCCGCAGGCCAAAATTATCAGGGATAAAGTTCTCATTTTCATACTTATTTCCTTTTGGAATTGTTTAAGCGAATAAAAACAATTTTTTGAAAAAAATGACAAGTAAATATTACAACCAGGAAATGGCCACTTTCCACATTCTGATCCTATTGATTTTTCTGGCAACGGTGCTGGTGGGTATTGCTCAAAAACTCCATATTCCCTATCCCGTAGCTCTGGTTGTTGCCGGTGCTATGATCGGCTTTATTCCTGGGATTGAATCGATCTCTTTTGATCCCAATTTGATGCTTGTGGTATTTCTGCCGCCGATTTTGTACTACGCAGCGTTTGGCATTGCGTTTCGGGAATTCACCAGAAATTGGAAAGAGATCTTCTCGCTAGCTTTAGGGCTTGTTTTTTTGACAACCCTTGTTATTGGTGTGATTTTCAAGTGGATTTTTCCCGATGCTCCCTGGGCTTTGGGCTTTGCTTTTGGAGCGATCATTTCTCCTCCAGATGCGGTGGCTGCCACTGCGATTATGAGCCGATTTGCTGTAAAGCCCCGTGTGGTTGCCATTATTGAAGGGGAGAGCCTTGTCAATGATGCCTCGGCGCTTGTCCTGTATAAAATGGCAGTTGTGGCACTTCTGTCAGGAACATTTTCTCTAAACACGGCAAGCGTTGAGTTTGTCAAAACAGTTGCAGGTGGCATTGTTGTAGGGCTTATCCTAGGCTTACTCTTACAAAATTTCTCGAGAAAGTATTTGAGCCCTGTTGTGGCAGTTCTTTTTTCTTTCTCCATCCCTTACGTAACTTATCGCATAGCGGATCTTTTGCAGGTCTCAGGTGTTCTGGCAGTGGTTGTTAACGGCCTGATTGGAGCCCGCATCCTTGCCAAACACCACTCCTCATTGAGGCGTATTTTTGGATTTTCTTTTTGGGATATCTACAATATTCTCTTAAACTGTTTTGTCTTTATCCTGATCGGCATCCAACTCAGAGAGTTTGCCATCACAAGAGATATCCACCAAACGGTGCAGTATACCCTCTATGGAGCCCTTTTTACCTTGGCTCTTATCATCATCCGGTTGATTTGGGTTTATACCAGAGCAGGTATTGCCTACATTAAAGCACGCAGCATGTCAAAAAGAGATACACTTTGTCCTGAAATTTTGCGGGAAGCGGCCATCATCGGCTGGTCAGGAATGCGGGGGATTGTCTCCTTAACGGCAGCTCTTGCTCTTCCATTGATGGAGGGGAGGGACGCTGTCATATTTATGACCTTCGTGGTGATTTTGCTGACTCTTCTGTTGCCAAGCTCCACCCTATCCTTTCTGATCCGCCTCTTGAAAATCGAAGAGCATGAGGATCATCAAATGGCACATCAGGCAAGAAAAGAGCTCATCCATGTGGCAGAAGAAAAGCTGCGCAAACTTCACCTAAAGGGAAGCATCTCTGAAAAAGAGTTCACCTTTTTAAACCGCTATTTCAAAATCCAGCGCTTTATCTACGAAATTTCAAGCTCCCACCTGAAGAAAATGTCTGCTTTAGAATCTGCCAGAATTAAAGTCTTTAAATCCCAAAGGGATGCTCTTCTCAACATGTGGGAAAAACAAACCATCGACGACAGACTCTTCCGCAAGCTAGAACATGAACTAGATGTGGCAGAAACCCACATCACCCGCGCCCAGCTCAAATAACCCTAAAACTCAGGTTAAATACCTGATTTTTAGGGTTCTTTTTCCTCATCCTCAGGGATTTTTGTGGCCCAAATCGCACTTTTTTGCTCGCAAATAGCGCTTTCAGCTATGAGCTTCGCAAAAAATTGCGATTTTGCCTCACAAAAATCCGCTGATTACGAGGAAAAATAACCCAAAACTCAGGTTAAATAAGGTTCAAAGGGGTTACTTCAGTAACCGCTAAGGGATCATTTGCCAAGTTCTGATCCTGTCAAAATCTACCAATTTGTGACAAATTAGTAGATTAAGGAGAAAAACGTACTAATTTGTCATAAATTAGTACATTTTAGTAGATCATAAGATTTTCTATTTTTTTAAAGATCCTGAAATCCAGGGTCTTATTGAAAAAGCCGAACAGCACTTTTCGCAACGATCTTATTGAGCATCCTGAGTTAGATTTACGTCAGACGCAAATTATACAGCATTTATTATCAAATCCCCAGGATGTCCTCACGATCAAAGCGCATCAAAGGCTTAATAAGTTGGCTTATCAAACAGCAAGACAGGATTTGCGAGATCTTGTCGAAAAAAAATGGCTCAAATCCATTAAAAAAGGGAAAGCATTCTATTTTGTCTCTGCAGACAATTTTATAGAAAAAATTGAGGCAAAGCAAGAAAGTCGCCAGAGTTCAGATTAAATGGAGTTCCAAGGCGCGCTTACACGCCATAAAGTTTGACGCCGTTGTGATTTAATTGGACCGTAGACTGCTGGCGCAAAAACTCATAACCTGTTCCAGATCTAATGCTTGTCATAGGATCTATGTGAATCACTGGAAAGGGGCAATTCGTGATGATGATGATTTTGTCATAAGCCTTCAAAGCTGTCTGAATGGTTTCGATCATTTTTTCAAGCCGCATAGAGGTCTTTGCTTTGCAGTCTTTTTCAGCAAGATTGATGATGTTTTTCTCAAGACAAAGTGTTAGATGTTTTTGGCCTTGAGCTTGTCTTTCTGTCCATTCGTTCGATTTCAATGTTTCTTTGGGATTATCCAGGTCGATGTCCAATAGTGCGAGATGATCTTCATCAAAGTGACTCATGCAATTTTTAAAGAGCTCCCGATTTTCTTCAGAAAGATCGACATATTCATAGGCAGCTCCCAAATCCCAACCGATCACTTCCAGCTCTTCATGGCAGTAAAAGGTTTGTTGATGTTGTTTTTGGTGGACTGCCACAAAACTTTTGACATTTTCAACCAGGACAACCACTTTGCTTTCAGGATTACTTCTTTTGATTTCATCAATCAGATTTGCATTTTTAAGCTTGAGATCCTTGCCGATCATTCCTGGTAAATCGTGCAGGCAAGTGATCTTTGCATTTTCGGGTTTATCAACCAGGCTGCTTTGATATGAAACTTTAAATAAAGAATAGGCAGAAACAGATTCGCTCATAAAATGATCCTTTTTTTCAAGATAGTATCTAGGAATCAGTCATTTATTGCACTTTTTTTCAAAGAGTAAACACGCGGCGCAATTCGGGGAGAAGGTAGTCAAAGCGTTCCTGTAAGTGCTTGCCCGCGCTTCGGTAGATGGCAAGAACGCGGTATTGTGACGTCGCGGGCTGCCAAAGGACGGGGTGGAGGCCGAGTTTTTTGCCCAAAAAATCGGGGAGGAAGCCTACCTCTGAGGAGTTTGAACAGATGTTGGCAATCAACGACCAGCTCGGGATGCGGGATTTGACAGGGATTGAATACCCATGTGCTTGAAGCCAGCTTTGTTGAAGTGACAAAACCTCCATTTGATCTTCTGGCAATAAGACAGGTTTCATGGAGATTTCTTTTTCTTTGGAATAGAGCTGAAAATCGCCCCTTCCAATTTCAGCGGCTACCACTCCTTTCCAGGGGGCGTTATCCAAAACCAGGGCGATATCGGCTTCCCCTTGCAAAATAGCGGCGTAGGACTGATCGGGACGCATGTGTTTAAATTCAATGTTTTCAAAGGCAAGTAATGGAGGAACCGCAATTTGGGCAAGCGAATGGGTGGTGACAAGGCGGATGGGGATTTGATCTTTGGAAACAATCAGATCGCGGAGCTGTTTAACCCAATTTTCGATACGGGGGAACAAAATTTGACCTTCCCGTGTGAGTCGGAATTGCCGTTTTTCGTGGGTACATAGGGAAATGCCAAAAGCTGATTCGACACGTTGAATCGCAGTGCTGGCAGCGCTTTGGCTCAAATGGTGAAAGACTGCCGATTTTCCGAGGTTTTTGGTGTGGGCAGCAGTTATAAAAATTTCAACATCAGCAATGCGCAAGTTTTTCAAAGAGCTTTCGATCTTTTGCAAGAGTTCTTCCTCAAATTGCGCTGATTCTTTCATAACCAAACTGCATTCCTCAAATCGATTTTTTCGATATTAAAAATCAAATATATCGACAATCCAAATAAAAACAAAGCGATTATGCTGGATTTTACCACATGGAGGTGGAATTTATGGATAAAACGAACGGGATACTCCGATTTTTCCAATGGATGTGTCGCTTTAACTTTGGGAATTTCGAACGGGAAGAATTTAAAAAATTTCTTAGAATGGGAGCAATTTTTGCCCTGATTATTGGCGTTTATTGGACGCTGCGTCCCTTAAAAGACGCGATCTTTATTCAACTCGCTGGCAAGCTGCAGCTCCCTTTTGCCAAAACAATTTCAGTCTTAGCTCTTTTGCCTCTTGTGATGTTTTATACGAAATTGCTGGAAAGAACGTCTAAAGAAAAAATGTTAATTCTTCTGCCCACATTTTATGGCCTCTCTGTCTTGTTTTTTAGTGCTCTGATGTGGCTTGTTCAAGGCTCGGCTGATCATTTTTCCCTTGGAACAAAGGTTTTAGGATATATCTGGTATATCTTTGTAGAAAGCTTTGGCTCTTTGGTTGTGGCCCTTTTTTGGGCGTTTTCTGCCAATACAACAGAGCCCATTTCTGCAAAACGGGGCTTCCCCTTAGTCGTAGCTATCGGGCAGCTGGGCGGAATTATTTTCCCTTATAGCATTGGTGGATTGCCGCACCGCCTGGGGCTTAAAACAGATGCCTTGTCGATGATGATTCTGGGTCTATTGATCTTATTGATCATCCCCCTCGTCCGCTACTTTTTAAGGGCGACTCCTAAAGAACTGCTCCAAGCTTTCCACGGAAAAAATGAAAAATCGGAAGAAGAGAAGCAGGAGCCTGGCTTTTTAGAAGGATTGAAGCTTTTGCTCAAAAATAAGTACCTTTTGGGAATCTTTGCGGCTAACTTTATCTACGAAGTGGTCATCACGATTTTTGATTTCAATTTCAAAATCGCCGCAAGCGTGGAATACTCAGGCGTTGCTTTAACTAACTATTTGAGCATCTACGGCTCAAGCGTTAACATTGTCTCCCTTTTATGCTTGCTGCTCGGCATCAGCAATGTCACCCGTTTCTTAGGGATTGGCGTTGCCTTGGCAGCAATGCCCATTATTGTGGCAATAGCACTGACAGGTTTTTTAAGCCTCCATTCATTGAATTTCCTGTTTGTTCTGATGGTGGGCTCAAAAGCCATTAACTATGCGTTGAATGGCCCCGCTTTAAAACAGCTCTATATCCCAACCACTGCCGACGTGAAATTTAAAGCAGGAAGCTGGATAGAGACGTTTGGCTCAAGGCTTTCTAAACAGGCAGGCTCTATGTTTAATATGACCCTTGCCCCTTTACAAGGCTTATTTGGAACACTTGCTGGAAGGGCTCACTACTTAATGCTGAGCGGAGTTCTCTGTTTCCCACTCCTCGGCCTCTGGCTAATCGTGGCGATTTTTCTGGCAAAGTCCTTCAAGCGGGCAATCAAGGAAAAAACGGTTATTTGTTAACGTTTGGAGTGCAAAACGTTTTCCTGTGGAAGAGAAAAAGCGCAGGCTAAATGCCTGCGCAGTTTTTTATGGGTTTTCAGCAGCAACCCAATCGATTGCCCCATCTATAGTTAAAGCCGACGCGACCGATAGCCTGGGATTCATGGCTATGAAAACGGTAGCTTATCCCAGGATTGTGAACGACGGAAGTAAATTGTTTACGGTGTTGCGCAAAGTGAATGTAGAGAAATTCAGCTTTGATACTCAAGGAGCAATTGATCGCCCATTCTGCCCCAAAGCCTCCTACACCACCCACACGTACGCGCTTACTGTTAATTGTTTCTGTGGCAGCGGGGTCGTCCTCAAAAATCTTCCAAGTTTGTTTAGTGTGTGCATAAGCTACACCGCCAGTTACATAGAGTAATAACTGGTCTACCACAACACCTGCGCGTCCACGTACAGTGCCAAGAAAATTGACTCGATTAATTGCTCTAGTTGTGTCTGCAGACGGAAAGTCTCCGTCCCTAAACGTCACGGAAGGTCTTAAGCTCGTTCCGCTGAAATCTGCTTCTATACCTAATAGGGAGCAACAAGGCTGCCAGTTATAACCGAATTGCACACCACCCAAGACGCCGTCATCTTCTGCCCTGACGCTATTTGGCAAACCAGAATCTATAGCCTGACCTAGACCATACACATCATCGAATTGATAATCATCATGAGCCCAGCCTATATTGGCACCGGCATACCAGCCGCCAAATTGTGCGCAGCATGGCACCTGTGCTATTGCAGATGTAGATGCCAATAATAAAACAATTAATGTCTTAATCATGTCTATTTTCCTTGTTAGATACGAAAAAATTCATGGTTAAAAATTTTAGGTTGAAAGTCAAGATTTTTTTAAAAATGCAATTCCATACTGGCTGGATGTGTGCTCTTTACATTTCCTCGTAGGAGAACAAACGACTCTGACCCTAACCCAGGCCCTATTTGTTAACGCCTTGAGTGTGATTCAACCAACTCTCAAAGGTTGAAGAGCCAAGCCAAGCATCCCCTTGAGGGACAAGGGTGTTGGCTTGAATTTTTGTCCCAAAATAGGAGGCTTCCGTATCAGAAATAATCTTGCGGGGATCATTGTTAGAGTTGAGATATTTTTGGGCGATTTCTGAAAATTGGAACCGTTTGGGGCCTGCGATATCAAGAATGCCATTTTTGGGTTTTTGAAGAGCCGTTTGTGCAAGTGATTCAGCTACATCTTCTGAAGCAATCGGTTGTATGAAAGCCTCTGGGACGTGAAGGGTGTCTCCAACAAGGCTGGACTCTGCAATCTGTTTTATAAATTCAAAAAACTGGGTGGCTCTAACAATTGTGTAGGGAATTCCAGAGGTCTTGATGAGGTTTTCCTGTAAAAGTTTTGCCCGAAAATAGCCACTTTCCTGCAACTGATCTGTGCCGACAACTGAGAGGGCGATGTGGTGAGTGACGCCTGATGTTTGCTCGCATCTCAGAAGATTGCGTGTCGAAGTTTGAAAAAATTCCAAAACAGCTTGATCTTCAAAGGAAGGGGAGTTTGAGACATCGACGACCACAGCTGCCCCTTTAAAAGCCTGGGCTAAACCCTCGCCTGTTAAGATATTCACACCGTTTTTCCGTGAAACTGCAGTGGCCTCATGCCCTTTTTCTTGCAGCTTTTTGATTAACTGTGAGCCTATAAGACCAGTACCGCCAACAACAACAATTTTCATAAAAAATCCTTTATTCATCCTTTTGTACCAATCCCGAATAAATTGAAAGCTCAGGACAAAAATAGAAGAGCCACCTTTGACAATTATTTTTTGATAATGAAAATATTGGAAGCTATGACAAAAAAATATCTTTGGAATGAATATGGCCTCCGTCTGCAGTTGATTCAGTCAAAGGGAGGAAAGGCTTGGAATTGGCTTTTTCTGCCCGGGGGGCCCGGGCTTGGTTCTGAGTCGCTTGTTCATTTGACAGCTTCCCTAAGTCTTCCGGGTGCGCTCTGGCATGTGGATTTTCCAGGGGATGGCTCCAACACTTTTGAAAACAATGTGGAGGCTTTTGCGAGATGGGGAGATGCCTTGGAAGAGGGTGTTGACGCCTTAGATAACGTCATTCTTGTGGGACATTCGAGCGGAGGGATGTTTGCCCTTTCCATTCCCTCGTTAGAACACAAATTGTCGGGTCTTGTTTTAATGGATTCTTCTCCAGATGCTTCCTGGCAGGGGGAACTAGCAAAGATGTTTGAAGCATCCCCTAATCCTCAACTCGAATATTTGGACGAAATTTACAAAAACAATCCAAATAATGAAATTCTTCGAGAATTGAGTGTGGAAGCTGCTCCCTATTTTTTCACTGAAAAAGGTCTGCCTGTTGGAAGAAAGCTTTTACAAGGGCTACCTTACAACTACGAAACCTGCAATTGGTCAGAAGCCCATTTTGACGCAACCTATAAAGCCAAATGGTTTCCCAAGAATTTGCCCACGTTGATTCTCTCAGGTGAAGAAGATCATTTGACACCGCTCAGGCTCTTCAAAGACCATCCACAATTTAATCAAGATCACATTTTGCTAAGAGAAATTAGCGCCGCAGGACATTTCCCCTGGATTGAAAATCCGAGCGAAGTTGCAGCAGCTTTCAACGAGTTTCTGACCCACCTGCAAACTGATTAACAAGCTCTTTTGGAATAAGCCTGAAGTTTTTTTATTGTTTTCAATGATGCACCTGATTTTCCCAAGGAAAGATGATTTTCCAATCATTTTTCATACTTACAACAATCCAGTTTCTTGCTTTAGCTTCATCCATAAGCGATTGAGAAAACCGCCCTATTTTGGAATTTTTGTCATACGCATATTCTCGAATCGCATCGTCGTGATGTACTAAAATCTGCAAACTTTTTCCATTATGGGCCTGAGACCATTCAAGCATTTGTCGGTCACCATCAGAGTTGCCAAAAGCGGCTACAGGGCGTTTGCCAATGAATAAATGGATAGCTTCGGGTTTGCCTTGTTTGTCGTCAATAAACAGGATTTCGGGCAGTTTTATAAGAACAGGATAACCGTTTTGGTACTCATATTTAACTTTACCCGCAGAGCCAATGACGTGTTCAAGCGGGATTCCATATACCTGTTCTGAATAGGCTCTGATAAAATCTTGCCCACCGCCTGAAACAATATATACCTTGTATTCATGAGTGTTCAAATATTGAATCACCTCAAGCATAGGTTGATAAATGATAGCCGTAAAGGGTTTCTGAAACCTTGGGTGGACGGCTTGCTGGAGCCAGTCTTGAACCGCTTCTCTAAATTGATCGACAGTTATGTTGGCATGGGTAGCTTCAATGATTTTAGCTATATCCTGAATTGAAAAATTTTGGATTTCATTGAGATTGCCCGAAAGAACAGATCGGTAGGGTTCGGTGTCTTTCCATTCAGGGTGTTGTGTAGACAGAGATGAGAGTGTATCAAAAGCGAAGAAAGACTGGGTATAGAGGGGTTTTTCCACCCACAAAGTGCCATCTTGATCAAAAACGGCAATACGGTCTTGGGGTTTGAGGTAATTTTCGCTTCCCTTTGTGGTAGTGTTTTGAACAAATGCCACGATAGCGTGTTTTGCAGATCCATCTTCCCAAGATGGAAGTGGATCTTGCTGGCCCAAACATTTGCCGAGGGCCAGCAAGCATGTTATTGAAAATAAAATGGAGTTTCTAATTCCCATAGCTTTTTTGCATTGTTTCCAAAACTTGATCGATTGAGAAACTGGCTGCTTTTTGCCTTGGCGGGAACTCCTGGAATGATTTAAGGAATTGGGCGACATAATCTTGAGCAGGAATAAGGAGAAATGTGTGATTAAGCAAGTAGTCGTAATAGGTATTAGAAGTGATATCTGCCCGCTCATAGGGATCCATACGCAAATTGAAAATTTTCGGAACTCTCAATTTTGTAAAGGGTTCAGACCAAACTTTCAGAGTTCCTTCAGCTCTTTGTTCTAAAAAGACAAACTTCCAATTGTCGTAACGAAGGCCTGTAAGGTCGCCGTCATCAGAGAAATAGAAAAATTCATTTCTAGGTCCCTTTTCTTCTTTACCTAAGAAAAAGGGCAAGAAATTATAACCATCCAGATGCACTTTAAATGTTCGATTACCAATTTTATATCCATTTAACAACTTTTCTTTGATGTTTGGATCTCCAGCAGCTGTGAGAAGAGTAGGAAGCCAGTCTAAATGAGAAGTGATGACATTAGAGACGGACTTCGCCTTAATCTTTCCTGGCCATCGCACCATGGCAGGCACACGGTAAGCTCCTTCCCAATTGGAATTTTTCTCGCTGCGAAAAGGGGTCATCCCGGCATCGGGCCATGAATTCATATGTGGCCCATTGTCTGTTGTATAAAGGACAATCGTATTCTCTGCGATTCCCAGTTCATCGAGTTTTTTTAGGACAGTGCCTACGTTTTTATCGTGGTCAATCATCACATCGGCATAAGGGCCCAACCATCTTCCAGCCTGTCCAACACTTTCCGGTTTTGGGTGCGTCCGGAAATGCATATGTGTAAAATTGACCCATACAAAGAAAGGTATGCCAGCCCGATGTTGTTTTTCGATGTACTCTACCGAACGTGTTGCAATATCATCATCGATGGTTTCCATTCTTTTTTTTGTCAAAGGACCTGTATCTTCAACTGTTTGTGTTCCGTCGGCATTTGCAAAACTATGGATAACCCCTCGTGGTCCATAGCGCTTTTTGAATTCAGGAAAATCAGATTCCTTTGGATAGTCGGGAAGCTCAGGCTCCTCCTCTGCGTTCAGATGGTAAAGATTGCCATAGAATTCATCAAATCCGTGTACTGTGGGAAGAAATTCATCTCTATCACCCAAGTGATTCTTGCCGAACTGGGCTGTAGCATATCCAAGAGGCTTTAGTAATTGAGCAATTGTAGGATCTTCAGCTTGCAGGCCAATATTAGCTCCAGGAAGACCTACTTTACTTAATCCTGTACGTATGACACACTGACCTGTGATGAAAGCGGCTCTTCCAGCTGTGCAGCTTTGTTCTGCATAATAATCGGTAAAAATAAGACCTTCTTCTGCGATACGGTCGATATTGGGTGTTCGGTAGCCCATGAGTCCCTTAGAATAAATGCTCAAATTACTTTGACCAATATCATCTCCAAAGATCACGACTATGTTAGGTCGGTTTTCTTTTGTATCAGCTGCAAAAAGTTTTATGGCACACGCCAGTAACAAAACTAAATACCCATGAAACTTGAACATGCGTTTCCCTAATTTTTACTGTTGATTTCACTTATTCCTAAGCTACAGCATACTTAAATGTAAATATTTTTTAGATTCTGGAAAGGTGCTCAACAAGGAGTTTTAAGACGCGTTGTAAGCTGATTGAAATACTCTTGGGGAATGGCAATGGGCTTGAAATGCTCGTTGACAAAGCAATGAGAGCTTGTTGCAGAAGCGACACACTCGTTATCTCTAAGAATTTGGTACTTTAAGCTAAAGCGCACCTTTGAGGAGCTTTCTATCTCTATGGCCACCTCAATTTTTTCTAAAGAATAGAGGGGCTTTATAAACTTGAGAGAAAGATCGACAACCGGGCAAAAGATTTTTCTTTTTTCAAGGGCATTAATGTCACATCCAATGCCTTTAAAAAATTCAATGCGCGCCACTTCCAGATAGATCACATAGCTCGAATGATGAATGATCCCATCCTGAGCCGTTTCCGAATAACGAGTAAGAATTGGACACTTCATGCTCCGATCATAAAAGAGAGTGCCTTTTAAGATCTACTTGCAAAAAGGCTAACCATTTGACAATCCATCAAATAAGTTGGCAATGGGAACCAAAAACGTGGTAGATATGTTGGATTATCCCGTTAGTAACCTGAGTTTTGGGTTCTTTTCCCTCATTCTCAGGTATTTTTTGTGGTCCAAATCGCACTTTTTTGCTCGCAAATAGGAGCTCTGCAATGAGCTTCGCAAAAAAGTTGCGGTTTTGCCTCACAAAAATCCCTGAGG
This sequence comes from uncultured bacterium, assembly GCA_964588495.1. Lineage (GTDB taxonomy): Bacteria > Chlamydiota > Chlamydiia > Chlamydiales > JAAKFR01 > CAVPKN01. The sequence goes on along the minus strand of CAZPPS010000003.1, from coordinate 110,839 downwards.
ATGAGGAAAAATAGCCCAAAACTCAGGTTAATATTCTAAATGGTGGCTTTCGGGGAGAGTTTGGCCCCCATCTACGATCAAGCTTTGGCCTGTGATGTAATCGGATTCGTGGGAGGCCAGAAACATGACTGCATAAGCGATGTCTTCAGGGGTGCCAAATCTCCCTAAAGGAATGGCTGGCAGCATACGCATTGTGTGGTCAGTAGCTGAGAATCCTTCCGTTAGGATATTGCCAGGTTCGACGGCGTTGATGTGGATCTTATACTTGGCAAGCTCAACAGCTGCTGTCTTAACGAACCCAGCAACGCCCGCTTTAGAAGCCGTGTAATGAGAGTAACCGGGTAGGGCAGTTTTGGGGCCTGAAATCGAGGAGATGACAACAATTTTACCGCTGCCCTGGTTTTTCATTGTAGGGATGCACGATTTAACCGCTAAAAAAGTGCCTGTCAAGTTAGTATCGATTACTTTTTGCCATTCTTGAAGGGTCATATTCTCTAATCGCGCATGGGGATAAATGCCTGCATTATGGCAAAGAATGTCCACTTTTCCGTAAGCTGTGAGGGTTTGTTCGACCATGTTTTCCATGTCTTTTGGGCAGCTCACATCGCCTTTTAGAACGATTGCTTTCTCTCCGAGATGCTCGATATCGCTTTTAACGTCTTTCAACTGCTTTTCATCTCTTCCGACTAAAACAAGCTTGGCCCCTTCTTTAGCAAAAAGAGTCGCAATACCCCGTCCGATGCCTCTAGAAGCACCTGTGACAATGACAACTTGATCCTGAAACTTTTTTGCCATTTTAATCTCTGTTTGAGCGTATGTCAGCGGTGAACTCATTGTTAGGATACCTACAAAAATTGAAACAAATTTGGTAAACATAAAAATCCTTAATCTGCACTCCAAGAAAGGTGCCAGGAATCGTTGTGTTCTAAATACCACAGGGTCAAGATGCTATTTTCGGGAATGCCGTCTTTGATAATGGCGTATGAAACAAAAGAGATCAGTTCGTTTTGAATCAATCGTTTCAAGGGTCGAACGCCTAGAGTGGGGTGATAGCCATGTGTTATGAGGTATTGCTTGACGGAGTCATCAATGATTAGCTCAAGCTTTTTCGTTTTTTTGAGCTGTTGGATCACTTGCTCCAATTTCTGATCGACCAAACTTGCCATGAGCTCAGGAGTAATGGGTCTAAAAACAACAGTTGTGAGTCTGTTATATAGCTCAGGGGAGAGTTGTGCAATGACTTCAGGTTCGATCGCTTTAAGGACCTCTTCAGAACTATATCCTCGATGAAATAAGTGGGCGATTTTTTCCGAACAGATATTGCCCGTCATAATAAAAATGGCTCGATTACAAGGAGTAACCTTATTTTTGGAATCGGTGATGTACCCTTCATCAAAAATGGGGAGAAAAGCCTTGTGGATACCAGGATGGGCCTTTTCGATTTCGTCAAGTAGCACAATAGATGCCGGGTGGGCCTTGAGCGCATTCGTTAATTGCCCCCCTTCTTCATGGTTCACATAGCCAGGAGGAGAACCAATGAGTCTGGTATAATCATATTGTGTGACAAATTGCGACATATCGAAGCGGATCAAATGCTGCGGATTTTTATAAAGCTCCTGAGTCAAAGTTTTTGCCAATTCCGTTTTTCCGACCCCTGTTGGCCCTAGAAACAAGAAAACGCCAATGGGCAATTTAGGATCATTAAGGCCTGCCCAACAATTGAAAAGAGCAGAAGAGACACATTTAACAACTTCCTTTTGCCCTAATACCTGCTTATTAAGCTGATCTTCAATATTGAAAAAACTTTCGGAACTTCCCTCTTTTTCATTGCCGACCAGTTTCCAAAAACTGCTCCACTCCTTGCGCGTCTGGTTCCAAATTTCGTAATAGCCGTAAGAGGGACTATGGAAAATAAACACTTGCTCGCGCACTTTCCAGGTCACTCTGGGGCCCTTGAAAATGAGCCCATTATCCATGATTAATTTAGACTCATTACTAGACTCAAATGCCGAGTTTGAAACTCTAAGAATAAAAGAGCCGAGCGCTTTTTCAGGCATTTTTTCATTTACACCCCAGGCGCAATTTCCCTGATCCACATTTTCAAACTGAATATTGTTGGAATGTTGCGAATGATAAGCCAACCTCAGGCGCTGCCCAGGCTGCCAATCGCGTACAATATCACGATAAAACAATCCCACTAACCAGATCGAGCCATCTTCTAAAATGAGTGTTTTTCCACCCTCGACAATTTCTTTGATCCGGTAGAAGCATTCTTGTTGATCCGCAGAGGGACTCTCATTTGTAAAAGAAGCCAAGAGGCTATTGAATTCGGCTTCTTTTTGCTGTGTCAGCGAAAAATCAACAGGAGCATGATTGACGAAATAACTTTTAAGATCATTACCCAGGGATTCTCTTGTAAGGCTAAGAAATAAAAGGGGGAGGATGTAAATGAGTTTTTTCATCATGAGAAGAAAAAGCAACAATTTAACAAACAAAAAACCGGACAAATTCCTTTTAAAGAGACCTTGTCCGGTACAATGCCGATGATCGGACTCGAACCAACACTCTGTTGCCAGAAGTAGATTTTGAGTCTACCGCGTCTACCATTTCGCCACATCGGCGCTGAAGAGGGTTTAGTATAGACGGTTCCATTCTAATTGCGCAAATAGTTTTGCGATTGTTTTTGATCAAAGGTCACTTTGGTGTTGAGATCCCGGTCGTGACGGATCTGGATCCCAAGGTAAGGGTAGGGATGGGTATTTTCGCAGTTGCGCCCCTCATGAGGGAGGTAGAGTTTGATAAAAATCTCTTTGTTCATCCAGGGAGGTGTGGAAACATTGAGCTTTCCTTGCTCGAAGCGCTGGAAAGTTTGGTATTCAGCTGGCTGATTTGAATAATATTCTTTTATCAGATCGATGATCTGAAGGGGCTCCTGTTCCATCCCTTGGACATAAAAGTCAACTTCTGCCCCGAGCATGTGTTTAGAGCTCCAATTATAGGGAGTGTGGTCCACATAGAGATTGTGTTTAGGGCATCTGTGGCCACAGGTGATAATGACCCGCTTGTTTGTCTTTTGCTGGATAAAATTAAGGATCTCAATCAGGGTTGGATAGACAAATTCTTTGCCCTCACGTAGCGGCAGACCATGTTTTCCTTGGCAATCGTAGTATTTTATCCCTTCTTTTCCTTCGGGTTGGTAGAGGACAAACGGATTTGAAGGATCTCCTTTGCATCTGAAAAATTCTTTGGTAATGCGCGGCAGGTTACCGATGTATTTGTCTTCCCAAGGATATTTCTCTTTGGGTTGGGGCGTCGGAGGGGGAGGGGTGAAGAAAAACTCCGTGTGTTCTCTAAAAATGTATTCCCCTTTGAGATTTTGTTTGAGGGCTTTTGACTCTTTAGAGGAGCAGCTACACAAAAATAGAGATAGGAGGAGCAAATAAAAGTGCCGGTATTTAAAATGGTGCGCATGAAATGGATAGAACATTATCAACTTTTTCTTTTTGACTTTGACGGAGTACTGGTTAATACCGAAGAGCTCCATTATAGGGCTTATCTTAAAATGTGCACAGCAAGAGGATTTTCTCTCAAGTGGGATCAGCGCAAATATATGGGTTATGCTCTCTATTCGGCGACTGCCATTAAAGAAAATGTCTATCGAGAATTTCCAGAGCTGCAGCAAATGGAGCCTTCCTGGGATGTGCTCTATCAGGAAAAGAAAAGAGCCTACTATGAGCTTCTTCAAACAGAAGGACCCCCTTTGATGCCTGGGGTTGCAGAGCTTTTGGAGGCGCTTGCTGCTGCTGGGAAAAAAAGGTGTGTGGTCACTCATTCCCCAAAAGAGCAGATCGATTTCATTAAATCCAAGCATCCCATACTTAATTCCATTCCCAACTGGATCACGCGTGAGCACTATTCGCAGCCAAAACCTCATCCTGAGTGCTATCAGAAGGCAATTTCTTTGTTTAAATCTCCAGATGACAGGGTCATTGGATTTGAAGATTCCCCAAGGGGGTTAAAGGCGCTGTTAGGAGCCGAAGCAGAAGGGATTTTGCTCTCTGAATTTTTCGATGCTGCTGAAATCAAAAGATTAGCCGAAGAGATTGGACGAAAATTTTACTCATTCCGATCATTTTCTGAGATACATTTGTAATTAATTTTCATCAGGAAGAGCCCTTTAGCGGGAGCGGCAGCTGCTGCCTTCTTCCGGTCGTTTGCCAAAAGAAGCTCAGGGATATCTGTGATGGCCCTTTTTTGGGTGGCAACTTCAAGCAATGTGCCTACGATATTGCGCACCATTTTGTATAAAAACCCGTTGCCCTGAAATTCAAGACGTACGCCCCCTTCCTGTTCCACAGTGTCAAGTCTGAAAAGAGTCCGGACATTACTTTTGGTGTTGCCGCCAATGTTTGTAAAGGTTGTAAAATCATGGGTTCCCACAAAGTGCTCAGCGCCCTTTTTAAGCAACTCAAGAGAGAAGTTTTTATAACAAAAGTGGTGCCGGTAAAGGCAAAGACAGGGGTCCATTACTTTATCCAACCAAAGATGGTAGTGGTATTCTTTAGAAATTGCCGAATACTGAGAGTGGAAAAGTGGGTGCGCAGGATTGAATTCTTTAATCCGAATAGCTGAAGGGAGCATTCCGTTGAGAGCGTGGATCATTAGCGTACAGTCGAGAGCAATATCTGTGCAAAAATGGGCCACTTGCCCCTTTGCATGCACCCCTGCATCGGTTCTTCCAGCGCCAATCAGGCGCACATTCTCTTTGAGTAGAGTTTGAAGGGCTTTTTCGATGAGACCTTGGATACTGATAGAGTTGGGCTGAACTTGCCAGCCACTATAGTTTGTCCCATCGTAGGCGATTTTTAGCTGATATTTGTTTGTAGCATCCATTCGGCAAAAGCTAAATCTTCAGGGGTTGTCAGCTTAATATTTTTATAAGAGCCCGTTACGAGCTTCACAGACTCTCCAATGAGCTCAGCAATCGAGACATCATCGGTAACTTCAAGGCCATTTTGATGGACATGCTCGAACCCTTTTTGAAGAATCTGTTTTTTTATCAACTGCGGAGTTTGGATTTCCCAAATATGAGAGCGATTCAATGTGCGGGCCACAAAATCCCCTTCTCCAATCTCTTTGAGGGTATATTTGACAGGCATGGCAAGTGTTGCGCTACTTGCTGTTTTCCCCCCTTCAAAGAGGTTGTGAACCATTTCTTCTGTGATAAAAGGTCTAGCAGCATCGTGAACGCAGACCCACTCCGAATCAGGATCCACTTTTTGAAGGCCATTAAAAACCGAATCTTGTCTCAAAAGTCCAGGTGAGGCAAAAACCACAGAAAAACCTTCAAAAAAATGTCTAAATTTTTCTGCGCATACAACAACAATCTGTTCGAATTTTTCAGTTTTTAAAAATATTTGAAGGCTGTGAAGGGCTACAGGAAGGTTTTTAAGGGGCAGAAACTGCTTGGGAGTTTCTGTTTGCATTCTTTGGCCGCTGCCGCCAGCTAATAAGATCAGGGAAGCTTTCATTTTTTAACTTTAGCCTCAATCAAACAAATTTCCGGGCAAGAAAAGAGTCTAAAGGGTTTGTGACAGCCAAGGCCCCGATTGACATATAATTTTTTATTGCCAACCTCAAAAAGACCCCGCGTATACTCACTATTTTCTAAGCGTGCGAGCTTCTGGGTGATTTTTCGCCCCCATTTCGGCCAGGGAAGGTGGATTTGTTCCCCATGTGTGTGGCCCGAGAAAATCCAGTTTCCGGGACAGGACTTCAAGTGGGGAAACGTATCGGGGTTATGAGAGAGAATCAGTCCTGGAAAGCGGGTGTCGTAGCCCACAAATGCTTTTTCAGGTCGGCATCTTCCCAAAGCCAGATCGCCCAGGCCTGAAATATTGAGTCCCAGCTCAAGGGTTACAGTGGCATTATCAAGGAGCTGGAAGGGAGAAGATTTTAAAAGGGTGCACAACTGTTCGTGAAGGGGGACAGCGAGCACTTTTTCGCTAGATTGGCTGCCTGTTTTGGGGTTGCCACACAAGGTGCGTAAACCCCTTAAAACCCCTCTAAGAGGGTTAGGCGGTGGTAAAAGATCGTAAATGCCGGCTCGCGACAGCGTTGCATAATTTGCATAATCATGGTTGCCAAAACTGCAAAAAGATCCAAGAGGTGCCTTCAGGCGATTTAGAAAAGATAGGAGAATCTCCGGTTCCTCAAGCCTTGAGTAGCACAAGAAATCCCCCGTAAAGAGGACAATATCAGGCTTGAGTGCTTCCACGCGCACAGCGATTTTGTTTAAAAATTTCTTAGATGTTTGTTTATGAAAATGCAAATCGCTGATGTGGACAATTTTTAATTGGTCCAAATGGCTTTCATTTTCCTGAAGATCCCAGATCAGTTTTGTCACCTTAAGACGTTTGGGCTCAATGAAGCGGGGCCAGATCCCCACAAGCGAACAGGTAGCTAAAAAATCAACAAATAAGGACATAAAAAAAGGCAGCCTCTAATGACTGCCTTAAATCATAATTAGATAAGAATAAATGTTCTACTTAATATGTTTAGAGACTTTCTTTGTCATCTGGAACATATCGATAGGACTTTTGGATCCAAATACTTTAGCGAGCTTTTCGTCAGGAATGATGTTACGCTTATTTTTCGTGTCCTGACAATTGTGTTTTTTAATGTAAGCCCACAATTTTTTGATAATTTCTGTACGTGGTAGTGGTCCTGCGCCAACAACAGCTGCCAAATCGTCACTGATCTGGACGGGCGTCATGAACGCACTATTTTTTTTCTTTGCAGTTGCCATATCTTCTCCTGTATGGGAAAAAAGTTTTTCGTTTCCAATTCTTTTATCTCTCCTCAAGGATTCTAGTCAACGAAAGGTTTCTAGTTCGCCGATTATCTTGTTTTTTTGTATTCTCTTTGATGTGGAAATTGAGATTTTGGCCGATCTTTTAAGGAAAACCAGGGACCTTGGAGAAAAACAAGAGCTTTTGCTGAGTCTTCCCCTTGTCAGCGAGGCTTTATCTCAAGGGTGGATGAAGCCCTTCCTGCCGCAAAAAAGCGATCTTTCCACCAAAATTGCCCTCTATTCTGTGATTGCCATTGAGCAGCACGAGATTCTTTTTGCCAGACATCTCAAAGATCCACCGAAAGAAAAAATCAAAAAAATCTTGAACGCTTTAGTTGCTATTGACCGCTTTTACGAAAGTATTGGGGGTATCGTTGGCTACCAGGTTCAGGTACTGAAAAACCTATGTCAGAACAAGGAAGAGGCTTTCTGCCAAAGAAACCTGTTTTCAAAGGCTTCTGGAATTGATTTGACCATTTATTCTGAAGAAGTAAAAAGCGCCATTTCTTTTGGGATAGAGGCAATGCCAGAACTTGCTGAGATCTATCCCATCGGAGGTTTGGGAACAAGGCTCAATTTGCTCAGCAAATCCAAAGATCCTTTGCCGGCAGCTTACCTCCCTTTTTGCGGACGCTCGCTTCTTGAGGGACTAGTGCGCGATGTACAGGCAAAAGAATTTTTGTATTACCGCTTGAATAATTGCCAAGTGACTGTGCCGATTGCGTTGATGACATCCGAAGAAAAACGCAATAAAGAACGTATCCGGACCCTTTGTGAAAAGCAAAAATGGTTTGGTAGAGCTAAAGAGAGTTTTTTTCTATTTTCTCAAGCCTCGGTCCCAGTGGTAACACAAGAGGGGAGATGGTCGATGAAGGGGCCCCTTGAGATGAATTTGCAACCAGGAGGGCATGGGGCTCTTTGGAAAGCAGCTGTCGAGGCCAATCTCTTTTTTTGGCTTCAAATTCGGGAGAAAAAGCACCTTTTGATCCGCCAGATCAACAATCCGATAGCAGGATTAGATTTTGGGCTTTTAGCCTTAGTAGGCGTTGGAAAAAAAGAGCAAAAAACATTTGGGTTTGCCTCCTGCGAGCGTTTGCCAAACACGGCAGAGGGCGTATTAGTATTTGCAGAAGAAGAGGGGAAAAAAAGACTCTCTAATATCGAATACACAGACTTTAAGCGGTATGGAATCGAGGATTCACAATCTTCTCAATATCTGGCAAATACCAATATTTTATACACAAATCTGGAAAAAATTTTGCCTGTCCTTAAAAAAAATCCCCTCCCTGGATTGATTCTCAACATGAAAAACAAAGAGCCCTATCTTTGTCCAAAAGGGGAAATGGTTTCAACAATTGGCGGCAGGCTTGAGAGCATGATGCAGAATATCAGCGATTCCATCAAAAGCGATTCTGGCGGCACTATGAACTCATTTTTAACCTACAATGAAAGGAGAAAAACGATTTCGTGTGCCAAAAAAAGCTTCGAAGAGGCACATGCCATCCTGGAGACCCCCGTCGGTGCTTATTATGATTTGTTATACAACGCGCACGCTCTTTTGAAAAATGGATGTGGAGCGCTTTTAAGCCCGTTTTGTACACAAGAAGACTATCTGAAAAAGGGTCCTTCCCATCTTTTTCTCTACCATCCCGCTTTAGGGCCGCTCTACACGCTGATTGCCCAAAAACTCAAAGCGCTAACATTAGCAGATCAAAGTGAGATGCAGCTTGAGATTGCAGATGTTTATTTTGAACAATTGAAGCTAGATGGGAGTTTCATCGTTTATGCTGAAAACATTTTGGGGCATAGTTCTCAAGGCATTATTCGCTATAGCCAAAAGACCGGAAAATGCATTTTGAAGAATGTTTCGATCAAAAACCGCGGCATCAACCGCAAAAAAAAGATGTGTTACTGGAAAAATCAGATCAAAAGAGAAGAGTGCCTCTCAATAACACTACAAGGCCATTCCGAATTTTTTGCCGAAAACGTGACCTTTAACGGTGAGCAAAAAATCGTAGTTCCACACGGCGAACGTTGGGTAGCTTCACAAAATAGTGAGGGCACGGTCACATTTCATGTTGAAAAGCCCTCCTGGCGCTTCCTCTACAAAGAGGAAGCGAGCGAAATCAAATTAAAGCTCGCCTAATCAAGTCCCCACACTTTGATATTCTCAGGGTCTGCGTGTATTTAAACGCAAAGACACGAAGGTACGAAGAAACAAAGAGATAGGGTATTTTAATAGCCCCTCTCTGTGTGCTCTCTGTCCTCTGTGGTTTTTTTAATTCCCCATAACGCTGTTTATCGAAATGTTGAGTGAAATTTATTAAACCACAGAGGACAGAGAGGACACAGAGAGAAGAAAAAAAATAGTTCCTTAACCTGAGTTTTGGGTTATTTTTCCTCGTAATCAGCGGATTTTTGTGAGGCAAAATCGCAATTTTTTGCGAAGCTCATAGCTGAAAGCGCTATTTGCGAGCAAAAAAGTGCGATTTGGACCACAAAAATCCCTGAGGATGAGGGAAAAGAACCCAAAACTCAGGTTCCTTATCTCTCTTTCTGCCTTTGTGTCTGCGTGTTTCAAAAGACAGAAAAGTGGCTACAGGTCGCCCTTGGAGGCGAGAAGCTCGATGTCTTCCAAACTCTTCCCTTTTGTCTCAGGAATGTAGAAATAGATGAATAGAAGGCAGAGCAGGGAGATAAAGCCATAGAGCATAAAGGTTTTTCCGAGGCCAAAATATTCGATCAACATAAGGAAGGTCAGGGAGACAATGTAGTTGAAAACCCAGTTAGCGAATATGGCAAGCCCCATCGCTTTTCCACGAATTCTCAAAGGATAGATTTCAGAAAGCAAGACCCACGTGATGGGCCCAAGTCCGATTGCAAAGCCAAAAATATAGATGAAAACGCCTGTTATGCCAAGCGAAGGGATATTTTCTCCCAAAATCAGAAGAAGTTGTCCCACAATCATGGCAGAGACTCCCAAAAGGAGAAAAAAGCGCCTGCCTAATTTATCGATCAAAAATACAGAGAGAAAGGTGAAGAGGAAATTGGCAACTCCTATATAAAGGGTGATGAGCAGAGATATATTTTCACCGGCGCCCGAAAAAATTTTCGGAGCATAGTAAATGATCGTGTTGATTCCTGTTATTTGCTGGAAAATGCTCAGGAGGACGCCGATGACAATGAGTCGCTTGAGGTGGGGCTTTAAAAGCAGTTTCAGCCTCCCTTTCTTTTTGGGGGCGGCAACGGCTTCCATTTCGCCAATGTGCTCCTTCCATTCATTGTCTTCGCGTAGTTCATCAAGGCTCTGTTCTGCGCGTTTGACTCCTGAGTGTCGCATCAGCCAGCCAGGAGTTTCGGGAATGAAAAATAGGGCAATGAGCTGCAGCACAGCGGGAATGAGGGCAATATAGAAAACCAGTTGCCAGTTGCCCTTTCCTTCAAGCAAGAAATCCACCGCATATGCGATTAAAATGCCTGCTGTGAGCATCAATTGATAAGTCGAAACAAAGGCTCCGCGGAAATCAGGAGGAGCCACTTCTGCAAGATAGAGCGGACCTACAACTGATGTTAAGCCAATACCTATTCCTGTCAAAAAACGTCCTAAAAGCAGCTCTGGGTAACTATGAGATGCCGCTTGTATGACAGCTCCTGCGCAGTAAATAAGAGCTGTAATTATCAGTATTTTTTTTCTCCCAAAGCGGTCTGCAAGAGCTCCTCCAAAAAAAGAGCCGATCAGACCTCCGAGCAACACAATGCTGACTAAAAAGCCTTGATCAAATGTCGAAAGTGAAAAAGCTGTGTTTAGATCGCTCAGTATTCCCGAGATAACCGCTGTATGATAGCCAAAGATGAGTCCCCCACACGTTACCACAAGGAGGACAAAAAGGGCGTAAAGACTGAACCGTTCTTGATTGATCATGATTTTCTGTATAATTCATTTTTGAATTATTGGCACGTAGTTGATTTCCTTAGAGTGTACGCGCAGGGAAACGATAAGAACGATAAAATGATAGGAACGATAAAAAAGGAAAACACAATTCAACATGAACGCTGATTTGTGCAATGGTCTTTACCCAAAAAAATATCGTTCTTATCCTTTTATCGTTCTTATCGTTGCCCTTTTCGCAAGGCAGCGTTTCACAACATTTTTGGCAAACAATCACGATCCAGGATTCAGGATTAGCGTTTGATCTTGTCGGCGTAGGTGAAGAGAAGCGAAATCACATAATGATCGAGCACCTCTTTTGTGAAGATCTCTTGGCCTAGCGCTTGGCCGTTTTCGGCGATTGCATGGGCTAGATCGTCGTTTTGCTTCAGCATGTGGAGGATCATCTCGAGATCAGAAAGATCTTGGCTGACTGGGACATAATGCACCCAGGGGATCATCGCTTTATAATACCACTGAGAAAAAGGGGACATCACTTTGCAAAGGGTGGAATTTGAGAGCAAAATCCAGCGTCCTCTGGAATATGTAGAAGCATTTCCGTCGATATCGAGCAGATATTTGTAGGGAAAATGCTCATCAATTGTCGCACTTGCAAGAGGTTTATTGATGGCAGTCAAAAGGTCTTTGATGGGATCTTGAAATACAACACTAAAAGTGGCATCCAAAAGATCGGGGTGGCTTGCACTAAATAAAACAGCTCTTACCCGGTCGTTGCCAAAATCGGGCAAAGAGGGATTGTAAAAACCGGTGGAAGCTCCCCTGAAAAAAGCCTGTGCTTTTTTTGTTTCCCAAGGATGTGTCGCTGAAAAGGTATTGCATTGAGAAAGCCAGTTTTTATTCGGGTCCATAATCTCCCAGAGCATTTCAAAATCGGGAAAAAGGAAGACATTACGGCCCGGACCATAGCGGGAGAAGGTAAAAATCGGAGTTGTTGACAACCCCTCGCAGCCATCACCTGTCATGAGAATAAACTCGACATCCGGCAAGCGATAGTTCCAGGCTAAAGTTTCGAAATAGCGAAAAATGTGGGGGTTTCGCCAATTATCTTTGCGTGGAGTGGCCTCCCAGTGAACACGATTATTATAAATGCGGCAATAAAGAGCCTGACCGTCCTGTGAACCTATTTTCAAAAAGGCCGAATAGAGATCGTCTGTGGCAATCGAATGCTGTGGAATTGGGGTAAAATCCTCTTCGATCTGCTTTTGGACCCACGACAAATCTCTTCCGAAGAGGGATGAAAATAAAAAAAGCCCTGCTGCGAGATATTTAAGCATTTTCAACCTCAGAGTTTGTTGTAGAGGGGTTTTTCAGCATCAGGACGGACGCGATCAAAGACAAAACAACGATTGCAATGCCTAAGCTGCCTCTCAAAGGGATAAGGCAAATCAAGGTGCTTAGCAGCGCGCCCAGAAAGCGGTAGGTCAGACCAAGAGCAGATGAGGCAGCGCCTGCCGATTTTCCTGCAAAAAGGGCAAGAGACTGGGAGGCAGTGAGTGGTAAAATGATGCCGATGCTAAGATTAAAAATAGCTAAAGCACTCAGAATCAGAAGAGGGGCCTGGCTAAAATACAAAAGAGCTCCTGAAAGCAGCTGAATCAGAATGCCGATCCGGACGAGGCGGCGGCTATCCACGAAAACCGCGAATCTGGCAGTAAAGAAGGCCCCCAACATATAAGCTGCAATCATATACGCAGAAAGCGTTCCCACCATGGCAGCATCTTTTTTATGGAAAAGTTCAATCAGTATGAAAGGGAAAAGTCCGATATAGCCGTACATGAGCCCATAGGTGAGGGTATGAGTAAGAGCGGGGACAAGGAAAGGACGTTTTACAAAGACGCGCACCATCTCAAAAAAAGAATTTTTGAGAGAGAGAAAGGAAGTGGATTTGAGTTCTAAATTTTTTAAGGTGTAGGCTGACCAAAAAAATAAAACGACCCCCAAAAAGGCTGCCAATAAAAAATTTTGCCTCCAGGAAATCAGCGTCAGATAGCCGCTTGCAAAAATTGCAAACATCGAAGCAAAACCGATTCCAAGGGCGGTGTAGGACTGAATCTGGGCTGATTTATCTTTAGGGAAAGTGTTCACAATGATGGCCCGGGCAAGCACGGGTCCTACGGCACTTCCCATCCCTTGGAAAAAACGGGCGGTCAATAAAAAAGGCATTTGATTGGCAATCGCGCAGCATAAACTGGCGACGATGTAGATAACAAGGCCTGCCAAAAGGATCATTTTTTGCCCAAATTTGTCAGACAGAGGCCCCGAAAAAAACTGTCCCAGCGCATTTCCCACTAAAAAAAGGCTGATAGTGAATTGAATGTGGAAGATGTGCGCTTGGAAATGATTGGCAATATAGGGAAGAGCCGGGGCGCAGAGGCTCGCTGAAATGACCCCGATGGCCGACAAAACCGATAAAAAGACTATACGATTAGTAATAGTACTCATTTAACCATCGAGTATATTGACTTGAATTCAATTTTGACACTAAAATTCGGCACAAAAAAGAAGATTTTTTAAGGTTTTATGAGCGAAGAAATACAAGAGCGGCTGCAAAAGATGAAAGAGCGTATCCTTCATATGTGGAGGTATCTTTGACTTAGCTGTCAAAGAAGAACGAGTTGAAGAACTTGAAAAGCTCATGGAAGCCCAAGATTTTTGGGATGATAATGAAGCTGCCCAGGAAATCATTTCTGAAACCAATCAACTCAAAGGGTGGACGCTACCCTATCAAGAGATCAAATCCAGCTTTGAAGGTGTCGAGAGTCTTCTTCCCGATGCCATTGCGATGGAGGATGCCGACCTAATCGGGGAGTTGGAAGCGGAGCTTGACAAAGTCGATAAAATCGTCTCTGAGCTTGAAGTGCGTCGGATGCTCTCTGGCGAAATGGACAATAAAAACTGCTTTTTAAGCATCAATGCAGGCGCAGGTGGGACTGAGGCGTGTGATTGGGCTTTGATTCTCTCCCGCATGTATCAAAGGTGGGCGGAAAAAAGAGGTTGGAAGCTCGAGGTTATCGATATGATCGATGGCGATGTCGCCGGCATTAAAAGCGTGATGTTCAAATTTAGCGGACCATTTGCTTACGGCTATACAAAGGCCGAAAAGGGGGTCCACAGACTTGTGCGCATTTCTCCATTTGATAGCAGCAACAGACGCCACACCAGCTTTGCCTCAGTGGATGTCACTCCGGAGATCACAGATGATATCCAGATCGAGATCAAGCCAGGAGATATCAGAGTGGATACTTACCGGGCGTCAGGAGCGGGTGGTCAGCACGTCAACGTCACAGACTCAGCTGTCAGAATTACTCACTTGCCGACAAATATTGTGGTCACGTGCCAAAATGAGCGTTCCCAAGGGCAAAACCGGGAAACCTGTATGAAGCTTTTGCGCAGCAAACTCTATGAAAAAGAGGTCATGCAAAGACAGGAGAGCCTGGCTGCTATGGGTGGGGAAAAAAAAGAGATTGGTTGGGGTTCGCAAATCAGGAATTATGTGTTTCAGCCCTACACACTTGTTAAAGATGCGCGCACAGGTTATGAAACGGGGAATGTCCAGGCGATGATGGACGGTGAATTGCTCGATGGATTTATTGTCGCCTACTTAAAAGAATTTGGTTAAGGAAGTTTATGTCAGAAGAAGAACAAAAAGATGAGCTCCCGCAAATTGAAGGGCTCGAGTTGCGTTACACGATTGCAGAAGATATCGATCCACTGAGAGAGTGGCTGCAAGAACCGGGGATTTTGCGTGGTTTTCCGATGCAAGACCCCCCTGAAGTGGAAGACTCGGTCAAACACTGGATTGGCTTTAGCAAATACAAGAGCAGCTTGACCGCCACAATTCATGGTAAACCAGCGGGAATTGCAACTCTTTGTCTGATGCCCTATCGCAAACTGGCTCACCAGTGTCTTCTTTCTATTATCGTGAGCAAAGAGGCCCGAAATAAAGGTGTGGGAACCCTTTTGATCAATAATCTTCTCCATTTGGCAAAATCTTATTTTGGAATTGAAGTTGTCTATTTAGAAGTTTATGAGGGCAATCCGGCGATTTCCTTGTATCAACGTTTTGGCTTCGTAGAAGTGGGTTATCAGAAACACTTCATGAAGGAGAATGGGGAGTATATTGGGAAGGTGGTTATGGAGCGCATCCTTTGAAAACCGTGCGTGACCGTGACCGAGTCCGTGACCGTGCCCGAACCGTGTTATCGTGTACCCTGGAGAAAATCTCAAATAGAACGGAGGCACGGTTCGGTCACGGTCACGGACTCGGTCACGGTCACGCACGGAGTTTTTCGTGTCTGTAGAAGAGTTTAAAATCCGCCTCTCCGCCCACCTCAACACCCATCTAGAGATCCAGGTCAACGAAAACCGTTCGACGATGCTCAATCTTCTCGAAAGAAACCGCTTTTTTGTCAGACTTTCTGTTCACAAAATGTTTTTGACAGCCCCTGATCCTGTCATCTCAGCGATTGCCCATTATGTGCGGGGGACTCGCAAAGAGGTGACAATTCTACGCAAATTTATTCAAGATTCTTTGGCAGACGCTGACTATACACACCTCGTCAACCCTAAAAAGCTCCAAACCGTGGGCCACCATTACAATCTCCTTGAAAGTTACCACGCAATCAATAAGCAATATTTTAACAACGAGCTTGACCTTTCTATCACCTGGTATGGCAGCTCTAGCAGACGGAAAACCCGCACCCGGATCACCTTTGGGCAGTATGTTGCAGGCTTGCGTCTTATCAAAATTCATCGTATGCTGGATGATCCCTTCTTTCCTGACTATTTTGTGAATTTTGTGATTTATCACGAAATGGTCCACAGTGTTGTTCCTGGAAGTGTCGATACGCGTGGCAGATTTTGCTTCCATAGCGCAGACTTCAAGGCAAAAGAACGGGACTTTGAACATTATAAAGCCGCCACCGTGTGGGAAAAAACTAACAAACAAACATTATTCAAGTATGGCTGGACATAGTAAGTGGGCAAATATAAAACACCGGAAAGAGCGCTCTGACAAGCTCAAGGGGAAAATGTTTTCCCGTGTAGCTAAAGAGATCATCAGCGCTGTCAAAACAGGGGGGCCCGACCCTAAAAGCAATCCCCGCCTCCGCCTTGCCATCGATAAAGCCAAATCGGTCAATTTCCCAAGTGATAATATCGATAGAAACATCAAAAAGGCTTCGAGCGATTCACAGGCCAACTATGAATCGATCACCTACGAAATGTATGGTTTTGGAGGGGTCGGTTTGATTATCGAAGTGATGACCGATAACAAAAACCGGGCAGCCTCGGATATGAGAATTGCGACCAATAAACGGGGTGGCTCGATTGCAAGTCCAGGCTCAGTTGCTTTCAATTTTGATCGAAAAGGGGTCATCCAGATTGAAAAAAAGGGGCAGGATGAAGAAAAACTCTTTAATGCTGCAATCGAATCAGGGGCTGAAGATTTTGAAGTTGCCGACGAAGCTTTCATGATCACAACCGATCCAACGGAGCTCTTTGCTGTCAAAGAAGGGCTGGAAAATGGGAAATGGGAGACAAAAGAGGCTTTGATCGAGATGATCCCCAAGACGCTAGTTGCTTGTAATGAAGAGGACCAGCAGTCGAATATGGCTTTGATTGAGTGGCTGGAGGATCTCGACGATGTCGACGCCGTCTACCATAATATGGATATCTAACAGGTTGGTTGTGTTGAATCTGCGAGGAATGCAACACAAAGGGCACGAAGACACAAAGGGCACAAAGAGAGGGTGTTTCTTTTCTCTGTGTTCTCTGTGTGCTCTGTGGTTTAATAAATGTCCCGCAAGTTATTGAATAAAAGTGTGTACGGCAAATTAAAAAAACCACGGAGAACGCAGAGAACACAGAGATAGGATTATTTTTCTTTTTCTCTTTGTGCCTTTGTGTCTTTGTGTTTAATTACACGAAAGTATGAGTATTGTTTACTTTGAGAACCAATTCCTTCCGCAAGAAGAAGCTAGAATCCCTATCACTGATAGGGGGTTTCAGTTTGGGGATGGAGCCTACGCTACCATCCAAGTCAAAGACGGGGAGCTCCTTTTTTTAGAAGCACATCTTGAGCAACTCACGCGACAATGCCTCCAATTTAATCTAACTTGTCCTCCCTTGAGCGCCACTATCATCGAAGAGCTCATCCACCAAAATAAAGCCTACGAAGGAATCTGGAGGCTCAGGATCTTTGTGACAGGAGGCGATAGTTCTGAAATGCGTCTTCCTACGAGAACAGGAAGACTCTTAATGATGCTCCATCCATTTACATTAAAGCCATTTGCGCCTCTCAAAATGGAGTTGTTCCCTATCCCTTTTAGCTGTTGCCATGCTTCTTTCAAAAGCCTGGCCCACCTCAACCGTTATTACGTCATGGAAGAGGCATATAAAAGGGGAGTTGATGATTGCATCACGCAAACTGAAACGGGGATTCTTTTAGAGGCGGCTTTCGGAAATCTTTTCTGGGTAAAAGATAAAACTTTCATGACCCCAGACCCAAGCCTTCCTCTCTATTTTGGCGTAACCATCACGACTATTGTTAAATTGGCACAAGAGCTTGGGTTTGAGATCGCCTACGTGAAATTCAAACATAAAGAACTACCACAAGATGCGGCCTATTTCCGCACCAACACTATGCATGGGGTGCGCCCGATCGTTCAAATAGGGACTACACCCTTCAAACGCAATCAGACTCTGGAAACTCTTTTTATAAATGGTTATGAGAAAAGGAGCGTAGCGGCAGGGGCCGCTACGGCTTTGGAAATCAATTAAAGACTGGTATATTCCGATTTGTAGTTACTGTTGTTGCTATTGCCTGAATTGAAGCTTTCGAGGTTGTCACTAAGTACTGTTTTCTTTCCATCGTCGTCTTCATTGTCACTATTTAATGAACTTTTGAAGCCGTTAAATAAGTCATTAGTGAGCTTCGGAGGTTTGAAATCGTTTCCTTCCAGCTTCTTTTTGTGCTCGGACAAGTTTCTGTTATAAAGAACATCAAACTCTTTAATTGTTTCATCCTTAAACACACCTGTAATGTTTTGATACAGATCAGGGTTGGTCGGATCATCCGAGGCAATACGCCAGTAACCGTATTTGACAGAGATACGAATTTCTTTCGCGCTTAGGTTCCTGACAATTTGTTTTTTAAGCTCTTCAGCTTGTTTATCCCATTTTTTACTCTCAGCCTCAGAAAGATTTTCAGGTTTTTCTCCCTTGACCTTGAGAGCGATCTCTTCCGCTTTTTTCTCAATGCCCTCAACAATTTCTGTGCGTCCCGTTAAAAATGCGTTAATAGCCCGTAACCTTCCTACATCTTCTGTTAGGTACTCGCCAGACTCTGAAAAGAAGGGACCTTTATATAAAAAAACCTTCTCATGCTCTTCGAAATTGCCATTAGGGACCACGACAATGTAATCTTTTCCGACAAACACAATGTGGTCCTTGATTTCACGTACTCTCGAATCTTTTGCATGAGCGCGCTGTTTAACGAAAGCCGTCATTTTTTTGGAGTCTTGGCAATCAAACCCACGCGCTTTTGTGTCCTTTGCGTGTTCTTTTTTCAGCTCGTCCTTAGTCTTTTCAATCTTGCGGGAAACCTCTCGTGTAATCTGACCGTGAAGCATGTTATTGACCGTCTCATCGCGCACTTTTTGTGAGGCAAGCAAATAGGGAGCGCCGATGACAGTGGCAACAGTTGCGACCGTGGATACAAGACGCGGCCCAACAATTTCTGGATTGTTTTTGAATTCTGTAACTGCTTTGTTGGTAGCTTCCTTAAAGCCCTCTGCTTTCTTCGATCCGACAGCCGCTGTCGCCGCATAGGCCAAACCATTCCCTATGATCGGTAGAATTGCACCCATTTTGCCAAAATCCCCACCATCCTTGACATAGGTATATGTTTCCCGTGTGCCCGCGTGGGTAATCTTTGGCTTGCCAGCCTGCTGCAAACCACGATCAGCCAGCTCATTGACACGGTTTTCAAATGTATTATTAGTTGAACTTGTCATAGACCCTCAAAAATTAATATAAAAAAATTATAACATATTATTAGTTTAGTTTCAATATTTTGAGTGTTAAATAAATATTAATTGAAATAAATAGTCTTTTATTGAGAATAGTAATTATGAAACTAGTATATTTTTTGCTTATTATAGGTCTAGCTAGCGGCTGCTGTTGCCGCCATAGACAATACGATTACATCCTAGCCGAAAAAACTACGCGGAATGTGCCATTAGAGCAGCCAGGTTTTCCTTCTTCTGCCACTGATCTTTAAGGGAAGCCAGTCGCTTGTTGGAAATGCCGCCGAGGAAGTTAATGGCATTCAAAAGGCGTGCTCTTGCCCTGTCTTTGCCGAGGAGCTGGACAGAGTCAAAGAGCGGAGGTCCCTGCTTTTTGCCCGTAATAACGGCATAAAGGAGGGGAATCAGCACCTTTTTGTAGTTAATATTGAAAGAAGTTGCCACTTCATGGGAACTCTCTTCAAAGGCCTTGCTGCTCCAGTCCTCTTTTTCTTCGAGGGCCCAGATTAAGGTTTGAAGAAGGGTAGCCGATTGTTCAGGAGTCGTCCCTTTGGGGGTCAAAAGCTCTTGTGTGTAATCGAGATGGTTGATGAAGAAAAACTGGCAAAGCTCGATAAATTCCCCAAAAGTCTTGATTCTCGTAGAAACAAGGGGCATGAGGGTATTCATAAAGGTATCATTGAAGCCCCACGCTTTGATCCGCTCCCAAAGCTTCTCTTGGGGGACATGGTTGATCAAGTATTGCTGATTGAGCCAATCGAGCTTGGTGGTGTCAAAAACAGCTCCAGAGAGGCCAATTCTTTTAGGGTCAAATTCCTTAATGATCTCGTCGAGAGAGTAGATTTCTTTATCTCCCACCATGCTGTAACCCATAAGGGTCAAGAAGTTCAAAAGAGCCTCAGATAGATAGCCGCTATCTCTATAGTAGAAGATCGAGGTAGGATTCCGTCTTTTCGAGAGTTTTTTTCCATCCATTCCTAAAAGGAGGGGCATGTGGTAAAACTCAGGGGCTGTCCAGCCAAAAGCCTCATAAAGGCGGATATGTTTAGGAGTTGAGCTGATCCACTCATCGCCTCGGATCACGTGAGTAATTCCCATTAAATGGTCATCGACGACGTTGGCAAGGTGATAAGTCGGGAAGCCGTCTGATTTGAGTAAAACCTGGTCGTCAATGTCTGCCCACGGGAATGTAATACGCCCTTTAATGGCATCTTCGAACTGGCACTCGCCTGTGAGAGGGACTTTGAGACGGATTGTATAAAGCTCGCCCGCAGCTTCTCTTCTTTTAACCTCATCAGGGCTTAAATTGCGGTATCTTCTGTCATAGCCACCCCGCACGCCCGATTTAGCGCCCAATTCGCGCATCTCAGCGAGCTCTTCTGCTGTCGCAAAGCACTTGTAAGCTTCCCCTTTTTCCAAAAGCTCGTAAGCATACTTCTTGTAGATGTCACTTCTCTCTGATTGTCTATAAGGGGCGAAAGGTCCCCCAATGTCTGGTCCTTCATCCCACTGGATGCCACACCATCTAAGAGCTTCATAGATATTGGTCTCATATTCAGGGCGCGACCGTGTCCGATCTGTATCTTCGATGCGCAGAATGAATTTTCCCCCAAATCTCTTGGCAAAAATGAGATTAAAGAGGGCGATATAGGCAGTTCCTACATGAGGATCGCCAGTTGGAGAGGGAGCAATACGTACACGGACATTATTCATAGCGTGAGATTATACCATTACTTTAAGAGAAGGATCAAGTCTTTCATGATGTCAATTGACTCATGCAGTTGGGGATCATTTTTTGTAAACAGTTCCACTTTTGAAGCCTCAACTTCCTCTTCTTTAATTTGGTTGAGAAAAAGTTGATAAAAAGGGCTCTGAGCAATACGAGCAGCCGAATTTTTCTGAAGGGTTGCTATGTGGCGTGTAAATGTTTTGATTTTCGGCTGAAGATTAAAACGGTAAAGCCAGCTGATTTGATCCCTTTGAACTGCTGGAATATCGGCCAGATCATCATTATAATTTTCTTTGATGTAATCGTTTTCAAGAGGGTACTTTGCATGAAGCTCTCCAATATCTGCCTCAGAATACATTCCTGGGACCACAATGTCAGGTTTGACTCCTACAAGCTGGGGGCTTTTGCCTGAAACGGTGTAATATTTGCCCCGAGTGACCTTAAATTCCCCTTTGGGATTCACTTTTGCGCTGTTTGAAGAGTCGAGTGTGAAGGTTTGGAAAGTTCCTTTGCCGTAGGTGTGTTCATCGCCCACAATAATGGCTCTTCCGTAGTCCTGAAGGGTTTGGGCGACAATTTCTGAAGCAGAGGCAGAAGCTTTGCTGGTTAACACAATTAACGGCCCATCATAGGCAACTCGGCCATCAATATCTCTTAAGTGTTCAATGGTCCCATTATTATCTTTGATCGAGCAGACAATGCCTTTAGTAATGAACAGGCCAGTGACAGCGACTGCTTGGGGTAAAACGCCCCCTGCATTGTAGCGTAGATCCAGAATAACCCCTTTTAAGGGCTGATCTTTTTGGATTTTCCGAATCTCTTCATAGAGATCGGAAGAGGAACAGTGTTGAGGATCCTGATAGAAGGCATGAAGGGAGAGATGAGCGATCACCCCATCGCCAAAAGGGATCATTTTTGACTCCAGGCGTGCCTCTTGAATGACAACTTCACCCCGAATAATCTCAATTTCGTGCTTTTCTTCTCCACCCGTTCCTGCTCGTAGTACAGAAAGGATCACTGGTGTCCCTTCTTCTCCCCGAATAAGCTCGACAGCTTCGGTGATATCCAGGCCCACAACAGGCTCTGAGTTAATGGAGATAATCCGATCGTTTACTTTTAAACCGGTATTACGGCTTGCGGGGCCTCCTTCAATGATTTTTACAATGGTAAAGCCATTGAGATCATCTCTGAGCTGCGCTCCAATGCCAAAAAGACGCTGCTGCACCTGAATCATGAATTGAGCCGCCTCGCCTGGTGTAAAATAAGAGGTATGGGCGTCAAAAGAGGAGGCAAATGCCTTTAAAACATGAGCCAGAATGAGCTTGTCTTGGTCTTTAGTGTTGGCTGAGAGCTCATCTTCTCTTGAAGTACGGTGTTTGGCAATCCGGGCCAGGGCTTTTTCCTGGGAATCGGCGTCGAGCTTTTTAGCTGCCGATATCTGTAGAGCCCGAATTTTTAAAATTCTGCTGGAGAGCTCAGCAACATCTTTTGACCAGGGAAGGTCTTTGAATTCGCTAATAGAAACTTCTTGCGGCAGGGGAGCGCTCTCGAGCTTTTTTTCAAGATCCTGGCGCCGTTTAATTGCAGCAATCATCTGGCCGTGAATGGCTGCAAAATGGGAAAAATCTCCTTTTTCCATGCAGGCGCGGATCTCCTCTAAAAGCTCGTCTGAGGGGGAGAGCCACTTGGTAATTTCGCTTTCCAGAAAATAGATTTTTGTAGGATCGAGCTCGTCGAGATAATGCTCCAATCCTCTTTTAATTAAAGGGGCATCGAGTTCTTTGCATGAAACATGCGCTTCCATAATACGGTGTAGAGTGTCAATAGCATCCTTTGAAGAAATTTCAGGCAGTTTTGCGGCGTCAAGGCTAGGGATGAGAAAAAAAAGTACTATAAGGAATTTTTGAAACATTGTATGCTCTTTCGTTTGTGTTTTCATCATTGTCTTTCAGAGCTTTTATGGCTAGTACATAGTCAACAAGTTTTTGTCCTTTTGATGCTCGCCAAAAGGGCCAAAACTTGTTGACTATGTACTTGTGGAGATTGAAGGGGTTTCAAACCGTAATCAAAACAATTGGCAGTTTAAGAAAGATAAATGAGCGATTAAGGAAATATTAAGCTTAATAAAAAATGAAATTTTCGCAAAAAAGGTTGATTTCAATTTGATTCTTAATCAAAATATTACACAAAAATTGGTTTTAGACGGAAATCAAGATAAAGCCATCTTAATGAATGATAAACTTTCTATTTATCAAACATAAAAAAAATCTTGATTTGAAATTATAAAATAAGCGATAATTATTCTTTAAGACTAAGAAGGATATAAAAGAAATATCAATTACAAATAATCGAGGCGTTAATCCTGGTTTTGAGGCCTCAAAAAGTTAACAAGTTAAAAGCAAAAATAAAGACAACCTTAGGGGGTTATAAAATGAAAGAAACAAATGAAAGACAAGAAATGTCTTCTTGCGAGTCACAAAATTGTGGAGACCGCAAAGTTGTATCTATTACAGAAGCTGCTAAAATCAATAAAGTTACACGTCAGGCGATTTATGTTGCTATTAAGCAAAAAAAACTGAGAGCAACTAAAAAAACCCGTTGGGAAATCGATCTGAAAGACTTGGAAGAGTACCGTAATAACAAGTATTCCCGTACAAAATCCATGTTTGATGGTGAGCTGCTTTTTGATAATAACAGAGGGTACTTTTCCATTAATCAAGTTGCAAAAATGTTAGGCGTTCCTGCGCAGAAGATTTATTATGCAACACGTACTGGAATGATTAAAGGTGCTAGAAAAGGTGCTGCTTGGGTCATTCATGCAGAAGAAGTCAGACGCTACAAAGATGACTATCTAAACAAAAAAGTTAGCCAAGCTAGCTAAGTCTCCATTGCATGGGCAAGAGCCAGGCAGATAGCGGGCTCTTCCCATACTTCTCAATTAATGAGATGTTCGCCTTCCTAGCACGCTATAACTGATATCTTGTTTTGCCGCTAACTGTCCTTCCGCGACGTTTTTTTTGGATTTTATTGGTTCACATTCTTAAGATTGCATCAATCAAAAGGTTCCCCTATGAAAATTGCAATCTTCTTTCTTTTCCCTCTTTTCTGTTTCCCATTGCAGAGTGCGGAAAAAAATATTGGCTTCTATCCGTTTCCTGAGGCTGAAAGTGTTACTACCGAACCTTTTCGGGAAACTCTTCCGCTGATTAGGGCAGCTTCCTCTTTGAAGCAGCAGCTCATTTCCCGTTCGAAAAGGCTCGAGGAGCGGCTTTTGAAAAAGATATTTGGGCAAGAGGATGCTGTCAGAGAGACGGCGAATGCAATTGTACGCTTTACCGCTGGGGTGAGCGATCCCTCAACGCCGATTGCTTCGTTATTGTATTGTGGGCCGTCGGGGGTGGGGAAAACAGAGCTTGCCAAACAGCTCTGTCTGGAGCTTTATGGGAGCTCTGAGCATTTCTTGCGCATTAACATGTCTGAGTATGGAGAAGCGCACACGATTAGTCGTTTGATTGGGGCGCCTCCTGGCTATGTGGGATATGATGTTGGGGGGACTTTATCGAATGGTTTATTGCAAACGCCCTATTCTGTTGTTCTGCTGGATGAAATTGAAAAGGCCCATCCTCAGGTTTTAAGATTATTTCTACATGTTTTCGATGCGGGCTATTTTACCTCTGCCCGAGGAGAAGATGTCGATTGCACAAAAGCGATATTTATCCTCACATCTAACATTGCTTCCCGTGAAATTGCCCGTTTGTACCAAAGAGGCAATACAACTGCTGAGATTCTAGAAATTCTCAAACCCCATGTGATGGACGTTCTTTCTCCTGAAATGTTCAACAGGCTCGATTGCATGGTTTTTGCACCTCTTTCTGACGAAATTTTTGAGCTTTTAATCCGGAAAATTCTGGGAGAGCTGAGGAATCGAATCTGGAGAATGAAGGGCATCGAAGTTCATTTTGATCGAACCTTGGTCAATTTTCTCAAACAAAACAACCTGGATCCTGAACTGGGCGCAAGGCCCTTGAAGCGCCTTGTGGAAAAAGAGCTGGCGACCGTTTTAGCGAAAGCGATTTTGGAACAGTCGTGCAAAGAAGGGGACTATTTGGTGTGTTCTTATATGGATGGGGGGATTGTGCTGGAAGTATTACTTTCGGAAGAAAGCTAAAATTCCTTGCCCCTGCCCTTGCCCTTGCCCGAACCACAGCATTTTTGTTCGTTAACTAACCTGAGTTTTGGGTTATTTTTCCTCGTAGTCAGCGGATTTTTGTGAGGCAAAATCGCAATTTTTTGCGAAGCTCATAGCTGAAAGCGCTATTTGCGAGCAAAAAAGTGCGATTTGGACCCCAAAAATCCCTGAGGATGAGGGAAAAGAACCCAAAACTCAGGTTAACTACGAGATAGGGCAGGGGCACGGGCAAGGGATCTTATTCTAGAATTTGGAAATCTCTGATGAGCAACTGAATACTACTCTTATTATGAAAACGGTTGATCTGCGGGGTATAAGCAATTTTGAGTCTCAAATTTTTCCGCTTTAAAATGTTGCTTTTGTCAGCCATCCCAAAGCCGATCCCTTCCAGCATCCTTTCTCCTTGTTCTAAATAGAGCTTTAGATGGGAACCGC
Source organism: uncultured bacterium (assembly GCA_964588495.1). Classification (GTDB taxonomy): domain Bacteria; phylum Chlamydiota; class Chlamydiia; order Chlamydiales; family JAAKFR01; genus CAVPKN01. The sequence goes on along the minus strand of CAZPPS010000003.1, from coordinate 85,657 downwards.
CAATAATTTTGGGAGGCCAGGCTTGAACCGCTTCACAATAAAGAATCGGTTGCAGATTTTCGTTGCCGTAGGGTTCAAAAAGCTCTAAGGAAGCTAAAAGATCGTAGGTGAGCTCATCAAAATTAGCGTGGGCGTCAATGTAGAGCTTAGACAAAATGTCCTGTTCTCTTAAGGAAGAATTGGCGGCGTGGACAAAACGTTTCTTAAATTTCTCGATGTTTTCTTCTTTGATGGTAAGGCCCGCTGCAAAGTCATGTCCCCCAAAGTTGATGAACAGATCGCTGCATTTTTTTAAAACCGGCAGAAGGGGGAATTCCCTTATGGTTCGAATCGAGCCTTTGCCGATCCCATTATCAATTGCGATCATCACAGTCGGCCTGTTGTATTGCTTTGCAATACGGGCCGTCACAATGGGTATTACCCCTGGATGCCAGTTTTGAGAGCTCAAAACAATGGCTTTATTCTGAAAAATAATGGGATTAGTGGCCAAAGTTTCTTCAACATCAATTGAGACAACTTGCTCAATTTTCTGTCTTTGAACATTGAACAAATCGAGCTCTTTGGCAAGTTCTTCTGCCTTCACTTCCTCTCTGACCAGTAAGAGCTCCACTCCTTTGCTGGGATCTGCAACTCTTCCTAAACTATTCATGCGGGGGGCAATTTTTGTCGCAATATCGACAGGAGTCACTTCGCTGCGCTCTACACCGCAAACTGTAAAGAGTTTGATCAACCCCATTCTCTTGGTTTTTTGGAGCTGTTTTAGGCCATAGCGGACCAAAATCCGGTTCTCGTCCTGCAGAACTCCCATATCGGCAATTGTTCCAAGGGCGACAAGGTCAAGATAGACTTTGAGATCGACTTTGCGTGGGCCAATTTCTTCTTTTGCAACCAAAAAATTGGTCATCGCATGGGCGAGCTTAAAAGCAACGCCCACACCTGTCAGGTCTCTATTAGGATAAGTTTGGTTGTGCAGCTTAGGATTTAGAGTTGCGATGCAGTTAGGGATTTTATCAGTAGGTTCGTGGTGATCCGTAACAATCACATCAATTTCTTTGGCGACAAATTTTTGGATTTCTTTGGCAGCTGTAATTCCGCAGTCTACGGTGATCATCAACTTACAGTTGTTGGCCTCCGCAAATTCTAGGGCATCCAGGAAAAGCTGCCCTCTTTGCACGTTTTGGTTGGGGACATAATATTTGATATTGCCCCCAACTTTTTTAAAAAAATCGACTAAAAGGGCAGTCCCGGTGATTCCATCAACATCATTATCACCATAAATTAAGATCCCCTCTCCGTTTTTCAGAGCCCTATCAATGCGGCGCACAGCTTTTGTCATGTCCAAAAACAGTTTGGGATCGTAAAGATCGGGGAGCTTGGAATACAAAAACTGGTGAATCGCATCCAGAGAGTTAAAATGGCGGGAAATTAAGATCTGGGCTGTGATGGGATGGATTGTAAATTCCCGAATGATCTGATCTAACCACGAAGTATTCTTCTTGGGATAGATCCAGATCGGTTCATGCGTTTCCATTTGTACTCAAATTTTGAATTGAAATTGTGCTTCCACCGCGCCCTTCACGCTGATTAAATCAGATGAAAAAAACGCGATGGAACACCCAGGGTCAATGCTGAATCATAGCAAGACCCTTTTGTATTGGCTATCTAAATCGTATTTGCAGAAGTAGACTCTTCTTTTTTAGAGACTTCTCTTCTGTGGAAATAGAGCAGCATGGGAGCTGCAACGTAGAGCGAGGAAAGTGTTCCGATCGCAATACCAACTGTCATGATCAACGCAAAACTAAAAATGGAGCTTCCTCCAAAAAATACCAGCGCAAGAAGAACAAGAAGCGTCGTCCCAGAAGTCATCACCGTACGGCTCAATGTTGCATTGAGGGCGTGGTTGATAATTTCTCCAAACGACATCTTACGCATGACACGCAAATCTTCACGGATACGGTCAAAAATAATAATCGTATCATTCAACGAGTATCCCACAATGGTCATCAACGCAGCGATCACTTGTAAATCGATACGGACCCCTTCAAAGAAGAAATGGGCAATGGCAAGTACGCCTAAAGTAATCAGGATGTCATGAACAAGGCCAATTGTCGCACTAATCGCATATTTGAACTCAAAACGGAAGGTAATGTAGATCAAAATACCGACTAAAGCGAGGGCTAACCCTAAGAAAGCTTCATTGCGCATTCTGTCAGAGAGTTGTCCACTCATCGCTGTCCAATGCAAATTCAGCTGAGGCAAGCTGGCCTCTGAAAGATTGAGCCCATCTTGAGCCAATGCATCCACAATCCAGACAATGCGCGCATTTTCCTGGTAGGCAAAGAGCGGCTTTTGCACAGCAGGCTTTTCATCGATCCCAAAAAATGGCTTGCCGCTCTGCTCAAGTCCTGTGCCGAGCTGAATGCGCAATTGGTTGGGTCTATTCAGTTCCTGAATGTGGAAATCGCTCGGAGCTGCCCCTGCTTTCACCAAAGCCGATTCCGCAGCGAGACGATAATCCACGCCGGGCTTTTCTTTAAGATCAAGAGTCAGCGCATAACCACCTGTGAAATCCATTCCAAAGATTGTCTCACGCCCTTTAAAGAAGAAAAAGGCTCCAAGTGCGATCAAGATCACGGATAAGGTGATAGCAACTCTTGATTTGCTCAAGAAATCGATGCGAGTCTCTTTAAAAAGACGCAGCATTTTGAGTTCTTTATTTTTCGGATTCTGCACCCATCCTGCAAAGAAGAAACGGGTCATGAAAAGAGCTGTGAACATCGAGGAAATGATACCGATGATCAAAGTCAATGCCAGCCCTTTAATTGGCCCTGAATCAAAATTCAAAAGAATAACGGCTGCCAAAATAGTGGTCAGGTTAGAGTCGACAATCGCACTGAAAGCCTTCTTGTAACCTGCCTGGATGGCAGAGGGTAGGCGCTTGCTGATCGCAAATTCTTCCCGGATTCTTTCAAAAACAAGGACGTTCGCATCCACTGCCATACCAAGGGCTAAAATCACCCCGGCAATGCTTGGAAGTGTGAGCGCTGCCCCTAAGTTCTGTAAAACTCCCCAAATGATGAGTAGGTTGAACAAAACCGCAATCGAGGCCACAACACCACCAAAACGGTAATAAGTGCACATCGCAGCAATCACAAGTGCAAGGCCGAAAAACGCTGCCAAAATCCCTTGTGTGCGCTGCTCTTTTCCAAGATCAGGGCTGATGTTTTCTTCAGAGAGAATATGCGGTGTAAAGCTCAAAGAGCCTGCCTTTAAATCAGCTGCAAGCTGATTGATTTCTCTTTGTGAAAAATGTCCTGAGATCCTTGCATTATCACGGAGCGGTGAATTTAAGACAGGCGAGCTAATGACAGTGCCGTTTAAAACGACCGCCATTCTCCAGCCTCTTCCTTGTGTGATGGGCTCAAGCGGTGTGTTGACGATTTTTTCTTCAGAAAATCTGGAAGTCCACGCATAGAAATCATCACGGGGATTGATTTTTTCACCCGATCTGTTGACATAAGAGCCTCTGACTCCGAAATAAAGGATATTTCCTTCAGATGGATCATAACCGGTCTGTACGTCATTGAGGTTAGCTCCCTCAAGGGCATAGTTTCTAAAGATAATCAAGAGGGGGTAGGTTTGACCCTGCCACTCTGAATAATCTTTGCCACGGAAGATTGTGATCGCAGAGAGCGTATCATCAAAGCTACTTGAACGGGAAGCCGATTTGGGCCCTGCAAAGCGCAAGCCATTATCGTAAAGAAGGCGTGCGTGACTGCTTCGAGGCTTAAATTCTCCCGGATTTTTGATATCTCCACCCAAATGTTGCCAAGCAATTTCATTTAAGCTATCGCTATCTGTCCGGTTTGTGATGATCGCTTCGTTCCAGATTTCATCGAGGAAGGCATCCACAGCTTCTGCGAGCACACCGTTATGGGTACTGAACTTTTCATTGACAACGTGGAAATGCATCGAAGAAGCCTGGATCAGATCGGCAGCTGAGAGTCCTTGAGAACCTGGGAAATCGAGGACAATTGTAGGACCTTCTGTGCGGATACCCACTTCAGAGACTCCGAGTCTGTTAACTCTGCGGTACAACTCGTTGACAGCCTGGGAAAGGTCATCTTCGTTTGTGATCGGCTGACCATTTTGATCTTTTAAGCCCACTCTCACAGTTTTTCCACCGGAAAGATCAAGACCCCATTTTAGGATTTTTCTCTCATCGCCGCGGAAATATTTTTTAAAGCTCAGCTTAAAGTTGTCCCATAACACGTTTTGTGTAGGGGCCGGAACGTCATAGCGGGCATTAGGATCGATATTGACCCGCGCAGCGCGGTATTCATCGCGCCATTTAAGAAGATCTTCATGCATTTGAGTCTCAATTTTGTTGAGAGTCAAAATACGCTGCTGAACATCTGTAAACTCAAGGAAAGCCAATTTTTTGCTTCCTTTGACAACAAAATCTTCCCGAGTAGCTGCTAGCAAGTAGGAATAGTAATCGTCGAGCTCAAAAATGTAGTCATTCTGGTATTTAGCAGGAAGATCTACAGAAGCTGCAGAGTAGCCTATGAAGCCGCTTTGACGCAAAAGATCCTGAAGAGCGCGGAAATCTTTTTCAAAGGCTGTTTTTTCAGGACTTTGAGGAAGATCTTGATACTTTTGTTTAATCGTATTCAAGCCCCGGGCAATTACGTAGAAAGAACCACCGCGGAATCCCTCTTCTGTCGTTTTTTCCATAGAAGGGGCATAGATAACAAGGCCAAGCTTTTGATCTTGCGCCGGCAATTTTTCAAATTCCTGCCAGGAGTATACCGGATAGTTGGAAGCTGTTAGATCCACATCTGTCGGATGCCAGCTTGTGGATAAAAGGTGCTTCAAATTTTTACTTTGAGCTGCTCCCAGTGCTCCAAAATCGAGAGTCAGAAGAGCAGAGCTGTTGGTGAGTTTATTCAAAGCGATCCCAAAGTGATCAAGAGCAGGTGTAATGGTTTCATCAGAGGAGCGTGAAACGGCTGCGATTTCATTGAACAAAAACTGGTTTAGCTTTTCAAGTTGCAGGACTTCTAACTCTTTTTTAGAATCACGTGCCCGGATTTTTGCCACATCGGGTTGGAGGATCAGATTGATTTGTTCTGTTCCCCAATTGATCTCAAGGCTAGACACAAACGGATTGCGATCACCGAGGACAATTTTTTGCACTTTTTCCTGGCCCATCACGTCAGCATTCAAAGTTTTCAAGATCACTTCAGGATCTAGCGGGGCAAGCCCTTGGCTGAAGACACTGCTGTTGCGCTTGACGATCGCGAAAGCTGCGTCCAAAATCTCTTTTTGACTCTCAAATACTTCAAGTTTCTGCTGTTGCATCGGAGTTAAAAACTTTCCTTCGCTCTGCAGCTTGGACTGCTCTTCTTTAAGAGATGTGATCTCTTTGCTGTTCTTTTGGGAAAGAGTTTCTAATTTTGCACTGAATTTTTGGATTAAATTGGCCCTTTGAGAGGCATTTTGAATCTGAGTAAAGCTTGCAAAATAACGTTTAGTGATTGGATTTTGATCTCCAAAGGCATTTTCATATTCCACAATGGAGCGTGCCAGGTGCATCACCTCGTCATCAGAGCTTTGATCGGCAGCAATTGTGGTCAAAACACGGGCAGGTTTGCTCTCGCCGCCCAGTCCTAGAGCTAACTGGAGCACGCGATCATTCACAAGCGCGCGGTATTCTTTGGTGATCTCCCCATCGGAGTTCATTTTAGGAATATAATGGAAATAAGAGCCCAAATCTTCGGGATTAAAGTGTACACCGATTTTACGCTGTACAATCACAGAAGTTGCCCCTTCCTCAAAGGATCTTGGATCGGCACTGAGCTGGGCAGGAACAAAGGGGATAAGGTTTCCTGCTCTATAAAGGGAGTTTGCAAAAATGGAAGCATCTTTTGCTGTACGGAAAGTCACTTTTGCAAGTTTTGAATCTTCAGGATCAAGTGTGATTGAAACAGGTTTCAGGCCCAAATTTTTACTTTGCGCCTTTAGCCAGGAAAGAGTGAAGCCTTCAAGACCGTTGACTCTTTCAGCAATTGATTTGGCAACTTGTAGTCCCTCTTGCTGATCAATACCTTTTTTTAATGGCTTTGTGTAGAAAAAAACTGTTGGAAGAATGTTGTAAATCGTCAAAAATACAACTGCTAGTATGATATAAAGCTGCCACCGTTTCTGCTTTTCCATCTTTAATCCTTATTCTTAATAAACCTGATAAGATACCACTGCGGCACGGTTCTGTCAATAGTCAAAGGACTTTATTCAAACACCCTGCCAGATCGGGAAAGGGCGGGCACGGGCACAGGCACAGGGACGGGCACGGGAGGAGAATCCCCTGTTCCTAAACTCCTATTTCGTATATTTTTGTCAGACAAAAAAAACAAAAAAACTCTTTCGTGTCCTCAGCCTGTTTCACTACTCCCAAGCTTACACATTTTTTGGATGAAGAGATCCGCATTGCGCACGAAAATCCCCTCCCCCGCCATGTCGCCATCATCATGGATGGGAATCGTCGTTGGATGAAAAAACAATCTTCAGATGCCTCTTTAAATCTTTTGGATGGCCATTGGAAAGGGGCAGACGTCTTAAGCCAGATGGTAGAAGCAGCTTCAGATCTTGGAATAAAAGTTTTGACTGTCTTTGGCTTTTCAACAGAAAATTGGGGCAGATCGCCCGATGAGGTCGCAACGTTACTCCTGATTTTGCAAACCTATCTTGAAAATCAACGGCAATCGATGATCGATCAAGGTGTCAGATTTCATGTGATCGGGGATTTGACTCCTTTTTCCGATGGGCTCAAAAATACAATTGAAACAACCCGTTTGGCCACAGAAAACGGCTACGGTATTGATTTTGTTGTTGCCCTCAACTATGGGGGAAGAAGTGAAATGTGCCGTGTTATGCAAAAACTAGCAGATGATTTATTGAGCGGCACGCTTTCTAAAAATGAAATTACAGAGGAAAAAGTTGCCCAACATCTGGACACAGCGCCCTTTGGAGATCCAGATCTTTTGATCCGGACAAGCGGCGAGCAAAGGGTGAGTAATTTTTTACTTTGGCAGCTTGCTTATGCCGAGGTCTATATTACTGAGACCTTATGGCCCGATTTTACTCCTCGCGATCTATTGAAAGCTGTGCTAGATTTTCAAAAACGTCAAAGACGCATAGGGAAATGAAGCGATCAAAAATTAAAGATCTAGGTGTACGCACACTTATCAACGGCTTTGGGGCCGTTCTCATTGCTTTTTTTATTTTTCTTGCAGAAATCAGGCCGGTACGTTGGATTTTTACCGCTTTTGTCGCAGGAATTGCAGCAACTGCTGTCTGGGAGTATTGCCAGCTTGTCAAAAACAAGGGACTTGTTCCTGCAGTGCGATTAAGTATGATCGCTGTGATTGTCTATGTGTTTGCCGTCTTTTTGAAAACACAAGGGCCTCACGCTTTTTTTCCTTCATTTTGGGCCCAAGCTCCTGAAATCATTCTTGCGGTCGCTTTTTTTGGCTGCTTTGTCTATTTTGCAATCGTAGGCCAGCCTCCCATCACCAACATCGCTACTACTTTTTTAGGAATTGTCTATATTGGCGTCCCTTTAGGACTCGTTGTCCGCATTATGTATTTTTTTACATTTGAAGGAACGATCGATCCAGATCTTCAGGGTAGCTGGTGGATTATTTATTTAATCGCTGTGACCAAAAGCGCCGATGTGGGAGGCTACTTTGTAGGCTCTCAGTTTGGTAAACGGAAACTTGCCTTGAAACTAAGCCCCAATAAAACCCTCGAAGGCGCCTTAGGAGGTCTTTTTTTCTCGATGCTGATCAGTCTGCTGATCTGCTTTCTTGGAAAAAAATGGGGGCATACTTTTGCCAAATTTTCCTATTTCCAATCTCTTTGGCTGGGGGCTTTAATTGGCATTCTAGGGCAGATCGGGGACTTGGCAGAATCTTTTTTAAAACGGGATGCTGGAGTCAAAGACAGCAATAAAATTCCGGGGGTTGGGGGCATTCTCGATATGATCGATTCCCTTCTTTTTACCTCGCCTGTTGTGTACATATTCTTAAGAGTCGTGTATACTTAATGCGATTAGTGAGATAGGTTCATGATCGTAACTATTGATGGTCCTGCAGGGACTGGAAAGACAACCATTGCACGGCGTGTAGCTGAAAAGCTGAATTTCCGTTACTTCGACACGGGGGCGATGTACCGCGCTCTTACTTGGCAAATTCTCAACGAAAACATCGATTTGAAGAACCCAAATGGGCTCAAAACCTTTCTGGCAGGGTTCCGTTTTGATATCAAAGATCAGGCAAGTGAGAAACGTTATTTTGTTGGAGATGCAGATGTTACCGACTTTATCCGAACCCCCAATGTCACGCAAAAAGTTTCTGAGGTTTCTGCCCATCCTGAAATTAGAAAATCCCTTGTAGCCCTCCAACAAGAGTTTGGCAAAGGGAAAAATGCAGTTTTTGAAGGGCGTGATATGGGAACTGTAGTCTTTCCCAAAGCTGATTTAAAAATCTTTTTAACTGCAAGGCCAGCTGTTAGGGCAGAGCGTAGATATTTGGAATTCAAAGATAAAAAAATGCCGTCGACTCATGATGAGGTTTTGAAAGAGCTTTTAGAGCGCGATCATTTTGATTCTACACGAGAAATTTCCCCTTTGAAACAGGCAGAAGATGCGCAGCTGATTGACACGTCAGATATGACAATCGAGCAAGTCATTGAACAAATATTATCCTTCATCCCTAAAAACAAACGATGATGTACGCATTTAGTAGATTTTGGTGTTGGTTCTTTGTGACTCTTTTTTATCATCACAAGGTATATGGAAAAGAGCATGTGAAACCTGGTGGGGCCATGATCGCATCCAATCATTGCTCTTTTTTAGATCCCCCTATCGTGGGGGCATCATGTCCCGATCATATCCATTTTTTGGCCCGTGAAAGTCTTTTTCATTTTAAACCTTTTGGCTGGTTGCTTAAGAATGTCAATACGCACCCCGTGCATCAGGGAAAGGGCAATCTGAGTACGCTGAAGATGGCGATGGCCCTTGTACGCAGCGGTAAAAAAGTGGTAATTTTTCCCGAAGGGAGACGCTCGCCTAGTGGGGAGTTGTTGGCTGGCCAGTTGGGCATCGGGATGCTTGTGCAAAGAACGCAATGCCGCATTATCCCAGCTTATATTCACGGTTCATTTGAAGCTTGGAACAACAAAAGAAAATTCCCCAAACTTTATGGTAAAACAGCGTGCGTGTTTGGCACTCCCATCGAATACGTTGAAAATGAGAATGAAGACAAGAAAGAGGCTCAAGGACGGATTGTGGGACAAATCATGTCCAAAATCTGCGAGCTTAAGGAGTGGTATTTAGCGGGTGCTGAAGGTTCGCCGCCGTAACATTTCTGGAGTGCGGCGATTCTTCGCCGCCCTCCAGGAGAGCTTTAAGTGGCAAAATGTAATAACTGACCGCTTTGTTCTTTTTGTTTTGATGATTTCTTGGTACTCTTAGTTGTTATGCAAACATTGATCGATTTTGTAGAAAAAACACTCACAAAAGCTGCTCAAAAGGCCTTTCCTGGCCTTTCGAAAGAGGAGCTTCAGATGCAAGTGACGCCTGCCACACAGGAAAAGTTTGGCCATTATCAATGCAATAGCGCCATGAAACTTGCAAAAGCTGTGAAAAAAAAGCCTCAAGAGATCGCGGCGGAAATTGTGGAAAAGATCCCTGAAGGGGTTTTTGAGGCAGTTGAAATTGCAGGACCTGGTTTCATTAATCTAGTAATCTCAAGAGATTTTTTATCCACAAAGGTCAATGAAATGCTCTTGGATGATCATTTGGGCATTCTTCCTGAGAAAAAAGAGCGTGTGATTGTCGAATTTTCTTCTCCCAATATTGCCAAAGAGATGCATGTGGGGCATTTGCGCTCCACAATTATCGGCGATTCGATTGCTCGTCTTCTGGAATTTTTAGGGCACGACGTGATCCGTTTAAATCACGTAGGGGATTGGGGAACAGCTTTTGGGATGCTCATAGCCTATATGAAAGAAGAGGTTCCAGATGTTCTTGCAGGTAAAAAAGAGACCGATCTCCCGACTTTGATGCATTGGTATCGGGAATCTAAAAAACGGTTTGATGATGACTCAGAGTTCAAAACAAGGGCCCGTCTTTCTGTTGTAGCCCTTCAAGGAGGGGACAAAGAGGCCCTTCAGGCGTGGGAAATCATCTGTGATATCTCCAGGAAGGCTTTTCAGGAAGTTTATGATCTTTTGGATGTCAAGGTTAAGGAGCGGGGAGAGTCTTTTTACAACCTCCAATTGCCAGTAGTTGTTGCCGATCTTGAAAAAAAGGGGCTCATCACAGTATCTGATGGGGCAAAATGTGTCTTCCACGAGGGGATTAGAATTCCGCTGATGGTTCAGAAATCTGATGGAGGCTACAACTACGACACCACAGATATGGCAGCGATGCTCCACCGCATTGAAGAGGAAAAAGCTGAACGAATTATTGTGGTCACAGATGCTGGCCAGAGCCTCCATTTTGATTTGGTGCGCAAAACAGCCGAACAGGCAGGATACTTGGATCCTGCAAAGGTGCGCTTCGACCATGTCCCTTTCGGAGTGGTTTTGGGCTCTGATGGAAAAAAATTCCGTACCCGTTCGGGAGAAACTGAAAAGCTGATGGATCTGCTAACAGCAGCCATCGAGGAGGCCAAAAAAATCCTGGCAGACCGCGAGCATGATATGAGCCCTGAAGAAGTGGATACGCTCGCCCACATTTTGGGAATCGATGCCGTTAAATATGCCGATCTTTCCTGTAACCGGATCAGCGATTATGTCTTTAGTTATGAAAGAATGCTCCGTTTTGAAGGAAATACAGCCGCTTTTATCCTCTATTCCTATGTCCGGGTCAATGGGATCAAACGCAAAATTGGCAATGTAAATATCGACAAGATTATTCAAGAGGAAAAAGTGCTCCTGGAGCACCCCTCAGAAATTAGTTTGGGCCTCCATCTTTGCCGCTTTGCCGAAAATCTCAAAGCGATGGAAAATGACTTGATGCCCCATTATTTAACCGATTACCTCTATAACCTCGCGCAGAAGTTCAATGCCTTCTTCCGCGACTGCCGCGTTGAAGGGGTCAAGGAGCAAAACAGGCGTCTTCTTCTTTGCGAAGCTGTTGCTCGTACCATGCAAACAGGTCTCCACATTTTGGGCCTTCAAACCGTTGAAAGAATGTGAATGTCAACCCCAACGCCGAATCCAGGTGTTATTGGCGTCATCTACAATGTTTCTTGCAATGTCTTTTTCCCCCATGCTGTCCAGATGACGGGCAAGCTCCACCCAAAGTTTGAGCATCTCGCTGTCAAGATAACGGGGAAGCGTTTCCTCCTGCTTAATGGAAGTGAGAAGATTAAACGCCCTGAGTAGCTCCCCTTCTTCGATTAAAGATTCTGCGGATTCAAGGAGCTCCTTCTGCCGTCTCACAGCTTTGGCTTCTGCGATAATGCTTTGTATCCCTAAACAACAGTGGCCTAGGGAAACCACGCCTCCTAGGCGTTTAAGTTCCCCTTCCAGCTTATTCAGATTGTCGGCGACGACGTGGCTTGCTAGCCCTTTTACGAGCGTGCTGGCTTGGACACCTGCCTCTACAGATTTTTTGAGTGTGTATAAGACATTGGATGCGTTAAAATTGTTATTATCTATAAAGAAAGTCATTATTAGGCCCCTTTTTTAATTTTACCAAACAATTATAACAAATAATTTAGTATATTATCAATTTAATTGTTTAATTTATAATGACTTAAAGGAGTGTCTTGGACGGTTGGCCCGCTATTTCCTGAACATATTTGGGAATTGCGTAGCCAGAGAGGCGTTTAATGAGTTCTTCAATGAGTTGTTTGCCCTCGATAGGGGGAACTTCAAAGTGGGCAGCTCCCTCCACACGGTCAAGTTGATGGAGATAGTAGGGGAAAATGCCGTTATCGGAGAGCTTTTCGTATAAAGCTTGGAGCGTTTCCAGAGAGTCGTTCACCCCTTTGAGGAGAACATGCTGGTTTAAGACAGGGATGCCGAGCTTTTGAATGTTTTTTAGGCTTAAGAGCACATCCTCATCAAGTTCTTTGGGATGATTGCAATGGATGATGAACCAAATCTGTTTAGGATATCTAGCAAGGATTTCTAGAAATTCTGTGTCGATTCTTTCAGGGATGCCGATGGGAAAGCGGGTATGAAAGCGGATCCGCTTGATGTGCTCAATAGAAGAGAGCTGAACAAAAAGCGCGTTTAACTGGCTATTATTTAAGGATAAAGGATCACCGCCACTTAAAATGATTTCTTTTAGAGTTGCGTCTTCACGGATTAACTGCAGCTCCTCTTCAAAGCCTGATTGCAGGGGGGCATAAGGGTAATTTTGGCGGAAGCAAAATCTGCAATGCATGGCACAGGCCTGTGTCAGCAAAAGGAGAGCCCGTCCTTCATATTTTTTCAGATATTTGGCTGTGCACGCAGCTTTATCATCTCCTACCGGATCTTTAGCAAAACCCTCATTCCTTTCAAGCTCAGCCCTTAAGGGGACAAATTGGCGGAGTATCGGATCTGCCAGTGTCTGTTTTTGGATTTTAGCAGCGAGCCGTCTGGGTAGCAATAAAGGGAAATGCTTATTTTGAATTAGCTCCTTCTCTTGGGCCTCATCTAGTTCAAGAAAAGCTGCTAATTCCTTCAAAGAAGTAAAATTTTCTTTCAGTATTTTTTTCCAAACGGGGACAGACATGGCAAATAGTTTGTCTTCTTACGTCATAAAATTCCAGATGAAATAGGGGAGCCCTTTTTTTCACTATGTGTGTTTTTTAAAATCATTTCGAATTCAGTTTGATTGGCCCTGCCATTTTTTATAAACCCAAGCTTTTTATAGATGTATTGTGCAGGTAAGTTTTCTTTTCGGACACAGCACATGGCATGGCTGTACCACTTTAATTGTAAAATAGGGCGCAAGTGCTTATCAAACTCTTCAGTCAATCCCAGCTTAACCGCTTGAGGAAGGCGGCCCAGCGTATGAACAAATAGAAACATCTTCTCTTCCTTAAGATTACAACGCTCATCCCAGAAAATCACTGCTAAAATGGCTTGATTAGTTTCATTTCTAATGACATAACAGTGTCTTTGACTTTCATAAAAACCGGTGCGGAGTTGGCTTATTCCAGCTTGGTCTTCCAATGGCCACGACTTGGAAAAAGCATCTCTTAGCATTTGATTGAGCGCTATTAAATCGTCTTCAAATGTGGGCTTTCCGTTGGTTAACTTTTCAAACTTGAAACTGGGTTTTTTGCCCTCAAGTCTATCATATTCGATGGTACAATCGATGTGGTTAATGAGGCCATCTTTCCGTTTCAACTCCTTTCCATTGATTAAATTCAGGAAGAATTTCCATTCGTCCATCAAATTAGAATCCCCGCTTTTCACCACAGCTTCTGTGCAGCAAGCAAGCTCATGATAAAAGCCATAGTGTTCTAAATAGTCTGTATAGCCCGTCTTAATAAATTGTTCGAGCTTTTCAGCATAGGAATTTAGAGCCTCAGATGTCTCAATGGTAACTAGCGTCTTAGTCAGCTCTTTAGGTGCGGGAGGACTTTGATAAACCGTGAGAACCAGTTTGACAATTTCCGCAATAAAGCCGGCTCCTGCGCCCGCATAGCATCCGTAGGAGAGATAGGCAGCGTTGGTCGTGCCCATAAAGTTAAAAGCGCCTGCCGTGGCCGCAAAACCGATAATCAGCAGAGCCATAGAAGATGTGATGAGAGCCGCATCTGTCCATTTAGAATCAATAATTTTATTGAAACACGGTCCTGGACAAGATGAAATTGTAGATGTCATTGACCCTCCAAAATGTTGCAAAGCCTATCCTGCTTATCTTGCCGCAAGATAAGCAGGATAATATTAACATATTAAGAAATTAAAAAGGACGTAGATCACAAACTAATGTATATAAATAAATTATTTGTCTTTGCTTAAATCGGGCCCGGGTTCGGGTGCGGGCTCTTTCACGAATGTTTAAGCTGTCACTTTCTGCTTTTTCTCGACTTTTTGGGGAGGCAAGATGGGGCTAATCGGGCTTGTATCGGGCTTGGTCTGGACACGCTGGATTTTGGCGCCGAGAGCCTGTAAGTTAGGAACGAGGTTTTGGTAGCCACGGTCCAAGAATTGCATCCCGTTGATGGTGCTTTCTCCTGTTGCGATCAAGGCTGCCATCACATAAGCAAAGCCTGCTCTTAGATCGGGGATTGTGATCTCTTTACCTTTAAGGGGAGTCTCTCCTTTCACGACGATACTATGATGATAATTTTGTCCGGCAAAACGGCAGCATTTGCTTCCTAAGCAGTGCTTAAAGAGCTCGATATCAGCGCCCATTTCTTTCAAAGTTTTCGTGTAGCCGAATCTGTTTTCATAGACCGTTTCATGGATGACAGAGGTTCCTTTACATTGTGTAAGCAACACTGCATAAGGTTGTTGCCAATCAGTCATGAAGCCTGGGTGGACATCTGTTTCAATATGAGATCCCCCTTTTAAAGGGCCATCATAGTAGAACTCGACTCCTGTGTTTGTGATTGAAATTCCGCCGCCAAGTTCCCGAATTTTGTTGAGGAATGTAATCATGTGTTGATGCTGAGCGCCTTCCACTAACACACGCCCTTTTGTCGCAATGGCAGCAACGCCATAAGAGGCCGCTTCAATGCGGTCAGAAAGAACCGTGTGTTCCACTTCCTGAAAGTTTTCTGTTCCTTCAATGCGAATCGTACGGTCCACGTCGATGTAGATAATGCTTCCCATTTTTTGCAAAAATAAGATGAGCTCGACAATTTCAGGCTCAATCGCTGCATTTTTGATAACAGTGTGCCCTTTTGCACGCACGCTTGCCAAAATCGAGTTTTCAGTAGCGCCAACAGAAGGAAATGGAAGCTCGATGAGATTGCCTATAAGCCCGTTATGAGCGTGTGCCCAATAGGCGCCCTCTTTTTTCATTTCCCGATATTCGACAGAAGCTCCTAAGCGCGTTAGGGCGGTAACGTGAAAATCGACAGAGCGTTTGCCGATGGCATCCCCGCCGACAGTTGGGATGATAATATCGTCTGTGGTTCTTCCCAGAAGGGCTCCGATCATCAAAATAGGAATGCGGTTAGCTCCTGAAAATCTTTGAGATATGTAAGAAGTTTTCAGCTCTTTTGTGGTGATCTCTAAAATCCCATTTTCTCTATCCCATTCAACTTTAGAGCCTAATTCCTCACAGAGGGTAACTGTAATTTCCACATCCCCGATGTTCGGTACGTTGTAAAAGACACATTTTTTCTTCGATAAAAGGGAGGCAACAAGAAGTTTTGTCATGGCATTTTTTGCGCCTGATGCTTTGACTGTCCCTTCTAATTTTCCATTTCCTTGAACCTGAAGAATATCCATTTTGTGCCCTTAACTATGTGACGGATTGCGAATGATTTGTCCTGTGAGTTAACTCAAAGACAATTTTTTTTGGCATTAAGGTAACTGACTTAAAAACGAAATGCAATCCCGTTTTTTTTGGGCCTGTTTTTCGAAAACATTTACGCCTGAAAATTTGTGCTTAAGTGTCTGAATTTGATATGTGAAAGTGGCTTGTGAATTAAGCAGGAAGTCGATTTAGAAACAACGGTTTTCTAAAAAAAGTTTGATAAAATTAAATTTTCATTCGATAATAGGGACATATGATATGCATCAAAAGATGCGGGCGCCCATCAATTGGGCAAAAAAACAATAATCAAGTCTCTAATCAAACTAAGGAGTTTCATATGAAACAATCATTTAAAGTATTTTGCGCTGCTTTGTTTGCTGTAAGCATGCTTAGCCTCGCTAGCTGCAACAGATGCTGCGATCAAGGATGCGGTCCTTGCGGTAACTACGGTTCTTACGGTTCAGGCTGCTGCGCTCCAAGCTGCTGCGCTCCAAGCTGCTGCCCAACACCTTGTGCTCCAAGCTGCTGCCCAGCTCCATGCGGACCAAGCTGTGCTCCAAGCTGTGCACCATCAGGCTGCTGCGGTAGCTACTAATTTAGCAGGAAGTCGATTTTGGAATGTCATTGTTCTAAAAAAGATCTGATTAAATTATTTCATTCGATAATAGAGTCGTATGATCTGCATCCTAAAGATGCGCCGCCCATAGATTGGGAGAAGAAACAATTAACTCGCTCTAATCAACTAAGGAGTTTCAAATGAAACAATCACTTAAAGTATTTTTCGCAGGCTTGTTTGCTGTAAGCATGCTCAGCCTAGCTAGCTGCAACAGATGTTGCGACCAAGGTTGCGGTCCATGTGGCCAAAACTATTGCGCACCAAGCTGCTGCCCAACACCTTGTGCACCAAGCTGCTGCCCAACACCTTGCGCACCGAGCTGCTACCCAGCTCCATGCGGACCAAGCTGTGCTCCAAGCTGTGGACCATGCTCACCAGCTCCATCTTGCACACCTGGTTGCCCAGTTTACACACCTTGCTGCCAGCCTCAGTGTGCACCAGCACCTAAGTGCCCAACTTCGAGATGTGCTCCTCCACGTTGCCAATAAGGTGTAGATAAACCAAGGTAGAAATGTATTCAGGTCCTGAGGGTTACCTCAGGCCTGAATAGCAAAAGGAAAATGTAGATGATGGCTAGGAATTCAGATGCAAGTGTTCAGAGTTCAAAGCTAACTTGGAGCCTTGAAGCTCCCAACGAACATTTCTACCGGCTCACTGTTGTGGGGAAAAAGTTACTCTTTAATAATTTATAGGAGATCTTATGATCCGACCTTTACGAACTGTATTTGCAGCGCTCTTTTTAATGAGCATGTTTTGTATGGCAAGCTGCAACCGCAACTGCTGTGACCGCTCGCCCTGCGGTGTGCAATGTCCGCCGACCTGTGCGCCTGCGTGCGACGTCGCACCTTGCCCGGTTAGTGTATGTCCGGCAACATCTTGTGTTCCTTGCCAACCGTCGCCTATGTGCGATACTGCCCCTCGGGGTTTACCAGTTGCTGCAGTTTCTCCTGCAGCTCCAATGGCCCGTCCTACAAACCCATACTTCCCATGCGATCCTTCAGCGGCTCCATGCGGTAATGGATTTCCAGGCGGAAATGCATCTGGTTGCGGAACTGGAAGCTGTGGTGACAATGTCCACGGTTTTTCAGACCGTTGCTATAGAAACTTGCGCACAACACGTGCAGATGACTGCTGCGTAGTTGATCTGTCACAAAGCTCACCTGAGTTTGCAACAGTTGGCGCACCTTATCCGATTCAGATTTTGATCACAGCTCGTCAAGATTGTGCTGGAGTTACAGTCAAACAGACATTGCCTTGTGATTCTGAATTCATCCGCAGCGACCCACCAGTCAAGCCTGATGAGAGTGGTTCGTTGAAGTGGCAATTCCCACACATGAAAGCTGGCGAGTGCCAAAGACTTTGTGTTTGGGTCCGTCCTATGAAAGAAGGATGCTGCGTAACAAATGCTACAATTTGCGCTTGCCCGCAACTTTGCTCTGTAACAAATTGCGTTCAGCCAGTTCTTTGCATTAAGAAATGGGGACCTGAGTGCGTTTGCTTATATTGCCCAGCAGTTTACAACATCGAAGTTTGCAATTCCGGAACAGGAACTGCTTACGATGTAACTGTGACTGACAATATTCCTGAAGGTTTAACACATGCAAGCGGCCAGAAATCTTTGACATTCCAGTTAGGAGATTTGTGCCCAGGTCAGTCTAGACGTCTTAGCATTGATTTGTGTGCTACAGGACGTGGCTGCGTTACCAACACAGCATGTGTCAGCTACTGCGGCGGCCCTAAGTGCTGCGCAGAGTGGAGTACAATCATTAATCAACCTTGTGTTGAAGTTACAAAAACAGGACCCGATTGGGCCTATATCTGTAAGAATGTAGATTACACAATTACAGTTACAAACCCAGGCGATCTCGTTTTGAGAAACGTCTGTGTTGACGATGTGGCTCCTCCAGGAACAACAATTGTAAATGCTCCTGGTGCTGAAGTTTGCTGTAACAAAGCTGTATGGAATATCCCAGAGTTTTGCCCAGGCGAGACACAGACTTTCACAGTCACTGTCCGCTCACAAGTTCCAGGTTGCTTGACAAACAAAGTAACTGTTTCTGTTAACTCAGATTGTGGTAAGTGCGCAGCCTGCGCAGAAGCTACAACTTGCTGGAAAGGATTGCCTGCTATCCATATGTGTATGGTAGACACATGTGATCCTGTCTGCATCGGTGATACAACAGTTTACAAAGTTTGTGTAACAAACCGTGGAAGCGCTGAAGATACGAATGTACAATTGGCGATTAACTTCACCAATGAGCTACAGCCTCAGTGCGCAAATGGACCAACTGCTGGTCAAGTCGATGGACAAACTGTTAAGTTTGCTCCTATCGAGCGCTTAGCTCCTCAACAGTCCGTAGAATTCTGCGTTTCTGTTAAGGGCGTATCTGCTGGTCATGCCCGTGCAGAAGCGACTTTGAGCTCAGATGGCTTAGGACAGCCTGTTACCGATACTGAAGCGACTCAAGTCTATTAACAGACTTAAGAAGATTCAGACCAAAAGAACCGCCAGAATTTCTGGCGGTTTTTTTTTGTCTCCATTATCCTATTTGTCATGACACACAAAAAAATGATTGTACGGACGGGCATCGGACAAGATAGCCACCGTTATATACAAGAAGGGACGAAACCTCTGATCTTAGGGGGCGTTATCTTCGAAGATTTCCCGGGCTTTTTAGCCAATTCTGATGGAGATGTGATCTTGCACGCCCTTTGTAATGCCATCTCCTCTTTAACGGGGGTGATTGTCCTTGGAGCGATTGCTGATGAGCTTTTCTTCAAGGAGGGGATCACCGATAGCGAAATCTATCTGGAAGAAGCCCTGAAGACACTTGGAGAGCAAAGGATTACTCATGTGGCGATCACTTTAGAGGCGTTAAGACCCAAACTATCAGGTAAAATCCCAGCTATGCGGGCAAATATTGCCAGGATCATGAAGCTGGATCTATCTCAAGTGGGAATCACAGCGACAACGGGCGAGGGGCTTACCGACTTCGGTCTTGGGAGAGGGATGCAGTGCTTCTGCATTATTACAACCATGGAAGAATAACCCGTGCCCGTGCCTGTGCCCGTGCCCGCCCTTTCCCGAAATGTCTCAGTGATATAAGACAGGGGGAACGGGCAAGCACAGGCACGGGCACGGAAATTTGTTCAAAAAATTATTGGAAGCGGAGGTAGCGGATGAAGAGGCGGAAGTCGTTCAGGGAGGGACTGTCGGAGCCTAGGTCGCTTAAGAGGGGAGCGCGGTGCAATGTTGTGAGAGCGTCGTACCAATGCCCAAAGCGGGCAGGCTCTGAGAGGGACTCTACTTCTTGCTGGAATTGCATATAAGCTGGGGATTTTTCAAAAAGCCAACCCTCTACCCCTGTGAGCTTTTTTCTGAGCTCCTGGGGATTAATTTTGGGAACTCTGTTAAAATCAAGAATCCGCGTGCTCCAGTTTTCTCTGCTGCTGAAACAAACTGTAATGGCGGTGTCGAAAGATTCGTCAAAATGCCAGTTATTTTCAGGACCTGCCATGCAACCTTTTTCGAGGCGCACATCAAATTTACCATCCATTGTATAGCCCTTTGATTGGAGAATCTGACTGAGATCAATCAAGAAAAAATCTAAAGCATCAGAGGCTTGTAACTGGTGTACATCGACCATGAGGCAGCTATAGAAGCGCTGCCCTGTAGGTTCTTGTGGGTGATCGGGGCCTTCCCGAAATGAAAAACTATGGTATCCGGGGCTACTGCTAGCGGTTGTGCTTCCTTGTCGGTAGGCATGGGTCGTTCTGTTGATTATTGCAAGTGCTACGTTTTCAATGACATGCGAATCATGCTCGGTTGAAAAAAGGGGAGGCGAGATTGTATTAAAATGGATTGGATCAATCATAAACCTAAAAAATTAAAAGAAATTTGAGGGCGGGAGGATATAGGCGATGAGAGAAATGGCAAAAGCTGCGAAAACAGGCAATTTGCGCATGGGCATTTCGTAGAGTTTGTGTAAAATATTAAGTATGCAAAGGATGATCAAGCCTGGGCAGAGCATTTGCAAGATAGGCTCTAACATTTTGGCGATCCCCATAAAGCCCATATTGGCGACGATCATGGAAAGTCCCAAGGAGATGCCAATGGCGACATTGATGCTCCCTTTGCCACGCATGAAGTCTTTGTGGATATATTCTCCAGTAATCAAAGTGATGGGGATGGCAGTTGTCAAACAAGCTGTGGAGACTGCTGCACAGGAGAAAAGGGCACCTACGGGGCCAAGTAAATGTAAAGAAATAATCGCCAAGCGCTCTTCTGGGGAATGGCTTGGCAAAACTGGGGTATAAAAAGAGGCCAGGTAGGTAAGGCCAATGTACATTAAAGCTAAGAGTGTACCGGCAATGGCTGCCGATTTGACCATTTTTTTAAAGATTTGCCGTCTTCCTTCAGAAGTTTTGTTACATTGACCTTCGGAATAAAAATAGGTAAGGACCAGAGGGGCAAAAATGAAAGAGGCAATAATATCTAAAGTATTATAACCGACACGGAGGCCATGCACAAAAGACTGTTTGTCGGTCAGATCTACACTTACAGGGGTGTGGGGATTTAAAAATCCAAGGACAACTATAGACGCCAAAGCTAAAAGAAGCACAGGACACAAAACAAGGCCCATAATGTCGATGACTCGGCTTTTTTTCATGGTAAAGCCAAAAACGAGAATACCTGCGAGGACGCTGAAGACTGCCAGAGTGATAAATTCGGGCATATAGGGCTTCAAAGTAGCGTGCGCTAAAGTGATCAGGCGGGGAGTTGAACCAAAGGGGCCTAAAATGGCCTGAATTAAGAACACGAGGATAATTCCAGGAACGCGTCCGGTTTGTCTAAAAAATGAGCGGTAGTCACCTTCAAAAAGCATCATGGCTAAGAGGCCGAGTAAGGGAAGGCTCACTCCTGTAATTAAAAGACCCAGCATTGCATAGAAATTCTTGTCGCCAGTATCTCCGCCCAAAATCAGGGGCCAAATCAGATCGCCTGCTCCAAAAAACATGGAAAACAGGGCTAGGCCCGCTGCAATGACTCCAGTATTTTGTGCTTTTGATGACATCTTAACCTTAGTTCTGGGTTTTTTTCCCTCAACCTCAGGATTTTGGCAGTCATAATCATCCTTTTTGGCTCACAAATTGTGTCCGCTGATTATGAGGAATAATAACCCGAATCTCAGGTTATTACTAAACCAAACTTCCTGTGCCTAAATTTATAAAGCATTTAACGCTTTAAAATCAATAAACATCCCGTTGATAGCGATTTATTTTTTTAAGACTTTTAATAAATGCTTTAGCTTCTTCAGGGGAACACTTACCTTCTGTCTCTATAATGGCATGTAAAGTTTTATCGACATCTTTGGCCATCTTATCCGCGTTGCCGCAGACAAAAAGGTAGGCTCCTTCTTGAATCCAGCGGAAAAGCTCGGCACCTTTTTCCAACATTTTGTGTTGGACATAGACTTTTTCAGGCTGATCGCGGGAAAATGCGCAGTCGAGCTGCAGTTTTTCCTCTGAGACCAGTTTCTGCCAGAAAGTTTGGTAGTAAAAGTCAGTTTGTTGACGTCTTTCACCAAAAAAGAGCCAGTTTTTTGCAGAAGCGTTTTGGGCAATTCTTTCTTGCATAAAGCCGCGGAACGGGGCAATCCCTGTTCCTGGCCCGATCATAATAATGGGAGCTGTAAAAGATTCAGGGGGCAAAGAGAATTGATGGGAAGGTTGGTGGAAAACAGAAAGAACAGGTTCTCCGAGCGGGGCTCTTTTGCAGATGTATTGCGTGCACGTTCCTTCGATAAGACCGACAGTCAGATGAACTTCGTTACCAAC
Source organism: uncultured bacterium (assembly GCA_964588495.1). Taxonomy (GTDB): domain Bacteria; phylum Chlamydiota; class Chlamydiia; order Chlamydiales; family JAAKFR01; genus CAVPKN01. The sequence continues at coordinate 63,701 of CAZPPS010000003.1, read as the reverse complement.
AACTTGCTGCGATGAGGCTACAGAATAAAATCTTGGTAGTTGTGGACCGAGCTTTTTACAAAAGGCTTCAAGTGTCATTTCTACGTCAGAGGGGAGCCTGAGAAGGTTTGCTTGACTGCTCAAAAAGAAATCTAACTGATGGGAATTTCCTTTCCGATCAATGATGGTTTCAGAGCCGCTTGCCTTAAAAGTTTCGAGTATGCGACTAACAAGTGCCGGGTCGTTTGTAGGATAGATCCCGAGGCAGTCACCCACTTTGTATTCGATCCCGGAGCCTTCAATATCGAGCACAAGGTGCCAGGTCTCTTTGTCAGAGCCACTATTGAGGCAAAAACGGTCTTTGATCGTCGCTAGAAATGTTGATTTAGTCATGACATTATTTATGGCAGGCAAGCTTTCCTGGAGTGCGGCGATTATTCGCCGCCCTTTAATCGACAAAAAGGACTGTATGCCCTTTGAGGGCTTGGTTGCCCTTCAATTGCCAAGTAGCTTATTGCCAATTTAAGGGCGGCGAATAATCGCCGCACTCCAGGAATACTGTCGCTGCCTTAAGCAGCTTTAATCTTAATGTCAACGCCGGCAGGAAGGGCAAGAGTTTTGAGGGCATCAATTGTCTTGCCAGTAGGGTCCAGAATGTCGATGAGTCTTTTATGAGTACGGATTTCAAACTGCTCGCGTGATTTGCGGTCTACGTGAGGAGAGCGCAATACGGTATAAATTTCACGCTTTGTCGGCAAAGGAATGGGGCCTACAACGCGGGCACCTGTTCTTTTAGCCGTTTCGACAATATCAGCAGTTGATCGATCAAGCTGCCGTTGATCAAAACCTTTAAGCCGAATGCGAATTTTTTGCTTTTGCTGCTTGGTTGTCATATAATTTTTCTCACTTCTTCACAATTTCATCTTGAATCTTTTGCGGAACTTTTGCGAAAAACGCAGGTTCCATTGTTGAGGTTGCACGTCCTGAGCTGATGGATCTCAAAGTAGTTGTGTATCCAAACATTTCGCTCAAAGGAACCTCTGCCTGTACTTTAGTGATTCCGCCTCTCTGGGATTCCTGGCCTAGGATCTTTCCACGGCGCTTGTTCAAGTCACCGATAACATCACCAAGGTGATCTTCAGGAGTGATCACATCAACTTTCATGATCGGTTCTAAGATCACAGGCTTCGCTTTTTTAGCCGCCTCTTTGAGGGCCATCGATCCGCAGATCTTAAAGGCCATCTCGTTAGAGTCAACTTCGTGATACGATCCAAATACAATGAATACTTTCACATCGACGAGGTTGTAGCCGGCAAGTACACCAGTTGATAAACCTTCTTCAATCCCTTTGATTACCGCAGGAATATATTCTCTTGGAATAACGCCGCCGACGATTTTGCTGACAACTTCATTCCCTTTGCCGGGCTCATTGGGTTCAATTTCCAGGTTGACGTGCGCGTATTGTCCACGGCCCCCTGATTGCTTGACATATTTAGTGGCGGAAGAGCCGGGCATTGTAATGGTTTCTTTGTAAGAAACCTGTGGTTTACCCACATTTGCCTCAACTTTAAATTCACGGATCATCCGGTCGCGGAGAATGTCGAGGTGAAGCTCACCCATTCCAGAAATAATCGTTTGTCCTGTCTCTTCGTTTGTGCTGACGCGGAAAGTAGGATCTTCTTCAGACAAAGCACCGAGCGCGTGGGCCAATTTTTCACGATCAGCTTTCGATTTTGGCTCAATGGCCATATCAATCACGGGAGCTGGGAATGTCATTTTTTCGAGGAGAAGTTCATGCCCTTCAGCACAGAGAGTATCTCCTGTAGTTGTTGCTTTAAGGCCGATGCACGCTGCAATGTCGCCCGTAAAGAATTCATCTTTATCCGTACGCTCGTTAGCATGCATTTGTAGAAGGCGGGAGATGCGTTCTTTTTTATCTTTTGTTGTGTTGACCAGGTTCATCCCTTTTTTGAGCGTTCCTGCATAAACGCGGACGAATGTGAGACGACCTACATAAGGGTCGGTCATGATTTTGAACGCAAGCGCTGCAAGCGGGGCTTCATCACTAGGAGGAATGCTCAAAGGCTCGCCAGTGTCCATATTGACACCTTTGATCTCGCCACGGTCTAACGGTGAGGGCATCCAGGCTACGACTGCATCGAGAAGCTGTTGGACGCCTTTATTTTTGAAAGCAGAGCCGCAAAGGACGGGGTTAAATTTGTTTTCAACAACACCTTTTCTGATGACGGCGTTGATTTCTTCGACAGTTAAAGCAGCGGGGTTTTCCAATACTTTAGTCAAAAAGGTTTCATTCGTGTCATCAATTGTCGCTAGCTCTTCAAGAAGCTCTTGGCGCATTTTGTGACAAATATCTTTAAGATCATCGGGGATTTCAAGCTCATCCCATTTGGTTCCCAGAGATTCATCATGGAAAACAATGGCTTTCATAGAAACCAGATCTACCATGCCGGCAAATTGACCTTCTGCGCCAATGGGGCACTGAACAGCAATCGCTTTAGCTCCAAGCTTTTCCTTCATGGATGCGACAGCTTCAAAGAAGTCTGCGCCTGTTCGGTCCATTTTGTTGACAAAGGCGATACGGGGGACATGGTATTTATCCGCCTGACGCCATACTGTTTCAGATTGAGGTTCCACACCAGAGACGGCATCAAAAACAGCAACAGCACCATCGAGAACGCGTAATGAACGCTCTACTTCGATTGTAAAGTCAACGTGGCCCGGAGTGTCGATGATGTTGATTTTAGAATCTTTCCAGTAAACTGTCGTAGCAGCAGAGGTAATCGTGATCCCACGTTCTTGCTCCTGTTCCATCCAGTCCATCGTGGCAGCACCTTCATGCACCTCACCAATTTTGTGTGTACGGCCTGCGTAATAAAGAATACGCTCTGATGTTGTCGTTTTGCCAGCATCGATGTGAGCCATGATGCCGATATTTCTGACGCGATTTAATTGATCCTGTTCTTGTCTTGGCATGTGAAACTCTCCCTTACCTTACCATTTATAATGCGCAAATGCTTTATTAGCTTCAGCCATGCGGTGTGTGTCATCTTTTTTCTTGATTGTTGCGCCCTGATTATTGAAGCAATCGTTCAGTTCTGCAACGAGTCCTGCTTCCATTGAGCGGCCCACTTTATTCCGTGCGTTATTAATGATCCAGCGCATCGCCATCGCAGTGCGTCGGTCAGAGCTAATTTCGACGGGAACTTGATAAGTCGCGCCCCCAATACGGCGTGATTTGACTTCCAGAGTCGGTTTTGCATTTTCGAGCGCTTGCTCAAAGGCTTCTAAAGGGTTTTCGTAATTAACCTTTTTTGCAAAGGCATCCAAAGCGCCATAAACGATTTGGCGAGCTTTTGATTTTTTGCCATCCATCATCACTTTGTTGATGAATTTTTCTAAAGTTGTGCTCCCATAAAAAGGGTCTGCCTCGGTTTTGCGTTTTTCTGCACGGCGCCTTCTTGACATAAAAAAATATCCTGCTTCTTAAATTGAAATAATAAAAAAATTTAAGGGAAATACACTGAGCTTCACCTGCCATTTGATTGGCCGTGCGAAAAATGCCTTTAGAGCTTGCGCTCAAAAGCAAATTTCGAACTAAGATTGGCATTGGTGTCTTGTCGAACAGGTTTTATTCCTGAAGATAAGACAAAGCCAATCCTAGCGTTACTTCGGTTTCTTTGCTCCGTACAGTGATCTTCCCTGCTTTCGGTCTTTTACAGCCGCAGTATCCAAGGTTCCACGAACAATGTGGTAACGTACACCAGGAAGGTCTTTAACACGACCACCACGAACAAGGACGATACTGTGTTCTTGGAGGTTATGCCCTTCACCGCCGATATAGGCAATGATTTCCTGGCCATTGGATAGTCTCACCCAAGCCACTTTGCGCAAAGCAGAGTTTGGTTTCTTAGGTGTTTTCGTTTTCACCTGAAGGCAAACACCACGTCTCTGTGGGCACTTCTGCAAAGCAGGCGACTTATTTCTCCGGGTCTTGTGTCCGCGACCCTTACGAATCAACTGATTGATGGTTGGCATTGTTAGTTTCCATTAACTAAAAAGATACGAAGAGAGAATATAGAAAAATCCCGCATTGAATGCAAGTAACTATTCCATCTTCCTGGAGTGCGGCGATTATTCGCCGCCCTGCAATGGGTAAAAAGATCTTTTAGTGTCTGAGAGATGTGTGACGAATGCATTCTCACTACCCATGAGGATTCTGTGTCAATTGAAGGGCGGCGAATAATCGCCGCACTCCAGGAAGGCTTAGAAGGGGAAAATTAGTTCTGCGAAGAGTGTTCAAGGGACTCGCGCAAGGCCATCCACTTCTCAGCAGAGAGCTCAGCACCAAATTTTTGAACGGCAGCGCTTCCGGCAAGGTTTCCAAACCAGGCGCAGGTTTTTAATGAATAGCCATTGAGGTATCCATACAAAAAGGCGCTATCAAAAAGATCGCCAGCGCCTGTTTTATCGATCACAACTGTGTCGATGGCAGGAGAGTGAAATAATCCCTCTTTAGAGGCGATCCAGCAGCCTTTGTCTTCAACTTTTACAACGACCAAAGGACAAAAGTTTTTTAGGAAAATGGCGCTTTCTTCAGGGGGAAGGCGTGTGAGGTTATATGCCTCTTTTTCATTCAGAAAAAGAATGTCCGTATATTCTTCAATTAAGGCCAAGAGGCGTTCTCTATATTTTTTGACAATCGCAGCGTTTGCGAGGTCTAAAGAAATTTTTGCCCCGCTTTTTCGGGCCATTTCCATCGCTTTTTCAATATAGACTCCATTTGTGAGACGGTAACCTTCGATATGAACAAGCTTGATTCCTTCAAAGTAATCGGCTTTAAGATCGCTATCGGCAATTTCTTTTTGAGCTGCAATGCAGGCGAAAAAAGAGCGCTCTCCGTCTGGAGTCACGAGGCAAGCCACTTGGGCTGTCGCAAGGTCCGTTTCTGTGAACAAGGTTTTAACGTGAAGCTCACCAAAAATCTTCTTTACGTAGCTGCCAAGGTTATCTTTGCCAACGTTTCCTGTGAGGGCGCATGACATTCCTAAAGAGGCAAGTCCTTTAATAGTATTCGCTGCGCAATCTCCTGTGAACATCAATTTGTCGGAATAGCTTTCCACAAGCTCGTTGAAAGCAGTGACCTGTAGTTCATGCCACCCCCCTTTTTGCAAATTGAGCCGCTCCAGATCATCCTCTTCGACTGAGAGAATGTAATCGATACAGGGGGAGCCCAATCCTAAAATAGCGGGCTCAGCGGCTCTTAAGGAAAGGGTCAATAAAAGATAAAGACTTAATAAATATTTCATGGTGCTTATCTTGATCTCAACTGTTTTTTTTGGCAAGATATTCGCCATGCTATTCACTATTATTACGATCACTCTGAATGCCGAAAAATATCTCGAACAGACCTTACGTTCTGCGGCTGAGCAAGAAGGTGTTTTGTTCGAACATCTAGTCTGGGATGGGGGGAGCACTGATCGGACACTTGAGATTGTCCGCAGTTTTCCTCATGTCAAATTAATTCAAGGCAAAGACAAAGGCATTGCAGACGCCATGAATAAGGCAGCAGCGCATGCAAAAGGGGATTTTTTACATTTTTTGCATGCCGATGATCTGTTTGCAGACGCGAGAACGCTTTTGATGATTGAACGGTATTTGAATCTCCACCCAGAAGCAGAATGGCTTTATGGAAGAGCTCGTATCATCGATGAGAATGGTCATTTCATCCGTACCACGCCCCAGGAACCTTTTTCTTTTAAGCGACTGCGTAAATACAATTTCATAACGCATCCGGCAACGGTTGTGAGCCGGTCCCTATTTAATCGAGTAGGTGGTTTTCAGGCTGATCTGCGCTACTGCATGGATTATGATTTTTGGTTGAAAGCTGCAAAATTGAGCTCACCCTTAACGATCACAAACACTCTCGCCTGTTTTAGAGAACATCAAAATTCACTTTCCACACACGAGCCTCTCAGAGTGACCGATGAAGCTTATGCTGTGCGCAATCGCTATGTGAAATCGTGGGCTGAACGGTTCCGTTCGTGGCGCACATGGAAAAAAAGACGGAACTCCCTGTAGAAGAAGTGTGTAAGTTATAAATCGAGCGTATTGAAATATAAGGATGTCTTAAGTTACTCTGGTGGGCTTATGTGTTGTATTGTTCCAGATAAATCTCCCAATTTAAATAGCATTCAAATCAAAGAATTTGAAGATCAGGCGCGTAATGCTCAAATTACAGCTCTCGTCCTTGGTTTTATTTCTCTCGTATTGATCACCGTTGCCTGTGTTCTTTTTGGCCTCGGAACGCTCTCTGCCGACTTTATGTTAGGACTTGGGATGCTTCCCTATTTTGCCGGGGCTCTTTTAAGTTATACGGCGCTCGGTCTTTTGTGCGGCGTCTTTGTGATGACAGCGATCCATTCTGTCAAAAGCTATCAGGTTGAGCAGAGTAAAAATAGTTAAATTCATGAACGAGCCCGCGCCCGAGCCCGAATTTATGTGGGGAAAAATCGGGCTCGGGCTAGGGCGCGGGCTCGTTCACGAGAATTATAGGGATAACTCTTGTAAATCCTTGAGTCCGAAGTGGTGAAGAAATTGCTTGGTGACGCCGTATTGAACCGGTCTTCCGGGGCTATCTTTTCGGCCGACAGGTTCGATTAAGCCCCGTTCGACTAAGGAAGACACGGTTCCGCTGCAATCAACACCGCGCAAAGTTTCAATCTCCCGTTTCGTAATTGGGCTTCTAAAAGCAACGACTGCAAGCACTTCTGTTGCTGCTTGTGAAAGCTTTTCTCCCCGTCTGTCCTGATAGAGTTGCTCAACGTAAGGGCGCATATTAGGATCTGTTCGGAGTAAATAACCGCCAGCTATGAAATCGATTTGGAAAGCCCGTTTTTGGTCTCGGTATTCTTGTGAAAGTTCTTCGATCAGTTGCTGGACTGCGCGGCTCCTTATCGGATAGGAAACAGAGATGATAGTTTTAAGTTTTTCTAGACTCACCGATTCGCTGGAGGCAAATAAAAGGGCTTCGATAATCCGTTTGATCTCCTCTTCTCTAGAAGGAGCCGATCTTTCGGAAATTTTTTCAATGGCCTGTTCGATGAGGTTAAGTTCTTGTGTCATAGTAACCTGGGTTTTGGGTTGTTTTCCTTATAATCAGCGGAGTTTTCTGAGCCAATCTTGTGATTTTTTGCGAAGATCATAGTCGAAGACGCTATTTTCGAACAAAAAAGCGCACGAGGGGCCAGAAAAGTCCCTGAGGATGAGGGAATAAAACCCAAAACTCAGGTTAGTAGCCTAATATAAAGTTTTTCGTTTTCTTTGACAACGTGCGTTTCATGCTGCTTCATCATCTCCAAAAGGGCTAAAAAGGTCACAACGAGCTCTATGCGGCTTGTAATTTCCCCAAATAATGTCTCAAAGCAGACTTTTTCTTGAGCTTGAAGCAGCTCTCTTAAGAATTCAATTTTATCGGAGACTTTCCACTCTTCTTCTTGAATGATGTGGTCCGGGTGTTTCAAAGAGCGTTGTAACATCAGAGAAAGGAGATTTTTAAGATCCGTGATCCCCACTTCTTCAAGGCCAGAGCCGAGCTCTTTGCAAAAAGGAGATGTTGCACGTGGAAAATGGGCCTTTTGCTCCTCTTCTTTTACAGTTAAGACTTTGGCGGCATCTTTCAATCGGCAATATTCAATCAGGCTTTTGATGATTTCAAGGCGTGGATCCTCTTCCGTTTCTTCAGGAAGCTTTTCTCCCGGAATGAGCTTTTGACTTTTCCATAAAAGAAGGGTGGCAGCCAAAGACAAGGTTTCGCTGCTGGTTTCAACCTCTCCAGAAGCCTCGACTGTTTGCATGAGCTGGGCAGTCAATTGATTGATCGTGATTTCGCAGATATCAAGCTCTTCTTTTTGAATCAAATAAAGCAAAAGCTCTAAAGGCCCTTCAAAGTTTTCTAAAGAAAATGTGGGACTGAAATTTGTAAGCACTAAAGTTTTTCTTTGTTTTTCCGATAACCGTTTGGCTGGCTAGGTTAACACAATAATAAAAAAACTGGGAATTTGCAATGAGACTGCGCTCTTTTTTACTTTTCTGCTCTTTTTTCATTGCACTCATTGCTCCCGGTCATGCGAAACCTGCCTATCTCGAGAGTGGTGATGTCAAAGAAGTGATGAAGCAACTCTTTGAGTACCACATTGATAAAAAAGAAATCAATAGCACTCTGATCGAGCGTTCTTTAAAGATCTATATCAAACAATTTGATCCGGGCCATGTCTACTTGCTCAAAGAGGAAGCAGCTCCCTTTACCCAACCCACACTACAAACTTTGCGCAGCATTCTCAGCGACTACCAAAAGGATCAATTTACACAGTATTTTACCCTCAATCAAACCATTCAGGGAGGGATTAAGCGAGCCCGCAGCTGGCGCGCAGAGTGGTCGCAAAATCCTCAAAAAATCATTGAGGACGCCAAAAATGTGCAGCTTGATAAGATAAAAGATGAAACCTATGCAGTCAGCCTCGAAGAGCTCAAAGAGCGGCACCGTCAACGATTTTTGAAATTGACTGCTCTCTTGATTAAAGAGATGAAAGCTGAGGTGGCTGGGAAAGAAGATAAAGTTGTCGCTTTGTGTGAAAAACAAATTTCTCACATGGAAAACGAATATCTTGGAATAGACGATAACCGCAACCTTTTATCGGCAGCTCAGCAGGAACATTTAGTTATTTCCCGTACCCTCAAGTCATTAGCTAATAGTTTGGACGCTCATACCTCGTACTATAGCCCCGATGAAGCTTATGCTATGAAAGTGCAGCTTGAAAAAGGGATGTGCGGAATCGGAGTCGTTTTAAAAGAAGGCTTGGACGGCATTTTAATCCAGGATGTCTTAGCGGGCGGCCCGGCTGAAAAATGTGGCAAGATCAAAAAAGGGGATACCATCATCGAAGTGGATGGAAAATCGATGAAAGACCTCTCCTTTCAGCGTGTTTTGGAAATCATGAAAGGGAAAGAGGGGTCCAAAACGGTTTTGGGACTCCGCCGCATCAATTCTGAAATTGTGCGTGTTGAGTTGATCCGTTCTAAAATCACTTTGGCTGATCAAAGGGTAGATATTCAGGCCGAGCCCTATGGCGATGGTTTTATTGGAAAACTAACGCTGCATTCGTTTTACGAAGGTGATAATGGGATTAGCAGCGAAAAAGACCTTAAAAAAGCCATTGACGAACTGAAAGAAAAAGGGCCTTTACATGGGCTTGTCCTCGATATGCGCGATAACAGCGGCGGGTTTCTTTCGCAGTCGGTTAAAGTGGCTGGTTTATTTATTTCCAGCGGTGTTGTGGTGATCTCCAAATACTCTGACAACACCATGAAATACTATAGAAGCGTCAATAGCTCCCGCTTTTACGATGGCCCTCTTGTGGTATTGATCTCAAGAGGTTCAGCATCTGCAACAGAAATTGTGGCGCAGTGTTTGAAAGATTATGGGGTAGCCGTTGTGGTGGGCGATGAACAAACCTATGGAAAAGGGACCATCCAGCACCAGACGATTACTCATGAAGGGCCCCCCTCATTTTTCAAAGTGACGATTGGCAAATATTACTCCGTTTCAGGCAAATCGACTCAGATTGATGGTGTGAAGTCTGATATCGTAGTACCATCTGCTTTCAATTTTGAAGATGTGGGGGAGGCATTTTTGGAATATCCGATCCCAAGCGATAAAGTCCAAAGTGCCTATCAGGATTCTTTGTCTGACATTGAGCCAATGGCACGTAAGTGGTTCCAGAAATACTACACTCCAACTGTCCAGGCAAAAGAGAGTAAATGGGATAGCTTGCTCCCTGTTCTGAAAAAAAATAGCGCACAACGTGTCGCCCAGAACAAAAATTTCCAATTGTTCCTCAAGGAGCTCAAAGAAGAAATCAAGCCTTTGGAGACACGTTCTTTTGGAAAAAATGATCTGCAGATGGATGAAGCTGTCAATATTGTTAAAGATATGATTTTGCTTACACAAAAACCGGTGAGTGCCCCATGATCATTTTAGACCTCTTTCCGCACAAAGCGAATTTCGAAAGAGGTTTATTGTTTGTTTCATGGAAAAAAAACTCAAAAAGCTCCTCCCTATCTATCTGGTTGTCTTCCTGGGCTTTATTGGCTATAGCCTGATCATCACTATTTTCACGCCGATGATCTTGCGCTCTGAAAATGGGCTGGTCGCAAGCGAATATTCTCAAAAAGTCAGAATTTTGGCCCTAGGGCTACTGATTTTTGTCTATCCCTTCGGGCAATTTTTAAGCTCTTCTGTTTTAGGGGCTTTTTCCGATAGATATGGAAGACGTCCGTTGCTTCTTTTTTCGATATCAGCCTCTACGATTCTCTACGCTTTGATCGGCGTTTCTGTGATTTTACAAAATTTTTGGCTAGTTGCCCTTTTTTTGTTCATTGCCGGACTTTCTGAGGGAAATATCACCATCGCCCAAAGTGTCATTGCCGATCTGACAGAGATACATGAGAGAAGCCGTTATTTTGGCTATATGTTTTTAAGTATAGCCCTCTCGTATATTGTGGGGCCTTTACTCGGGGGGATGCTTGCCGATGGCTCTCCTGATAAATATAGCTATGCCTCCTCTTTTTTTGTGGTCTCGGCCCTTTTGTGTGCCCTTCTTTTTTGGCTCCAATCCCAATTTCAGGAGTCTTTAGCTGTGCAAAATCGAAGAGAAATCTCTTACTTTGAGGCGTTTACTAACTTCAAAAATCTTTTTTTGCTCAAACATGTGCGTCATATTTTTTCAGTGAATGCGGTACTCTATTTTGCAATTTTTGGCTTTTTTCAAAGCTTTCCTATCTATATTGTGACCCATTTTGATGTGGGGGTCTGGACGCTTTGTTTTTTTATTGCTTGGTCTTCAATCCCTTTTTTAATTGTGAACCTATGGCTCACAGATTTTCTGGCAAAAAGGTTTTCAAGTATCAAAATTGCGTTTTTTTCAGCCCTTTGGGTAGGAATTTTTATTGAAATTTTGCTCATCCCCAATCATATCGGAGCCCTTTGGGTGAGTTTGTTCATAGTAGGTTTGGGGTGTGCTGTCTGCTTACCAGCAACTATCTCTCTCCTCTCTGCTACAGCTAAAAAATTTGAACAGGGAAGTGTAATGGGAATCAACCAGTCGCTTCAGTTTTTCGCAGAAGGGATCTCTGGTCTGATCGTTGGCCTTCTAGCAGCCATCTTTGTGAAACTTTCCCTCTTCATTTTCGGCCTCTTAAGTCTTTTCGGCGCCCTCCTCATATTCTTAAATAAAAAAGACTTTTCATTGCGCTAAATGCCGCTAATCCTCTATCTTAATCCCTCTTTGGCTAGGTAGCTCAGTCGGTAGAGCAGAGGACTGAAAATCCTTGTGTCGCTGGTTCGATTCCAGTCCTGGCCAAAAACACAAAAGGCCTAGGGGTTCCCCCTAGGCCTTTTGTGTTTTTGGCCAGGAAGAAAGCAAAAGTATTGGCCTTCCGCGCCTCGGAGGCTGCTGCCTCTCTCGGACAACCCATCAAAAAGCCTCCACCGGAGGCTTTTTGAGGTACGTTGTGGAATCGAAGCCAAACGCCATGCGCGAGCAGGCGTGCGGCCGGCTTTCACGACAAAGCGCGCCATCAGGCGCGCGCCGACGTGAGAGGATTCCAGTCCTGGCCACTCGCAAAACCTTCTCCCCCAAACTTTTTTATGGAGTGCGGTGACTTGTCATCGCTTTTCAATAGGCAAAAAGACTAGTGCTCAAACAAAAGCGTTAGACCAAGTCACCGCACTCCAAAAAAGCTTAACTGTCAACTGGCCCACGCCTAGCGTTAGCAAAACTCAGGAGATACGATACCGGACCAACGTGACGCCTTCTTTTTTCTCGATGGGCAAAATGGAAATGGGTCCCACCTCAGCTGTACTCTTAACTTGAGTGCCGCAATCGGCAACACTACCAACTCCTTTCAGTGTTAAAAGTCTTAAGGGCTTGTTTGTGGGCAAACCGGGTTGGAGATAAAGGGTTTCACGTTCAAGTTCTTGATAATCAACCAGACGAAATGTGAAGGCTAAATCTTGAGAAACGAGCTCATTCGCTTTTTTTTCAAGTGCTTCTTGAAAGTCTTGTTCGATTGTCCCTTGATAGTAAATGACCGGTTTTTTCTCATGTTCCCCTTTATAAGGCATCAGTGGAGAGGGAGAATGGCCCAGTAAATGCAGAGCAAAATCCACGATGTGTCCTGCTGAGTGAAGACGCATATTGAGATAGCGTCTATCCCAATCTAAAGTTCCTACAACTGCCGTTCCAACAGGTGGAGGTAAATCCCCTTCAAGATAATGCAAAATCTTCCCATCTTTTAACAAAACCTGACTGACTTTTCCTTTCCAAGTGTCTGTAAAAAGAAATCCCTGGTCGGTTGCTTGACCGCCACCTCTGGGATAAAAAATGGTTTGATCTAACACGAGTAACCATCTTTGTTGCCCGTCGTTCTCTTTAGAAACCTCAAGAATTGTGGCTTCCATTTCTTTAAGGTAGGCATTTTCGAGATAGAGGGGAGTTGTCATAATGTCCTGATGTCCTGTTACTTTGAATTTACTTTGCATGTTTGGAAATTTCAGAAAAAACAGATAGAATCTCTTTAACATCTTGTTCTGAAGTGTTCCACGAAGTGATAAAACGCACTTCATTTTTTTCAGCATCCCAAAGGTGGCAAAAAATTTTCTCTTGAATCTGGGAAATCCATGAAGCAGGGGCAGTGAAGAAAATCTGATTGGTTTCGACAGGATAACTGAGGGAAAGACCAGAGGTAGATTTGATAATCGAGGCAATCTCTTGCGCTTTTTGATTGGATTGAGTTGCAAGTGTGTGCCATAAATCATTCTTAAAAAAGGGAATATATTGCGCAGACACATAGCGCATTTTTGAAAGTAATTGCAGCATCTGCTTTTGCAAGTGATCACTGCCTTCCTGCAAGAGCGGATTAAAAATCACAAGAGCCTCGGCTCCTATCAGACCATTTTTAGTGCCGCCGAGCGACATAATGTCCACATGACCAGATTCGGCAATGGCGTCTAAGGATGTGTTTAAGCTGACGGCGGCATTATATAGACGACTTCCATCGACATGTAGCAGAAGCTTTTCCTCTTTGCATAAGTGCGCAAGCTCTCTTAATTCCTCAAGTGTGTAGACAGTGCCAATTTCTGTGGGTTGAGTAATCGATAAAACACGGGGGGAGGTAGAATGCTTCCCAAAAGCTCTTTCTTTTTTGAGTTTTTTAACCAAGGCTTCTGGGGTAACTTTCCCCGCTTTGTGTGGAACGGTCAAAAGTTTGCATCCAACGGAAGCTTCAGCAGCTCCAGATTCTTGATAGTGAATATGTGCAATATCTGTACAAATGATCGATTCATAAGCCTTGCAGCAAAGTCTAAGGGCAAAAACGTTTGCCCCTGTGCCAGTAGGAACAACAAGCACCTTGCATTTGCTTTTGAATGCCAATTGAATCAAATTCCCCGCTTCCTCAGTCCAAGCATCTGAACCGTAGGAGGGAGCATGCCCCTCATTTGCTTCAGCGACAGCTTTGACGATGAGAGGGTGCGCAGGTGCGCAATTATCACTAGCTAGGCAAATTTTCTTTTGGGACATACAAAAACTCTCATAAAATGAAGCTATAGGATAGACAATCATAGGGAGAAATTCAAGTGAGACGCCCAATTTCAAAAATCTTGCGATTAAAGGTTTGTCATTCCCCAATTTTCTTTTTGAGGACCTCTAGGAGCTCAGGAAAAGTCTCTTTGTAATAGTCTCCGCCAAAGTGACCTTGATCGGGCGACTCATAATAATCGGTGTGCAAATTATCTCGAACAACATGGGCTTCGTGGATGGGAATCCAGGGATCATTGGCGCCAGCAAATTGAATGATCCATTTTTGGTTTTTTTTAATGTTTGCCCAATTCCAAGGCGAGTCGAAATAACCGCTCAGTTTTTCCGATTCCATCCCCAGATCTGTGTAATAAGTTCCGATGAGTGCCGATCCTAAAATACGATGTGTTTCTGCATGCCGCATAGCAGCGATGGCACCTGAAGAATGGCCCACGATGATGGTATTCTCATCGGCTTTCAAATCCTTTTCCAGAAATGGCAGCCAATAAGAACTTCGGGCAAGTTCTGCATCCGGAAACTGAGGGGCATCGACTTCTACACCAAGCTTTTCAAGCTCTCTTTTAAGGTAAGGGAACCAATTATCGGTTGGTTTGCTGTTACCGTTGCCATGAATCAAAATCGCTCTCATCTACTTCAATCCTCTTGCAAGTATTGATTATAAGTTTGACGATGTTCATCGTCGAGCAAAAAAAAACCGCAGGAAATTCCTTTCATGAAAACACTTTTTAGATTGAGTCTTGTTCTTTGTCTGTTCTATCTTCATACAAACATTTTAAACGGTAGTGAGCTTATGGAGTTGAGTCAGGACTTTGATCAAAATGGTGTTCGCTACCGGTTAGTCAGTCGCAATCCGGTCAAGAATAAGAATTGGAACTGGTTATTCATTCCTGGAGGGCCGGGTTGTGATTCCTCATCGTTATTGAGTCTGGAGAAGCTCCTAGATCTTCCCGGCAATACGTGGCTCATCGATTTTCCTGGAAATGGGGATAATATCAACGGAATTCCAGAGGATTATGATTACAACAAGTGGTTTGAATGCGTGATCCCTATGGTAAAACGTTTTGAAAACCCAATTATTGTAGGAATTTCATTTGGTGGGATCCTTACATTATTGACGCCAGAGCTGGAAAATTATCTAAAAGGTGTGGTTATTCTGAGTTCAACGCCCAGGATCTGGTTAGAAGAAGCGGCTGCATGTGCCAAAAAATACAATTTGCCCGACTTGGATCTGCAACTGCAAGCCTTCATTCAAAACCCGTCTGATGAGACTTGTAAAAAGCTATTAGATATTTGCACTTACTACTGGTTTTATAAAGAAGAGTCTTTAGCAAAAGGACGGGAATTCATTCTTTCAATTCCTTTTGCTTTTAAACCCACATTTTGGTGGTTGCATAAGGTCGAAGCGTGTGGTTATACAGCGACATGGATTCCAGAAAAAGTCCCTGCGTTAATCATTGGTAACGAATTTGATTATATGACTCCATTTGAAATCTTTCAAAACGACCCACGTTTTGCACGTCCAAATATCGAACTCGTTGAAATCAAAGAGGCCGGCCATTTCAACTGGATTGATAACCCCGAGGGTGTAAAAGCTGCATTTCAAAACTTTTCCGACAGCTTGTGATTTACTGACGGATTTGGATGTAATGTTTGCTTTTAAAATAGAACATTGTGCTTAGGGCAGTTAGGGCTGCTACGATCAGAATGATCTTTGGTGAGAAAATTAACAAAACACCGCCTAGCAGGCAGATGAGTCCATCTCCTAGAACACGTAGGGAGAGTTGGGTTCCCATCACTTCACCTTGAATTGTGTCTGAGACAGAATCGGATATTTTGACTGTTAGAAGGGTTACTGCGAGTCCGATGGCTAAACCGATGAGAACAAATCCTATGATTATCAAGAAAGTGGAATGCAAATAGAGCATGCCCAATAAAAGAACAGCAAAGCTTCCAATAGAGCCTAAGATTAAGGGTAGGGGAGGCAAGCGCGCAGTAATCACAGTTGGCAACCATCCATTTCCTACGGCGAGGCCAATACAAAGAACAGCGTTGTAAAGCATCAGTTGAGTGGGGCTTAAGCCCCATTGGGCTGTTAAGTAAACAGGGCCAAACTCATAAAAAATATCAACTGCCAGAGTAAAGCATGTGGAGGAGATCATGAGAGTTTTCAAGCTTTTATTGGAAAATAATGCCGAGGCTCGCGCGATAAAATTCAGACGGGCCCACAAGGTGCGCTTGATGACGGCATTTGTTGCCACAGAGTTTTTAAGCATCAATGCAGAAAGGGCAGAAAGTAGAAGAAAAAGGATACAGATGAAGTAGAAGGGAGTCGAAATCGTTAAGGCTCCATGCAACTGTTTATCGGTCAACAAGCCACCTAAAAGGGGGCCGAATAAATAAGCAATCGAGGTGGCTGCGTTTATTTTGCCAAATGTTTTGTGCTTAGAAAGCATTTTCAGGTCGGCACAGAGGGCGCGTGCAATCGCGACATTACCCTCCATCAATCCTGCAATGAACCGACTGATAATCAGCAAGCTGAGATGTTGCTGTGCGATCGCAATTCCTGTGAGCAAATTGGCGAGGGACGCAAGGACTAAACTTCCTGATAACAAATGTTTGCGTCCATAGTCATCCGATAAAGCGCCTAGAATCGGTGATCCAATAAACTGCCCTAAAGGGTAGGCTGCTAAGGTAATTCCTAAAAAAAGGGCGCGGCTGGAATCTCCCCAAGAAGAGGGGAGGAAAGAATAGTCTAAATTTAGAAATAAGGGGGGGAAGATTAAATAAGGCATCGAAATGCCGATGAAACCAATAAAGATAATAACTAAAATAACCCAAAATTGGTGCTTTTGAGTTTTAAGTTGATTAGTCATAAATTCTTTCCAAATTAAAAGAAAATGAGGTCATCGCTACTATAGACATGCGCTTTATAATAGGAAAGCTCCCCGCCTTTGACTAATTGATTCAAAATTTCTTCAAAAATTTCCAAAGTAGGAGGGAATTCACTTTTGAATATTTCTCTAAGCAATGTGGAGCCGTCAGATTCTTCTTCGTCTGATTGAAAATTTTCAGACAGGCTGGTAGTCACTGCTCTACGATTCATTCTTTTTTCAATCAGTTCACCATAACTTGTAGGTTTAGATTTTGAGGAAAATGAGTACATCCTTTTCAATCTTTCCTCGACTAAAGCAATCATTTTTGGACAGAGCTCTTCTTGAAAACGATGGGCACTCACATCAGGATCTCCTTTTAGGCAATCTCGAATCCCAAAGTAACCTTTGAGACCATGCGTATGCATATTTCTGACAAAGGAACCCATGTGATTTTTTAATTCATCTTTCCGTTCATTAGACAGTGTGATTGCCATTTGATTTTGCAAAGTAATGTTGTGCCTTCGATAAAAAGAGAAGTTGTTTTCGCAAACAATTTTATAGATTTCCAGGCTTTTTGATGCTTCTTCACACAATTGGCTAATATGCTCTTCAGAAAGATTGTAAAAAACTTTGTCTTCTTTTTGGCCCACTTTTTGGACCTCTTTTTTGCCCTGTTCTAGGATAGCATCAAAGTGATAGGGAAAAAGTTGACAGCTTGTTGACATGGCTTGATAAACAATATAACCATCTGGTCGGGAATTGAGCACAAATGTTTGTAAGTCAACAAGTCCAATTTTAAATAATGTTTCGTTCTCTTGTTCTGCAGAGTACAACAGTAAATTGTCAAATCGGGGGACCTGAGCGATTCCAAGATAATTGATGATGTTTTTATCGCCACCAATAATATCGTCCCAAAACGATCCATAACATAATAAAGAGGTAAACTCTTTGACGGCTTCTGTATAGTGTTCCTGATTTTGATAATAAAATGCCATTCCCTTCATTGCGGAACTGTTTGCATTCGGAAGCCTTGTTTCAACACTAAAACTGCGTTGCATACGGACTTTTGGTACTTCAATACAACGAAATTTATGCTGAAAGCAAATGGCGTAGGCTTGTTGCGTCTTTGTGAAACGACTGAAGTCATTTGAGTTTTCACATGCCCGAATAACTACTTCTAAGTCGTTCGGCATAAAAATTTTTAAGCGATTAACTCCATAGCTAGGATTGGGCACCTCTTTTAATTTTTCAGGATCTTCCGTATAGCTCTTTGCTGCTTCAAAAAGAGAATAATCAGGTTCCTCCTCATAAGATTTTTGTGCTGCGTGCTGGCGGATATAACTTTGAAGCAGAGTGGCAGCGTTAGATTCCTTCTGCTTGATCTCTTTAAGATGTCTTCTTCCTAAAAAACCTCTACAATGTTTTTGAATCGTTGTGGCATTTATATCATCGTGTTGACGATTAAAAACTAAATTTGAATTAGAAAAGCAACAATTTTGCAAAGCCACAGCAATAACCTTAATAATTAGTGCTTAATGATACCATTTTTAACGTTTGAAAGCCAGATTGGAAGCCTTACAGATCTAACCAATTAAAAATCTCCAGGGCTTGTCCTTATAATCGCCTGCGTAGTCAATCCCCACGCGGGGCGTTGTTTTAATCACAAAATCCGCCTTCTCCCGCTCTTCGAGCCAAATCGTGTCTCCGGTCAAATCCAGCCCATTCTGCTCAAGCGTAATCCCAAAAGCTTTCGTCAATTTCGCAGGGCCATCTGCCACCCCTTCAATTGCCCGAATCAACACAGCCCCAGCAGTTCCTGGCGCCTCCGTCGTCATGTTGAGCATATAGTGCATCCCATAAGTGAAGTAGACATAGACAAACCCCGCCTCTCCAAACATCAGGTAGTTCCGTTTGCGTGAACCAAATCGGGCATGCGACGCCAAATCCTCAGCCCCGAGATAGGCTTCCGTTTCCACAATCCTCCCTGACTTTTCCCCAAAGACTAGATATTTGCCCAGCATATCACGAGCTACAACCAGCGTTGAACGGCTATAAAAGGAACGGTCTAGTTTCATTTTCGATACTTTTTATCGTAGATCTCTTGCATTTGGGAAGAGGTGTAAGTAGGCAATTTTTTATCGCTGACAAACTGGTAGACATTCTCCATTTGGGAGAGCAGCTTGATGTTTTCGCACGCATGCCATGTGCACGACCACCCATCTTGTTGCTGGCGCACTGTATTTTGGCAAACAGTGCTCCGTTTGTTTAGCATCTCCACATAAGGCGTTTCATATAGACAGTCATTATATAAAAATAATATTAAGAAATGGTTAAGATTGTCAGGATTTGGCAAACTGATAGCTTTCCCCCGAAACTGCAATTGTCATTTTGGGGGGAAGGCCTAGCCGATTTCTTGAGCCGTTGAGAGCAAGCAGTAGGCTTTGAGGCCATCATCCATCCACATGATGTTCTTGAGGGTTTCGTAGCACTCCAAAGGATCCAATGTGACGTAAACTTTGAATAATTTGAAAACCAGATCGTGATTCTTTCGAGCAATTTCCGCTTGGTCGAGGGTAGTAAATGCCAACTTTATGATTTCCTTAGCTCTACTTTGACAAAAAGAGGCCATGCACTGAGCGATGTCTATTCTCTGAGCAATTTTATATTCAAGGCTGTGTTCATCAAATAGGGGGGTTGAAATTACTTGGAGAGCAAGTTCCAACAAGTCTATCGCTTTCTCACGTTGGCCATTTAATGCATACTGTTTTGCAATTAAGATCTGCGTTGTGAAATAAAAACCGCTAGGGACATCTTTAGCATAAGATTCAGCCATTTGAATGTTATTGATTCTCAGGTAATAGTGGACCATGGAATAAGGATAATATAAGTTATTATTGTCATTGAGAATCTGAAGAGTTTTTAAAGGCTCAAAAAATGAGAATTGGGAGGCAATTGTATGAAGAGTGCTTTGAAGTATGGAATGGTCACATGTGCCTTGGGTTTCATTAGCTTTCAGGTGATTTGCTTGTTCAAAGAGTGTGGTCAAGAGACCCAAGGCATTTTCTGTATCTTTGTCGATATTCGATGCGATTGTTTGAATCATGAGTCCTTTTAACATGGTAGACATCTCGTTTTCTAACAACAAGAGAGCTCCTTCAAAATCACCAATCCAGCTATAGCTTTTTGCAAGCTCTACGAAAACATCTTCGTGATCGTCTTTTTTTAACAAAGAGAGGCAATCTTCCAAAATCAGAGGAATCAAGGATTGGGTTGCTTCTTTGCCTTGAAGTTGGATTTTTTGGAGTAGTTCAGTTAGGCATAGGATTTTGCGGCTCCCATGCAGTTCTTTTATCCCCGCAAGGGCTTGGACGTTCTTTGTGTAAAGGTAAGAGTGTACAAGCGTTTGGATCTGTAATCCCTGAATAGTGGTGGTTGTTTGCCTTGCAATAACAGAAGCGTGAGAAAGATCGTGGCAAAGAGCCCCCAAACAATGATACAAAATGCTATTTCTATCAGATTCTGAAATTTTTTCTTGGTCGTGTAGATGATTGGCAATCTCGATGATTTCAAGGGCAACCTGTTCAGCTTTTTTAGAATCGGTTAACAGAAAACTATCTAGCATAAAAGCGAGAGTCTCAAGAACGCTGCTTGGTTTGTTTTTTTCTTTTATGAGGGCAAGCGTTTGTTCAATGGTGTTCCAAAAAATCGGATAATGCCTGATAGGGCACCGCTTGATGGCTTCCTGCAGGCAAAAATCTCCACTCCCTGATCCCAAACTGGAATGCCAAAAATGGAGGGCTGTCATTTCGAAACGGATTTTTGCAAGGGAATGCCTAAATTTTTCCTGACATTGAACTTTGATAGTTTCGAAGTAGTGTTTGCAGGTTAAAGAGAGCGCTAGCAAATCTTTATTGCTGGCAGTTAAATTGGCCACGCTAACAATCATATCTGTGGGAAAAAAGTGAGCGACACTTCCCTCTGGGATAACAAAACTTGGAATCTCTTCGGTATAGGAGAACTTACACATCTCTTCGATTCCTGAACAAGACTCTTCATCGTAGTCTTCTTCCGTTTCTGTTTCTGTTTGGGTTTCTTCAGAAGAGGACTCTAGAGGATCGATCACTGTTAGCTCTTCTTCCATTGGCTGCTCTTTTTTTAGGAAGCAGCACATCAGAGAAAAGCAGAGCGCTCCCGCTCCGATAAAGAGGCCGCCGGAAATGTTGGCTCCAAGCGCATTAATTCCAGCTGGCAGCATGTTGTAGGCAGCAGATATGAGGAGTGCAGCTCCCGCAGCTATTGTGATAATCCCGATAACAAGCGCGGTGATTGCCTCACAATGGGAATTGCGTGTGGGAATGTGTTCGGGTAATGTGTGCTCGCTCGCATGCTTGTGATTCTGAATCAAACTCATGGGCAAACAGTATATGGAAAATGCGTTAAGGAGCCATTAAATTATTTGCCCAGCTGCAGAGAACAAGCAGTCGGCTTTTTGTGCAGCATCCATCCACGTGATTTTTGTAAGTGTTTCATAACACTCCCACGGGTCAATCGTTGCGTAGAGATCAAACAAATCGCATAGATGCTGATTTTGGCGCTCTTTCTCATTTTGATCGAGATAACTCAGAAGGAATTGGATGATTTCTTTGCTCCTATTGGGATTACAGGATGCAAAGACGTCTGCGAGGTCGAATAGATCGTGAATGGCATGAAAATCATTAAACTGGTTTGATATTTCAAGGAACAATTTTTCTATCTCAATAGGTTGTAATAAAGCGTTGGCTTTATCAAGCTGAGCTGTAGCTACATATTTTTCTGCAATCATGATTTGTGTGCGCAGTTTTTGAAATGCGCCGAGCAATCGACTACAAATTTCTTCAGCCATTTGGAAATTATGAATCACCAGGCAATAGGAGAGCAAAGTGTATGGGTGCAAATCGTTATTTAGAATCTTGAGAGCTTGTGCAGGATCGAAAACAGCGATTTTGAGAGCGATGGAGTGAATAGCGGCGCCACAATCTACTTGTTCGGAATCTTCTTGTTGGAGGAGTCTTCGGTGTTTTCTTTTATTCGCTCTATTTTTTCTAGAAGTTCGTTAAAAAAAGAGAGGGCATTTTCTTGATCAGGACTAAACTTATTTGCAATTGTTTCTATGATAGCAAGTTTTGTGCTGTTAAAAATCGGCTTGTTTAAAAGAGCATAAGCACTGGCAAAATCATCGATGAACAAATAACTTATAGAAAATAAGTTAAGAAATCGTTAAGAATTTCCAAGTTCTTGGGCGCGCGTCTTGGCAGCGATAAAGCCTTCAATGAGGGCGCTTCTCAGTCCCTTTTGTTCGAGAGCACGGATGCCGGCGATGGTGGTGCCTCCAGGGGAGCACACTTTCCAGCGGAGTTCGGAGGGGAGCTCGGGGGATTCGTAGAGCATGGTCATAGCTCCCCCGACCATCTGTTTGACAAGGTCGTAACCCATTTCGGCAGAAAAGCCCATGGCTATGGCCGCATCAACCATAGCCTCGATCATTGCGAAGACAAAGGCGGGTCCAGAGCCTGTCAAAGAGGTGACGGCATCAAAATTTTTTTCAGAAATCCAGCGGAGCATCCCAAGGGGAGTAAATAATTCTTCAACCCGCTCTTTGTAGGGAAGGAGCGCAGGATCTTCGGCAAGAGCGATAACGCCATCGCCGTAGCGGACAGCGAGGTTGGGCATCATCCTCAACACAATGCAGTTGGGAAACGTATTTTTGAGGCGCTCGACGCTGATTCCGGTCAAAATGCTTGCCACGAGCCCATCTGAAAAATCCTTGAGCTCTTCGGCGACAGTGTCGAAATCTTGCGGTTTGACAGCGAGAAGGATCACATCACCAGAAGCGAGATCTTCGAGGGGAAAGCTTGCTTTGGCGGCTCCGATGTCGCGTGCGAGTGCTAACGCTCTTTCCTCGTGTTTATCGTAAAGAGAGATCGCTTTTCCAGCTTCTGTAAGCGTTTGGGCAATGGCAGTTCCCATCGCTCCACATCCAATAATTCTTACTTTCATTTTTTATGATCTCACGTGGTAATTTCCGGTTGCGATCCATTTATAAGTGGTCAGCTCTTTTAATCCCATAGGACCGCGGGCATGGAGCTTTTGTGTGCTCACAGCTACTTCTGCGCCCAGTCCAAACTGACCGCCATCTGTAAAGCGAGTCGAGGCATTGACGTAGACTGCTGCCGAATCAACGGCTTCTACAAATTTGTGAGCTTCGGTTGCCGATTCTGTTAAAATCCCGTCGCTGTGCTGTGTGCTGTATTTTTGAATGTGCGCAATCGCTTCCTCTGTGGAGTTCACAATTTTGATCCCTAAAACTAGGCTGAGCCATTCTTTTTCCCAATCTTCTTCTCCAGCAGGCTCAAAGCGCCCTTTTTGGGAACGGAGAATTTCAAAAGCACGTTCATCGAGCTTCAGGAGGACATTTTCAAGGCGTTTAGCAATTTTTGGCAAAAATTTGGCTGCGACATTTTTATGCACAAGAAGCGTATCTAAAGCATTGCAAACACTCGGACGCTGCGTTTTGGCGTTGAAGATCACCTCGACAGCTTTTTCAAGCTCAGCCGTTTCATCGACAAAAAGGTGGCAGATCCCAATGCCTCCTGTAATCACAGGAATGGTGCTCTCTTCGAGGCAAAAACGGTGCAGAGATGCCCCTCCACGGGGAATGATCATGTCGATGTAACGATCGAGTTTGACAAGTTGCTTCACCTGCGATCTCAGGGGGCTTTTGATGAGCTGGATCGCCCCTTTAGGAAGCCCTGCCTTTTTAAGCCCTGTCTGGATAGCCTCTATCAAAGCGCGGTTGGTTTTTAAAGTCTCTTTTCCGCCTCGTAGAATGGCGCAATTCCCTGTTTTGAGCGCAAGGGAGGCAATATCGACGGTTACATTGGGCCGTGCTTCATAAATCACCCCCAGAACACCAATGGGAACCCGTTTTTTTTGCAGTTTGAGCCCATTTTCGAGGACAGAATCTTCGATGACTTCGCCTACAGGATCGTCGAGTTTAACAACGTTGCGAAGATCCTGGATGATGGCATCTAAACGACTCCCTTGCAGACTGAGGCGATCTTTCATCGCCTCTGAGAGGTGATCAGCAGCTTCTAGATCACCAAGGTTCGCTTTTAAAATTTTATCTTCGGAAGTTTTGAGCTCGGTTCCAATCGCCATTAAAGCCCGATTTTTTTCCTCAGTTGTGAGCAGTCGGAGGGTTTTAGCGGCCTCTTTGGCCTGTTCAGCTAGTGTGAGTAGTGTTTTGGCTATGCGCATTGGATCTGAAATTTTGTACCGATTTTTTTGCCAGCAAGAAGGTCAATCAAAACATTCGGTTCATTGGCTTTTGCAATTGTGACAACAGTCCCAGCCGTTGTGGCAATGCGGGCAGCTTCGACTTTGGTTGCCATGCCACCTGTGCCAATTCCGTGAGGGTTTGAGCTATCGCCTGCGTAGGTTTTGATCGAATCATCGATGTGATGGATGACATCGATCAGTTGAGCATCAGCGTTGTGCCTTGGATCTGCTGTGTAGAGCCCTTCCTGATCGGTCAATATGATCAAAAGATCTGCATCCACCATACGGGCAACAAGGGCTGAGAGGGTGTCGTTATCCCCAAAACGGATCTCTTCGGTGGCAATGGTGTCGTTTTCGTTCACGATCGGGACAACGCGGTGGCTTAAAAGATTGTGAAACGTATTTTGAGCATTTTCTGCCCGCTTTGGATCGGAAACATCATCGCGGGTGAGTAAAATTTGACCAATCATGACGCCGTAGATGGCGAAAAGCTCGCTCCATGTGTGCATCAAGCGGACCTGGCCGATAGAAGCCATCATCTGTTTGGTGGGCAAGCAGCTCGTTTGGGCTTCTGTGCGCACCGAAGCACGGCCTGCTGCGATTGCGCCCGAGGAGACCACCACAATCTCATGGCCCAAAGCATGTAAATGGCAGAGCTGTCTAACAAACTCGACCATTTGAGGACGGCAGAGCTGTTTGCCTCCGTTTGTGAGGGAGCTGGAGCCAAATTTGACTACAATTTTTTTCATACACTCATTATACCAGAGTTGTTTTATTCGTGGGAGTAAGTTTTGATTGACGGTAGAGTCGCTTTTCGGCTATAGTTACCCCCCTAAGTAATATATCTGTTTTTGGAAAGAAAATGACTAAATACGCAATTATTAAAACGGGAAGCAAGCAATATCAGGTCTCCGAAGGGGATGTGATCGATGTGGAACTTCTCGAGAGTGAAAAGGGTAGCAAAATCAAATTTGAAGATGTCCTTTTTGTCTTTGGTGATAAAGGGGCAAAAGTGGGCGCTCCTACTGTTGCCGGCGCTATTGTCCACGGCGAAGTGATCAGCCACGTGCGCGGTCCTAAAGTGATAGCTTATAAATATAAGCTGCGCAAAAGAAGCACGCGTCGCAAAGTTGGCCACCGCCAGAATTACACACGTATTAAAATCACCGAGGTATAGAAATGGCACATAAGAAAGGTCAGGGATCCACACGTAACGGAAGAGATTCCCACAGTAAACGCCTTGGAGTGAAAGCTGGGGCAGGACAATTTGTGACTGCAGGAAGTATTTTGGTTCGTCAAAGAGGAACTAAATGGCATCCGGCAAAGAATGTCAAAAGAGGAAACGACGACACACTCTTTTCTTTAATCGACGGCATTGTCACTTTCCGCAAATCGAACAAAACATTTGTTTCTGTTCAGCCGGCAACGGCATAACGCAAAATACGGGACAAATTTTTCCCGTGCGTGACCGAGACCGTGTCCGTGTCCCTGACCGACCCGAGTTTTCGTGTTCCGACGCCATGTAACGCAGAGAAGGCAAAGACGCCAACTCGCAAAGAAAAAAATGTCTTCTCTGTGTTCTCTGTGGTTTTTAAAATACCCCGAAACTTTGCATCAATCAGTCTGTGGGGCACTTTTAAACCACAGAGAACACAGAGAACACAGAGAAAAGAAAAAAAACTCTCTTTGCGTCTTTGCACCTTTGCCGTCGCTGCGTTGCCCCTTCTCTCGGGCACAGAACTAGGTTCGGTCACGGGCGTGCACAGAGACGCTGTCACCCACAGAATTGAGTATTATTTATGTTCACAGATAGAGTCACATTAGAATTATGCGCCGGAAAAGGGGGAAATGGAGTCATTTCCTGGAGGCGCGAAAAGTTTATCCCTAAAGGTGGGCCTTGGGGGGGCGACGGAGGTAACGGGGGTTCGATCATTCTCGAATCAGATCCTCAGGTTTATTCTCTGGAAGCCTATCGCAACAGGCGCCAGCTCCGTGCTCAAAACGGGCAACAAGGGGCTACCAACAACCGTAAGGGCAAAAACGGCCAGAATCTGCTGTTGAAAATTCCTTGTGGAACACTTGTTAAAAACGCTGAAACAGGCGAAGTTCTCTACGACGTCACAGAGCCCCACACAAAAATTGAAATCTGTCTGGGTGGAGTAGGGGGGAAGGGAAATTCCCGTTTTAAAACGCCCACTAACCGGGCTCCCAATATCTGCACACCTGGAAAGCCTGGCCAAACGATTGAGGTGGAGCTTGAGCTCAAACTGATCGCAGACGTCGGTCTTGTGGGTTTTCCGAATGCGGGCAAATCGACACTTCTGACTCAAGCCACAAACGTCCCTGTTAAAATCGCTCCTTATCCTTTTACAACTTTGCGCCCCAACTTAGGGTATGTCATGACGCGAGAAGGGGGACGGATCTTGATTGCAGATATTCCCGGAATTATTGCAGGTGCTCACCAAAATAGAGGGTTAGGCCTCGAATTTTTGCGTCACATCGAAAGGACGCGCCTTCTTCTTTTTGTCCTTGATGCTTCCAATTTTGAGGGAAGAGATCCTGTAGAAGATTACTCTGTCTTAAGACGGGAAATTGCTCTCTACAATCCAGAACTTTTGGAAAAACCGTCAGCCGTTTTGCTCAATAAAGTGGACGTAGAAGGAGCCAATGAGTGTGTCGCAAACTTTCGGGAAATGCATCCGACAGTCGACACTTTTGAAGTCTCAGCTCTGACAGGTCAAGGGGTCGATGCGATCGTCGGCTTTTTAAAGCGCAAGCTCAGTATATAAACCAAGCCTGAAAATAACGTAATAGACGCTCCTGCCGGCCAATCAAGCCGGTAGGCAATTGCCAGTCCGCCAATCGAAAAGGCGACGTTCAAAACCACAGCAATAATCATCATCCGAGATAAGCGGTAAGTAAAATTTCCGGCAATCGAAGCTGGCAGCGCAAGCATGCTCAACACTAAAATAATTCCCACAATATGGATCAGTAAGACAACTGAGAGGGCTATGAGGACCAGAAGAAGTAAATAGAGTCTTCCCACTGGCAGACCCTGAAGCTGTGCCTGCTTTTCGTCGAAGCAAAGGGCTAAAAAGCGCTTGTGATAGATGAGAACAGTCACCAGAATAAAAACATCCAAAGCCCCTAAGAGGGCTAAGTCCCAAGGGCCCACCCACAAGACATTGCCGAGAAGAAAGTTCATCAATTCAACGTTAAATCCAGGGACTTGGGAGACAAAAACAACACCAATTGCCATCCCGACAGACCAAATCATGGCGATGATCGCATCTTCTCTTTCACGGTAATAGAGATGGACCCAACCGATAATCAGTGCGGAGATGACTCCAGCAACAAGCGCGCCATAGATGGGATGGAGCCATGTCCAACCATGTCCACGCTGCAGCCACAGGGCGACACCCAGGCCGCTTAGAACTGAGTGGGCGATGCTGCCGCTAATTGAAACGATTCTTTTGACCACTACATAAGAGCCAATCACTCCACTTGCAAAAGAAGCGCCAAGTGCTGCGATCACGGCCATTTGCAAAACAGGTGAACTCAAAAACGCGTCGATAAAATTCATAAAGCCCTTTTCTTTAGTGGCGTATGATAGAGGCCAATGGCAAAATGTTCACACACTTTTTCAGGAGGCATTGAAATTAAGGATTTTTGCACACAAAAGACGCGGTCCACATGTTCGACGGCAGTTTTAAGATCGTGGGTGACCATGATGATTGTTTTTTCACCTTTTAAGGTTGTGAGGAGGCGATAGATCTCCGCCTGTGCTGCATAATCGACACTTGCTGTGGGCTCATCGAGGAGCAATAATGAGGGAAAACCGGCCAGAGCCCGAGCAATCAGAACTCTTTGGGCTTGTCCTCCCGAAAGACTTGCGTAGGGAGCTTTTAAAAAGGGGAGCATGCTCACCTGAGCGAGCACTTCCTTGACGATCTCGTGATCGGTTTTTGAAAATTTGCCGTTCCAAGAGAGGTGGGAAAGACGTCCCCCTAAAACAACTTCTTCAACGGAAATGGGAAAATGCCGGTCAAACTGGAAATTTTGAGGGACCCATCCAATTTTAGAACGGGCAGAGGCGGGTGTTTCGCCAAAAAGTTGGATTTTTCCACGCGTGGGCTTTAAAAATCCTAGCAGAAGAGATAAAAGGGTCGATTTGCCCCCGCCATTTGGGCCAAAAACACCGATAAATTCTCCCTGAGCGATTGTAAAAGCGACGTCTTCTAACACTTGTACAGTGTCGTAAGAAAAGTTCAAATTTTCAACTTCAACAGGATTCATGATTTAGCAAACAAATGGGCAATCGCTTCAAGGTTTTCAATGACATTTTCAATATAAGGGTCAAGATAGACAGTATTTGCTTGAATCTCTTGAGCCACTCTCATTCCCCCTTTGGGGTTGTGCTGGAATTGG
The DNA here is from genome assembly GCA_964588495.1 of uncultured bacterium. Lineage (GTDB taxonomy): Bacteria > Chlamydiota > Chlamydiia > Chlamydiales > JAAKFR01 > CAVPKN01. Next base: position 35,428 of record CAZPPS010000003.1, on the reverse strand, counting down.
AGAAAAACTGTTTTGATGTTAAGGGCGCGCGCTTTATGGATCAAGTCTGTGAGTGTTTTGGGAGTCGGTTCTCTCCCTTCCATCTCGATGGAGAGTTGATACAGCCCGTAATCGCGGCAGAAATAACCAAAAGCGGGGTGTGAGAGCAAAATGAACTTTTGGGAACAGTTGCTGAGCAGGTTGGCACATTTTTGATCGAGAATATCCAGCGCGTTTTCCAGATTCTTGAGATTAGAGGCAAAGATCAAAGCATGTTCAGGATCATAGGCGCTCAAAGTCTCTGCGATCTGGGCGGCCTGTTTTTTCAAAAGGCGGGGACTTAGCCAAATGTGGGGATCATAAGAATCCCGGTTACAGCATCCGCAGCCCGCTTTGATGAGATCGAGCCCATCTCTTTGGTCGATAATTAGAGTGTTTTTCAGAAGGGGAAGCAGTCTTGCTTCAAAACTTTCGCCTAATCGGAACCAGATTTTTCCTTTTTGGGCAGCTACCATTTGGCGCGGTGTCGGCTCATAGGTGTGAGAATTGGCGCCCGGGGGAACAATGACATCGACGGAGACATGTTCTTGTCCGATCTGTTCCACAAGGAATTTTTGGCAGGTGATGCTGACTAAAACATCTGTTTTTGCCTGCAGAGTCCCGCCCAAAAGAAGTAATAGGAAAATAAAAAGTTTGCGCATTCAGATAATTAGTATAAACGCGCATTTCATTGTTTTCAACAAAGCATTTTTCCTGTAAAGTAACCCACTTCCTTCGGAGGAGTGTCCGAGCGGCCGAAGGAGCACGCTTGGAAAGTGTGTATACCCTAATCCGGTATCGTGGGTTCGAATCCCACCTCCTCCATAAACAACAAAACCAAGGCAAAGCCTTGGTTTTGTTGTTTATGGAGGAGGAGCAAGCCAAAGTATTGGCTCCTGCGCCTCGGTTGCTGCGCAACTCTTCGGACAGCGCCCATCAAAAACCCTCCACTGGAGGCTTTTTGAGGTTGCTGTGGATTCGAAGGGACATTACCCGAGCACGACTGCCATGGCGGCAGTCGAGCGCAGCGGTTTTGTCCGAGAGTGCCAGCAGGCACCGAGGCGGCGCCTCCATAGGTCGCAAAGCCCCTCCATAGGTCGCAAAGCGGCGCCAGGTCGCAAAGCGGCGCCTCTATAGACCGCAAAACCCTACTTCTTCTGCGCAACAAACTTCACCTTATCACTGCCTATTTTCTCTTTAAAGCTGGCTATCCCTTGCGGGGTAAGTGCTGTTCCGCTGTATTCCAAATACTCTAAGTTGACAAGTCTTGATAAGTGCGCCAAGCTTTCATCATCGACGCTCGTGCTCAAAGTCAATTCTTTTAAGTTTGTCAGTTTCCCTACATGCCTTAGGTGCGGCGACATTATTTTGTTTTGCGTTAAACTAAGATCGAGAACCTTCAAACTAAGATTTGTCGTCATAAATTGAAGATAATAACCATCGATTAGTGTGCAACCACTGAGGCTCAATTGACTTAGATTGACAAGCCTTGAAAAATTGTCTAAAAAAGTTCCTTTGAGGCGTTTACAAAAAGAGAAATCGAGCGAATTCAAACTTAGAAGACTTGTCATATTATTAATTTGTTCATCCTGAAATTGATTACGACTCAGATTCAACGCTGTCAACGTAGCCATAGTCCAAATTGGAGATAAGTTAGCATCACGATTAAGAGAGCCGCTTAAATTCAGATTTTGCAATCCAATACAGAGTGGGAGATTCGTCACCGACAAAATAGAATTTTTACCGCATAAGGTCAAATTTTTAAGGCTAGATGAGGCTAAGGAACCTGCATCCGGAATTGAGGCACCCTTAATTCGAAGACTTTGTAAATCAGTTAATACGGAAAAATTCGCAAATCCTGTGCTTAGGATTGAATCTGACTCTACTTCACAGCTTCTGAGGTTTGTAAAATTTGCAAACACCTTTAGTCCCTGATCGGTTAAAAAGCGGCTTTTGAGACAAAACACTTCTAAATTTCTAAGCGTTGTGAGCTGAAAAAGGGCTTCATTTTTAAATGAACCGCTTCTCTGGCATGTTCCAAAAGCATTGATTTCCAATTTTCTTAACTTTGTGCATTTCGCAACCGTATTGAGATCTTTGCCCTGCAAATCTGCGGTCCATGCAAATCCCAGTCCCGTTAGATTTGTCATGGAAGACAGAGAATCCAAAATATTACCCTTGCTTTTACAACCGATGTACATTTGCTGTAGATGGCTGCATTTCTGTTTGAGAACATCGATTTGCTTTTTTGTTATCTCGGGCTTATTTTTTTCAGTTATTCTTAAACAACTAAGACTTGTTGCATGGGTCTGGATGACACCTTCCATAAATTTATAAGTAAAACCTTGTGGAATGAGGTCCTGATTCATCACAATGAACTGCCATTTTTTTGAAACTAGAGTCAATTTGCTGTGATCCTGCGGTCCTAATCCGAGACATATCTGCAAAATAACTTCTTCTGGCACTTGCTCGAAAAAGTCTATGGTCTGGTCCTGCACCGCATGGTTTTTCTTGTAGAAGCACACATAAATTTTAAATTCCGAGGGGCTATAGACTGTAATTCCTAGGCGTGTTTCAGGCTGATAATAATCGTTTGGAGGCTGAGAATTTTTCCATGCGTGAAAGGTTTCGGTATTAAAACTATTGGGGCGTGGGCGTATCATGGAAAATCCTCATTTTAAGCAGGTAAGCATAAAATGATACACTATCCAAGGTCGAATTGCTACAAAGAAAAATTTATTTAGTTCTTGGGATCGACTGAAATAAATCTTTGACGCTTTGCGATTTGACAACCGAACCTAAATTGACAATTTTTTGTCCTAAATTCGCCGTGTCTTTTTCCGGATAGTGCTTTAAGTAAAGGGATAGAGCTACAATGCGCCCGATTTGTTCCCCGTGGCCGAGCCAATGGGAAGGTTCGAAGAGATCAAACATGCCGATCACTTTCAGTGATGGGATCAGCTTGTCTATCGAAGAAATAATGGATCGAATCTCGTCTTCAGTCTCGCGGTTGTTTTCTTTTAAGAGAAGTTCGTTGAGACGCGCGATGTTATTCAAAGTGGCAGCAACGGTTCCTTTGCGCGCCTCGCCCGATTCTGAAGTGTAGGGATTCACCGAAACCAAATGGTCGACTCCGTCGGCCAAAATCGTTTGAGGAGTTACAGGATCTCCCATTAATTGCAAACAGGCTGCAAAAGGAACTACCTGAATTAGACGTTTAAACATTTTCTACCTCCATGTCAATTGAAATCGGTACGACCGGTCTCTCATATTTTTTCTCACCGATATAGATGTTAAAATAATTGATTCTTGTTTGCCATAAGTATTCTGAAATTGCTTCTTGAGTCACGTTTGCGGCTTGAAATAAACGCAGTTCGATCAAATTTGTTAACGTTGAGAAATGGGAAAGACCATTATCGCTGATTGAGCAGCACTTATTCAGATCTACTTTTCGCAGATTCAGAAGGGGAGAAAAAGCTTTGAGATCTTCATTGGTAATGTAAATGCAGTAATGCAAATTGATCACTTGGAGCTCGTGATTCAAGCTGAGATATATGAGGTTTTTCCCATGAAGGTTCTGGCAAAAGGCCAAGATCAGGGTATTTAAATTTACGAGTTGTGAAAAGTTTTCGAATCCTGTCCCTTTGATTTTAGGACATTCGCTCATGTCCAGATGTGTCAAATTGACAAACTGCGGCAAAGATGCAATCCCGTTGTCTGTAATCTCTTTGTTCCGTTGGATATTCAGAATCGTCAGATTTGTTAATAATGGCAGGGATATAATGTCCCGATCGGTGAGGCCATTACCTCCCAAATTAAGGTCCGTCAGGGAAACAAATTGTTCAAAAGCTGTCATTCCTAGGGCTGAAATTGTGAGTCCTCCGAACAAGTCCAGAGTTTTTAGAGAACTTTTAGAGGGGATGTGGCTCAGCTCGTCATCACGTAAGCTATGATTGGTGACTTTAAGATTTTCTAGAGTCAAGTGTTTAAGGCTTGTAAAGCCCTGTCCGGTAATCTGGGTCTGTTTAAGTTCAAGAGTTTTCAGCTGAGTCCAAAGACCAAAAAACTTAAGCCCCGCATCGGTAAACTGGGTGCAAGTGAGGCTAAAAAATTGCAAATTCACAAGTTTGGAGAGCCTTCGGATGGCGGTGTCTTTAATTCGATCGCTATCTGCCCAGATAGATAGCCTTGTCAAGCCGGTATGGGCAGCAATTTGATCTAAGCCCCCGAGCAACATTTTAGTGTTCCAAGTGATCGATAAGCTCTGCAAAGAGGCTAAGCTTTTCAGGCGATACAAAAAGGTGTGGTCGACTCTGCTAGAATTGACCTGCAACTGATTTAATTTAAGACAATAATCTAATAATTTGTTGACGTGTGTGGTGTCGATGTTGTTGAAGATTCTAGGCCGGATACTCAATGCTCTTGCCTGGGCCCCATGGGTTTTCATCGCTTCAAGCAGAAGATCGTAATTGAGTAAGCCATTGACTTGATTCCTATTAAATAAGTGAATCAGGGCAAGGAGTATACAATCTCTCCGGCCTTTTGAAACTATCAAGGCTGTTTTATGATCATCCAAGCTCAAGAAGCTAAAGATATATAAGTTAATTTCTTCTGGAAGTTCTATCCAAAAAGATTGAGGAAGGATTTTTTGCGAAAGAATGGGAGTCGAAGTTTCCCGTTTGAGCTTGGGTTTTTTCTGTAAACGGGAATCCTCCGCTTCTCCTTGAGGCAATCGTTTTAAGGCACATTCATTTATAGGAGAGGCTTGGCTGTGGAGGGGACTAGCGGTGTTTAAACGGGTGTTAGTTTGATTGACAGGAAGCATGAGATAAATCCGTTAGAATGAGAGTATAATATGTCTCGAACTCTATAGTGTTCAATGAAAATCAACCTCTCTGCTTCTATCTGCACGTCGGGGAGAAATAAAACGCAAAGATAGCAGAGACTCAAAGACGCAAAGAGTGAGGTATGTTGTTTTCCTTCTCTTCGTCCTCTGTGGTTATTATTTCTCGCAACGCTTTGGCTATCAACGTTGTATAAATTTATTGAACCACAGAGAACGCAGAGGACACAGAGAAGGGAATTTGCATGTTTTTTCTCTTGGCATCTTTAAGACTATGTTCTTCGCGTTGTTTTTTAACGGGCAAGGGCAGGGGAGGGAAAAGGGTTAATCTTTGTAGCACAAAATTCGAGGATTTTGTAAACTGTTTGAGCCATGATAAATAGCGTCTTTCAATTGTTGTCTCAGCTTGATGAGATTTTTTGGGGGTACTTTGCCTTTATCCTCATTATGGTGCTCGGTTTGTTTCTCTCGATAAAATCGGGCTTTTATCAAATCTGCGCGCTTCCTCGCATTTGTAAAACTTTTCTTTATTTTCTGAAGAATAGCCACGAAGGTGACCGTGGAATCCACCCGCTCAAGGCCTTTTTTGCCTCAACGGGAGGAATGATTGGTATTGGGAACGTGGTTGGGATTGTGACTGCCGTTCAAATCGGCGGACCCGGAGCCCTTGTTTGGGTCTGGATTGCAGGCATTATTGGGGCAATTGTCAAATATTGCGAAATCTATATCGGTTTCAAGTTCCGCGTCATCAATGGCGAGGGGGGCTACGATGGCGGCCCTATGTATTACTTAAGTCGGGCCTTTAAAAATCCCCTTCTTCCCCTGATCGTTGCTTTTTTCCTCTGTATTTATGGCGTTGAGATCTATCAGTTTTCAGTTCTTACGGAAAGCATCACCTCGAACTGGCATGTTCCCCGCTCTATTGTGATTGGAGTGCTTTTAACATCCGTTCTTTATGCAGGGCTTGGGGGAGTGGAAAGAATTGGGAAGATCTCAAGCCTGGTCATGCCAGTCTTTTTGATTATTTATCTTATCATTGGCCTTTGGGTCATTGGAAAAGAAGCTCCAATCCTCCCGGCTCTTATGGCTAGCGTGTTTAAATCAGCCTTTACAGGACATGCGGCAGTGGGTGGCTTTGCAGGAGCAGGCGTCTTTTTAGCGATCCAGCACGGAATATCACGCGCTGCCTACTCTGCCGATATTGGTATTGGCTATGATTCTATTATTCAGAGTGAATCGCGCACAATGCATCCCGAAAGACAGTCCCGTCTTGCGATTTTGGGTGTTTTGATCGACAATGCAATTTGTACAATTAGTATTCTGATTGTCTTAGTATCAGGTGTTTGGAAAGCCGATGAGCCACTTTTAGGTTCGCAGCTTGTCCAAGTGGGCTTAAGCCATTACTTCCCGTTTATGGAAGTGTTTATCCCTCTCTTTTTTATCGCAACAGGCTATACCACAATCATCGCCTACTTTGTAGTGGGTATGAAATGCGCCCACTACTTAAGCCCCCGTTGGGGCAAAAGGGGCTATATCTGCTATGGAATAGCAGCCTTTATCTTTTTCTCTTTCACTCCACAAAGCCAAGCCCTTATGGTAATGTCCATCTCAGGGGCTCTTCTTTTGATGATCAACTTGGCCGCCATTTTCCGTTTAAGGCATGAAATTGCTTTTGTGGAAACCGAAGTTGTTGAGTCAAAAGCTTTCGAAGAAGTTGCATAAACTTTATTTACAAATTAATCGTTATAATCAATAATTAAATCATAATTATAGAGAGATTTATTATTATGATCTGGGAAAATTGGTTAGTAGCAATTAGTATTGGTCTTATTGCCGTAGCTTTTGTTGTCTTGGTTGTCTTTGTCATTTTGGCCCTTGTGTCAATGAGAAAGACGGTCGATGACGTTGAACACAAACTCCATTCTTTAGACCCCCTTTTTCGGGTCGTTTCAAGAGCGGGGAATGTGATGGAAAAGCAGGCAGAAAAAAAATTAGCAGATGTCGAAGCTGACATAAGAACAGAGTCACTACAAAAAAGAACAGGGACGACGACTGCTATGGAAGTAGCTGAGTGGGCGCTGATTGGCTTAGCGCTATGGCAAAAAATTAAAGAGAGAAGGAGATAAAATATGGCTCATCGCTCGAGTGGAAAGAAAGGTTTTGCAGCTGGCGCAATTTTCGGCGGTCTTGTAGGGGGCATCACAGCTCTTCTACTGGCACCTAAAAGCGGCAACAAAACACGCAAAGACCTCGTTAACAAATATCATGACATTTCGGATAAAACGTGCGATTTTTACGATGACATGTGCGAGCAAACTGCAGAGCTTGTGGATAAAGCAAAGGATATTGCTTGCTCAGCGAAAGCTGCTGCCCACAAAGTTTGCCGCCGCAGCAAATAAATCATATACCGTATCCGATAGAAAGCGTTAGACTAAGTCACCGCACTCCAAAAAATCCATCTTTGGAGTGCGGTGACTTAGTCTAACGCCTTTTTTTAATTAGGTTTTCCGTCGCTAAAGTTTGGGGGATTAGCTTGTTGGCAACGCCTGGCCTTGTGCTCTAAAGATGCGTTAGGCCAAGTCACTGCACTCCAAATTAATTATTTACTTTCTTAATATTGTATTAATATAAATTGTTTATAATTAATATGTTATGAGTCAAATTTCCCATATTTCAGATGTTCCTTATGTTTATGTGATGAAGCCTTGGGTTAGGACGGTTTTAACCTTTACAACGGTTACCATCCTGGTAGCGGGGATTTTGGGGGCCTCTTATGCGGCTTTTGGGATGACTTCTCTTGTTAAGACCTGGACCTGGTTGGCTCCTCTAGAATCCTTGGGGGCTGGAGGGTGTATGATTCTGTTTTTCAGCGGGGGTGCTTTGGGGTGTGGGGCAGCTGCTATGCTTTTCATCGTCCGGTATAAGCCCGGGCCGTTTGTCGCTGAAAATCGGTTTGTTGAATTAAATAAAATCGGGGGCATACAGAAATGGGAGCGTCAATTAATACAAAATTGTTTGACCGATGGTTTTGACGATGTCCATGTCCATGAGAAGTTCTACGCGATTCTGAGAGCGATTTCAGACAAGCCAGGCGCAACAGATTTTATCACAAACATTCATGGGGCTTTTGTCCCGCTCATCGATAATGGGCGCCTTGTGGAGATTGACACACGTTTTGTAGGTCAGCAACACAGTTTTGAAAAAATGAGTTTTGAACCGGCTCTTGAGGCTGATATTGGGGATATGGCTCAACTTTGTCTCGAAACAATTCCAGAATTTGACGAATGGGAAGACGGCGACTTTTTTAGACGAGGCAACACTCCTTATGTTCTGCGCGATTTTGATCAAAAGATTGTAGCGGTTATCTGTCTTCAAGAAGTTAAAGAAAATGCTCTTTGTTTCCACAACCTGGCAATTAAAGTTTCCGCTCATGACCAAGGGATAGCAAGTAAGCTAGTGCTTTTCATGCAGTCGAAGGAGTCTGGGTTATTTTATTCCCAAGTGCATCCAGAGGATCGCGTGGCCCTCAAAATCTATAGTGCATTAGGTTACAAAGTTAATGCTGAGGGAGACAAGCTCCTGATGTCCCCAGTACGTTCAAAACTGTCTCAACTGCCGCTTGAATCAGTGGATCAAACTCAAGGTTAACAGAAGCCCCTACTTTTTTTTGGCCTAGAGTCGTTCTAGCGAGAGTTTCTGGTATCAAATGGACAGAAAAAGTGTTTTCTTTGCGATTCACATCGACGAGAGTTAAGCTGGCGCCGTTAATGGCAATAAAACCTTTGGAAAAAAGGTATTTCATATACTCTTGAGGGCATTTAAAAGTGTAGGCATTGTCCACAATTGTCAAAATGGAAGCTGTGCAGCTCACATGTCCTGCCATCAAATGTCCTCCAACCTCATCTCCAATCTTGCCAGATCTTTCCACGTTGACTAAAGAGCCCGATTTCAAGCTGCAAAGGGTTGTGCGGCTCAAAGTCTCACCAATCGCATCAAAAAAGACCTGATTTCCCTCAATTTTCACAACCGTTTGGCACACGCCATCTATGGAAACGCTCGCTCCCAGTTGCAAATTTTGAAGCCAATCATCTGGCAATTTCACGCTGTAGCTGAGGTGAGAGCCTTTGTTTTCAAGAGCCGCCACTTCCCCAATTGTTTGAATAATCCCTGTGTACATGCTATTTAGGATAAAAAATTACTGGATTTCTTTCCTTACAAAAAGTACCCTGACCAGCCAACACATTTTATTTGGAAATTCATGAAGTGTCCTTTTTGCGCCCATGAGGAGTTAAAAGTCACCGATTCGCGCAACGCTCCCGAAGCCAATGCGATCCGCAGACGCCGGGAATGCCTAAAATGCACTCGCAGATTTACGACTTTTGAAACCGTTGAATTGACCATGCAAGTTCTCAAGCGTGATGGGCGCTATGAGGACTTTCAAGAGCAGAAACTGATTGCCGGCCTCGATGCTGCCTGCCGCCACACCCGGATTTCCCATGAACAGGTTAAAGCCCTGGCTTCTGGGATCGCTAGCGAAATTTTACAGAGTCAGGTGCGAGAGATTACTACACAAGAAATCGGCGAAATAGTAATGAAATATCTAAAGGGCATGGATACGATTGCCTACATACGTTTTGCTTGCGTTTATCGCCGGTTTAAGGATATAGGCGAACTAATGCACGCAATTCAGACAATAGAATCAAAATAATTTTAAAGAGGAGCCATGGCGCTGACAAAACCAAAGGTTGAGGAATTTAAAGATCGTTTGACGAAAATGAGGGTTCAACTGACCCACACTCTTGAAGGAACCACACGGGAAGTAAAACGCCCCGATGAAGCCACAGGATATTCACAGCATCAGGCAGATCAGGGGACAGATGACTTTGACCGGACAATCAGCCTGGAAGTGACCACCAAAGAATATCAATTGCTCCGTCAAATTGAGAGAGCTTTGGAAAAAATTGATGAAAATACTTATGGTATTTGCGATGTCAGTGGTGAAGAAATTCCTTTAGCTCGCCTGGAGGCTGTTCCTTATGCTACAATGACTGTAAAAGCCCAGGAAAAGTTTGAAAAAGGGCTATTGAACGAAATCTAAGATTCAAAGGTAAACTATGCGAAGGTCATTTATGCAAAGCTATATCCGAATAGCTTGCTTGATTGCCCTCGCCTTTTTACTTCTTTTCCTCGATTTTTTTTCAAAAGCCTATATCTACCACGTCCTCCCGTTTTTCGAGATGTGCGCAAATACTTTGTGCACAAGTATTCCTGTTTTTCACAATGTTTTAGGAGTCGATTTTTGGATCACTCCCGCGATCAATAAGGGAGCTGCCTGGGGGATGTTTGCCAACTTCCAGATGGTGCTCCTCGGCGTCCGATTTCTTGTGATTTTGGGAATATTTATTTATCTTTTCTTCCTCAATCAAAATCGCAAGATCGATGTCCCTCTTGTTCTAATCTGCACAGGAGCGATAGGAAATGTGATCGATTTTTTCCTCTACGGGTTTGTGGTCGATTTTCTGCATTTTAATTTGTGGGGCTACCATTTCCCCATTTTTAATGTCGCAGACAGCTGTATCACAATCGGGGTCGTCTGGCTTTTGATCAATAGCTTTATAAAGAAACAAGATGCTCGAGTCCAAGAAGATCCAACCGCTCCAAGTCTCTAAATGGATTAAAATTCCTTTTCTTGTCGATGCCGATGAGATGGAAAATCTTTTTGAGGAAATGCCCGCATTCAAAATCTACGAAGTGGGAAGCGTCACCCGTAAAGGGGAAGGGATTCATCCTCCGTCTATTTTTCTAGAAAAATACCGCGTCTATGTGGAATGTCTAAAGAAAGGGCAAATTCCCCATTTTTCCGAATTTCGCCTTTTATTTTCGAGTGTTTGGAGCCTCAAAGAAACGGCTTTGTTTTCGATGCCGGCAGATGAAGAGAGGCGGCTTATAAAAGTGCATGAGCCCTGCGTGCAGATCCAGCACAACCAGATTCGCTTTGATCCCGAAGAAAAGGTGTTTAGAACGCAAGTTTATAGCAGTGACAGCATCAGCTGGGGCATTCAGGCGGGCTTTCCCCACGTTTATCTCGATCCTGAGACTTACCAGACTGGAAAAACGCGTGATTTTGAGAATATGGACCTTTTCCTGGCATTTCAGCGGTGGATCCGCAAAGCCACATCTCCCACTCCTTTTGTTGTGGGAGGGGAAAAAGTGGTGGCCCCGATCCGCCTTGGAAAAAAATGTTTTGCGTGGATCAATGAACATCCCCAACTGCGTGCGTCTGGGATTTGCGTGGAATGTAGATAGACTTGATATTGCAAAAAATGTTCCAGCAAAAGCTAAAAGAGAGCTTGATAAGAAGGATTTGCTTGATATGCATGATAGGAAAAAAAATAAAATTTTATCTTTTTATCATGCATATCAAGCAAATCCTTCTTATCAAGCTCTTTTACATATTCCTTTTTCAATATTTACTATCCCATTCTTTGCTTAGAGCTTGAAATATATTTTTCGTGTATAATTTCTCCAAATGACGATGATTACATCCTTACAGAATCCGAAAATCAAGCAGGCGCTTAAACTGTGGAAACGGGGCGAGCGTGATGCCACTGATCTTTTTTTGATCGAAGGTTTTCGTGAAATCAGCAGATCTTGTGTTGGAAATATCGAAATTGAACAACTTTTTGTCTGCCCAGAGCTATTTTTGGGGACAAATGAAAATGGTTTGATCCAACAAATTTCAAAGGGCGGGGCCATCGTCTATCCCTGCACAGCGGCTGTTTTCCAAAAACTTTCTTATCGTGACAGGCCTGATGGTCTTATAGCAGTTGCTAGACAAAGACATCTGAACTTGGATGATTTAAGCGCAAAAAAAATTCCATTTTATATCGTGGCAGAAGGGATTGAAAAACCGGGAAATCTGGGGACGATTTTGCGCTCTAGCGACGCTGCAGGAGTCGATGGAGTGATTGTGTGTGACCGGCAAACAGATATTCATAATCCCAATGTGGTCAGAGCAAGCGTTGGAACCCTTTTTACGCAGCACGTTGTAGAAGCGGATGGAAAACGAGCCTTTGAATGGTTGAAGGAGCAAAATATTGCGATTTTAGCCGCGACTCCCTCTGCTGAGCTCAACTATACAGAGGTCGATTTGAAACAGCCTTTGGCAATTGTTGTGGGCACAGAACAATATGGGCTCACCAGGCAGTGGATGGAAGGGGCCCATCTGAAAGTTAAAATCCCCATGTTAGGGATCGCAGATTCTTTAAATGTGGCGATGGCCACGACCCTTTTACTTTATGAGGTGATTAGGCAAAGAAATGAGTGAAGTTTTGTTTGTCGACAATCATATTTTACTCCTCAAAAAGCCCGCTGGAATGCTCACTCAGCCTGACGATAGCGACTGTGAGTCTCTAGAAGCTTTTGGAAAAGCGTGGATCAAGAGGGAGTTTCAAAAACCCGGAAATGTGTTTTTGCATGCCGTCCACAGACTTGACAAGCCCGTCTCTGGCCTTGTCCTTTTTGCCCGTACCAGCAAAGCTCTTTCCCGTCTCAACCAGTTTCAGCGCGAACACCGTTTCCAAAAAGAATATATCGCTCTTGTCGAAGGACATTTGATGCAAGAAGAGGGGATTTTAGAGCACTATCTACAAAAAAAATCTTTCAGAGCGGAAATCGCGGAAAGGGAATCACCCGGTTCCAAAAAATGTTTGCTCAAATATAACCTTCTTAGGGCTGGCGGACGCACTTCTTTGCTAAAAATTTCTTTGATGACAGGGCGCTACCACCAAATTAGGGCTCAGTTATCGGCGATTGGACATCCTATTGTCGGCGATCTCAAATATGGTTCGAGAGAAGCCTCTAAAATTCTTTTCTTGCATCATAGTAAGCTGAGTTTCCCCCATCCTGTGAGTCAGGAAGTGTTGCAGTATGAGGTTCCGGTTCCCTGGTAATTGTTTAAGAAACAATAAAGACTGCTAAGCCATAAGGTTACATCGTGCACAAGAAATAACGTTTTCTTGTGCATGAGATTTCTTTGTGCACAAGAAACAACGTTTTCTTGTGCATGAGATTTATCAAGAGTTTGTATTCCAATCTCGCAAGAGCTCGAATAAATCCTTATTAATGTAAAAATTTTCCTTTAAATGTTTGTGTTTGAGCAAAATGCCAATAGTAACTAGTTCTTCAAGGTACTTTCTTGCGGTATTACGGTGTACACCAAGATCTTGCATAATAAACTCAACTTTTGTGTAGGGATGGTAAAAAAGATTATTTAAGAGATCGTGGCTGTAAATTTTGGGTAACTCAGTACGTAACTTAAATTTAAAGCGTTGCATCAAATCTTTCATTCCTTGAATAAGGAGCACCGTTTGTCTGGAAGTTTGAATCACTGCTTCCAGCATATAAAGTATCCAGTGTTCCCAATTGTGCTCATCCCGGACATTCTGTAGCAATCTGTAGTATGCGCTCTTATTGCGATTGATATAACGTGAGAGATACAGAACGGGTGTATCCAGGAGTCCAGTTTTAACCAAATAAAGAACATTTAAGATTCTGCCGGTTCTTCCATTTCCATCATAGAAAGGATGAATACTTTCAAATTGATGGTGCATGATTGCCATTTTTATTAACGGATCCTCTTGGCTAATGCCATTGTCGTTAATAAATTTTTCTAAATTGGACATAAGCGAAATGATCTGTTGGCTATCTTGCGGAGGCGTGTAAACAATTTCTCCTGTCTGTTCATTTTTCAATTCTGTTCCTGGCAATTTCCGAAAACCTGCATTATTTTGTACAAGTGTCGCTTGAATTCTAAGAATGTCTACATTGGTCAAAAGTTTGCTGTTTTTTACTTTTAGATAACCTTCCCTTAGAGCTTCTGCGTAATTATGCACTTCTTTTGCTGCGGAGCTTGTAAATTGTCTTGCTGAGAGGTCACTTTGGAATAATTCATCATTTGTGGTGATGATATTTTCGATTGCGGAACTATCCTTAGCTTCCTGCAGAGATAGAGTGTTAATTAGAATGCTTTGATTGGGGACTATGCCCGTTACTCCCTTGAGTTCTGCAAGAGCGCCGTGCGCAAGTACAAGCTTCTTTAATACCTGTTTGGTTTCAAATTCATCGGGCAGAGGAAGTAAGGGAACTGTGTAATTTTTCATTAAAAAGATACTATTCTAAATAATAATTTAGAGCACCCGCTTTTGGAGACAAAGCACCTCTGGTCGTCCTCAGAGATGTTAAAAAAAGCAAAATTTATACTTCTTCCAATTATTTCATCAAATTGTTTTTTGGAAAATTTGCTTTTTAAGTCTTTTTGTTGTATATTATCCCTAATCATTTTTTCAAGTGATGAGAATAATTAGTGAGAAAAAAGATTTTACAAGGAATTGAAGATGCAAAGCGGGCTCTTGAGCAACTGAGCGCCCCTTCGGCTCTTGAATTTATCGAACAAGGTGCTTTGATGCTAGCTGCCTGTTTTCAAACAGGTAGTAAGGTCATTATCGCAGGTAATGGCGGCTCGTTATGTGATGCGTCCCATTTTGCTGAGGAGCTGACAGGAGTTTTTCGAAAGAAACGGAGAGCTTTACCTGCCATTGCTCTTTCAGAGCCGGGACATTTGAGCTGTGTTGCCAACGATTTGGGCTACGATCAGGTCTTTTCAAGGGCCATTGAGGCCTATGGAGCCAGAGGTGATGTATTTATTGGTCTGAGCACTAGCGGCAATTCTCCCAATATCGTGCGCGCCTTTGAAAGGGCCAGAGAGCTTGGCCTTCACACAGTGGCTTTTTTAGGAAAAGACGGGGGAACGCTCAAAGGATTTGCCAATCTTGAGCTCCTCATAGAAGGCTTTGATTATTCTGACCGTATCCAGGAAGCTCATATGACAGCGATTCACATGATGATCGAATTGGTGGAAGAGCTTTTGTTTGGTGAAAAAGAAAGTATTTTAAAAAATATCATGGCAGCGCTTAGATGATGAAAATGGCAATCAGCTCTATTTTTCGGGGATTGGTTGCTACACGCCATTTTCTTTATGACCATCAGATTATCCGTCAAAAAACAGCTCCCCTTCCTGTTGTGAGCATCGGAAATGTGGTTACAGGCGGGGCTGGAAAAACACAGCTGGCCCTTTTACTGGGCGAGCTTCTTTCCACAAATTTACGAGTTGCCATTCTTTCGCGCGGCTACAAAGGGGGATCTGAGCATGCCAAAGAGCCTCTTGTTGTGGATCCTAAGGTACACGATGCAAAAACGTGTGGGGATGAGCCGTGGTTATTGGCAAACAGACTGGGCAGTTCCCTTGTCATCGTCAACAAAAACCGTTTGAAAAGTGCCCATCTTGCCAAATCTCTCGGCGCTGAGCTTTTGCTTTTAGATGATGGGATGCAACACCGCAAACTGAAGCGCGATTATGAAATCGTTGTGATCGATGGGAAAACGGCTTTAAAGAATTTCCTCCCCAAAGGGGTTTTGAGGGAAAATTTAAGCCGTTTGAAAGTGGCCAATCTGATCGTTTTTGTAGGGGAGCCTGAAGAAGAGATTGTACAAACAGTTTCCAAGTTCAATGGGGCTCCGCAAGTTGTGGCAAATATCGTTCCTGAGGGTTTTTTTGAGTTGAGCGGCAAGGAATTGGGGCCCATTTCAGGAAAAAAAGTTGCCCTTTTTTGCGGCATTGGCAATCCTAGAAGGTTTGTAAAGACGATTGAAGATCTAGGCGGTGAGGTCGTGGCGACCCATTTTCTGAAAGACCACTCTAAACTGAGCCAAAAAGGACTTAAAAATTTTGCAAGTCTCGCTTTGAGTCAAAAAGCCGAGCTTTTTTTGTGCACTGAAAAGGATAAGGTCAAACTGATTCCAAGTTCGCATTTTCCTTTGCCTGTGGGCTGGTTGAAGGTGAAGCTTGAAATTATCAAAAATCAGGCAGTTTGGGCGCACGTGGTCGAGGAATTAAAACAAATGGGGCACGTATGAAGCTTTGGAAAAAAATGCTCATTGGTATTGTCCTTGGCATCTTGACAGGGGTAGTTCTTGGGCCCCATGCGCAGTATCTCAAACCGGTTGGGACCGTTTTTTTAGGCCTCCTCAACATGCTCGTGGTCCTTCTGGTTTTTTCTTCGATGACACATGGTATTACCTCGATCAATGACACACGCAAACTCGGACGGGTCGGCCTTAAAACGCTTCTGATGTATATGGGAACCACAGCAATTGCCATCGTATTTGGCTTGATCGCTGCTAAACTAATCAATCCAGGCGTGGGAATTGGTCTCAATCATGGCGCCGATATCAAAATCGATGAAACGCCGGAAATCTTAAGTATTTTCCTCAGCCTTGTCCCGACAAATCCTATTGGTTCTTTAGCGAATGGCAATATCTTGCAAGTGATTGTGTTTGCGATTTTTTTCGGCCTTGGGATCAACTTTGCAGGGGAAAAAGGAAAGCCTGTAGCGAAGGTCATAGAATCTCTTTCTGAAGTGATGTTTTCCATGACGGCGATGGTCATGAAGCTCGCCCCTTATGGTATTTTTGCCATCATGGCATGGGTTGCAGGGACATTTGGTGTCGCTATTCTCTATCCCCTTTTAAAACTCGTCTTTGCCCATTATATCACGTGCATATTCCATCTCGTTGTGGTCTTTGGAGGCATTTTGATCCTGATGGCGAAGGTAAAAGTGATGCCCTTTTTTAAGGGGATGACCGATGCGATTGCGATCGCAGCCTCCACAACAAGCAGCTCAGCTACGCTCCCCGCCTCTATGCATTGTGTTGAAGAGAATTTAGGCGTTTCTAAAAACATTGCCAGCTTTGTCCTCCCTTTGGGCTCTACGATCAACATGAACGGGACAGCGATTTTCCAAGGGATTGCAGCGGTTTTTATTGCACAGGCCTATGGCATTGAGCTTGGTTGGGAAAGTTTACTTTTAATTGTTGTGACAGCAACGCTTTCTGCTGTGGGGTCTGCAGGCATTCCTGGAGGGGGACTTGTCACTCTTTCTATTGTGCTAGGATCTGTGGGCTTGCCTCTGGAAGGTATTGCCATTGTGGCAGGCATTGACCGCTTACGTGACATTGTGGGAACTGTCGTCAATGTTTTAGGAGATGCGGTGGTTGCAGTTTATGTGGCAAAATCTGAGGGAGAATTTGATGAGGCACGCTATAATAGTGAAGTGTATGTCAGCTATGCCGCAAAAAAAGAAGAACAACCTGTATTAGAAGAAGGGTCATAAAATGCAAACAAACACCGAAATTGTAGAAGTCGCACTTCCAAAGCTTGGCGAGAGCATTTTGGGAGCAACCGTTGTCCAGTGGCTGAAAAAAGAGGGAGATAGGATTGCCCTTGATGAGCCCCTTCTTGAGGTCGCAACCGATAAAGTGAACTCTGAGATTCCCTCTCCTGTGGCTGGTATTTTGCAGGAAATTTGTGTCCATCCCGATCAGGAGATTGAAATTGGCGCCCTTTTAGCCAAAATCCAGACAGGAGCTTGTTCTGCTGAAGTGACATCCAAAGAAGAGTCGCCAGTCATTCAACAAGAAAGCGCAGTTGAAAAGGGCAATGAAGAGGTTTTTTCTCCAGCGGTCTTGCGTCTTGCGAAAATGGAAGGGATCGGTTTTGAGCAGCTCCGTAAGATTGAGGGATCAGGTGAAGGGGGAAGGATCACCAAAAAAGATATCGAAACTTATGCGGCTTCCAAGAAAACGTGTCCTTTAAAAGCAAAAACGGCAGCTCCTCAAAGTAGTGAATTGACCGAATCTGAAGAGCGCATTGTGATGAGCGGCATGCGAAAAGCGATTGCGGAAAATATGGTCCGCTCTTTTTACGAAGCGCCTCACGCCTCTCTTGTTTTAGAAGCCGATGTGACCGACATCATCAAAATGATTGCCCGGGAAAAAGAGAGATTTGTGGAGACCCACCAGGCCAAATTGACGATTACGAGCTTTTTAGTTCAAGCGCTCACAAAGGCCATCCAGCAATTTCCGATGCTCAACGCCTCATTAGATGGGGAGACTATTGTTTTGAAGCGCTATGTCAATGTAGGGATCGCTGTCAATATTGACAAAGGGCTCGTTGTCCCGGTCATTAAAAACTGTCAGGAAAGAAATCTGGTCAGCATCGCCAAGTCCCTATCCGATCTCTCATCGAGGGCGCGCGCAGGAAAATTGAGCCCCAATGAAGTTCAGGAAGGGACAGTGACTCTGACAAACTTTGGGATGACAGGAGCTTTGATTGGCGTCCCCATCATCCGCTATCCAGAAGTTGCGATCATCGGAGCCGGAACTGTCCAAAAACGGGTTGTTGTGCGCGACGATGACTCCTTTGCTATCCGGCATATGATGTATCTGACGTTGACCTTCGATCACCGCGTCATCGACGGCATCTACGGCTGTCAGTTCCTTGCTGCCTTTAAGCAGCATTTAGAATCAATTTCTGTCCATTAGTCTGTCTGCCTCTGAATAATTCAACACAAAGGCACGAAGATACAAAGACACAAAGAAAAAAAATAAATTTTACCCTTTGTGTCTTTGTATCTTTGTGTCTTCGTGTTTAAAAATTGCCTCGCAGATCGAACCATAACCGTGTGAGGAAAAATCATGCATTAATCTTTAATTTTTGCTATGAGAGAGGGAAACAGCATTGGAGGCTAAAAATGAATTTCGTTTCTCATCCGCTCGCACTTCCCATTATTTCATTAGTCTTTGGGGTTTTGATCCTGATTTTCCCAAGACTTTTGAATTACATTGTGGGGATCTATTTAATTATCATCGGACTTATGGGATTGCTGAGCCACATGAAGGGATGAGGATGATCTTTGGGCAGTTTGCACTAAAGCGATCATAACGACCATAAGTGGGGTGGCAAGGGCAAGTCCTATGCCCCCAATCAAAACTGTCATTAATACCTGCGCTAAAATAGAAAGAGCTGGTGGAATCGAAACCGTTCTTTGCTCAATCGAGGGCGTGATGTAGTAGCCGTCAATGATGTGAATGCCAATATAGAGCAAGATGACATAGAGGGCTGTGAGTGGGCTTTGAGCAAAGGCAATCAAGACTGCGGGAATAGCTGCAAGGATGGCGCCCACATAAGGGATAAAGGTCAAAAGAGCTGCCAATAGCCCCAAGATGAAGGCGAGTGAGACATGCAGAAGGGCCAAGCCAACAAAAGTTAAAATACCCACAACCGACATTGAAAGCATCTTTCCAAGAAGCCACCATCTGAGCGATTGACCCATTTTATTCATGATCTCAAGAGTTCTTTTCTGCTTGCCTTTGGGGGTCATCATGGTGATCCAGTTGACATACCTGGAAGGGTCAAAGGCCAAATAGAGGCCGATAATGATAAAAATCACAAAACCAATCAGCGAGCCTAAAGTTGTCGAAAAGATGGAGAGGACTTGTGTGAATATTTTTTCATTGGAAGGGAAAAACTCCTGGATTATGCTCGGAGATAAAAAGTCTTTTCCAAAAAAGGGAGTGAGTTTTTCCATTACACTGTCGACTGCCTGAGGCAACTGTTTGACAAGGAGCTGAAACTGGGAGCCAATCAGAGGGGAGTAGAGCCAGAAAATCAGAGTCAGTATGCCGAAAATCAGGATCAGGGCGACAATAAGGGCAATCGCGTAAGGAAGGTGAAAGAGCTTTTGAGCAGCTTTCCCGATCGCATTTAACAAAATCGCGAGCAAAATACCGGCAAAAGCGAGCAAAAAGACCGAATTTGCCCACCAAACAATCAATCCAATGACAACTAGGGCAAAGGCAAAAACAATTGCCCGTTTAGTTTTTGTCTGCATCCTCTACTTTTAACGTGAAGAGGAGATTTTTTTATACTTTAATATAGGATTGAGGATCGTTGCCTTGATAGGAATCATCGATGGCCTCTTTCATAGTGGCCCGCTCTTGCGTGTAGACAGATTCGAAGCTCATGGCTTGAGAATTTGTGCCTTGAAGTGCCTCTAGTGTTCCTTTCACGACCGTTTTGATTTTGAAAAAGGTGGAATTTTCAGGATAGGGAAAATCATCAACCAGAGGAATGGCTTCTACTACGGACTCGTGAATGTAGGTGAAATTTCTATTTTTTAGATCCGATTCAAAAACGTTGGCCATCTTTTTTTCATTGATGACAGTCGACGATTCAATAAACCCATCATTGCCTCTATAAGAGAATCCCTTTTGAAGGGCAACTGTTTCCATCATAGCGCCCCCTATGCCCTGTTGCATAAGATTGGCGGCATTAATAGCAAGCTGAGTCGAATCCAACTTGTCTTCCAGTTGGTTGAAAACAAATTGAGTTTTCCAGAGCGCAACATCAACATCATAGTCATCAATGTTAGGGAATATTCCCTTTTGATAAATCGATTCCCCATTCAAAATGAGGGTTCCATAGCGGGTGAGATCATTATAGGTCGTGTCAGCTATAGAAACTGTATCCCCTTTCGAAAGTGATGAATGGATGTTTTTCATTCCCCCTTCGGGATGAAAAAGCCTATCCAATTCTGATTTATCTGGAGAAAAACTGCCTGGACCTGTAGGATTCATGGTAACAAATTTTTTTTGTTTAAAATATTCATTATTATACTATTTCTCCTTTTGAAAATCAATGAAATAGTTTATAATTGTAAAGGAAACAATAAGAAAGGTAGATTATGGCCATATTCAACGCAAAAAAGATGGAAGCAATTCCTGAAAGCTCCTCGCAACTTCCTCAAGAAATCTCCCGCTCTATCGATCTTTCTCCTGTGAAGCCCATAATTGCCCAGATACCTACTCCTCAAGAAGAGCTTTCTACCAATAGAGCCTTATCGAGCCCCGTTTATCTGGCAGTGGCCGCTTTGCTTAAGAAAATCGAGGGAAATGAAGAAGATTTTCAGAAAGAATATGGGACCTTTGAAAAATTGCTCGCCGAGGGAGCCGACGCCAATCAAGTTTTCAGGAATCAGACCCCGCTCGACCAACTTTTCTTTTCACTCGGCGGCCTTTACATGAAACGGATGCCGACTCAGGTCCGCCAGACAGTCTATCAACGCGTTTATGACATCACAGAACGTCTCTTAATTGCTAAAGCTGATCCTAATAAACCCAGCGCGAGGTCCACGCCTCTCACCACCCTTTTGGCACAAGATGCTCCCTCATCTCAAGAAGTCAATCTGAAAAATAAGCTCGTGAATCTCTCTAAACAGTATGGAGCCGACCTCTCCCTGAAGCCCGCCGCCGACCGCTACAACATCGGCTCCCCAGAAAGTCTAATCAGCTAAACTCTCCTGAAAAGCCTGCTTTGCCGTCGAAGGTGTAGAGATTCTCGGTCTTGATGACGTCGAAGCCGGCATCTGCCATCTGGTGCAACAACGCAGCGATTTGCTGAGAGGTGAGCGCACCATCGGCTTTGAACCGGCAGCGCCAGTGATCGACACAGAAGGTCTCTGGAATGCCACCTGGCCACACTTTCACGCCACGGTTGGTAATCATCGTGAGCTTTAAGGGAGGCGAATTGACTGCTTCTAGCTTCTGTCTTAAAGTGTCGACAGCGTCGTGGGCGTATAAAAAGACATCGACCCCCACAAGTTCCCGTTTGGTTGTCACAACACTTGTGCCATGGTGGCTCCACTCATCCTCGTCCTGCTTGACCCCATACTCAACAGCGCGCAATTGCTCAGGCACTTTGCCGAGCCGTTTAACGATAGCCTCGGCATATGCCCGGGTTCCCACTTTTTCACGGCTGATACTTGTGAAAATGTCTTGGGTGTGGACACCATCTTCGATCGTTTTGAGGATCGCGTTGTGGATGCGGGAGGCAATTTCTGGCTGGTGGATATGTACGAGCATCAAAACAGAAGCGAGCATCAGTCCTGTGGGATTGGCCACATTTTGCCCCGCTCTTTTGGGGGCAGAGCCGTGAATGGCTTCAAACATCGCCCCCATCTCTCCGATGTTGGATGTCCCCACAAGGCCGACAGAGCCTGAAATTTGGGCAGTCACATCTGAGAGAATATCCCCATAAAGATTGGGCATGACAACCACATCGAAATTTTCGGGAGTATCGGCAATTTTGGCAGCGCCAATATCGACAATCCAATGTTCGTTTTCAATATCAGGATATTGGGGGGCCATTTCGTCAAAAATTTTGTGGAAAAGCCCGTCGCTGATTTTGAGGATGTTATCTTTTGTGAAGGCTGTGACCTTTTTTCTCCCATAACGTCTCGCATATTCAAAGGCGTAGCGGACAATTTTTTCGCAGCCTGGTCGGCTGATGATTTTAAGGGCTTGTGTCACATCGGGTGTTTGCTGGTATTCGATGCCCGTGTAGAGATCTTCCTCGTTTTCCCGGATGATCACCAAGTCCATTTTGGGGTGTTTGGTGTGGATAAAAGGGGAATAGGAGACACAAGGGCGGATATTGGCATAAAGGCCCATAGCGCCTCTTACTGTCACATTGAGGCTTCGATAGCCGCCCCCTTGAGGGGTCGTAATAGGTGCTTTTAAAAAAACTTTTGTGCGCCTGAGAGATTCCCAAGCAGAATCTTCAATTCCAGTCGCTTTGCCGGAAAGAAAAACTTTCTCACCTATCGCAATTTTTTCAATCTCAAGACGGGCCCCCGCTTCTTTGAGTACGTGCAGTGTGGCGTCCATGATTTCAGGGCCGATGCCGTCGCCCTCAGCTACTGTAATTGGAGTATTTTTATTCATAGATTACCTTTGACCTAAATTTTGGGTTCCTTTCCCTCATCCTCAGGGATTTTTGTGGTCCAAATCGCAAAAAATTGCGCTTTTGCCTCAAAAAAATCCACTGATTACGAGGAAAAATAACCCAAAACTCAGGTCTATGGTTAACATAGTTGTTTTTTTCAATGACTTCAAGAGGCTGTTTTGGGTAAACTACATGCCAATGTTAAAAGATCTTTTATTCAAACAGCAGCAACATCTCCAGCACTTCTTTTCTAATCTTGAGATGGAAAGCTTTGAAGAGCTCCTCAAACAAATTGAGTCTTGCAAAGGGGTCCTTTTTTTGACAGGCGTTGGCAAAAGTGGATTTATCGCCCAAAAAATTGCGGCCACGATGCTCTCAACGGGAACCAAAGCCTTCTTTTTGCCCCCCATCGATGCTTTGCATGGCGATTTGGGGATGGTTTCTGAAAAAGATCTGGTGATTATTTTAAGCAAAAGTGGCGAAACCGAAGAGCTTTTAGAGCTCCTCCCTTTTATCCGAGCCAAAGGGGCCAAAATTGTGGCGGTCTCCTCAAATCAAAGCTCAAGGCTAAATAAGGGGGCAGATTTCAGCATGGTTCTTCCCTGCGAGGGGGAGCTTTGCCCTTACGATTTGGCTCCGACAACCTCGATGGTGATCCAGCTCCTTTTCGGCGATGCCCTCGCAATCTCTTTGATGCAGCTGCGGGGCTTTAGCGTTGATCAGTTTGCCGAAAATCATCCTGCCGGAAGAATTGGGCGGCGCAGCAATTTGCGTGTGCGCGAGTTGATGTTGAGTCAGCAGGCAGCTCCCATTTGCTCTGCAGAAAATGCGCTCGAGGAAGTGCTTATCGATTTTACCGATAAACGGTGTGGCTGTTTGATTGTCACAGACGAAAAAAAGCAGCTACAAGGAATTTTTACCGACGGCGATTTAAGAAGAGCTCTCCAAGCCAAAGGGGAGGGCGTTCTCAAAGAAAAGCTAGGGGCGTTGATGACCCGTGCTCCCAAAGCGATTGCGGCAGACGCCCTTGCTTGGGATGCGATGAAACTGATGGAATCGGACCAAAAACAGCCTGTGATGGTGTTGCCCGTTCTCGATGATCAACAAGAAGTTGTGGGGGTCATCAAGATGCACGACCTAGTCCAAGCGGGCTTATAATTTTAAAGTTCTTACAATAAAACTCTAGGAGAGTCAAAATGAAAGATTGCTGCAGACATGAAGAAGAAGAGGAAGATTTTTGCCATGATGATGAAGGGTCATGTTCTAAAGAAGAATATTTCCTTGAAATCGCAGATTGCGCATGGACAGAAGTTCTCAAAGATAAAATCAAAGAGCACATCTTGCAAAATCAAGGTGATCGTTTGACAGAACTTGCGAAAATCGTCTCTGAAGCCAACGGCAAGCGCTGGAAAGGTGAGATGGAAGGCAAGCAAGCGATGATGGAATTTGCGGAGCAAATCCACAACTTCTTCAGCAAGAAGTAATACCAAAATCCCGTGCCTGTGCCCGCCCCTTCCCGACAGCTCTGACCAGAATTTTCAGGAAATGGGCGGGCACGGGCACGGGAAGAATTGCGCTTATGCTATTACACACACTACTACTTCTCTTAGTGGCTTTACCGATGAGTGCTGTGGATTATAAGATTGTTACTGAGAATAATCCCAAGGTTTGTTCGCAGATTCAGAGGGGACTCGAGGAATTTAATCGGGATTTTTTCCGGAAAAAGTATGCCAACTTCGAAATCGATAACTTTGTGGTCTATGCCAAAGGGAAAAAGGGTGAATTTCTAGGCGGCATTTGCGGCTACATCTTCGAAGGAGAAAAGGCTGCGTGGTGCTACGTCGATTATGCTTGGGTGAGTGAAAAGATGCGGAGGCATGGGATTGGCACGAAGCTTTTTAAGGAGCTTGAGCGCTATGCCCTTTCAAAACACTGCGCCTATATTCAACTCTTCACGTGGAAATACCAAGCCGTTGATTTCTACAAAAAACTGGGCTTTGAAGTTGTCGGCACCATCCCTGGTTGGATGGATGGCTACGACGCCATTTTCTTCAAAAAGAACCTATCTCAGTAGCCGTCATTTGCGTGAAATAAGGCAGAAACAGATCGCATTGGAAGCGCTTTTGGCTGTCATGCATGAATTCTGCACAGTTAAAATTAGGCTGTAGCACGCTGATTGGTTGGGGAAGGGGCTGTTTTAGCGAAATCCCAAGCCCGTACAGATCTTTTGTTTCGATGTAGGTGATTTTCTCAAGGCTTGCAAGGGGAATCTTAAACAGGGGTTTGCTCTGTTTGATAAAAAATAGATGCTCAGAGTCAAGATGCAACTCGTGAGGCTTCAATTGAAGTTTTGAGAGTTGCCGGTGAGGGAGCCAGCCTCTTGCGATCAGAAAAAGACCGAGCAAAAAAAGAGGGAGCGTCAAGGCTTTAGCCATTGGGCAAATCAAAAGAAAAAACGCTCCCATACCACCAAGGAAGGCTCCCCGTTTGAGCGCTAGCTTAAGCAATTTTGAGGAGATGGTGCAACGATGGCTAGCACTTTTTCTTTCCGATTGATGATCCATGCAAATAATAGATTCCAAATAAAATAGGCAGTGAGCTGAAGAATTGAGGGAGGGGTATTAAAACCAGCTTCCACAACTTCGTCTTCATGGCCGTTGAGGATCCATTGTAGACGAGCGAGATTAAATGCAAAAAGCCCTTTTTCTAACTGAGTCTGAAAGTGTGCAGGTTCTGTGAGGCAATTGCAAAACTCATTTGCCCGGCAAAATTGCTTTTTTGAGGCCATTTGCATCCCTTCTCCTCGGCCGGCCCACTTGGGGCCGCCCTCGTCAAATGGAACGTGGCAGTTTTGCTGCCACTTGCAACTGGCCTCAAAATCATCAATTTGTCCGGGCAAAGCAGTTTTGCAACTACCTCCTGCGCTTAAAGTTCCGTCTGTCCACTCCGTAATGAGATAGCGGTGCCAGCCCAAAAGGAGTTTTTCCCGTTCGTTTTTGCCGCTCTCTTGCTGGACATAGTGTGCGCGGACATACTTTTCGCTTGGAAAGATCGATTCTTTTTTAGAAACGGGCTTGTCATAAAGAAAGAAGGCGTAACCTACGACAATCAAAGGGAGGAGCCATAAAGAACTTTTCGCACCTTCAATTTCGAAGAGGAGCAAGACAGAGATGGCCAGAGAAAAAAAGAGCCAGGCGAGGGCAAAAGGGTGGGTTGTGACAAAAAAAAGATGCCCAATTTGACCCATCAAGGAGGGGGGCTTTTGCACTTTCATTTTGGCATAGCCAGATAAAAGAGCCTCTTGGTCGCTCTGAGAAAGTTCTTGGAAACAAGATTGTTTTTCAATCACGGTTTCGTAGAGACCTTTTAAAGATTTTTGGGACATCACCTCTTTGAGATAGGGTTGTAGGACGAGCCAGCACAAAAAAGTGCAGGCAAAACAAAGATGAATGATCACAAGGATTTTTTTCTTTTTGGGCATTTTAAGTTTTCTCAAAATGGGAATGACTGTTACACTGCTCTTTTTAAATCCTTAATGTAGTGTATCTATGGCCATTTCTGCAACTAAATGTCGTCTTCCTGAATCTTGTGAGCTTACTCCAAAAAATAATCCACCGATGGAGGCCATTGCGCTGATCGTGACAGCTGTTGCAATTGCAGGAATTGCCATGATTACTGTGGGGGTCCTTTCCCATTTACAGATCACTGCCGGAGTCAATGTGAGCGCTTCGGGTGCCTGTTTTGTTTTAGGATCAGCTTCTTTCGTCACAGCAGCTGGCTTTGGAATTGCTTTCCTGATTCAAGCTTTCACTAAAAAGAAAGAGATCGACACAGAAAATGTTCATGAGCGGCTGGAAGAGGTTTTCAAAGAGAAAAAATTCTCGAAAATCGATCAAGATCAGTTCACAGCAGACATCAATTCTTTAACTACTGCCGAACTCCAGGGGCTGCTCGACAAGTTTTTTAAGGATTGGACACAGGAACAAGACAATCCGTTAGATTCATTGAAGGCTCTTGCAAAAATTCTGCCTCAAGAAGCTCTTGAAGCCATGACAAAACGGCAAAATTTATCTCCTTGGGATGCGATTGCGGAAGCAAAACTGATGTGCAAGGAAGCTAAAGACTATTTGGATGCCAGAAGCAGTATTAGTCCCACTTTTTATTCCGTTTGGCTCTCTGTTTTCGATACCTTTATTGCATTCATCGATAATTTTCTCTCTGTTTTTGGAGTTGCAGATTTCTTTAAGCCTTCAGATGGAAGTGTCATGCAATCGGAGCTTAAATTCCAAAAAATCACGATGATCATCAGCTTCTTCACCCTATTGACAGCGACTTTACTTCCCATGTTTGGGGTGACGACAGGGGCTTCTATTGTGGGAGGAACTATTTTGCTGATTGCCATTTTGAGTGTCATCTGGCCCCATATTCGTCCTACGATTCCACATGTTCCCCATGCTGAAAATTGGACCCAGCAAGTGCAGATGAAGAATCTTTGGACTTCAGGGGGAAGAAAAGAATTCGTTGCTGATATCGCAGCCAATTTAGTGGCTAAAAAACACACGCTGCTGCTCGGTCCTTCAGGTATTGGTAAGACACAGACAGTGATCTCGTTTGTGGAAGCTCTAGAGCGGGGAGAATTTCCCGAACTTTCAGGGAAGAAGGTCTTTTATTTTAACACAGCCGATCTTGTGGACACTAAAGATCTTTTCAGTGCGGGAAATAATGTGCTGAAAAAAATCAGTGAAGCAATAGGACGCCACCGGGAAGAGTGTATCCTTGTATTTGATGAGATCCATCATGCCTACGATGGAAAAACTCCTCTTGGTGAGCAGCTGAAAACCTATTTGGACGAAAAAGCTAAAAGCAGTTTTCCTTACGTCATCGGTTTGACTACCGTTGAAGAATATGACAACACCATTTACAAACATAATGCAGCTGCCGATAGACGTTTTCTTAAAGAAGAGGTCGCGCCTACAGATGTAATTGATACAGAAAGTATTTTAAGTAGATTTTTGCTGCAAGAAGCCCCAGAAATGATTGTAGAGCCTGGTGCTTTGAGAGCCCTAATTGATGCAACAAAAGGAAAACCACAGCCGTTGACAGCCAAACGGATTTTATCTCAATGCATCGGCAATACTAAACTCGAAAAGTCGGACAAAATCATCCGTTCTGAGGCATTGAAAAAGCTGATTGAAAATGCTGGGTTAACAAGGGCGGTCACAAGCAGACATGCTGAATTCGAAATGACATCCGAAGCGTTTAAGCTAACGCTACAAAGTTATAAAGAGCTTGTGAGTCACCATAATTCACTGGTCAAAATCATCGAGGAAGCAGAAAAAAGCGCTCTAAAGTCCACTAACCTGGTTGAATTGGATGCAGTACGACTGGGATTGACACAGATTCTAGAAAATGAGCTCAACGGATTGGATAAAGAAATTAAAGATGAGAAACAGGCCGTTGCCTTAATTGAGCGGAATAGAAAGCTTCTTGCAGAGGTCAAAGAGACCAAATATAAATTAGCCTTGGAAATTGGAAGTCTTGATCCTAAAGATCTTTCTGCATCCAATAAGGAAGAGCTCAACCGATTTACCCTTCTCAACTATTTCCTTGAGAAAGAGCTTGATGGTTTCATTCGTGAGAAATCTCCAAACGGGGTGATCAATGAGAGCGGCATGACGCAGATTCTGGAGACCGAAAAGCGCAATGACGAGAAACGGCGTGCAGCTGTAGATCATGGCCGTGAGCAGAAACAATCCAGATTGGAGTTCTCAGGTCTGAACGGCAAAGATGGCAAACACCTCCTTAACGAGAAAGAGGGCGCAAACTTATATAACGATGAGCTGTGAGCCCATCTCTAAACACACGGGTAGAAAGAAAAGAGAAGAATAAAATTTGCTCGGATCTTCCTCGTTGATTCTTCTGAAAAAATCTTGAATGGACCTCACATGTTTGCGTTAAGCAAGCCTCTGGGGGGGCTTCAACGGAGAGGCGCAGAAGATACGAGAGACGGAGAGAAGAAAACACATAAATTTTCTTTTTTCTCTTGGTACCTCCGGCGTATCTTAGCACCTCTCCGTTGATTTTTTTTAAACACAAAGACACAAAGAAAAGAAGAAATAATTTTTGCGGGCTGCTCTTTTTCGACTTTGTTTTTTTAGCCGCGTGAGTGGCGCTATGTGTTAGCCGTGGGTGACTGCAGGGAACCCACGGAAATGAGTAACATAAAAATCGAGCCACGTAAGTGGCGATACGAAGCCAAAAAGTTTCGCCACCCACGTGACTCAGGCGCTATGATTCTGATATTCAGTGGTTTCCATCTGGTTACCGACGGTTAACAAATAACGCCGCTAAATCTCGTCTAAAAAATCTTTAAAATCTGGACGATTCAGAAAAAGTATCATCTTCTCTTTGTGTCTTTGTGTCTCCTAAATAACCTGAGTTTTGGGTTCTTTTTCATCATCCTCAGGGATTTTTGTGGTCCAAATCGCACTTTTTTGCTCGCAAATAGCGCTTTCAGCTATGAGCTTCGCAAAAAATTGCGATTTTGCCTCACAAGAATCCGCTGATTACGAGGAAAAATAACCCAAAACTCAGGTTAAATAACAAAGTCGTTGAGAGCCTTAGGTTCTTTTTAAAAAAAACAATTCAACGCAAAGATAGCAAAGATGCAAAGGCGCAAAGAAAACGAAATATCTCTTTGCGTCTTAGTGACTTTGCTTCCTTTGTGTTGAACTTTGCTTTGTACGTTATTTCCCGGTAGGGGGGCGATAGCTCTGACTCGCTTTGTGTTTAAAACACGCAAGCTCATCCAAATCAACTTTGTTAGACGCTCCGCTCTCTTACTTCTTCTTTTTGGGAGGAGGAGGGGGAGGCGCTTTTTTGGTGGGTTTGGCTTTGGGTTTGGATGCTTCTTCTTCGATTAAATCGTCGTCGTCGTCATCGTCGTCGTCATCGCCAAATGAGGGGATGGCGAACTCTCCTTCAAGGCCAAGTTGAGAAGAGAGTTTACGCAGAGATGCAAATTTCTCTGAGAGGGCTGCTAACTGATTTTCTGCGTCCGTTCTGCCTGTTCCTCTAAGGTTGGCCAAAAATTCCTCTTCGGTGTCGAATTTTTCGGAGAAAGTGATGGAAGAGGCAGAAGAGATTTCGGGAATATAGAGAAAACGGAGTGCGACTGGAGGCACTTGTGTGTAAATGTCGTTTGTCACTTGCGTTTCAACCTCAATTTTTGCCACCTGCTTGGGAGGACGGCCTCTTTTGGGTCTAGGATTGAGCGCTTCGTTGGAATAATAAGTTTCGGCTTTTTTGGTCAAAGCGTTGCGGGCTTGGGAAAGATCTTTTGGAACTTTAACTTCAAATAACTGAATTTTGAGCTGTTCAACCGTTGTACGGGGCAGATCGAGATCTTCTTCGAAGACAAACTTAAACTGGTTATTACGGAGCCATTCAATAATCCTAACACGTGTCCGCTCTTGATAAAACTGCTGCCACTTTTCAAGTTCTGTCTCGTTGTCGTAGATGAATTCCAAAAATTGTTCACGGGCATCTTTAGAGGCGATCACATCGAGAAGCTTTTCTTTCGTGTCGATATCGTAGACCTTCTCGTTGACGAAACCTTCCATGATTTTTTTAGTCTCGTAGAAAGTCAATTTTGGGATCAAACAATAGCGGGTCAGATTTGCTTTAAGCTCTTCTTGCAGTTTTTCGATATCATCCGCTTCTTTGTCGAGGTCGACAAAAACGATAAATCCTTCAACGCGATCGAGATAAAAATCTCTTTCATCATTTGATTTTGAAAACGCATCCATCAATCGGAGGGAGCGTAGAATCAGAGGGTTCTGTGCTTGAGAAGAAGTTTGTGTCATAGGGCGTTCATTATAATCTTTTGATCGTTTATGGCAAAGTCTTTGATTTTCCGGACAGGGCCGGCAAGGACAACTTCAGAACATTCGCTATTAAATGAAATATTTAATTTTTCCCCCGACTGGACGTGAACGGTGATAGGCGAAGCGAGATTGTAGAGTTTATGAGCAATCAATGCTGAGGCTGCAGAGCCGGTGCCACAAGCTAAAGTTTCTCCTTCAACGCCCCTTTCGTACGTGCGCACTTGGATCGATCTGTCGCCTTTAAGCTCAACAAAATTGACATTTGTCCCAGCAGGGGCAAAAAGAGGGGAATTGCGCAAACGGTTCCCTTCTTTATTTACATCAACTGTTGCAAGAGCCGTGACAAACTGGACGGCGTGGGGCACTCCTGTATTGATAAAATGGAGATTCTCTTTCATATGCAACTGAAGATCTTTGGGTGGCGCTAACAGGACGCACACATTTTCCTGCAAAAACCATCCCTTCTGGATCCCTGCGAGGGTATCGACCGTGTAAACGCTCCTCTCTAGCCCCTGAGATTTGAGAAAATGAATAAAGCAGCGTAGACCATTGCCACACATCTCAGCCACACTTCCATCGCAGTTGTAGATCTGCATGAAAGCGTCAGTTGAAGGGGAATTTTCGGCTAAAATAAGACCATCGACACCGGCACTTAAGCAGAGACAAGGGATTTGACTCAAATCAAAATCCAGATTTTGATTGTTTCCAATCAAAAAATCGTTACCTGCCCCAGAATAGTGTGTCAGGATCATTGAATGTCGTTGGCGCTCGTCACAATTTTGTCGAGCAAACCAAATTTGAGAGCCTCTTCGGCGCTCATCCAAGTATCTCTATCAAGCGCTTTTTCGATCTCTTTTTTGGTTCTACCTGTATGTTTTTCATAAAGGCCGACAAGCAAGGCATGCGTTTTGAGGATCTCTTTGGCCTGAATGTCAAGATCTGTCGCCTGACCTTGGACAGGGCCAGAAATAGAGGGCTGGTGGATCATGATACGTGAATGGGGCGTCGCATATCTTTTGCCAGGACTTGCACATAAACTGAGGACAGATCCCATAGAAGCTGCCAAGCCGCTGACAACTGTAATCACAGGAGATGAGATCATTTTGACCTGATCCCAAACAGCAAATCCGGCGTCTACAGAACCCCCGGGGCTATTGATGATAAAGGTGATCGGTTTGCCCGGGTCTGTGAGCTCAAGATACCACAGCTTACGGATAGCATCACGTGCAGAGCCATTATCGACAACATCGAAAAAAAGAATCCGTCTGGACTCCAAAATGGCATTATCAATTCTGTCATTCAGCGATTTAAAATCCCCGTTTCCTGCTTCTTTTTCACCTTTCGTCATGCAAAACCTTATAAAATTTTTAATTCCGGATAGAGTGGGTAATTCTTTAAAAGTGCCCCAACACGTTCTTTTACCTCATCGAGGATCTTTTTTTCCACATTCCCTTTTGCTTTGCTGGGCTCTTTTGTTTTTTCTTGGAGTGCGGGCTTGGTATTGGATATAACTCTGACGATCAAATCGGCAACATCTTCCATCTCTTTGACGCCCATATTGAGCGTTGTCAGAGCCGCTGTGCCCAAACGGAGGCCCGAAGTGTACCAGGCGCCGTTGTGATCGTAAGGGATCATGTTTCTGTTTACCGTGATTCCCGCTTCGCTCAAAACGCTTTCTGCAATTCTGCCTGTGATCCCAAAAGGGGAGACGTCGATCAGAA
This sequence comes from uncultured bacterium, assembly GCA_964588495.1. Taxonomy (GTDB): domain Bacteria; phylum Chlamydiota; class Chlamydiia; order Chlamydiales; family JAAKFR01; genus CAVPKN01. The sequence goes on along the minus strand of CAZPPS010000003.1, from coordinate 3,280 downwards.
GAAGATGGTTATCTGTCCCATTTGTGATCACTTTGACGCCGCGCTTCATAAAAGCCTCAGCTAATGCACGGGCATTTTCGATCACTTTTGCGGCATAGTTTTCAAATTTGCTGTCGAGATTCTCTTTAAAAGCGACGGCTTTTGCCGCGATGATGTGGGGAAGGGGTCCGCCCAAAACCAGGGGGCAGCCTTTATTGATGCTATCGGCAAATTCTGATTTGCTTAAGATAAAGCCTCCACGGGGCCCTCTGAGGGTTTTGTGGGTAGTCGATGTGACGATATCGGCATAAGGAATCGGGTTATCTTCGCCTGTGAAAGCTTTTCCTGCGACAAGGCCCGCAAAATGGGCCATATCGACCATGAGAGTAGCGCCTACAGAATCGGCAATTTCCCGCATTTTTGCAAAATTGATCCTGCGGGAGTAAGCAGAATAGCCGGCCAGAAGAATCAAAGGCTTTTCCTGGCGGGCAATTTCTGCAATTTTGTCGTAATTCAGAAGGTGTGTGTCAGGGTCTACGTCGTAGGTAATGCCCCGCATCATCTTGGCGGAGACGTTTTGTCTAAAGCCATGTGTTAGATGGCCGCCAGAGCTTAAAGACATTCCCATAAATGATTGATTGCAAAGAGTTTGTCTGATTTTTTCCCAGTCAGCTGCGCTTAATTCATCCGGGCTTTTTTTGCCGAGTTTTTCAAGCTCAGGATTTTGTACCCTTTGTGTCAAAATGGCCCAAAAGGCGACAAGATTAGCGTCCGCTCCTGAGTGGGGCTGCACATAAGCGTATTCTGCGTTAAAAACTTTTCGACACAACTCTGCCGATTCAGCTTCGATGGCATCGACATTTTCGCAGCCTCCATAGAAGCGGTGGTGGGGATATCCTTCGCAATATTTGTCGGTTAGTAGATTTCCCATGGCGAGCTGAACAGAGAGGGAGCAGTAATTTTCGGACGCAATTAGCTTTAATGTGGAGCGTTGGCTTCTCAGCTCTTTGAGGATGTTTTCTGCAATGGAGGGGGCTGTTTGGCGTAAGTGATCCAGAGCTGCAAGATAGGCTACAACATCGTAGCGCTTTTCCTTGATAATTTGCAGGAGATAGGAATCTAGTAGAGCATTTTCCATTTGAGGGTGAGATTAGAGAAAATGATATCTTAATGTCAATTTTTTCCGTGCGTGTCCGTGACCGTGACCGACCCGTGTTTTTCCGTGTCCGCTCGGAACTCGGGTCGGTCACGGACACGGACACGGTCACGGACACGCACGGACAGAAAAAAATATTTTAGTCTGGAAACTTGGGATTAATTCTTATCGTCGCCCCAGGATAAAGAGAATGACTATCCCCAAGCTCAAAGGTATTATCGTTGATAAGGACTTTGAATTCCCCTTCAGTAAAGGGCTGATCGGTTTCAAAAATCCACTCGTCGGGCTTGGCGTGCTGCAGCTCAACCCCTTTTTCCCAGCTCAATCCTGAGAGTCCTTCGCCCCGCAAATAAATTGCTTTTGCGAAAGCGGCATCTACCTGGACAACTACACGCGTTTTGTCTGTCATAAATGTCATTATTAAATATAAATTTAAAATTTGACAAGAGATGAAATTACCTTGCCTTTTTTTATATCAAGGACTATGCTCTCGCTATATTTTTTAACGCCATCCTAGGTTATTTCAATATGCAAGAATCTTTTCATGTAATTTTGAATATTCAAGAGCTCGACATCAATATGATTCGACTCATGCGTGTCAAAAAAGAGCGGCAAAAAGAGCTCACAAAAATTCATACTCTGAATGCCGATATCCAAAAGCAGGTGATTGAAAAGGATAGCCAAGTCCTTGAGCTCAAAAAAGACATCCGGATGGGCGAAACGCAGATTAAAGAGATCCAGGACAAAGTCGCCAAGCTCGAATCTCAGCAAGCAGCTGTCAAAAAAATGGACGAATTCAACGCTTTGACCCATGAAATGACAAATGCGGGCCGTGAAAGAACAGCTGTTGAGCACCGTTTAAGCGATTTAGTCGATAAACTGGCCGCTGAAGAGGATCTTGCAGTGACTTTGAAGGAAAACCTCAAGTCTACGCAGGAAAACAGCCTGGCCATTGAAAAAGAGATCCACGAAGGGATCGAAAAAATTAACGAAGAGGGTAAAAACCTTTTGGGACAACGGGAAGGTTTGATCAACCAGGTGGATCCTGAAATGTTCAAGATCTACGAGCGCCTTCTCAAAAATAAAAAAGACCGTGTTGTGGTCCCTATCGAGCAGCGCACATGCAGCGGCTGCCACATCGTTTTAACACCGCAACATGAAAATCTAGTGCGTAAAGGGGACCGTCTTGTCTTCTGTGAGCATTGCTCTCGCATCCTCTTCTGGCAAGACGCTCCAGCTGCGGCCGAAGGTGAGCCACAAGCTCAACGCCGCCGTCGTCGCCGCACCGCCGCCGCTTAGGATATTTTGGAGTGCGGTGACTAGTCGCCGCTTTTCAATGGGCAAAGGGTCTGTAAGAGTCGCACATCTAGTGGATATGCCTTCATATCCCATAGTTTTTTCTCCCAATTGAAGGGCGGCGAAGGATCGCCGCACTCCAGGAAGGAATTTTTGTCGAATGTCCCAAGTTTTCTGGGGGGGAATGCAGTCGCTGCCTCTCCGTTAGGGGAGGGAGAGGAAAGTCCGGACTTCGTAGGAGAGGATACCAGCGAAATGCTGGGGGCCGTAAGGCTACGGAAAGTGCAACAGAAAACATTCCGCTTTCAGAATTTATTCTGGAAGACAGGTTGAAATCTCTGCTTTATGAGCAAGAGCGCACTTGAGGAGACTCAAGGCGGTGTAAACCCTATCCGAAGCAAGACAAAAAGAGTATGGATGCTCCGTCTGAAGCTTGAATAAAGCTTCAACTCTTTGCAAGTCGCTTGAGATTTGCGGCAACGCAAGTCCTAGAGGAATGATTGCCTCTTGAGTGCGCAAGCACCCGAGAGAACAGAATCCGGCTTACCTTTCCCCCAGTTTTTTTTAAAAAGACCTTATCCCTGCACTTCGTGAACGAGCCCGCGCCCGAGCCCGAGCCCGATTTTTCGCCTAACAGGACTACTGTCTTAGCACTTCGAAATTCAAACACAAAGACACAAAGGCACGAAGACACAAAGAAAAAATGATATTTCCTCTCTGTGTGCTCTGTGTCCTCTGTGGTTTTTTTATTTTTCTAAACAGACTTTTGTAGAAAATGTCTTTTGGGAATTTAATAAACCACAGAGAACACAGACTCGACTTTAGGATTTTTTTGCATAAAAAAAGATA
>CAZPPS010000002.1:0-137606 GCA_964588495.1 uncultured bacterium | reverse complement strand
CAGATGGCCATTGACGCCGATTTACGTGCAGGCTCTATCGATGCTAGCCAAGCGCGGGAAAAGAGAGCTTTGATCCAGAAAGAGAGTGAGCTTTATGGAGCCATGGACGGCGCCATGAAATTCGTCAAAGGGGACGTTATCGCCGGGATGGTGATTGCGTTTGTCAACATCGTTGGCGGTTTGATTATCGGGGTGGGCATGCACAAAATGACCCTCGGACAGGCAGCCAAAGTGTATACCCTTCTCTCCATTGGTGATGGCCTTGTCTCGCAAATTCCCTCGCTTTTGATCTCGTTGACTGCCGGTATTGTGACAACACGTGTTTCAAGTGATAAAAGAGATGCAAACCTTGGTAAGGAAATCTCTTCACAGCTCTTAAGAGAGCCGCGCGCCCTCTTAATTGCCGCTTTAGCCACTTTTGGCCTTGGATTTTTCAAAGGCTTCCCTCTTTGGACCTTTACAGCCCTTGCCCTCCTGTTAGGAGTTGCAGGGTTTGCTCTGTTGCGCCGGAAAAAAAGAGACATGGCCCGCGTTGCAGCAGGAGCCCCAGGAACTGTGGAAACAGACGTCGAAGGGCACGCAGTCGTTGGTGGTGGCGCTGAAGACTTTACGTTGACACTTCCTGTCATTCTCGAAGTAGGAAAAGATCTATCTGATCTCGTAAAGAAAACTAAAGGAAAAACGGCTCCCAACCTTGTCGAAGATCTCATTCCCAAACTCAGACAAGCCCTCTATCAGGATTTAGGAATCCGCTACCCGGGCGTCCACGTACGGACCGATTCTCCTTCTCTTGACACGGACGAATATGCCCTTTTACTCAATGAAGTGCCCGTCACTCGAGGAAAAATCCCTCAAGGTTACCTTCTGACCAATGAACTAGAAGAGAACCTGCGCAGATACAATCTCCCCTTTATCGCTTTTAAAAATGCAGTCGGCCTCCCTTCTCTTTGGGTAGAAGAGCGTTACAAAGAGGTTATGGATAAAGCGGGAATCAAATACTGGAGCCCGTTAGAGGTTGTGATTCTGCACCTTTCGTACTTCTTCCGCCAAAATGGGCAGGAGTTTTTAGGCATTCAAGAGGTGCGCTCGATGCTCGAGTTTATGGAGCGCTCATTCCCTGATCTTGTCAAAGAGGTGACCCGTTTAATACCGCTCCAGAAACTGACAGAAATTTTCAGACGCCTTGTGCAAGAACAGATCTCCATCAAAGACTTACGTACAATCATGGAGGCGTTAAGCGAGTGGGCCCAATCGGAAAAAGATACGGTCCTGCTGACAGAGTATGTGCGCGCCTCGCTCAAACGGTACATCAGCTACAAATACTCTCAAGGGCAATCAACTCTTTCTGTTTATCTTCTTGACCCTGAGATTGAAGAGATGGTGCGCGGCGCCATTAAACAAACCTCTGCAGGCTCTTACTTAGCCCTCGATCCCGATTCTGTGAATATGATCCTCAAAGGAATGCGCAATACGATCACCCCAACTCCTCCTGGCGGCCAACCTCCTGTGCTGCTAACGGCGATCGATGTCCGCCGCTTTGTGCGCAAACTCATTGAAACTGAGTATCCTGATACTGCGGTGGTTTCCTACCAGGAAATCTTGCCTGAGATCAGGATCCAGCCATTGGGTAGAGTTCAGATCTAAACCCGTGCCCTTGCCCCTGCCCCTGCCCTGTCCCTAATGTCGGGCAAGGGCAGGGGCAAGGAATCCTTCACCAAATAATCTCTCTATAGTATAATTTTGAAAACGGGAGATTCAACCATGACCGATCCGATTCCGGTCAATTTATCTGCGCTTGAACAAAGGGCTTCTCAAAAAATTGCAAGCCAAGAAGAGGCGCAGCAAGTGGCTGCACAAGACCGTTTTGTCGAAAATGTCGAAAGGGGTTTCAATCCTGCCTCTGCTGAAAGACAACAAGCCCGTTTAGGAAGATTCCGCACATTAGAAAGCCGCAAAAAACCTGCCGAATCGGAGCGCAAAATCACAGAAGTCGCTAAAAAAACTGAAGAGGATCTCGCTGATCGCTATGGGAGAAGAAACCCTGAACTTCCCCCCGACCGTTTAAGGCAACTTCGGGAAAATTTAAGACAGAGACAAAGCGCTGAAGAGATCCTGGAAGAGGTCACCGACGCTTTTTATGATCCCACACTTGCCGATGAGGCGCTTGAATATTTGGAAAAGCAAACCACGGGGATTCTTCAGGGAAATGTCCGAAGAGCGCGCGAGCTTCTCAACGAACAAAAAGGGCGGGAAATTATAGCCGGCCGCAACGTCGATGCAGCAGCTAAAGCTTACCACAAAAAAGGGATCGGTTCAGGCCCGACAGAGTTGAGAGATTTATACCGCGACATCACGGGAAATCCGCGCAATCATAACACCCTTTTTTCAGAACTTTCAAATAAGTATCCCTTTGATCAGCTCAAATTAATCGTCGCTTTTCTACTCAAAGGGCTTGCCTACGATTTAAAATCGAAGGGTCCCTCCATTCAAGAGGCTGAATTGATGCTTCTGATGACAGAAACACGCAATTTGCAATCCATTTTATGGGTCTTCCTTTTTTTCCGAGGAAGACTCGGCCTGATACGCTCATTATTTTCGCAATATGGGGCAGAGGGAGAAGAGGAGCTTTCCTTTGAAAAGCTCGCCAAAGAATTTATCAAACTGGTCGAAGAACGGTACCCTTCTGTGATGAAGCTGATGAAACAGGTCGAAAATCTCGGAATGGTCGATGATACCTCAAAAATTATTGTTTTATTGCAATACCGGGATGCTATAAGAGGATTATCACCCAGGTTATACAAATCGTTGCGGCACCGGCAAGATTTGCTCCTCGTCATATTGGAGACATTAGAGGAGCTAGAAGATCAGGATGAAGAAGAGGAAACTAAATGAACCCCTTTGAAGATTTGATTCGGGAATTGAGCAGCTTACTGGATGTGACCCTCCATCCCGATTCCCACCAAAGCTGCATGATCTACTTCCCTCCTGATGAGGTATCCGTTCAAATCGATCTGGATACCAACGCCGACAAAATTTTGATCGGCTCGCAGTTAGGAAGGATTAATCCGGGCCCTTATCGGGAAAAAATGTTCCTTCAAGCAATGCGAACAAACGGCTTGTCAGTAGTACCAAGAGGTGTTTTGGCCTTCAGCGAAAAAAATGATACCCTTGTCCTTTTCCAGTACTTGAATTTAAGCTACCTAAACGGAGAAAAACTGTTCCAATTCCTTCAGCTTTTTAAAGAGCATGCCAAAATCTGGAAAAGAGCCTTAGAAAGTGGCGATATTCCTGCCATCCAGGAAGAGATCAGACCCAAAACTGGGGGAATGTTTGGACTATAACACTCTCAAGGAAAAACTTTTAAATACGGCCGCAAAAGAGCAGTGGAGTCAAATCGAAGTGAGACCCCACCATGGGATTTGCCTCCCTCTCTTTTCTCTGCATTCGCAAAATAGTGGCGGGGTTGGTGAATTTCTCGATTTGATTCCGATGATTTTGTGGTGCAAAGAAATTGGACTCGATGTGATCCAGCTTCTCCCTCTAAATGATAATGGCCTGGGCACAAGCCCTTATAACGCCCTATCTGCTTTTGCCCTAAGCCCTCTCAACATCAATCTCCAAACGCTTCCTGGCATCGAAGAAGTGGAACATTTCCAAGAAAAGCTCTCTAAAATTCAATATTGGAACAACACTCCCCGGGTGAAGTATCACATTGTCCGGGAACTTAAAATGTCGATTTTCCGCGACTATTTCAATCTCATGTTTTCTGAAATCTCACAAGGTGAAGATTATCAACGATTTTTAAGTGAAAATGCGTGGCTTGAATCTTATGCGCTTTTCAAGGCGATTAAAGAGATCCATTTCTGGAAAAGCTGGGAAGATTGGCCTCCCCATTTAAAAAGCCCTTCTAAAAGTATCTACCAGGAGCTTTTGAAAGAGTATGAAAATGCCTGCCATTTCCACACTTTCCTCCAATATTTTTGTTTTCAGCAGTTTGAGTCGGTCAAAAAAATTGCATCCGAAAATGGTATCAAACTCAAAGGGGATATTCCTATCCTGATTAGCCGCGATAGCGCAGATGTTTGGCATAATCGACACATTTTTCATTTAGAGCTTGCAGCAGGAGCTCCTCCCGACCAGTTTACCAGTTTAGGTCAATATTGGGGTTTCCCAATCTATGACTGGGAAGAACTGGAAAAAAGCGGCTACAGTTGGTGGAAAGAGCGATTGAAAAGTGCAGCACATCTTTACCATCTCTACCGAATTGACCATGTCGTCGGTTTTTTCCGCATGTGGTCCATTCCCCTTGACAAGCCCGCCATCGAGGGAACGTTTGTTCCACAACAGGAGCATGAATGGATCCCTCATGGACAAAAATTGATGGCAATGATGCTTCAAAGCGCGCCCATTCTTCCCATTGGAGAAGATTTGGGCTTAGTCCCTACATCTGTAAAACAGGCTTTGCAAGATCTGGGCATTTGCGGCACTAAAGTCATGCGCTGGGAGAAAAACTGGGATGGCGATGGAAGCTTTATCCCCACAAATGAATATCCAGAGATCAGCATGACCACAGTTTCCACACACGACACAGATACGCTCCAGCTCTGGTGGCGCCACTCTCCCAAAGAGGCCAAACAGTACGCCGAATCAAAAGGTTGGCACTACGTCCCCTTCCTCTCTCTTGAAAATCAAGAAGCCATCCTCAGAGATTCCCACAAGTCGCGCTCCCTTTTTCACATCAACCTTTTCCAGGAATATCTCGCCCTTTTCCCCGAACTTGTCTCTGCCAACCCCAACAACGAACGGATCAACATCCCCGGCAAAATCCTCGACACCAACTGGACCTACCGCTTCAAACCCTCCGTCGAGCAAATCATCTCCCACCCCGCCCTCAAGCAAAAACTGAAAGACATCATCAGCTCCTGAAGCTGCGAGTCACACAAGAGATAGAATTTTTCATATTCCCCTTCTCTCTGTTCTCTTTAATTAAGATGCTGTAAATATTTGAAGCCACTATGATTGGGAAAAAAAATTTGTGGCTTCCTTTATGACAATACCTTTGCCTCCCTTAAAAATTGCTCAACTGGCACCTTTTTTTCTGAACAACAATTCTTCGGAGCGTCAAATCAAATGGGTCATGAAATATCTGCATGACTTTAACCTTTGGAAAACAAACTCAACATTGGATGGCTACACGGTAGTTATTTACAAATCTGTTGCAAAAGTCCCATCCCTATCAAAAGGTTTTGTGGAAGACTGTTCTAGTGAAGAGGATGAACCTACCTCTGCTCCTGAATATTTGGCATTTTTAAGTCAGGAATCAAGCTCAAAGGTCTATGTCCTTGCCTCCTCTAAAGCTTTTAAACACATCCGACCTTATTGCTCTGAGGATTTTCCCAAACATTTTTATTCCCATTATGCCGATCAAACAGGCTCTATTGACAAGATCGCTTCCAGCCATATGTTTAGCCCCATTGCTGAATCAACTTTTGTGCTAAAAGGAGAAGCTTACAACAGTCTTAATTCCGAAACTCAGGTTTTCCGTTCCTGGAGAGTCATTTTTAATTCCCTTCCGGGAGTGGATGGCGGTGAGATCAAAGTCAAATTTACAGAACGATCCGTTGTGATTTACCGCGATCTTAAACTAGCCCAACATGTTCAACTCCTAAAACCTATCCTGAATGAACCCGTAAATCTCCATACAGATTTATTTGGCAATTGTTTTAGTTTACTCGAGGATCTAAAAACTCTTACAGAACTGACACGTGTCACCTATCTTTACCTTTCTGGGTTTTTTCTTCCTGGTTATCAGGAATGGAAGTTCAATCTTGAATTGACTGATAAATGGTGCTCGGAAGGCTATGCGTTTCGGCTCAGACATCAAGGTTCTTCCAGTTATCCGATAAGTCCTGACACAAACAAATTCCTCACCATTGAAGATGTATGGAACCGGCAAGGTTGCACACCAGAGCAGCTAGAAAACGGAGAGCTCTATTTGGAATATAAAACGCTTTCCAATCATTGGCACCAGATGCCCATTTTGGACTGTATTGAGGGATGGCTGACAGATAAAGCCGGACATTCCTACTATAAGATTGATCAGAAATGGTATCAGATCGATCAAAAATATACAGCCAAACTCAATAGTGATTTAACAATCCTTCTACAAAAAGAAAAATGTGTCTTGGCAGACGGCCAAAAAGGGTATTTAAACAAAATTTGGAACGATACTATCGGGGAAACAGATTACAATCGTCTCTACACCACTGAAGATACCCCTTTCTGGTTTGATGGAAATCAGAAACGACTCGACAATTTTGAGATCTTTGATATTTTACAAATCGATGGGGATGATGTTTTCATTTATCATGTCAAAGATACCTTCGGCACAGAACTTAAAAAACTGGGCGCACAACTCTTAAGCTCAGCTCAGCGTCTTCATTCTTGCCGCATCAGTACTTCTCATTCTTCTGTATTGACAGACTATTGTCAAAGAGTGGGTGGAAAACATGCTCAAATCCTAGAACATGCTCTTCTTACAAAAAATTTGCATTTTGTGGCAGCTTTCCGCTTCTACAATGAACCTATAAATGAAATGATCAAAAGTCAATCTTGGAGTGCTAAGCTAGAAACTTTAAAAATGCGCGCCTTAATTACCGAACTCAATAAAGAATTTGAATTCCATATCAGTCCAATTAAGGGAGCCAAGAAACCCATCCAAATCACCATTCAAAACAAAAATTATGAAATTGCCCTGAATAACAAGCAGTATTACGTCAACAACCACCCTGCTACCTTCGATGGCAACTACTACATTTGGGATGAACCGGACACCGCATTTGCCATCAGCCCCTCAGGGTTCCTCTGGCAAGAAATCGCCGGCACCTGGCAACACCGCTCTTAGAAAATTTTTCATTTCCCCTTCTCTTTGTGTCTTTGTGTTAAAAAAAGCGAAGACTTAAGCAACTCCGGCTTGGGTGGTGAAGGTGATTTCGGGGCCGTTCATGTGGAGGTGGATGTCGTTGCCGGCTTCGATTTTCCCTTCGAGGAGGGCACGGGAGAGCTTTTCGACCACTTTGTGCTGGATGAGGCGTTTTAAGGGGCGGGCGCCGAAGGCGGGGTCGTAGCCCTCTTTGGCAAGGTAGTGAACCACAGAGTCATCCCAATGGAGGAAAATCTGTTTGTCCTTGATGCGGCGGGCGATTTGGTGCATCTGGATGTCCACGATTTTGGCCATCTCTTTTTCGTGGAGGGGCAAGAAGGGCAAGATTTCATCGAGGCGGTTTAGAAACTCGGGGCGGAAGTGTCTTTTTAAGACAGGTTCTACCGTTTCGAGGATTTGCTCTTTGTCGAGATTGCCATGAGCCTTGTTAAGGGATTCCATCAGCTGGTCGGAGCCCAAATTCGAAGTCATGATGAAAAGGGCATTTTTACAATTGACTCTTCTCCCTTTGCTATCTGTCAATCTTCCTTCGTCGAAGATTTGGAGGAGGATATTGAACACATCAGGATGCGCTTTTTCGATCTCGTCGAGCAGAACAACAGCGTAGGGACGCCGTCTGATGGCCTCGGAGAGCTGCCCCCCTTCTTCATAACCGATATAACCTGGAGGAGAGCCGATGAGCTTGGAAACAGTGTGCTTTTCCATATACTCTGACATATCGAGGCGGATCATCGCCTCCTCTTTGCTAAAAAGCTGCTCAGCAAGTGCTTTGGCAAGCTCTGTTTTTCCAACGCCTGTGGGCCCAAGAAACAAAAACACAGCTGTGGGCCGATTGGGGTCATTTAAGCCTGCACGAGAGGCGCGGATCGCATCACTAACAGCTTTGACGGCAAAAGGCTGCCCCACTACCCTTTTTTCTAATGTCTCTTCCAAATGGAGAAGCTTAGAGGCCTCCCCTTCCAGCATTTTCTGAACCGGAATCCCTGTCCATTTCGAGACAACCTGGGCAACTAAGTGCTCATCCACCTCTTCTTGTAGAAGACGATTTTCTTTGCGGCTCAAAAGCTGGCCCGCATCATCGATCTCTTTTTGAAGGGCAGGGATGCGGCTATAGCGGATTTCAGCCACTTTGTTATAATCTGAGGCCCGCTCAGCTTCTTCTTCCTGAAAGCGGAGTTTTTCCATCGCATCTTTTTTCTCTTTAACAGAGTTGAGAATCCCTTTTTCATTCTCCCATCTTTCACGGAGAAGTGTCAGCTCCTCTTTAAGGTCGGCAATTTTTTTCTCAAGGGCGGCAAGTTCCGACTTTGCCAGAGGAGAATCTTCATGTTTGAGAGATTCTTGCTTCACAATATACGAGGCAAGTTCCCTTTCTTTCATATCAATCGGCAAAGGCCGAGAACCGAGCTGCATCCGGATTAAGCTTGCCGCCTCATCGATCAAATCAATCGCCTTATCGGGAAGAAAACGATCTGAAATGTAACGATTTGAGAGTGTAACAGCTGCATGCAACGCATCTTCTGTGATCCGCACGCCATGGTAGATTTCATACCGCTCTTTGAGGCCGCGCAAAATGGCGATCGCATCTTCAACAGTCGGCTCAGCGATAAAAACGGGCTGAAAACGACGCTCTAATGCGGCATCTTTTTCGATGTATTTTTGATACTCATTTAAAGTTGTCGCTCCGATGCAGTGGAGAGTGCCTCTTGCGAGGGCAGGTTTGAGTAAGTTTGCAGCATCCATAGAACCTTCAGCTGCCCCTGCACCTACAAGCGTGTGAACCTCATCGATAAAGAGGATGACCTTCCCTTCGCTTTTTTCAATTTCTTGCAGAATGCTTTTTAGTCTTTCTTCAAATTCCCCTCTGAATTTCGTTCCCGCAATCAAAGAGCCCATATCGAGAGCCACGAGCTCTTTATCTTTTAAAGAATCGGGAACATCTTTTTGAAAAATGCGGATGGCAAGTCCCTCTGCGATCGCTGTTTTCCCCACGCCTGGCTCTCCAATCAGCATCGGATTATTTTTGGTCCGTCTGCTCAAAACCTGGATCGTACGTCTTATCTCCTCATCTCTTCCAATCACAGGATCGAGCTTCCCAGCTTTGGCAAGACTCGTGTAGTTTTTGCAATATTTTTCTAAGCTTTTTAGACTTGATTCGGCAGTTGGTGAATCCATGTGTCGGTCTCCTCTCACTTTTTGAATATGCTCCAAGAGCTGTTTTTGGGTGATGCCCGTTTGTTTTTTCCAGCTAGAAAAGGGCTCTTGTCCCCTTTCCCAAAAGCTCAATAGAAAATGGTCGCTTGAAAGATAGGAATCCTTGAGCTCTTTGGCAAACCCTTCGGCACCGGCTAGAATGTTTTGCAAATTGCGGGAAACTTGAGGCTCTCCTCCTCCCTCAGTAAATGTGGGAAGGCGCTCAAGGGCCCGTCCTGCGCCTTCAAGAAGCTGTTCAGGATGGGTTTTGAGATCGGTCAGTGTCTCTGTGAAATAACCTTCGGCATCCTCCAAAAAACTCAAAAGGAGATGATTTTCACTCACCTCTGGATTGCGTCTTTCTTGCGCCTTGTGTACAGCAGCAGAAAGTGCCCTTTGAACGGCCTCTGAGAAGTTTTGCATCTTCTACCCCCTTTTATTAAAACTATAGCGCAAGCAAAATGCTTTTTAAATAGCTACTTTCAGGATGAAATAAATTGACGGGATGATCGAGCGCGTGCCTATGGCGTCCAATGATTCGCACAGCCCGTTTTGCATTGAGCGCTGCTTGCATCACACATTCCTCAAACAATTCGTCAGAAATATAATAAGAACATGAAGAAAGAAGAAGCAAGCTATTGGAAGGCATTTTCTTCAAGGCAAGCTCAAATAATCTTCGATAACCCTTAAGCGCTGCTGGAATGTCTTTTTTCTTTTTGGCAAAGGCAGGAGGATCGAGAATAGCCAGATCGAAATCTAGAGAATCCTGCATCAAAAACTCGAACATATCTTTTGCGTAAAAATGATGTTTTTCAAGGGAAAATCCATTTGCCACAACGTTTTGTTTGCACAAATCAATGGCCTCTGAAGAAATATCCACAGAAGTGACAGCAGATGCGCCTCCTTGAAGGGCAGCCAAAGTAAAGCCCCCTGAATAGCAAAAACCGTTTAATACCCGCTTACTTCTCGCAAGCGTTGCAACCCATTTCCGCATTTCCCTCTGATCGAGAAAAAAGCCGGTCTTTTGCCCAGTTTTGATCGCCACTACAAAAGGGATCCCCTCTTCCAGAATGGTGACTTGATCAGGAACTGCTCCCCATAAAATCTGTTCTTGTGGAGCTAGCCCCTCTTCTTTGAGAGATCCGCTCGTCGATTTTTCATAAATACCTGAAATCTGAAGATTTTCCGTAAAAAAATCACAGAAAAAAGGGAGAAGCTTATGTGCTCCTAGCGCGCCCACTTGCACAACAAGGTAAGGCCCATATTTATCGACAATCAGGCCAGGAATCCCATCCCCTTCTCCATTGACAAGCCGACACCCCGTATTGCGCGCATCTTTTAATAAAGACTCTCTAAGCTCCAACGCCTGCCCAAGAGTGGTTCTTAAAGAGGTGTAGACCTCCTTATCATCAAAACTCACGATCCTGCCGGCAAGCGAACATCTCCGATTGAAAAAAGCCCACCCCAACGACCTACCATCAAAACTCTCAACGGGAACAAGATCCCCATCCTGATAGTTTTTGGGAAAAGATAGAATGGCACCCGAAAAAATCCAGTGGTGCCTCTGAAAAAAAATCTTTTCACGCCCTTTTTTTAATATAACAGCTTCCATGGACGCAGATTTTAAGCGGACATTAGGGTTTACTTCAACACCCTTCGCCCGATTCCACAGTGATGTTCAATTCATAGATACCATACTGCTTTTGATGCGACAGTAGCCCCTCTAGCCCTTTTTTTTCTTGACCCTCGGGTAGCTTGGCGGCAAGATCTGTCTGTATTAAAAAATGGGTTTTATCAAATAGTTCTACATATTCAGATGAAGCTTCTGTTTGTTTCTTTAATGACCTTAATTTTTCGACACTTATTGTTTTTAAAATTAGTTTTAATTTTTTAAAAATAAGTTTCTTCATTCGTAGAGTAGGTAATCTCAATTGCTCTAGATTGATGATGTTTTGATACATGACATCCTCAACATAGGTGATTTGTGTCAAAAAGGGCTCATTAAGATTTGCCTTTAGATACCAGAGAAAGCTTTGAATAGGTTTGATCTCAAATGTCAAATAAGAGCATTTCCAAAAATCTGAAGCGCATCCTAAAGATTTTCCTGAAACGCCATCCAAATAATTAAAAACCTCAAAAGCGAGGACTTTTTCGGCCGTCAACTCCATTTGTTCCTCCTGAGCGGGACGCGCCTCTTCAGAATTGCTGAGAAAAATCTCGTTGTAAACGCTTGAATACTGTTCGGTGCGATTCATTTTTAAAGGTGAAATTTTTTACAAACAGTTAAAACCAAAACAATATTTTAAGATAGGTTAAATCAATCAACCCAAAAATTAAACTTAAAAAATTGATTATAAATAATTTATGCATGTGCTACACTAACTCTACGGGATAAACCAAAGGGAGTTGTTATGGAAAAAAATAAAAAAGGTAATTGGGATCAAAAAAATACTCAAAAGGAACCTAAAAAGGGTAAATCGGAGCAGCTGACAAAAAAAGAACTGAAGGGTGTTGCTGCAGGAGAAGAACCATCAACTACAGAATGGTCAGAAATAAAACCAAGCAACAAGCTTAAATAAAGATTTTTCTGGAGAGGGAACGGCGTATCTTGAGCAGCCCCCTCCAGAAGCTGCATCCTACTCCTATTCAATTTAGCTCTTTTGCATTTCTTATCGCAAGCGCGGGTTATTCAGGGCAGACTTGGAGCAGATTTCGGCGCAAGTCTTTGAGGGCTTGCGGGAGGTAGTTTTCTTTTTGGCAGGCAGCAGTTGCCTGCTTGAGGTAATGCCAGCAGCTTTTGAAGTCGAATCGCTCTGCAAAAAGCTCTGCGAGGTAATAGTTGGTGACGGCGTCTTCTTTATCAAGAGCATGATAGCGTAGAAGGGCTTGAATAGCTTCACGGCTACGTCCTAGCTGAATCCAGGTGATCGCAAGTTGATGTAAACCGTCTTTAAACTCAGGGAATTTTTCGAGGATTTTTTCGAGCTGTTTTTGTTTTTGCACAAGAGAGTCGCGGGTTTCATCAACATGAGCAAAGGCAGCTTCGATTCCAGCAAGATCTACCTTGCCCGCTAAATAGTCTTGTGCGACACCATGAGTAGACTTTTCAAGACCTTTTAAAAGGGTTTCTCCCTCCTCTTTTCGGTTCGTAAAGAGGTAGCTATAGCCTAAAAGCTCTCTAACCATGGGATCATCTGGCATATAGGGCTTCGCTTTTTCGTAGGCGTGGGCAGCTTTTGCAAATTCCCCTTTATAGAGATAGGTCGAGGCGAGGTTGACATGGGTCATTCCAATCACTTCTTTGAGGGTTCTCTCTTGAAGTGTGGAATTTTGGATGCTCAAGTAGGTCTCATCTTCTGTGTGGACGCCCCGGGCTGTTGTTTCAATATTGATTTGGGTCTCACCTGAACGGAAACGGGCGTAAATGTGTCCTGGAGGTGTGATAATTTCCAGAGGAAGATCCAATCTCTGGGCAATTGCCAGGTACATCGCTGTCACACCCAGGCAGACCCCGAGGTGATTATCCATAACAGAAGGCAAAAACGTGTAGCGGTCGATATTTTCGGCGTAGGCAGAATGGGGAGGAAAACGGAAGTGCATTTGATCGAAAATAAATCGATTCATTGCCTGAATCTTTTCAAAAGGACTCGCATTTTGGGGAAGATAGGCCAAAATCTGGAGTGCCATTAAATCGAGCATGGCAGAATAGCTGCGGGCTTCAATTTCTGAGCCGAGCTGTGACAAAATAAGAGCTTTTCCCAAATCAATCTCTTCTGAGGGAAGCGCGATGATCTCCCCTTCTGTTTGCGCCAAGTAACCTTTGAGCTTTCTGTTGGGCAAATGGGAAGCTAAGGTTTCGATGTGCGTAATATCCTCTTTGGAGAGCTTTGAAACTCCCTTCAGGCGGTTGATTTGCTCCGGCAAAAATAGAATCGTCTGCTCGGAAGATGCATTTAGCAGTATGCGGGCACGCTCAAGGGCTTTTTTGCCTTCGACACTATTGGGATAGAGCTCGTAATAGGCCAAGGCTTCGGCAACCGATTTCGGATTCAGGCTAGAAAAAAGGGCAGCGGTTGCCAACGCGATCGATGCAAACATTAGACTCCTGGTCTCACCCGATTTAGGCCGTTGAGAGCCGCAATGCGGTAACCTTCCGCAAATGTGGGATAATTGAAAACCTGATCGACAAAATAGTCGAGTTTGGCCCCAAAAGACATCGCCACCTGCCCAATGTGAATCACCTCTGTCGCATTGCGTCCTACGATATGCACTCCCAAAACTTCCAACGTATCTTTGCAAAAAAGAATCTTAAACATCCCTAAATGGCTACTTCCTGTGATGTGGGATCTTGCAATTTCATAATAATAGGCACGCCCTGCAGCGTAGTTGACCCCTTTAAGTTGCAGCTCGGCCTCAGTATAGCCACAGCACGAAATTTCAGGAATCGTATAAATCCCAATAGGAAAAAAGGTGGGAAATGTGTGGGTATCAACCTCAAAAGCGTGACGGGCAGCGAGCCTCCCTTGCTCCATGCTCGTCGAGGCAAGGGCGGGAAAGCCGATCACATCGCCCGCTGCGTAAATATGGGCAATATTTGTTTGAAAACTGGAGTTTACCGGAATGTAGCCCATCTCATTGAGAGTCACCCCCGATTTTTCAAGAGCCAGATTTTTGACATTGGCCTCTCTTCCCAAAGCATAGAGCAAAACGTCTGCAGTATAGATCGTTCCATCTTCGCAATAGACAACGGCTTGATTGTTGATCCGCTCGATTTTTACAGGATTTTTTTTAGGGATAAACTCGAGCCCGATTTCTTTTAAGCCCACCTGAAGGTGCATGCCAATTTCAGCATCGAGAGAGCTTAATAAACGGCTCCTCCGATCTAAAATATGCACTTTTGTACCCAAAGCTGCAAAAAAGCTGGCATATTCGGCTCCAATGACGCCCCCGCCGAGAACGAGCATGGATTTTGGGACATTGTCGATGGCAAGAAGGCGGTTGGAATCGAGGATGACTTCGTTGTCAAAAGGGATGTGGAGGGGATTTCGGGGCTGAGAACCCGTGGCGATTAAAATTTTTTCGGCGCTGATTTTTAGGGAGGACCCATCATTTTTTTGGATATGGAGGGTGTTGGGGTCTAGAAAGTGGGCAGCCCCTTGAATGTATTGGATATTATTTCTTTTAAATTGCCGCAGTAAGATAGCTCTTTCCCCTTCAAGGACTGTGTTAAGCCGGAAATTGAGATCGGCAATTGTAACTTCTCGAAGACAACTCGAACCGTAAAAACTTCTTTCATTATAGCGGGTTAGATCGATAATGGCTTCACGCAGAGATTTGGAAGGGATCGTCCCTGAATTGAGACAGTAGCCTCCTGGAACAGTGTCTTTTTCGATCATGGCCACCGATTGCCCCAGTTTTGCAGCCTGGATGGCAGCTTTTTGGCCGGAGGGGCCAGAGCCGATGACTGCGAAGTTGACTTTGAGTGGATTCATAGGGGGAAAATCGGGCACGAGCACGGGCACGGGCGCGGGCACGGGTTATTTTTGATTTAAATCTTTGTAATCCCTTGCAAGATAGATGCCATTTTGTTATTGTTTACCGTCAGTAAAATAGGAGTTTACCATGTCCAAAAAATGCCAAGTGACTGGAAGAAGACCAAGCGTCGGCATGACCTATACGATCCGCGGGATTGCGAAAAAGAAAAAAGGGATCGGTTTGAACATCGTCGGTAAAGATCGCCGCCGTTTTTTGCCTAATGTGCGCAAAAAAAGATTTTGGCTCGCTGACGAAAAACGATTCATCACTCTTAAGCTGTCATCAGCTGCGATGCGCAACATTGATAAGAACGGTTTAGAAGCTGTTGTCCGTCAAATGCGCTCTGAAGGCCAGAAAATCTAAAAAAGGGACGGTTACATGTCCCTCCTTAACCTGCGACAATTTCTTCAAGTTTTGCGGAATGAAAAAGAAGTTGTCGATGTGTATGAGGAGGTAGACCCTTGTCTAGAAATCGCTGAGATTCATAGACGTGTAGCTGCAGCCGATGGTCCGGCCCTTTTTTTTCACAAAGTCAAAGGGTCCCCTTTTCCTGTTACAACCAATCTTTTTGGCTCAAAAAAACGGGTGGATTTGGCTTTTGCCAATCGGCCCGACAAAATCATCGACTCTCTCGTTAAATTACTCACTAGCCAGTTCCCTCCCAGTTTTTCCGATCTTTGGCAACAAAGAAAAACGCTCAAGTCTGTTCTTGCTTTGGGAACAAAGAAACAGGGTTCCGGTCCTGTCAAAGAACAAAAGATGCGGTCGGTCGATCTTGAGCAGCTCCCCCTTTTAAAAACGTGGCCTCTTGATGGGGGGCATTTTGTCACCCTCCCCCTTGTCTACACAGAACCTCCAGGAGGAGGCCCTCCGAATCTGGGAATGTACCGAATCCAGCGCTACAACAAACACCAGACAGGGCTCCATTTTCAGATCCAAAAAGGGGGCGGCTTCCATTACCACCTCGCAGAACAAAAAAACGAAGCTCTTCCGGTCAATATTTTCATCGGAGGAGCGCCCGCGCTGATTTTAAGTGCGATCACCCCTTTGCCTGAAAATGTCCCCGAGATTTTGATTGCCTCGTTGATGCAGGGGAAAAAGCTCGATGTGTGCCGTGCTAAAGAAAACCACTACCCGCTGATTTCTGAATGTGAGTTTGCACTTGTGGGCAAAGCAGCTCCTCATGTGCGCTATCCAGAAGGTCCTTTTGGGGACCATTATGGCTATTATAGCTGGACACATGACTTTCCCCTCTTTGAGTGTGAAGCTGTTTATCACCGGAAAGATGCGATTTACCCCGCAACTGTTGTTGGAAAGCCCCGTCAGGAGGATTTTTATATCGGCGACTACCTTCAGGAGCTTCTCTCGCCCCTGTTTCCGGTGGTGATGCCTGGAGTCAAAGCCCTTTGGAGCTATGGAGAGACCGGTTTTCATTCTTTATCTTCCGCTGTTGTGCGCGAGCGCTATTACCGGGAATGCATGACGTCTGCTTTCCGCATCTTGGGAGAAGGACAGCTTTCTTTAACGAAGTTTCTTCTGCTCACCGATCAAAATGTCGATTTGCGCGATTTCCCCAAGCTCCTCACAACGATTCTCGAGCGGTTCCGTCCAGAAACTGACCTGTTTATTTTCTCAAACCTTTCCCTGGACACTCTCGATTACACTGGACCTGCCCTCAATAAAGGCTCTCGGGGCGTGATGCTCGGAATTGGTGATCCCATTCGCATTCTTCCCCAAGAATTTAAGGGAATCCTTCCCATAGGCATTCAAGGAGCTGCCCCCTTCTGTCCAGGGGCTTTAGTCATTGAAGCCAAAGATCCCAACATCGACCTCAACGCCCTTACGAATCATCCTGATTTTTCCAACTGGCCCCTTCTTATTCTTGTCGACAGCCTCACAAAAGCCCTCAAGAACACAAGTAGCTTTTTGTGGACTGTCTTCACCCGCTTTGAACCCGCAGCTGATATGTATGCTCACACGTGCAAAATTGTGCGGAGCCACATCAGCTATTCAGGTCCCATTCTGATCGACGCCCGTATGAAGCCACACTATCCTCCAGAAGTTTTATGCGACCCTGAAACTGCCCGTACAGTTACTGAGAAGTGGAATTCTTACTTTCCAAACAAAATGGAAATGGGTGACAGTGAAATCGGGCATGTTGTATAAAGTTTGCTTTAAAGAGGTAATTGCAAAACTCTCGGACCTTAGAAAAGGGATTTTATGAAGGCGCGAGAGCAATTACCTCTAAAGCGACTTAAAAAAAGGGATTGCTATGTTTTACCTACTGCCTGCTTGCGAATCTTGGTGTAAGCCCGAAGAAGTTCTTATCGAAAATGCCCCTAAAGCTGACAAAAAATGGACTCCCTGTGAACAGGTAGGGCTCGTTTTAGACATCACGCTCATCGCCTGCGCGATTATCGTGGCAAGCCTTACGCTTTGTGTCCACATGGGCATCCCCATGGGCCCCTTAAATGCCCTCTCCAACGCCGCCCTACCCATTATGTATAGCCTGGGCGGCTTTGCAGGAACCATGCTCCTCTTCGATGTCGTCAAACTCATGTACTGCCCTCCCGCCCCTCCCGTCCCACGTGCCGTGCAAAATAACAAACCCCAAGAAACACCAAAACCAAAAGCGCAGTCAGAGAGACTTAACAGAACTAAAAAAACAGGGGGCAAGCCTCCGCTTCAAGAACCTGAAAAGCTATTTGCTCAACAAAAGACAACTGTGCCTTTGCTTCATCTGCTTGCAGCTCCTTCAAATCCCTTAGAGGAATCAGGGATTTTCAATATAAATGAAGCAGAACAAGTGGAAATCAGAGAGGAAGCAGATTTTAAGCAAACAGAAGAAGCGCAAAGCCTCATTTCCACTTGGGGCAATTACTATATCGACACTGATGGATGGAGTGGCTATTTTGTTTCTCAAGCCGGTCATGTTTTGATCACCGGCTTTAATACTGTCGTAGAGGTCGCAAAAACGACATCAAAAGCCGCTGTCGACTACACTAAAACTTATGCGTATCCCGGCGACATTAAGATGCATTTCTACTTCTTGCAGATGAATTTTATTGTTGACCTGTTCTGCGCTTATGATGTAGAGACACGCTCTTTCAAAAAGCAATCGCTCCCTCTTTCTTTTAACAAAAAACTGTGGCAATTGAGCAAAAAAGAGATTAATGATCCGGATCTAAACGTTTACAGAAATTTGCTCCTTAAAATTATTCAGGATAATAGGGGACATAATCACACAAGCCGCTATGGCCTTTTGTCGCAAATTGAAACAACATTTGAAACTTTAAAGGATCTCTCTGAAGGGGTTCGCGTTTTTTTACGCAAGCTGAGCTATCAACTTTACACAGGCTTTGATGCTTTTAGTTATGGACAAAATGTTGTAAAGCAAATCCTTGATAAGAAAAATCTCAGTTTCTCCTCAATTCATGAGACAATTAAGAGCGATCATAAAAAGATTAAGCAGTTAAAAGAAGATCAATCGCCACTTTTGAGTGCTGCGGGTAGAGGTTTTGTTGATACCTTTAAAAACCTCACCGGTGTTAAATATTACCCGATGCTTGATAATGATTTCGCCTGCCCTCTCTGGCAGGAAACCTATCAAGGAAATCATACTGTCAAGGTCATTCGCTTTTCTGAAAGCACCTTTATCGACGGATTGGGCTCTGCTGATGTCATTGCGCAGCTGCAGTTATTTGTTCAAGAATGTTTTGAGCAGAAATCGGAACAAAGGCAGACAATTCTCAACTTCCAGCATCAAAATTATGGAAATGGTTCCTCATCACGGCTTGACGCAATGCACAGGTTAGCTAACAGGCGCCCAGAAACTTATTATTTCCTGAATTTATCGATGGACTCAGATATGTGGCGCCAAAGCCGTCAAGGAATCGATGTTGATGACAATCCTAATGGACAGATTCTCATTCCATATGAGGCTTTTAAAGAAAGTCTTGTGGCAGATATCGTAAAACCTCTGCGAAGTAACAAGCCCGAAGATCTGAAAAATATGAGTGCTAACCTGATTAGCCTGATCAAGAAGCTTAAACCAGGGAATGCCTTTGAAACCGATGTCGCCAATTTAGCGGATAGAGTGAGTGAGTATTTCTCAGACGCGTTATTAGATGAGATGCCTTGTGTCGTTCGTAAGGATTTTATGTTCCTGTTTTATGCTCGCTACAGACAATATTTAAATAACCTGATCTTGCCTACTTTTAGTTGTCATCAAGATGATGATTCGGATAATGCGATGAGCCTGGCTGCCTGTTCATTCCTCATGAACGCAATCGATTTAAACCTCCAGAACGACGCCAATGTTTTAAACTCTTTTAGAACTTTAGCCTGCGCAAACAGCATTATGGTCAAGGGCGCCCCTATGAGTGATGATAAATTTAGTCGGTTTGTCCGAGTAGTTGAAGTTTTAAACAATGGGCCCCAAGAAGAAGCCAAAGAAGCTGCTCCTTCTACCCTCACTGATTTCCGTCTGTTTGACAAAGCTTTCAATCATACCACTACGCCCTTCCCGACAAATGCGGCTACTGAAAAGCAGTATCTTGACTGCGAACTGATGCAATCAACAGATGATCGCCTCATTCCAGTGATGCCCATGCCTCTTACAGATGAAGATCTATCATTGGAAGAAAAGGCTAAGCGACTTGTTCAAAATCTTTATAGAAATTCAAGCTTTGGTTTTTATGCTGAAGTTTCAGAAGACTATACTTTTAAAGTCTTTCATGGCCATGAAGTGATCGTAAAAGGTGAAATCGACGTTCGCAACGACAAGCTCTATCTGAAAATCGAGAAGGTTTAGTCACTAACATTTCGTTCTGAACCAGCTTCCATGCCCAAAAGCAAGGCAACGCAGAGACGCTAGAGACGCAAAAGACGAGAGAGAGATCGGATAAAATATAACTTCTCTCTTTGTTCTCTCTAGTACTCTGTGGTTTTTTATTTGTCCCGCAACCTTTTTGTCTTAGGGCTCACGAGAAATTTATAAAACCACAGAGCAGACAGAGAACACAGAGAAAAAAGATACTAATTTTCTCTTTGTTTCTTTTGCGCCGCTAGCGTCTCTGCGTTTACTTGCTTTAGGGTGCGGGAACGTTTAGTCTTGCCACTTAAAGGTTTCGACGTTCATTGCGGTGAGATAGTAGATGTCGCGGAAGGCTTTCTGGAACTCATCATCCCCTAAGCGGACGGTCTCTTTGCCGTTGTAGAGACCTCTGAGGCCGTGGGGAATCAAAATGCCGATGTCGCGCATTTCATGCTCTAAGTATTTGTTGTGAAAAATGGTCTTAGCTCCTTCATATTCAACGAGGGGCTGTTCGGTGTGGGTGTTGACAAGTCTTTTCATAGCTATCAAATAAACTTTATTCTACACTATTTTGCCATGTTGTCAAATAGACCTCTTTCGAAATTCGCTTTGCTTGGAAAAATTAGCTATTTTTGTGCAGATTTCCATTAAAATTTTGAGAGCATATGCGTACATACGTTCGAGAAATTTTGATGCAAAGATGTCAAAAAGAGGAATTTTAACGAACAAATGGAATTTCGAAAGAGGTCTAAGCAGATGAAAGTTGCTCGCTGGCTCTGTTCTATATTAATTGTCGTCGTCTGTTTTTATCTCACAGAGTCTCGGCAATATGCAGAAATTAAAGCAGGCGATTCTCCTGTTTTGTATTCCAGCATTTGCAATGACAATCTCGAAGAGATTTTTTGTGAGGCCATCAAGGAGGCAAAAAAGTCTGTTTTGCTTGTGATCTATTCTTTAAGCGATGCAAAGCTCATACACGCTCTCAATAAGCAAGCCAGGGAGGGCATTGAGGTGGATGTGATCCACGACAGCACAACGCCTCCCTGGGGGTTTCGCAAGCTTTGCCCACACGTGCATGCAGTTGCGATCAAATTGTCGGGATTGATGCATCAGAAGATCTTGATCATCGATCAGGAAAAAGTTTTAATCGGTTCCGCCAATATGACGGCAGAATCGCTCAAATTGCACGACAATTTGGTTGTTGGCCTGATCAACCCTGAGCTTGCAGCTGCGATCGATAACGACCTCCCCTTCCTGTCGTTTTCAACCGGCAATCAGCTTGCAGAATACTGGAATTTGCCACAAAAGGGCAAAGAGGGAGTCAAGAGGTTGATAGAATTGATTGACCAAGCGACCACCTCAATCCGTGTTGCCATGTTTACCTGGACCCATCAGGAGCTGACCAGGGCCATTATTTGCGCCCACAACAGAGGCGTTCATGTCGAAATCATCCTCGATCGGGGGCAAGCTACAGGAGCTGGCCTTCAAACCTATGAAAAACTTCTGGCTTCTGGGCTCGACGTCTCCCTCAGCTCGGGCCTTGGCCTTTTGCATCACAAATTTGCCTGGATCGACGAAAAGATTCTCATCAATGGCTCTGCCAACTGGACCCAAGCCGCCTTCTCCCGCAACCGGGACTGCTTTCTGATTCTCTATCCCCTCACCGAGACCCAAAACCAAAAAATGCACACCCTCTGGCAAAAAACCAAAGCCGCCTCCACGCATGAAATCCAACTCAGCTTAGCCGCCTAGTTTTTAACCTGAATTTTGGGTTCTTTTCCCTCATCCTCAAGGATTTTTGTGGTCCAAATGGCACTTTTTTGCTCACAAATAGCGCTTTCAGCTATGAGCTTCTCAATAAATTGCGATTTTGCCTCACAAAAATCCACTGATTACGAGGAAAAATAACCCAAAACTCAGGTTAATTTAAAATGACTTGAGAGGCTTTACAAAGATGTCTTTTGTAAGTGCATATTCGATATCTCCAGGGTAGACAACTGTGAGAGAATCTAAAGCGAGATCTGTTTTGGCAATTTGCATTGACTTTGTCAACGTAGGAGCTGCCGAATATTTAATTTCGAATCCTAATTTTTTTCCATTTTTTATGATCAGCAAATCAAGCTCTGCCTGCTGATGCGTTCCCCAAAAGTAGCACTCTTCCTGCTGGGCATCGAGATGAAAAATGATTTGTTCAAGAGCAAATCCTTCCCAAGAAGCCCCCAATTTGGGATTAACGAGTAGATCGGAATTATTATTCACTCCAATAAGGGTATGGAAGATTCCGCTATCTCGGATGTAGATTTTTTGTGTTTTAACCTGGCGCTTTCCAATATTTTCATACCAGGGTTGCAGTTGACGTACCATAAATGTCGCGGTTAAAATGTCGGCATACTCTTTCATCGTTTTATGAGATACCCCAAGCGATCTACCTAGTTCCGAAGCATTAAACATGTTGCCGTGATAATGCGCCAGCATCATCCAAAAACGTCGTAGCTGCTCTGGAGGGATGTTAATGCCAAGCGCAGGGATATCCCTTTCCAAAAATGTCCTAATATATCCTTTGCGCCACGCCACACTGATCTCATCACTTGCACCTAAAACCGAAAGTGGGTAACCCCCTCTTATCCAAAGCTTATCCATTTGGTGGATCTCATCGAACATAAAGGGAGTCAATTCAAGATAAGTAATTCGACCGGCAAGGGTCTCCGAAGACTGAGCAATCAACTCACGGGATGCGCTTCCCAATATCAGATAGTGTTGATCCAGCTCCCGATTGTCTACTAAAACACGCAACGTCTCGAATAAACCGGGCGCTCTTTGGATTTCATCAATAACAATCAGCCCAGATAAAGAGGACAATGATAAAAGAGGATCGCTTAGTCTTTCACGATCACGATAATTTTCAAGATCGAAATAATTCTGTTTGGGAAAATGTGACTGTGTCTCAAGATATTGCTTGGCAGCTGTCGTTTTTCCGCACTGTCTCGGCCCTAGGATTGCCACTACTTTTGTGACTTGAAATGCCCCTGCTATTTTTTTTAAAAATACCTGCCTGATCACTTTTTCTCCATGAAATTTGGACCTCATAATACCAATTTTCATGGATGAATCTTTATTTTTCAAGTTATTTTTAAGAATTTTCAAAAAGACTTCGGCCGCTGGTGACAAAGTTTAGGCAGGGGCATGAGTCTGTCGACTAATATTGATGCATTCTATATTCTGAGGGGATGAAAATAGGGCTTTTGGGATACGGCAAGATGGGGAAAATGGTGGAGCTGGCTGCCAAAAGCAGAGGCTACGCTATTGTCGACGCCCCTCAGGCCGATGTGTTCATCGATTTTTCCCATCCAGACGCTGTTCTCAAGCATGTGAATGTGGCAATTTCACAAAAAAAACCGATCATCATTGGCACAACGGGTTGGGGTGCGAAAATTCCAGAAGTGAAGGCTCTTGTTGAAAAAAGTACCATTGGAGCGCTTTTTTCTCCCAATTTTTCCCTTGGAATGGCTATTTTTATTAAGCTTTTGGAACAAGCTCGCGCCTCTCTACGTACTTACGAACTTGCAGGCGTTGAATATCACCACAGCCAAAAAAAAGATGCCCCTTCGGGAACTGCGATCCAGATCGCCTCGAAATTGGGAATGAAAACGCCTTTTGCAAGTGTCCGATGTGGAACACTTTGTGGTAAACATGAGGTGCACTTTGATTCCCCTTTTGATACGATTACCCTAACGCATGAAGCTCATAACCGGGAAGGCTTTGCACAGGGAGCTGTGACTGCAGCTCTTTGGATTTTAGACAAAAAAGGATGGTTTACTCTCGATGACATGTTACACAGCACTCATTACCCCATTTGATCCTGAAGGGAATCTCGATACCGAAGGGTTTGTCTTTCATGTGAATAGACAAATCGAGGCAGGAGTCGATGGCCTTGTCATTTTAGGGACAACAGCTGAAGCTGCAACGCTTACAGAAAAAGAAAAAGAGACACTTCTAAAACTTGCCCGGAAAAACTGTGATTTGCCTCTCATGGCAGGCTGTAGCGCGACCACTTCTGCCCAAACCCTTGAAAATCTTCAAAAAGCGGCAGATCTTGGAGCAAATTCAGCTTTAGTGTGTACCCCTGCTTACATCAAACCTACCCAAGAGGGAGTTTTCCAATACTATGAAGCGGTCAGCAAGGCAAGTCCTTTGCCCATAGTTGCTTATAACAATCCAGGGCGGACAGTGGTCAATATTGAGGTTGAAACACTGAAAAGAATCGCCAAGCTTCCTAACATCACAGGAATTAAAGAATGCTCCGAAAATATTGCCCAGATTTCGGATATCCTTTTCACGATCAAAAAAGAGCGGCCCGATTTTGATGTGATTTGTGGCGATGACATTATGACCCTCCCCTTTATGGCTTTAGGTGCCGATGGGATCATTTCTGGAGGAGCTAGCGTCATTCCTCATGAAATGGTAGCCCTTCTCAAAGCCTGTAATGACGGCGATTTTGAAAAAGCGCGCGCGCTCAATCACGCACTGATCCCTGTTTTTAAAGCTTTTAGACTGGAAAGTAGCCCCATTCCCCTCAAAGCGGCGCTTGTAGTTATGGGACTCCCATCAGGAAATCCCCGTCTGCCCCTCACCCCTTTAAATCCCAAATACCAAAACTCCCTTACTAGTGCTGTCCAATGGTTAAACGCAATCCCAACTTTCTAAAACTGAACGAAAATTATCTTTTTCCCGAGGTGATGCGTCGCGTTAAACACTTTCTACAAGAGCACCCCGACGCTGACTTGATCAGTTTAAGCATCGGCGACACATCAGAGCCGCTAACAGATGCTGCTGTGAAGGGGCTTTCTGAAAAAGCTCTCCAGATGGGAAATCGGGAGGGCTATAGCGGCTACGGACCCGAAGCCGGTGATCACCGCTTACGAGAAAAAATCAGCTCACTTTTTTATCACGGCGCCATTTCTCCTGAGGCGATCTTTATCTCTGATGGCGCCAAATGTGACATCGGAAGACTTCAAGTGTTATTTGGAGCTTCCGCTTCTCTCGCTGTCCAAGATCCCACTTATCCTGTTTATGTCGATACAGCCTTGTTACTTGGAAAAAATACGATCCGCTATCTCCCTTGCGATCCCAAGAATGATTTTTTCCCAGATCTTTCCAAGCTACAACCGGGAGATCTCATTTTCTTCTGTTCTCCAAACAATCCCACAGGGGCTGTCGCCACAAAAAAGCAGCTCCAAACTCTTGTGCAAGCCGCAAAAAGAAACGGCTCTTTTATCATCTTTGATGCTGCCTATTCAGGTTTCATTCAAGATCCCGAGCTTCCTCGATCTATCTACGAAATTGAGGGAGCAGATGAGGTGGCGATTGAAATCTCCTCGTTTTCGAAACTTTTAGGCTTTTCTGGTGTCCGCTTGGGCTGGACTGTGATTCCCCACAAACTCCGCTACGAAAATGGGGCATCTGTTCACAAAGACTTTAGTCGCATCGTCACCACCTTTTTCAATGGCGCTTCTGTCATCTCCCAGGCAGGCGCTCTCAATGCACTTTCTGACGAGGGCCTTCGACAAATGCAACACACACTTGATATCTACCGAGAAAACGCCCGCCTTTTAAAAGAAGCTCTCCAGCGCAAAAACCTACAAGTTTTTGGCGGCGAAAACGCTCCTTACCTTTGGGTCAACTTTGGCCAACAGAGCTCCTGGGACCTTTTTGAGCACCTTTTAAAGACATCTGGCCTGATCACAACGCCAGGCTCAGGTTTCGGACAGATGGGCGAAGGCTTTTTACGCTTCACAGCCTTTGGATCAAGAGAACATATCCTCAAAGCCATCACCCGTATTGATGGATACAACATGTCTTGTTTTCAGAAAATTGAGTTTCCATTATGTTGAGATTTATGTTTCTACGTATTGCTCTATTCTTTCTTTGTGTGACAACTCCTCTCATAGGTAGCAAGTGTCCTCCTCCCCCCCTTGTGGCAGTTGGTGGGGGCTATTGGGATGCGAAGCGGTATTCTGGGCCGCTGGCACAACTTGAATACCGGTTTGGACGCTACATCTACAAAACCATCAGGCCGCAAGTCATCATGCTGGCCCCTAAGTTTTGCGCTTTTTATGTGGGCGTAGGACTTGGTTTTGAGCTCAATCCCTTTGGCAGGCTGATCGTTGTCCCCAGCTTTTCGCCAGGCATTTACTTTAAAGGAAAAGGAAGAGATCTCGGATTTCCGCTGGAATTTCGTTCCTGTTTAGACATTGCCTACCAGTTCGACAATTGTGCCCGTTGTGGCGTGCAGATCTACCACCTCTCGAATGCTTCCATTGGAAAGCGCAATCCGGGTGGTAATGCTCTGAGTTTCTATGTGGCAATGCCGATTAGATAGCCCAAATTCAGATTAATTCATGTTCGACAAGCTTTAAGTGGCCGCGCAGCTTGAGAAGCGCTTTTGTGTGGATCTGCGACACACGCGATTCGCTCACACCCATCACCTTCCCGATCTCTTTCAGCATCAATCCTTCATAGTAATAAAGGGTCAAAACTTTCTGCTCCTGCTCGGGAAGGTCACCGATTGCCGTTTCAAGCAAATGGGCACACTCTTTGCGATCGGCGGCTTCAAAACTTGTCAGCACTTTTGTGTCTGGAATACGCTCTGAAAGGGGGGCATTTTCCTCATCATTCGGCGAAGCCTCCCCGTTTAGGGAAATTAAAATTGCGGGCCGGATTCTATCTAAAAGCTCGCATAACTCTTCTTGCGTAATCCCCAAATGATTCGAAAGTTCCTGATCGTTCGGCTCTCTTCCCAATTTTTGCTGCAGTTTCTCTTGAGCTGTCGCAATCAAATTGGTTTTCTGGTGCACGCTACGCGGTATCCAGTCGAGTTCTCGGAGCTCATCGATGATTGCCCCTTTGATCAGAAGAATGGCGTAGCTTTCAAACTTACTATTTTTTGAAGGGTCATATTTTTCCACAGCCTTCATAAGCCCTGTAAGGCCGGAGGAATAAAGATCGTCCAGTTTGACATGGGCAGGAAGCGCATTACCCAATCGTCCTACGACATATTTGACAAGGAAGAGACTTTTCTCGATGATTTCATCCCGAAATTCAAGCTTGCCGCTGGCAAAATACCTCTGCCACAGCTCTTTTAGGGCTTCCTTGTTCTCGTCAGACACGTACATCCATAATTATTAATCATTATTTTAATCGTAGCAGATCTCAATTTATTGCGAGAGTCATTTGTCTTAAGAGTTGAAACTCTTTTTTATTAAATTCTGTCAGGATTTTATGTGTAATTTCCTGTGGATCTGCTACTTGAACCACTCCTGGTAGCGGAAATCCGTGAGCAATATAACGGATGGGCAAGTCAGATTTTGCACACACATTTAGCAAAACTCCCGATGAAAGGGTTTCATCGAGCTTTGTAAACGCAACGGTTTTGGGACTCAAAATAGAAAATTGGTGCACGGCCCCGTAAAGATCGACCTCTTTTGCAGCCGCGCTGAGCGTGAGGACAATTTCAAAGTCCTCATTGATGGCTCCAATTTGTTCCCCTAAAGCCTCTACCCTTCCCTGTAGATAATAATTACACCCTTCTGTGTCAATCAGAATGAGATCATATTTACTTTCATTAGTCTCGGTAAGTGGGATCCCGTTTGCGTCTGCCCAACCTTTCAAATGTTCTTTTTTAGACCCATCTAGGCTCATCACAGCGACTTTTTTTTGTAGCTGCGCATAATAAAGGGCGAGTTTTTGGATGACAGCCGTCTTTCCAACCCCCGTTGGCCCCACAAAGAGAAGCCTTTGGGGCTTGGCAAAGTTAAGATCGCCTGCCACACGCAGTTTTGAGGCCACAATGTCTTTGATATTCCCCACCGTTTTTCCCTCAGCCGTTTGAAATGCCATGATTTCTTCGGCAACTGAGGGAGAAATCCCTTTAGCGATCAAAAAAC
This sequence comes from uncultured bacterium, assembly GCA_964588495.1. Lineage (GTDB taxonomy): Bacteria > Chlamydiota > Chlamydiia > Chlamydiales > JAAKFR01 > CAVPKN01. The sequence continues at coordinate 110,176 of CAZPPS010000002.1, read as the reverse complement.
GCAAAAGAAGGGAGCTCGCTTCTTTTCTTTCATGCACAAGACGCTTAATCTCTGAGACATTGTTACGTTTTAAAGACATTATATGAGAACCTCGTTAGACACTTCGCCAAGCGATGATAGCTCCACATCATGAGCCACTTCCTTGTAGGAAAGGACAGGTAGATCGGGAAGCTGCTTTTCTATGAGCTTTTTGAGCTGGCCCCGCGTCGCAGCTGTTGTCAAAACAACAGGAGTCACTCCTTTTTTCTTCCCTTTCTCAGAAAGGCCGAGCAACTTTTGGGCAATCTGATCAACCACTTTAGGCCGCAAAACCCCTTTGGAAGCGGTCAAAGTCTGCTCCACTTTGGGATCGATGGTAATGACATGGGCCCGCCGTGTTTTGCCGAAAAATTCCTCTGAAATTTTGCCCGACAGCCCTTGCCGCACATGCTCCACAAGCTCTTCGATATTGCTTTTTTCACCCGAGGCATGGTCTGCTAAAATTTCAAGAATCGTGACAAAATCCCGAATGGGAACACTCTCTCTCAGCAAGCTTTGAAGCACTTTTAGGATCTGACCAAGGGCCAACTTTTTGGGATAAAGCTCGTCGACAACTGCGCTATCATAGGTTTTGGCGCTTTGAAGCATACGGGCCACATCTTGTCGGTTGATCAATTCATGGGCATTGTTTTCGATGGCCTCACGCATCCTGTCGGCAATGAAATTCAGCTCATTATCACGTCCGCTGATCACCCGGACCCCGCGAATGCGAATTGCCCAGCCTGTCGGAGAGAGCTCGCTGTGATCTGAAATATGAACAGAGGGGATATTGATCCCTAAATGGTGCAAGATTTTCTCTCGAATCTCTTTAACTTTGTCATGGAGGGGCTCAGCGTAGATAACTGCCTGAAAACCGAGCTGCACTTCGACAGAAGGAACCAAAAAAGAACATTCTGGCCTCTCTTGAGTTTGTATGGTCTCTTTTAACTTTTTTTTGCCCTTGAAAAATCCTGCGGCAAAAAGGACAAGACTCAATGGAATCGTCACAAAAAGGGGCATTCCGGGTATAAAACTGATCATGAGCATCAGAAGTGCAGTTAGCGTTAAGACTTTGGGTTGATGCAAGAACTGCTTTGGAATCGTTTTTCCAAGAGCGCCCGAAGAAGCTCTTGTAATCATCATGGCAGAGCCCACCGAAACTAAAAGAGCCGGAATTTGTGCAACGAGCCCATCTCCAATCGTGAGACGTGAAATAGTCACCCAACAGTTTTTAAAGTCTAAACCTTTGATCGCAACTCCCATAATCAGCCCGCCGATCAGATTGACAATTGTAATGATGAGCCCGGCAACGGCATCGCCTTTAACAAACTTTGAGGCCCCATCCATCGCCCCGTAAAAATCGGCTTCCAGAGTCAAATTTTTCCGCTCTTCTTTGGCCTGCACTTGGGAAATCAGACCTGCTGAGAGCTCGCTATCAATAGAGAGTTGTTTTCCAGGAAGGGCTTCCAGAGTAAAACGGGCAGCTACCTCCGCAATTCTTCCGGCACCTTTTGTCACCACAAAGAAATTAATGATCGTCAAAAGGGCAAACAAAATGAGACCCACAAAAATGTTGTCCCGGATCACGAATGAGCCGAAAGTGTCGATGATATCGCCTGCCTCCGCATCCGTTAAAATCATCCGCGTGGAGGCAATATTTAAGCCCAGCCTAAAGAGAGTTAAAAATAATAAAACCGAGGGGAAAGCATTGAATTCCAATGCGTTTTCCACATAAAGGGTCAACAGCAGGGCCATGACAGAAAAAACGATGCTGATGCAGAGAAAAATATCTAAAAATAGCGGCGGAAGCGGCAGTATCAGCAGCAATACCAAGCCGACACACCCAAGCCCTAAGACGGCATCGGTATGATGGCTTAATTGACGAAAACGGTTTTTCCACTCTCCTTGCATTGTAAAACACAAATTAGAAGTGAAATTATTTTTTGTCTATCTCTGCCTCATTTGGATTTTAGTCTTGCGATCCCCTTCTGTCTCTCTTTGTTCCTCTTTGAGCTCTTGCTTAGTCATATGCATTTGTTTGTCATATTTCCATTTTTGATAAAAATAATCCAAAATTCCGAGCACAAGAAGGGCAATACCGATCTTGACGAGGAGAAAAAAGAGCGTTTTGAGCAAAAAATCGACTTTACCAGCTGCCGATTCCAAAAGCATCTGCGCATTCTGAGAAATATTGAGTTCAAAATAGCCTATGAAGGCAATCACAGCCACTTTTAGAGGCAAAATAACCCAGCGTGACTCCCCTTTACCTTTAGAGGATTTAGGCCAACTCCAAATCCACCCCGTTTGCAAAAGATGCGCCAAAATCGCGATGACAAAAACCCCTCCCAAAATAAACAAAAGAGGGGAAAGAATTGGCGGGCCTAGGTTTTCGATCTGTGGGTCATTCAATGTGGAGAAAAGAGTCACAAAAAGAGCTTTCAGACCCTTCCCGAGCTTGGGCCCAAAAGCCCAAAGTAGACTCAGCGCTCCCAGAAAAATCAACGCAGAGGCAAGCTCGCTAGATTGGGGGACATTTCCCTCCTCTCGTGCCTTTTTAAGCTTCCGCGCCGATGGTCTCTCAGTCTTTTCACTCATATAACGGATTCAACACAAAGACACGAAGATACAAAGACACAAAGAAAAAAAATATCATATCTCTTTGTGTCTTTGCGCCTTTGTGTCTTTGTGTTGAATTTACCTCGCCACCTTAGTTTTTTTTTCAGAATACAGAAAATTCATCTCTTCGTATAGTGGAAGTTTAAACGGAGTATAGCGCAGTTTGGCTAGCGCGGCTGCTTTGGGAGCAGTAGGTCGGGGGTTCGAATCCCTCTACTCCGAAAATCAAGCGAGCCATTTGGCTCGCTTTTTATTTTCCCTTCACGCATAATTTCATCTCCACTTTGAAAACTTAAGGTATTTGATGGGAAAGCTTGTAATTGAAGATAGCGGCGAAGAATTTGAGCTCGAAGAGGGCGCGCCGATTGCTGAAGTTTGTGAAGAAGCGGGTGTTCCATTTGCCTGTACAGAAGGCGTTTGCGGCACATGCGTGATCGAAGTGAAAGAGGGCATGGAAAATCTATCCCCCTTTACTCAGGAAGAAGAAGACTTTTTGGGTGACATGGAGAGTGAACGGCTCGCCTGCCAATGTAAGCTTAAGGGCGGCTGCGTAAAAATTTCATTTTAAATTATAGGATTTCAATGGCAACACAAGAAAAAATTACACCAGGCATGACAATCGGGGACATTTTCTCTACTTTTCCCCATAAAAGCCAACGTCTTGCACAAGCAATGACAAATGCAGGACTCCATTGTTCAAGCTGCAGTGCTGCCACTTGGGAAACTCTGGAAGCTGGCATGATGGGACACGGCATGGACCAAATCGCCATCAATAAGCTTGTTGATCAGCTCAACGCCATCTTAGCTGAAGAGATCGATCTCAACACCATCACAGTCACAGCCCGTGCCGCTAAAAAATTCCGTGAATTTGCCAAAGAAGAGGGAAATGAAAATTACGCTCTCCGTTTCGGCGATATGGCGGGCGGCTGCGGCGGTTTCCAATACTTGCTCGACTTCTCTGAGAAAGCAGAACCCGATGATGCGGTCTTTACCTGCGAAGGGCTCGAAATCCACATCAAAAAAGGGATGCTCGGCAGACTTCTGGGCTGCGTGATCGACTATGTCGACGGCCTTCAAGGGGCAGGCTTCAAAATCTCCAACCCCAACGTGAAGTCCTCCTGCGGCTGCGGCACCTCCCAAGGCTACTAAATAACCGCCTTAATACCCATTTAATAAAATTGTGGTATAATTGCCCTAATTATTGGGGATATATGGCTATTAGTCTTGAGTTTTCACCTAAATTCGATGCACGCACAGCGATGAGTGCAGCCGTTTCTGGACTCGCAGCTGTTGCGATTTTGGTTTCGCTTGTTGTGGTGACACACTTAAATTTAGCCCCCCACTTTACCTACTATATCGCAGGCGCAGGGGCAGCTTCTTCTCTTCTGATTGGCGTTTTAGTAGCAAGCGTTCGGCTTCGTCAGCAGCAGGATACGAAACCTGTGAAACAAGCTTCTTCTGCCTCTGTCAAGCCACAACTAATAGCCCCTCCATTTCAAGATATCGCCGCTAAAATCACATGTGCCCAAGTAAAACCCCAAAATGGTACAAGCCTTCCACCTGTCAAGGGGTGCTCTTTTATCACCACACCGTTTACCTTTTTGTTGACGGTTGAGAACCAGATTTTTGAATACCAACTCTCCGTTTTCCATTTTAGCACACATGACGATCACATGTTTGCAGCCATTTGGTATAATAATGAAAAGCGCATCATCAAGGTACAAGATGTTATAACACCTTTTAAGTTTGATGAGAAAGGCTGTGGCATTGCAGAGGTGATTTCAGCCTCTGAATTAAATTTCCAAATCAAACTCGGCAGCTATTTATCATTTGGAAAAGCTAAAGAGCTTGCAGCGTTTATAAATGACAACAAAGCCGCTCAGTTTTTTACAAACCAGATTCTCCCAAAGACGATTTTTACCGTCCCTGACTTACAATCTGCCGAGAGCAAAGGCTCCACAATCACATTTACCCGCTACACGACAACGCCTCTAATCCCTCAAGATCAGCTAGATCTATTGCAAAGTTCCAATACAGATTGGATCAAAAGCGTGGCTAGTCAATTGAATAGTCCTGTTTGGCACTACACAGGCGATCCTGTCAAAGAGATCATCCTAGATGGCGACACAGCCACAGTACGCTTTAATAAAAGTTAGCCTTTAGTGGACAATCACATGATTTAAACCTTAAAATCAAACTGGCCAACTATTTGTCACATGGCCAAGCGCAAGAGCTCTCACGCAGTATAGATACCAAAAGGGCGGCTGATTTTTTTGTGGCACGTGACAACCTCCTAGGAAAGATGACTTTCATAATCCCTGATCTACAAAATCTATCTTATGAGAACGCTACAATCACTTTTACCCGGGACGCCACCCCGCCCCTCATCTCTCAAGATCAAATCGATTTATTTTCAAACTCACCTAAAGAATGGATAAAAAAGGTAGCCTTTCAGTTAACCAATCCTGTCTTGGAATTCACTGCACAGTCGCCATCACTTACAACAGGTTTATTTAAAAAATCCATTCCCCATCCATTCCTAATGGGCGAAACCACTCATTTTTGAATAAATTTTAGAAGTTGAGGGCTTGGCCGAGGGCGGCAAGAGCAGCTTCTTTGATGGCTTCGGCATTTGTGGGATGGGCGTGGGAGCTGAAAGCGATTTGGTGGAGGGTGAGCTTAGCTTCGAGGGCAAGGCTCCCTTCCTGGATCATTTCTGAGGCGTTGGGGCCGATGATGTGCAGACCGATCAGGCGACCCTTTTGTTTTTCTCCGATAATTTTGACAAAGCCTTCTTCGTCGCCACTGCAGCGGGCGCGGGCGATCACTTTGAACGGGACTTTGCCGATGAGGATGTCCAGGTTAGCCTCGCGTGCCTCCTCTTCGGTCATGCCGACGCAGGCCACTTCTGGCCATGTGTACATGACGTTGGGAATGGCCATGTAATTGATTTTGGATGTGGCTCCGGCGATCAGATCGGCAACGGCAATCCCCTCGTCTGAGGCTTTGTGGGCAAGCATCGGCCCATCTACGAGGTCGCCGATGGCGAAAATGGAAGGAACGGAGGTGCGGAAATCAGAGTTAATGATCACACGTCCCTGTTTATCTTTTTGCACGCCGATCTCTTCGAGGCCAAGCCCTTTAGAATAAGGCCTGCGGCCAATGGCAACAAGCACCACATCCCCTTTGAGCTCCTCGCTGTCGAGAGTTAAGGTTACGCCATCTTGATCGACTTTGCCACCTGTCACTTTCGTGTTCAGGCGGAACTGAAAGCCTTGTTTTTGCAAAATATTTTGAATATTTTTGGAAATTTCCCTGTCAAGCAAGGGTGTGACGCGGTCTAAGAGTTCGACAACTTCAATTTCTGCCCCCAAACGTTGGTAGACAGAGCCTAGCTCCAGTCCAATGACCCCTGCTCCTACGATGAGCATTTTTTTGGGAACTTGTGATAAAGAGAGAACACCCGTAGAAGAGAGGACCCATTTTTCATCAAAGGGAAGAAAGGGAAGGGGGATGGGCTCTGAGCCTGTAGCTAGAATGATATTTTTGACCTCAATCTCCTTGTCCCCTACCTGGACGGTATTGGGGCCGGTCAGTTTGGCTTCGCCTTGGATGTGAGCAACCTTGTATTTTTTGAATAAAAAAGCGACTCCTGAGGTAATTCCAGAGACGATTTTACCTTTTCGCTCCATCATTTTGCCGACATTAAGCTTCAAACCGTCGAATTCGATACCATGTTCTTCCCCGTGAAGAGCTCTGTGGTAATATTCTGTGGAATGCAAAAGAGCTTTTGAGGGAATACAGCCCACGTTGAGACAGGTCCCTCCAAGGGTTTTCTCCTTTTCAATGCAAACAACTTTGAGCCCTTTTTGGGCCGCCCGAATCGCTGCTACATACCCGCCAGGACCAGATCCAATAACTACAACGTCGAATTTATCCATCGGCCTCAAAAAATAGTAAACGGGCAGGATCTTCCAAAATTTGCTTGATCTGCACCAAAAAACTCACAGCTCCCCTGCCATCAACCACGCGGTGGTCGTAGCTTAATGCCAGATACATCATCGGCCGGATCACAATTTGATCATCCACAACAACAGGCCGTTTTTCAATCTTGTGCATCCCTAAAATCCCCACTTGAGGTGGATTGAGGATCGGCGTGGATAAAAGAGAGCCAAAAATGCCCCCGTTTGTAATTGTAAAACAGCCTCCCTGAAGGTCCTCGATCGTTAATTTCACCGCTTCTGCTTTTTTGGCAAAATGGACGATCTGCTTTTCGATTTCAGCAAAACTCAAATGATCGCAATTTCTAATGACGGGAACCACAAGCCCCCTTTCAGCTCCCACAGCAATTCCGATGTCATAGTAATTGCGTGTGACAATCTCATTTCCCTCAAGGTAGGAATTAAATTCTGGGAAGCTTTTGAGCGCTTCTACGACCGCTTTCACAAAAAAAGACATGAGCCCAAGCTTCACGCCCTGCTTTTTTTCGAAGCTTTCTTTGTATTTGGCCCGTAAGTTCATGATTGCGCTCATGTCCACCTCATTAAAGGTTGTGAGCATGGCAGCGGTATTTAACGAGTCTACAAGCCGCGTTGCAATCGTTTGCCGGATTTTGGACATCGGGGCCCGGCTTTCGCGTCCCTTGTCCGCAACTTCTTCTTTTTTGACGGGCTCAGGAGCTGGTTTTTGTTTCAGGTCGTCAACAAAACCTGGGAGCATCACACGCTCCCCTTTGCCAGGCTCTTGAGGCTTTGGAGGAGGCGCCTCTTCCTTCTTTTCTTCTTTTTTCTCTTCTCTTTTGCCTTGAGCCTCAGTATCAATAAAGCCGATCACTTCAGAGATTTTGACGGTTTGCCCCTCTTTGACTGTCCAGTTGATCACACCCGATTTGGGAGCATAAAGAACCTGATTCACCTTTTCAGTTTCAAGCTCCACAATCTCGTCATTTTCGTGAACCGCTGTCCCTGTCACTTTCAGGAATTTCCCAATGATTGCCTCGGTGACAGACTCTCCCATTTGGGGGATTTTGATCTCTTCTTTCATGTTGAAAACGCCCTATTCATCATTAGTTCGTGCTCTTTTTCGTGAATTTTGTGAGAGCCGGTAGCTGTCGCTGCATTCATGCTCCGTCCAACGTAGTTCAGAACGGCATCTTTTGGCAAAAGTTCCTTCAAAAGAGGCTGGATATACCCAAAAGCTCCCATATTGCGCGGCTCTTCTTGCACCCAAAAATACTCTTTGAGCCTTGCGTACTTTTTCAAGATTTGCATAAATGCGTCATGATGTAAAGGATAGAGTTGCTCGATTCTAATGAGGGCAATAGAGTTAAGTTTTCGTTTTTCTCTCTCTTCCAGAAGATCGTAATAGACCCTTCCACAGCAAAAAAGGACCCGTGTTGCCTCGTGGCTGTTTTCGCTGGGATCATCGAGAATTTCCTGAAATCTGCCCATAGACAAATCTTCTAGAGAGGAAACACAGGCCGGATGGCGCAATAAACCTTTTGGAGTCATTACCACAAGCGGAACACGGATCTGCCGTTTGACTTGCCGTCTGAGCAAGTGAAAGTATTGGGCAGGCGTGGTTGGATAGACGACTTGCAGATTTCCCTCAGCTGCCAGCTGTAAAAAGCGCTCTAAACGAGCTGAGGAGTGCTCGGGACCTTGCCCTTCATATCCGTGGGGAAGGAGGACGACCAGCCCCGAGTAGCGTTGCCACTTTTGAGCGCCTGACGCTAGATATTGATCAAAGATCACCTGCCCGCCGTTGGCAAAATCCCCAAATTGCGCTTCCCACAACACAAGGGCAGAGGGGTAGGCCAAACTGTATCCATATTCAAAACCCAGAACACCAAATTCTGAAAGGGATGAATTGTAGACATTAAAGACCCCCTGACCCTCTTTCAGATGGGCAAGTGGAAAATATTTGTCTCCCGTTTTTTGATCGACCCAAACAGCATGTCTTTGCGTGAAAGTTCCCCGTCTACAGTCTTGTCCAGAGAGCCTCACATGGACATCTTCCCATAATAAAGACCCGAACGCTAATGTCTCTGCCATCGCCCAATCAAGCGGGCGCTGTCCAGAGCCCATTTTGCTCCGTTCTTCAATGAGTCTGACGAGTTTACCTTGAATTTCTAATCCTTGAGGAATTTGGCTTAAGCCTTTTGAAATCTCTTTCAATGTCGAAATGTCAACTGCTGTCGTTACAGGTTCAAAAAGTTCGTGATTGTTGCCTTTTTTGTACTCGTGCCAAACACCGCTAAAAGCTTCGGTAGAAAACGCCTCTTTTTTCAACTTCAGCTCTTCCAATTCAAAGTGAAGAGCTTTTTTAAATTCCTCTTCTTCCTTCAAAACCATCTCTTTTTCCAACACTCCCTCTTTAACGAGCGTGTCGCGGTAAATTTCCCGAATAGGCCGCTTCTCGCGGATCATTTTGTACTCAAGAGGCTGTGTGAAAGCGGGCTCATCCCCTTCATTATGTCCAAATTTTCTATAACAATTGAGCTCGATGAAGACGTCACAACCAAATTTTTGCCGGATCTCAAGGGCCAGTTTGGCTGCATAAACACAACCTTCAGGATCTTCTGCGTTGACATGCAAAACCGGGAAGCCAAAACCTGTCGCTACATCTGTGCAATAACGGGAAGAACAATATTCTGCTGGAAGAGTTGTAAAACCAATCTGATTATTGACGACGATGTGGAGCGTCCCCCCCGTCGTGTAGCCTTCGAGCTGACTGAGCTGCAAAGTCTCATAAACTACCCCTTGTCCAGCTAAAGAGGCATCTCCATGGATTAAAATCGGGACAATTTTTTTGCGCTCCCGATCGCTTCTTTGAATCTGTTTGGCTTTCACTTTCCCCTCAACAATAGGATCGACCGATTCCAGATGGCTGGGGTTTGCCGTGAGACTGATGTGTACAGGAAGTCCTTGTGAGGTTTTGATATTGGAAGAAAAGCCCTTGTGGTACTTCACATCCCCAGAGCCCTCTATGAGATCGGGATCGACAAAGTCTTCAAACTCACCAAAAATCATCGAAAAGGACATGTTGAGAATATTGGCAAGAACGTTTAAACGCCCTCTGTGAGCCATTCCTATGGCAAATTCATCCATCCCAAGCTCGGCTCCCCCTTCGATAATCTGCTTCAAAATAGGGATTAAAGTCTCGCCCCCTTCAAGAGAAAATCTTTTTTGCCCCACATATTTTGTATGGAGAAAGATTTCAAAGAGCTCTGCCCGATTGAGCCCCTGCAAAATCCGTTTTTTCTCTTCGATCGAAAAATTAGGTGAAAAACGAGAGGGCTCTATTCGCTCCTGGATCCATTTTTGAAGCGCGCGGGAATGAAAATCCATATACTCGATCGCTTTAGTGCCGCAATAAATGGCTTGTAAAACAGCAATAATTTGAGAAAGAGGGGCTTCGGGCTCTTGTAGAAGACCGCAAGTGGGGAAATTTTTTTCGAGCTCTTTTTCCTCAAAATTGAGGGCCGCAAGGGAAAGTTCTGGGGCTGCTGGGGAAGGATTTAGGGAGATAGGGTTGGTTTTGGCCTGCAAATGGCCAAAACGTCTGTAGGCATCGATGAGATTGAAGATGCGCAAATCATCGGCAACAGCTGCAGGAACTTGGCTATAACGGCCAAATTCCATCCCCTCGAAAAAATAACGCCAGGAGGGCTCCACACTTTCGGGATCTTTAAGAAATTGAGCATGAATCTTTTCGATCAACTCGATATTGCCCAGCTGCATATAGGAGAACGTTCGAAAAGAGGACATAAAAAATGAAATTTGTTACTTTTTAAGATCTTTCAAGCAAAAAACGTACCATCCATGAAAAAAATTCTAATTTGCGCACTTTTGTTACTCGCATCCTGCAAAGGATCTCATGAGAAAGTGATTCCATCGGCTCGTCAGGAATTTAATGGAAGGGATGAGCTCATCTCCTATGGCCAAATGGTGAGAAGACCGGTTTATCAGGCCCAGGTGCCCCTTGGTTGGAAAAGAATCGATCCAGAAGCCCAGGAGACAAACCTCGATACAACAAAACCGATCGTCTCTTTTGAAATTGAAGATCAGATCGTACTGACGGTGCATAATTTTCCAAGTGAAAGTCTTGAAGAGCGTGTGCCCTTGGAAGCCCAGGTTCAACGATGGCAAAAGCAGCTGCCCGGGATTGAGAGTGTGGTAGAAAACGTAGCTCATGGGGGCTTTTATGGCTTATATCTTGAAGGAAAAACGAGTGAGCTTACTCTGGCGGCTTTTGCTTTCCAGTTAGATCTGGAGCACTACCAAACGTTGCATTTCTTCGCAGGAACCGTGGAAGAGGAGGAACATTATAAGCAGATGAGCGCTGATTTCACGATCAAAGTGTGCGGTCCGTGTGCAATGATTGAGAGGCATCGGGAGGAGATCAGGCTATTTGCAAATACGTTTGAGCTCATTCAAGAAATTCCCACCAGGATATAATATATGAATTTATTGAAATGTAACACAAAGACACAAAGACACGAAGAAGGAAAGAATGAAGATAGTATTTCATATCAAATCATTGGTGCATCAATAGAGGTTCATAGAGTACTTGGTGGTCCTGGACTGCTTGAAAGTGTCTATGTGTCTGCACTATGTCACGAACTAAGACTTCAAGGATTATGCATCCAAAGACAAAAGCCTGTACAAGTTGTATACAAAGGAGTGGCTATTAGAGAGCCTTTGATCATCGATATCCTAGTTGAAAATAGTGTGATAGTTGAAGTTAAGGCTACTGAGAAAAATCACCCTAGTTATGAAGCACAGATTCTCACATATTTAAGACTCACAGAAATAAAATTAGGCCTTCTGGTTAACTTCGGGTTTCCTTGTTTAAAAGATGGAATTTCGCGAATAATAAATGGCATCTTATAGACTTCTTTGTGTCTTTGTGTCTTTGTGTTGAAAATGGTCTCAAAGCTTTTTTGATAAAAATCCAATGCTAAAGTACTTAGGGAGTTTGAGTTTTGCGATTGTGTTGATTGCGAGTACGCTGGTGTTTGTGATTGCGGGGACTTTTCTGGAAGCAAAAAGTGGCTCACATGCCTTTGCAGCTTGGCTCACCTACCAAAATCCTGTGTTTCAGCTCCTTCTCTGGCTCTACTTCATTAACATTCTGTTCTCAGCTCTAAACCGCCTCCCTTTTCAGAAAAAGCATATCCCGTTCTTGGTAACGCACGCAGGGCTGCTCATGCTCCTTCTCGGCGTTTTCATCAAAAATCACTTTGGCGTGCAAGGAACATGCTCTTTGAAAGAAGGATGCGGCACTTCGCAGATTTTTTTGCCTAATACTTTTGCCATTCATCTTGAAAACCAGGAAGGCTCAACCCTTATCCCCCTCAAAAAAGGGAAGTTAGGAACCTTCCAAACGGAAAATGTGCAACTTAAAATCATGGAATGGATTCCCCATGTGGAAGAGAGCCTGGAAGGGTTCATCAAAGGGAATGTGTGCCATATTGCCGGGCTGCCCCCGTTTCAAAATGCGCTGCAGACTCCCGAATATCAGATTTTTGTAGGAAAAGAGGCTTTTTTTAGCGGTAAGCCTGCCCTTTTCTTCACAAAAGAGACTCTCATTGCTTTTAACGAGCAAGGAGAACGCTTCGCGCAAGCGCTCAACACAAATGCCTACTTGATCTACAACAAAGGCTATGGAGGTTATGGTCTGTTTGCAGAGCTGCCGCCTCATTTTCCGCAGCTCGATTTGATCGCCCCTTTAACACGAAAATGGAAAAATCTCCCCCTTCCCCTAAAACGGGAGGAGGCGATCCCCCTCATTTGCCTTACAGCAAACACGGAGAAAGTTTTTTTAAGCTACGACCCTTACGCTCTAAAGTTCAAGTGGCCTATTCTCGATGGCAAATACCTGATCCGCTTCCAATCCGATAAAAAAGAGCTTCCGATCCACCTCAGACTCAAAAAAGCCACACAGATCAACTATCCAGGGACAGAGAAACCTTACAGTTACGAAGCGACACTCCTTTTCGATAGCGAGGAGAAAGTGCTCAGCATGAACCATGTTTTTGAAAAAAAGGGGTACCGCTTCTACCTTGCCAATATGCTCACAACCCCCAGCGGCATCAAACAAATCCAGCTCGTGGTCAACTACGACCCCGCCAAATACTTCATCACCTACCCAGGAGCCATCTTTCTGGCCCTCGGCATCCTTCTCCTCTACTTCCGCAAGCGCTACACTTAGAACTATTAGAATGTATTGCCCATAGTCTGTATGACTTGGTCTAGACTATTTTTTTCTGTCTCAAGAGATGCCTCAACGTTCGACTTTGTCGCAAGTATATGTTGAGTAACTAATTGGAAGACATCTGTGAAGGTCTCATAAGTGAAGTTCTCATATACCTTGCCCAAATACTCAATCGCCTGTTTACGAGTTGGTTTATCAATGGCTAGGTAATCTTTGATTCTTGCCAGGTCATTTTCAAGCCGAACAATGATTTCGCACCGTGATTTTAAGCCATTGGCGTGACCAGTAATGTAGTTGGAATTACAGATCGTTTTATATCTCTTATTGGCGTCATTAATCTTTGTCTCCATTTGCCCTTTCATGATTTTGGCCTGCTCCTTTGCTGAAGAGATCAAAGCTGCAAGGGTGAAGTTAGGATTATGCCCTTCACTTTTCAAGTAAACACGAGCTTCCTCCCCAGTTAAGTTCTCATTTGCTAGCACGGCATCATGCTTTTGCCTAGCAAGTTCATACTTCGCAATTGCGTCGCTGTGCATTTTTCCGTATTTGACCTTTAATTCCTGCTCAATCACTTCCACACTTTTGTTTGCAGTTGCCTCATACTTGCTTTTTTCGATCGGTTTATCATTTTTATCTATTTTCTTTTGCGCGGTGCTACTTGTGGAAACCGTGTCTGGTTGAGGTACACTGTGTTGAAGATTCAACTTAGTCTCTTCGTCTTTATGCAATTGATTCTCTCTGTCTTCTGCTTGTTTTTTGGCAGCCGCCTCTTGCTCTTTTCTCTGCTCAAATTCTTCTGTTCTTTCGCGGAGAGTATCGAGGGTAATAAAAACTTTGCCTTCTAAAAATGGATTCTTAAATGCCCAGTTCATGAAGGCGTTCGTGGAATCAAGTATTCCGTATTCAACTACTCGATATGTAGGCATTGTTATGTTAGGATAATCATCGTCCTTCTCGCGATAGTAAATTGTGAGCGCTTTGCTTTTTGGATCATCTACAACAAATAGCTCATTAGCCTTCAGTCTGGCAGGAAAGAAGCTGTCCATTTCACTACTTTCTGCAAGATAGCGTGTCTCTAGCAAATCATCTTCAAGGCTTTTTTTGAGATACCATTTGACCGAACCAACCGCGATAGTCACAATCCCTAAGCCCACGGTTCCATATCCAACCACTTTTCCCCAGACTTCCAACTGGCTGATTGCATTGACCCCCTGGGGCAAAACCTGATAGGCAGCAAGCGTCAGAAATATTCCTCCCGCACAGATAAAGAGCCCAACAGCTACAGCCACAGGCCAATAGTTGGGGGTAGCTTCTACTTCTACACCGAGATCGCCCCCTCTTTGCTGTCTAACTTTTTGCTCAATGATATCTTTTTTGGATTGGGGCAAAATCTTTGCCACTTCAGAAAATGGATATATATGCATGGGATTCGACATGTTTTTTACCTAATAAAAAATATTCTATAAGTATTTTAGCAAACAAACATTAAGAATGCATTAATTTAAGGACTTTTGATCGCTTTTGTGGATAATCTTCCCCAAAAAAAGGGTTGCTATCTTGTTACAGTGTCTATTGTGTCTTTTGCTTTTGACAACGCCGGTCCTTTATGAGGGACGCTACCGGCCCGCTGAGACGGTGCCTAAAGAGGCAGCGGTGAATGTGATTGAGAACTATGAGGCGCTCGCAGGCACTGTTTATCTACGGGCAGAAGGGAAAGCTTTGAGATATCCCACGATAGGGCAATTGAGGGCGGAGAGTTTGCTTTATAAAGTGCCCTATAAGTGGCTGTTGGTCGGTTTGTATGTGTTTGGGGCCATTTTTCTATTTTGGAAGAAGCGGGTGGGGCTTTGTTTGCTTGCAGGGGGCTTTTTGGTCCATACTACTGTGTTGGCGCTGAGGTGTTATATTTTGGAGCGGCCCCCTGTCGCGAATATGACGGAAACGATTTTGTATGTGCCGTGGATGGCCCTCATTACCGGTTTTTGTTTTAAGCGGGCTCTTTTTCCTGCGGCGCTGGGAGCTGCTTGTCTTTTATTGTTTTTGCCCTCAAAAAGCAGTTTGGAGAACGTTCAGGCCGTTTTGGATTCCAACTATTGGCTTATTATTCATGTAATGATGGTAGTCGGCAGTTATGGCATTTTTTGTGTCGCAAGTGTTTTGGGGCATCTTTTCTTGATTAGGCCAAGACTTGGGCTTGAAAAAACGTTGATTCAGACCCTTTATGTAGGAACAGCTCTTTTGATTGGCGGAACCATCCTGGGAGGGGTTTGGGCAGCTGAAAGCTGGGGGCGGTTTTGGGATTGGGATCCTAAAGAGGCGTGGGCTTTTATTTCTGCGGGCGTCTACCTGATTTGGATCCATGCCTACCGGTTTAAAAAAATTGATGCACGGATGTTAGCCTTAGGTTCCGTGATCGGGTTTATGGCGATTACCTTCACTTGGTATGGAGTAAACTATATTTTAGGGGCCGGCCTTCACAGCTACGGCTTTGGCCATGGGGGCGAAAAATATTATTATCTTTATTTGATCGCCGAAATTGCATTTCTTATGATCTTTTTTCGAAAAAACATTTACAAGAAAGCTGAAGATTGAAAAAAAAGGTCGAAGAAGGTAAATCTTCTCATTCTTTAAATTCGGTGGTATACTAACTCATGAAAAGCGAACGTTTAAAAAAATTAGAGACTGAGCTCGGTGATCTCGAGCAGTGGAAGAAGCTGGGGCTTGTCCCCAAAAAAGAGCTCGAGCGGCACAATGATGAAATTCTCAATTTAAAAGCGCGCATCGAAGAAGAAAAAGAGCGGCTTCAATTTTTGAAAGAAAGCGGTGATATGGAAGAATATACCGCTCCAAGAAGAAGCCCTGCCAAAACGGTTTATCCCGAATCCCCTAGCATGTCAGATGTTGAATTTGGCGAATCGACAGAAGCTGCCCTTGACATGGAAACAGAGACCATGGAAATGGAAACGACTGAAGAAGAGCGCGATGAGGGCGGGCGGAGCACGGCAGCTGTTGAAGAAGAAGTAGAGGACGAAGAAGAAGAGGATGAAGAAGATCCATTTAGCGACAGAAATCGTTGGCGCCGCGGCGGCATCATCGATCCTGATGCCACAGAGTGGTGAGGGCTGGGTTGAAAAACTTAAGAGGCTCAGATTTGGTCAGTTTTTTCCTTCAATTTTTAAAGCACGCGCGAAAGAGGTAGCCTCTGCGCTACCTTCGAGCGAATGAGCTTTAGCGTCTTTAGAAAGTGAAGGATAAAGATGGCTAAAGATGACCAACCTAAGTTTTTCAACACTGCCGACTTTTCGCTCTATTTTCATATTCCTTTTTGTACGCGCAAATGTGACTACTGCCACTTTTACGTCATCCCCGACAAACCTGAGCATAAAAATCTGTATCTGGAAGCCTTAAAACAAGAATGGGAGCTGCGAAAAGCACTCCTTCCTTCCACATCTCCCCTCTCGATCTATTTTGGAGGGGGAACCCCTGCACTCATCGGCCCAAAAGCTATTGAAGAGATCCTTTCCTGGGTTTTGCCTGCGCAAGATTGTGAAATCACCCTCGAGGCCAATCCTGAAAATGTCACAAAGCAGCTCATGCAGGACTATAAAAACTGTGGCATAAATAGAATCAGCTTGGGCGTGCAAACCCTCGACGATCCACTTCTCACAACACTCTCACGAACACATTCGGCCGCAACTTCTCTTCAAGCAGTCGCTGACACGCACGCTGCCGGCATTTCCAACATTTCGATCGATTTGATGTACGATCTGCCTAATCAAACACTTGCAAGCTGGCAAAAAACGTTAAACCAAGCAGTCCAACTCCCCATCACGCATCTTTCTTTGTACAACTTGACCATTGAGCCCCACACCGTCTTTTTCAAAAAGAAAAACAGTCTCAAACTTCCCTCTTCCGACACCAGTTATCAAATGCTACAAAGTGCCCTTCAGATCCTAGAAAAGCACGGCCTCCACCGCTACGAAATCTCCGCTTTTGCCAAAGACAACCAAATCTCCAAACACAATATAGGCTACTGGACTAACCGCCCCTTCTTAGGCTTCGGCCCCTCCGCTTGCAGCTATTGGCAAGGCAAACGCTTCCGCAACGTTGCTAACCTAAATCGCTACGCCAAAGCCCTCTCCCAAAACGAAGACCCCATCGATTTTAGCGAAACCCTCAACCCCCTCGAAAGTCTCAAAGAGAGCTTATGCATCTCTTTAAGACTCTTAAGCGGCCTCCCCCTCCAAAACTGGCCCCCAAACATCTCCTCAGGCCTCTCCGAGCTAGAAAAAATGGGCCTCCTCGAAACAAAACACAATCACTTAAGACTCACCGAAAAAGGCCTCCTTTTCCACGATACTGTCGCAGAACACATCATGTCTCTATAGCACTAGATCAAAGTTCTTTATATAAAATTTTTATATAACATTTAATTTAAAACCGATAAAATGAGGATACAACAATTTATTTATGAGGCCGCATTGTGGAAAATCAAAAAGCTTATGCTAAATTAATTGCTAAATGCTGGAGCGATCCGAAATTTAAAGAGCAATTGCTTAAAGATCCCGAAACCATTTTGAAGCAGAATGGAATTGAGATCCCTAAAGGTCAAAAAGTTAAAGTTGTCGAAAACACTCAAGACGTTTTGAACTTCGTGATTCCTCAGAAACCTGCCGGACAACTTTCTGAAAAGGATCTAGAGGCAGTGGCTGCTGGAGATTTCGGCGATTGTACTTCAGATCAAATGCGTGGAAAATAGGTAAGCAATAGTTGAGAGGCTATCTCAGTTTGAGATCGAGGAGGAGATGGCTCCAGTCAGCGAGGCAGATGCCGGCAAAGCCGTAAAGCAGAATGGGTTTGTAGGCTTTCCAGTAGAATTTGAAGTAAGCCTCTGAAGGGAGCGTCTGATAAACCAGAAAGAAGACGAGGAGTCCAAGGCCTCCCAGCCAGGCGATGCGGGTGAGCGAGCCCCAGAAAAATGAGTGGGAGATGCCTCTGTGTTTAAAAAGCTGGGAATAGGCACGGAAAGGGATCGAAAAAAAGCCGCGGAGCGATCTGAGTTTGATATTGTGCACAAGATCGAGATCAGGGCTCATAAAAAAAGTGGTGTAAACAAAAGCTCCCATGAAAGTGTAGAGTAAAAAAGGCTGCGGATGCAGAAAATAAAACTGAGCCGCAACAAGCACAGGTAGCGCTACACAAATGTTAAAAGAGCAGTGGCCTTTGTAATTAGACATGCCAGAATGTTAAACAATTGTCTCTAAAGATAACACTGATATTTCATCAAAAAGGTCCAGGGAACTACGTTAAAGGTTCCATTCAATATTTTCGTGAAGAGAAAAGGGCCGGTGACATACGGAGCCTCATAACAATTTTCGCAGCGGAAGAAATTTTCTGTATTTTCATAAACTTGCTCGCAATAGGAAACGATCACCGGGTGCATCCGAGGAGCACATATAAAGCCATTGGCCACAAAAATGGCTTTTCCCCCTCCAATTTCACGCGCATTGTGCTCTGTCATCACAGTAAGGCCGCGCATCGAAAGAAGTTCGGAAAACTTTACTTTTTTTCCCTCAATTTCTGGCGGAAAGAAATCGCAATCGAGATAGATTCCCCCAAAATTTCTCAAAATCTCCATGCGAAGGACATCAGAAGCTGCCCAAAATTGCCCCAGAGAGTGTAATTTCAGAAAGAGATTGAAATTCTGTGGGAGCATAAATGTTTTCATCACTTCGAGGTCATTTTCGGTCCACAGCTTATATTCGATGCCATGATCTGACGTGTAGTCTTCCCAGATTCTTCGATTCTCTGCGCTCAATCTATTTTGATCCCCTATCCAAATTCTATGAATTTTATTTGGGACAACATCATCATAGTAGTGCGGATGGTCAGTGAATTTCTCAAAAGGACAGGCTTCAGCCTTCATAGAATCGCAGTGCGGATCATAATCCGGATGAAGCCCTGCAAACAAGGAACAGTTTAAAAGTAAAAAAAACAAAATTCTCATTTGGAGCCTTTTTTGAAGGCTAGATCTTAGTGTTTTCTTTAATTCGGATGGAACAAAAAAATCGTGGGATTTTTGCCAAGCTCGGGCGGTGATCTTTTTTTCCAAACGGAAATGGGAGCCGTTTGAATCCACTCTTCAGGTAAAGTAAGCATGGTGGCAACAGAAAAGAGTGTGTTATCGGGAAGCGTTTTGAGACACTCCTCGAAAGCATAAGCGTTGCGGTAGGGCGCTTCGATAAATAGATGCGTTGTCCGTTTGATTTTGGCCCACTCTTTGAGCGCTGTTTTTCGATCCGCAGGCTCTTTGGGCAGATAGCCGTGGAAAAAAAAGCTTTGGCCAGAGAGTCCCGAAAGCATGAGAGCCTGTGTGATGGAAGAGGGGCCTGGAAATGCAACGACGGGGATTTTAAGTTCACGCGCACGCATCACGAGAGAGGCTCCCGGATCTGCCAAACAGGGTAAACCACAATCGGACACCACACCCCAAGTTTCCCCTTTCCGCACAGGCTCCAGCAAAAAATCGAGCTCCTGCGATTGTTTTGTTAAAAGGGCGATGGGCATTTCGTGGGGCTTTTTTTTCAGAGCAAAACGTTTGAGATAACGGCGCCCCTCCCCTTCACTTTCAGCAATCAAGCCGTCGATTTGGGCAAGAGCCTGATCGACGCTTTTGGGCAAGTAAAGCTGGTAATCAGAGACTGGCCCGAGAAGGTTTGGGAGCAGATATAATGTCATGGCAAAGTTTCACTATTAAGATTTCTAATAAAAGGTTGGGGTCTACAGCGCTGTTTTTGGCTTTGATTTCGGTATCGAAAATCAGAAGAATCCCATTTTGCAAACCCCTTTTCCCATATTTGCTCAAAGAGGTGAGCTTTTTTTCTAAAAGATTCCCCTTGAGATAGGGAAATTTTTGGGAAGCCTCTCTTCCCAAACTCAGGATTTCCATCCCATTCATAAATTGTGTGCGCATCAAAGCCAAAAGCATCAGAAGATTCATCCCCTCTTCGAGCAAAATGCGGCCAATTTCAAGGGCCTGCTTGGGAGTTTTTGCAAAAAGGGCGTCCATAAGCTGCCACTGATTTTCATGATGGGCAGGCGTGGATAATAAAGAGATGTCTTCAAGAGTAATTTCTGGCTTTTCTGCACAATAAGTGATGAGTTTATCAAGCTCTAATCTCAAAGTCTGGTGATCGACTCCCTGGACAAGGGCATGAGCTGCTTGGGAAGAAAGGTGTTTTTTTTCCCTCTTCGCCTCTTCAATGAGCCAGCTTCCCAGTCTTTTTTCTTTCTCCCAAGGCTTTTCCTCTTTAAAACGGATGAGTTTTCCCCCATTTTCCACCGCTTTAACGAGTTTGCTTTGAGGGGAAAGTTCGTCCGCTGTTAAAAAAAGGGTGACCCAGGGGCTTGGCTTTTTGAGATAATGGGTGATTTTTTCCAGATCTTCTTTGGAAAGGGCGTCGATCTCATGGACAATGACAGCTTTTTCAGGGGCCAGGAAAGGACGCGTCTCTGTTTCCTGAAGAAAATCTTTGATTGAAAAGTTTTCGGGGTAAAAGGAAATGAGGGGCACCTTGACCTCTCTCAAAAGAGGGTCTAGTGCCCGTTTAATCTCTTCCTTATCCTTGCCTATCAGCAAATGCATAGAAAAAGTGTAGCATGAGACTTAGGTTTCCCGCGACTTTTTCCTTCCCTTACTTGCTGATCAATCTGAATAACACCTACTTCCGCTACTTCCGCAATTAGGAAGGTCGCCCGCAGCCAAAGATTCTAAATCTTTTTCGGAGAGCTTTTCTGAGGGCATTTTAGGGAGAACAAAATTCATAGTGTCTTCCGTATTTTCATGAATCTTGATTTTTGTCCCTTTTGGGATTTCAATCCCCTGCTCTTTGAGCACAGCTTCTGGATTTTTGAGCAACTGCTCTTTAAATTTTGGATCGCTCCAAGCTTTGGCAACGATTTTTGCGTAATTTTTTTGGAATGACATGGTAATCGTCCTTTGTGATGTTTATTTGAAAACTCCGTTTAACGAATAGTGTTTTAAAAATAAATATTATTATGGCATCTAGGTCTTTTTACCCAAGAGAGCTGGAAGATATGCCCACATTAGTCGATTGTGACGACAAACTCTGTTTCAATTTGGCCTATCAGATTGAGATTCTGGAAAAAGAGGATACCGTTTATTTTTTTTCTGAAGCGAAGCGACTCAGTCTACATGGAAAAATCTACGTACAGCTTGCGCTGCTTTTGCTGGAAGGGAATCATTCCGCTGACGAACTTGTAAATTTGCTTGGAGGTCACTGCTCTTTAGAAGTTGCCTATTACGCACTCCAGAAATTGGAATCCAAGCATCTGATTCAAACTGCTGACCCTTTTTTGACCAAACCCGTTGCTGCTTTTTGTGGTCTTTTGGATGTGGATATGAAAACAGTCACCCAAAAACTAAAAACGACAAAAATTTGTATTCAAGATTACAGTCATGGGGTTGTTGGAGCAATGTCCAAAGCCCTTAAAACTCTGCAAATAGAGATTGTAGAGACACCCAAAGAGGCCAACCTGATTTTGGTGATCGCAAACGACTATTTAGATCCCGAGATTAAGGCTTTAGAATTCCATCAAATTCCAAAGATGCTCATTAAGCCTTCTGGTTCACTTGTCTGGATAGGCCCTATTTTGGGAACTGAAAATTCTAACTGCTATCAATGTCTTGTAGAACGGATTAAACTCAATAGACTTGAGGAGACTTTTCTAACTGCGCAGAATCCTCTCAAAAGAGCCCCCTCACCGATGCCCGAAACCCTGCAAGAAATCGCGCTGAATTTTGCAGCTCAAGAGGTTTTAAAGTGGATTATAGGTAAAAATGAAAAATTAGAAAATGCGATCACCACAGTGGACTTCTTGAATCCAGCTATTAGACAACATGCGCTTCCAAGCCTTGCCTATTGTCTTCATTTGGAAAAAAAACAAGTTGAAAAAACTCCGATTGTCGAGCTTAGAAACAGAAAAAAAAATGATGATTTCCGTACAATCAATAGTGAAAGCACACTCAAAAAATATGAGCATCTTGTCAGCCCCCTGACAGGACTGGTCAAATCATTAGATTCTGGCAAAACCCATGCAGAATCGGTCATCCAAGTGTATCACAGCGGCTCTAATTGGGCAGTGTATGGCGAAACGGATGCATGCCTGGCAAATCTTGATACTTTCAGAAACCAGTGTGGGGGAAAAGGGACAACTGAAGTCCAAGCCAAAGCGGGCGCTTTATGTGAAGCCCTTGAAAGATTATCAGGCCGTTATCGGGGAATTGAACCCTCGATTTTGGCAACCTATCAGGAACTAGCTCCCCATGCGATCCATCCCAATTCTCTTTCACATTTCAGCCAAAAACAGTATGACAATCGGGAGCACATTAACAAAGATGCACACCGTTTTGGCATCGTTCAAAAACCATTTCCCGAAAAGGGGCGTATCGCATGGACACAAGCCTGGTCATTGACTCATAAATGTCCCAAATATGTCCCTACTTCCTACTGCTACTACAAATTTACAAATTCTGGCGAAGAATGGACCTACAAAGCCGATTCCAATGGGTGTGCTGCCGGAAATTGTTTGGAAGAGGCCATCTTGCAAGGCTTTTGCGAGCTTGTAGAGCGCGATTGCGTTGCTATTTGGTGGTATAACCGCCTTCAATATCCCAAAATCGATCTCGATAGCTTTAATATTCCTTACATTCACGCTCTGATTGAAGAATATGCACAATCCAATCGGGAAATACATGTTCTAGATATCACCTCAGATCTCGGCATCCCCACCTGTGCTGCCATCTCAAGAATCAAAAATGGGGGAGCTGAAAAAATCCATTTGGGTTTTGGGACTCATTTGGATATGGAAAGTGCCTTGTTACGGGCCCTCACAGAAATGAATCAGCTCATGGGATGTGAGCCCTTTTGGGAAGAAAAAGAAGAAGCAACTGCTGAGCGGCAGTGGATGAATCATGCCACTTTTGCAAATCAACCCTATTTGGTGGCAAATGGGGTGCGCACTATCCATGATTATCAAAAGTGGAAGAGCACAGATCTTCTGGAAGATATCGAGTATTGCCGCCGTATTGTTGAAAATAAGGGATTGGAATTCTTGGTCCTGGACCAAACACGGGAAGACATTGGTTTAAATGTTGTGCGTGTCATGGTTCCGGGTTTGAGACATTTCTGGACACGGTTTGCTCCTGGAAGGCTATATGATGTTCCAGTACAAATGGGAAAATTAAAGACTCCGACCGATGAGTCGCAACTCAACCCGATCGCGATGTTTTTATGATCACACAGCTCATACCCAAAGCAGAACTTAAACCCGCTATCTGTAAAAAGCCAGGGATGACCCTCACCTTTAAAAACATCAGTCCCTTGATTCAAAAGGCTTTGCAGGAACTAACTGAAGGATACCAAGAAGATCAGCTGGCCGATCTGATTGGAGATGAGGACCCTACACTTCTTTACTATTACCTTGAGGAATTGCGCAAAAATAACTTCCTCTATTACCGGACACCCTTTCTGGATCTGTTTCCTGTAAATGAGGATTTTAAGCTGCAATCTTTTGTAGACGTTCCTTTTCAGCTTTCCCGTTTCACTCTTTACCGCTTCGATGGGCAAAAAATGGTCCTAGAAAATCCTTTAGGGTTGGCCAAAGGCTTTCTCACCGAAAGGGGTGTCCAACTCCTCCACATATTGGCCAAACAAACGACTCTCAAAGAGCTCTCTGAAAAGTATGCAGAAATTCCTGTTCGTGAAATAGAAGATACTCTAGCTTTACTTACAGCCGCTCAAATGGTTACCACAAGCGCTGAGGCTCCTGCCTGCGCTCATTGGGAATTTCACGACCTTTTATTTCATTCAAAAAGCCGTCTGGGAAGAATCGACGTACCTTTTGGAGGCACCTTTAGATTCCGGGACATTTTTCCCTCAACTCCAAGTATTAAGCGGTGTAGCAACTCACCGATTATCCCCCTTATGAAACCTCGCGATGAGCTGCAGTTAACTTTAGAACAAACAATCGAAAAAAGACGTTCCATCCGCGAACATGGAATCACTCCTATTAACTTGGAGCAGCTCGGCGCTTTTTTATGGCGGACTGCCCGTGTCAAATCCCAAAGAGGGGATGTTAATGATGAAACCACGACCCGCCCCTATCCTGGAGGGGGCGCACGCTACGAGCTGGAAATTTATCCCGTTATCAATCAATGCGATGGAATTGAAAAGGGTCTCTATCACTACCATCCCCTGGAACATCAACTCTGCCAGGTCACTCCCTTCAACTCAGAGGTCGAGGCGCTCTTAGTCGACGCGCAAAGATCTTCAGGAAAACAAGAAGCTCCTCAGGTTTTACTGATTATAGCTGCCAGGTTTCAACGCGTTTCCTGGAAATACCAGTCTATGGCCTATGCCGTCATTTTGAAAAATTTGGGCGTGCTCTTGCAAACCATGTATCTTGTCGCAACCGCCTCAGATCTTGCTCCGTGCGCTATTGGCGGCGGCAATTCCGACCATTTCTGCAAAGTCGCTAGAACTAACTATCTAGAAGAGACAAGCGTAGGCGAATTTATGCTCGGCAGCTTACCGACGAAACCATAGCGCCGATAATTTCCCCCCGTGCCCGTGCCTGTGCCTGCCCTTTTTCCCCTTGCCTTCGGAAAAAGGGCGGGCACGGGCACGGGTTGTTTTCAAAATGAGTTTAAATAACCTGAGTTTTGGGTTCTTTTCCCTCATCCTCAGGGATTTTTGGGGTCCAAATCGCACTTTTTTGCTCGCAAATAGCGCTTTCAGCTATGAGCTTCGCAAAAAATTGCGATTTTGCCTCACAAAAATCCGCTGACTACGAGGAAAAATAACCCAAAACTCAGGTTAAATAAAAAAAAGCGGTAGAGGTTATCTACCGCTTAAAAAGATCGAAGGCGAAGAAAATACGATTAATGTACTTCTTTTCCGTAGAGCTTCATAATGTTACGGCGCCAGCCTTCAGCAGTTTGTACTTTAGGGCGACGGTTAGCACGAACAGTCTTTCTTGATCTAGCAGAAACAGAAGCTGATCTACGTCCATGAGCTGCAACAGCTGTTGGCTGTTGAACCTGGTTAGAGCTACTTACAGCTTTTCTTTTTGTAGCTGTTTTTTTGCGAGCAGGTGATCTTTTCGCAGTTGTAGCTTTTTTTGCAGTTGTAGCTTTTTTCGCAGGCGATTTTCTAACTGTAGTCTTTTTTGCAGTTGTCTTTCTAGCTGTTGTTTTTCTAGCAGTCGTTTTTTTCGCTGTAGCTTTTTTTGCTGTCACTTTTTTTGCTGTCGCTTTTTTCGCTGTTGTTTTTCTTACAGCGGTTTTGCGTTTAGCAGTTGTTTTTTTAGCAGCTGCAGGTCTTTTTGCAGATACTGTTTTTTTTGCTGTTGTTTTTTTAGCCGCTGGTTTGCGAGCTGTCGTTTTCTTAGCAGTTGTGCGCTTTGAAGCTGTGCTTTTCTTTGCAGTAGCACTCTTCTTTGTGCGGCGGCTGCTAGTTGTAGCAGAAGCCTTACGTCGTTGAACTCTCAACATGGCTTGCCTCCTATTAGTTTATTTAAAGCAATTGCCTAATGAGGTAATCGGCAAACCCACTGAGAGACTTTAGCAAAAAAGTAAAAAAAAATTCTCTCGGGATCGAGAGAATCTAGTAAGAGACTTGAAATAAACTAGTTAGGAGCTTAATTTTTTTTTGAAAGATTCTTCAAAAAGTCCACCATTAGCATAACTCCAAAGCCAACTCCGTTTTTAGGAAGATACCCTTTTTCTTTGCTGGCAAAAGCTGTCCCTGCAATATCGATGTGTGCCCAAGGCGTTTTTTGTACAAATTCCTGCAAAAACAAGGCAGCAGTGATCGAGCCTGCAGGTCTTCCCCCAATATTGCGCATGTCGGCAATATCAGACTTGAGCAACTCTCTATAAGGAGCATGCAGAGGCATTCTCCAAAGAACTTCAGAAGTTCGCTGAGACGCATCGAGCAAAAGGCGGGCAAGATTTTCATCATTACAGAAAAGACCAGACATTCCTTCTCCAAGAGCGACAACCATAGAGCCTGTCAAGGTGGCAAAATCAATTAATCGACTAGGACGTAGTTCTTTAACGCTGTAAGACAAGGCATCGGCAAGGGTCAGGCGCCCCTCTGCATCCGTATTTCCAATCTCAACGGTTGTCCCCGAATAACTCTTATAAACGTCCCCTGGCTTATAGCTCTTGGCATCAATGGCATTTTCTGTGGCAGCGACTACGGCTGTCACATTCACTTTGAGATTTAAAGCAGCAGCCACTGCCACAGTGGCCAAAGCTGTCGCTGCTCCCGACATATCATCGCGCATTGTTTCCATTGAACCTGTGGGTTTGAGATTCAATCCCCCCGTGTCGTAGGTTACCCCTTTGCCAACGATGACTGTATGGTCCTTAGAAGCCCCAAAGCCTTGGTAGCTGGCCATGATAAAAGCGGGCGGAACTGAAGAGCCGCGCGCCACTGCTAAAAAAAGGCCCATTTTTTCTTTTTCGATCTTTTTCTGATCCAAAACAGTCACTTTCACAGAGGGGAATTTCTCAGCGATTTTGTGCGCCGTTTCTGCAAGATATAGCGGCGTGACAATATCAGCATTTCCATTGATCAAATCACGAGCTAGGTAAACCCCTTCAGCCGTATGTTCACACTCTTTAACTGTGGCCAGCATCTTGGGCAAAATTCCAACTAGACAGATGCTTTTTAAAAGAACAGTTTCTTCATCTAAAGTGGCCAGTTTTTCCCAACAGTAATTTGTGAGTAAAATGCCCTCTGCAACCCCTTTCAAGCACTCATCAGCAGTGATTTTGCGCAGTTCGGAGATCGTTGGAATCACAAAATTGATTTTGGAAATGGCTTTTCTTTGACACTCTTTAGCCACATTCGAAGAGGCCCGTCTTAAAACTTCAACACTGAGATCTTCTTCTTTCCCAAGACCCAGTAAAAGGCACCGCTTTTCATTCCCGTTTCCGGTATAAATGATCAACGTTTCGCCCGCATTCCCCTCAAAATCGCCCGATTGAAGGGCAGGCTTGATGAGCTCCTCAAACTCTTTGAACTGAGCTGCTGGCTTTGCGCTCTTTTTTTGCTTTTGCCAAAACGGGAGGACGATCAACTCGGCATCTTTGCGCTTACTTAACTGTTCAACTGCTGAAAATAACATAAAGTGTCACCTGTTTTTAAACCGTGTCCAAATAAGCTTTCCTGGAGTGCGGCGATCCTTCGCCGCCCTTCAATCGGTAAATAGACTGTTTGTCCATTGCTCCAATAAGACTTACGTATCTATTTTTACTCAACAAATTTGAGTAACCTTGTGCGGCATTTTAACGCAGAGACGCATGAGAAAAGAAAAATAAATTCTTTTTATTCTCTTGCACCTCATGCGTCTCTTGCGTCTCTGCGTTGATTTTTTTTAACACAAAGACACAAAGGGCACAAAGAATAAGAGTTTAATTTTTTTTTCTTCTCTATGTAATCTGTGTTCTCTGTGGTTTTTTTTATTTTGCCCCTCAAACTGTTAGTCAAAAAGCTTTGAGGGAATTAAAAAAACCACAGAGAACACAGAGTACAGAGAAGGAAATATTTTTTCTTTGTGTCTTCGTATCTTCGTGTCTTTGTGTTGAAAATACAGCTCAAGCCAAATAGTCTGTTTGTCAATTGAAGGGCGGCGAAGAATCGCCGCACTCCAGGAAGGTTTAGAAAGGGAGGTCGTCGCCTGCAAAGGGGCTGTCGCTTTCGAAGGGAGCACCTGCACCTGCAAATTGTTGGTTGGAGCCGTAAGCAGAAGAGGTTTTGCCTGCAAATGGATTTTCTGTTTCTCCATGCCCTTCTCCCTGTCCAGAATGGCTCTCAGAAGGCTTGTCAGTGCGTCCAAATGGGCTAAATTTTACCATTTCCGCATTCATTGACATTGAAACTTGTGTAGTGCCATCACGGCCTGTGTAGGTTTCAGGCTTGTGCATTTCTCCAACAATAATGACAGCTGAGCCCTTTTTCAGGAACGGAAGCATTTTATCAAAACGGTCATCCCAAATAGTGACTTTCCACCAGACTGTTTCGTCTTTGCGCACACGCGTTGCGACACGCAGCGTGATGACTCTTTTCCCGTTTGGTGTAAAACGCTCTTCGGGATCTGCTCCCAAATGTCCTGCTATTTCTACTATGATCATACTTTATCCTCTAATTACCTTGCCCCTGCCCTTGCCCTTGCCCTTGCCCGATTAATTTGTACGCAACAATTTGGTCGGGCAAGGGCAAGGGCAGGGGCAAGGGCAAGTGGAAATTTCTTAGCCTCTAATAACCCCAGCGCCACGTGGAGGAGGTTGTGTTGGAGGAGGTTTTGGCATTGTATCTACAGAAGGCTCTCTTCCTTCGCAGATATCGCGGCACACTGTACGCCATTTTTCTACAGTTTCAACATAAAGAGGGGCAAATGCGCGCAAAAGAGAAGGAACTGCATATGCCATATCGATGACACAGTGCATCAAAATCAGTTCTTCTTTCACAGCAACACCTACGCCGCCGCCAGCCATTTGGCCACCGAGCATAGAGCCTTCGAGCAGTTTCTCGTAGAGTTTTACTTTGATCCGATCATCTTTTGGCAATCCGTCCAGAAGGGGCGAATAGACATAAAGACGGTCTGAGTTAGGCTCATAAGTGAGGTGCATCGAAAACTCATCATCGATGCCAAGAATACAGGTATTATTTTCATCATAAGCAAGTCCTTCAAGACCAAGCTCTTTCCCGAATTCTTTTAAATTTTCTTTAGCGTTTTCAAATGACATGACTAATCCTTTCTACAACTAGGTATCCATAGCTTAATTCACACCGTTATAGCACACCCCATTTATTTTCCAACACGTTTTTATTGCTTAATTGGTGTCTAAACATGTATGCACAAACTAATGAGTGAAAAATTAAGTACAGATCGTGGCTTTCCTCTCCCCTATGGCGCCACCAAAACAAACGGTGGATTCAATTTTGCCATTTTTTCAAAGCATGCAAGGGAAGTTTCCCTCTGCCTTTTTCATCCTGACGAAGAAAAAGCGTTTGCTGAAATTCCTTTGAAAGCCGAGGAGAATAAAACAGGTTATGTCTGGCATATTCAAGTCTACGATATTCCTCCCAATTGCCACTATGGCTTTCGGGTCGCAGGTCCCTACAGCCCCATGCAGGGACTTTTTTTCGACAACCGGCGTGTCCTTCTCGACCCTTATTCCAAACAAGTGGCCTCCCCCTCAACCTGGGGAACAGGAAAAAGACGGGATGTTACCCATATACACAAAGGGGTTGTCCAGCCTGATGTTTCTTTTGATTGGGAAGGAGATGTTCATCCCCAACTTGCAGCGCATGAATTAATCATTTATGAGATGCATGTGCGCGGCTTTACCAATGACCCTTCCAGCAAGGTTGAGCACAAAGGGGGCTTTTTAGGAATTATCGAAAAAATTCCTTACCTAAAGTCTTTAGGAGTCAACTGTATCGAGCTGATGCCCATCCATGAATTCAATGAAATGGAAAACCGTTTGACCAATCCTGAAACCAATGAGCCTCTTTTTAATTATTGGGGCTATTCGACTGTGAATTTCTTTTCCCCAACAAACCGCTATGGCACCCCAAACGACTTTAAACAGCTTGTCAAAGCTTTGCACCAAAATGGAATTGAAGTCATCCTCGATGTTGTCTACAACCACACCTCAGAGGGAAATCAAAACGGTCCTCTTAATTCATTCAAAGGGCTTGAAAATCCTGTCTACTACATGCTCGCCCCTGATGGCCACTATTACAATTTTTCAGGATGCGGTAATACGTTTAACTGCAATCACCCTGTAGTTAGGGAAATTATCCGCGATTCATTACGCTATTGGGTCTCTGAGATGCATGTGGATGGCTTCCGCTTTGATCTGGCATCCATTTTGGTACGCTCCCACGATGGCATTCCTTTAGAAAATCCTCCGATTATTGAAGCCATCACTTTAGATCCCATTTTGGCAAACATAAAGCTGATTGCCGAAGCCTGGGATGCCGGAGGGCTCTATCAGGTAGGCTCGTTTCCTGCCATGGGCAGATGGGCTGAATGGAACGGTAGATATAGAGATGATGTGCGCAAATTCATCAAAGGGACTGAGGGCTCTGTCGGCTATTTTGCAACCCGCTTGGGAGGCTCTCAAGACCTTTATGGGAGAGGAAGACTCCCCTCGCACAGCATTAACTTCGTCACCTGCCATGATGGTTTTTCCCTGAACGATCTTGTGTCTTATAACGACAAGCACAATGAAAATAATGGAGAAGACAACCGCGATGGAGATAACAATAACTTAAGCTGGAATTGCGGCGCAGAAGGGGCAACCGATGATGAAAAAATCATCGAACTTAGAGTCAGACAGAGGAAAAATTTCCACGTCGCTCTGATGGTCTCACAAGGTGTTCCGATGCTTTTGATGGGAGATGAATATGGGCATAGCAAAAATGGGAATAACAACACTTGGAGTCATGATTCTCGCCTCAATTGGTTTCAGTGGGACACTCTAGAAGAGAATCCATCTTTTTTCCGGTTTTATCAGCATATGATTGCCTTTAGAAAGGCCCACCCCATTTTGAGCAGATCCCGCTTTCTACAAGAAAAAGATGTGATCTGGCACGGCGTAAAACCAGAAGAGGCCGATTGGAGCGTCTCTAACCGTTTCATTGCCTGCTCGCTTCCCGATACCATCCATAAATATGTCCTCTATATCGCCTTTAATGCCTTTCATGAAGAGGTAGAAATAGAATTGCCCAAGGTTGATCACCCATGGCGGCAACACGTTTATACGTTTTTGCCATCCCCACAGGATATTGTGGAGGAAAAAGAGGCGGCGGAGATTAAAGAGGACAAATTTGTGATGGCGCCTTATTCGGCGCTTATATTGAAGAGTTACGAAAAATAGATCCCGTGCCCGTGCCTGTGCCCTTGCCCGCCCTTTTCCCCTTTGCCATCGGGACACGGGCGGGCACGGGCACAGGCCACGGGGGAGTAGATCAATACCTAACAGCTACCTCATCAGGATCAATTGTCGTAGCAATTTTGGCGTGAGGATAGAGCGTCTTCAATATTTTTTGGGCATCTAATCCCTGCTTTGCAAGCTCATCCGCTTTATCTGCATGCATCGTCTCAAAATCTGCTTTGTGTGACTCCAAAACCATGTAGCGCGTCAGATCCACTGCCATTTCAACACCATTATCGCCTCGTGTGATTCCAAAGCCAAAATAATCATGATCACGGGCGCTGATATCCCAAGGCTTCAAAGATTTTGCCCCCTGAAGCACTTTTGCGTAGATTTCTGTGCGTGTTGCAATAGCGAGAGCGACTAATGCCTCTTTTGACATGTTCTCTTCTACACGGGTCGCCATGAAAGATTTCGTATAATCTTCTACAGGAATTTCATTGACGATTGTAATACGGCTATCTTGCACGCGGTAAACTGAAACTGCACCTTTATACTGGATGCCATTTACAAGGATGGTCGAATTGGGACCATTGGGCACCACAGAAATCTGATAAACATCGGGATACTCTTCTCCCCAACGCATTCCTGTTTGAAGCGCGTGGACAGTAAAACGTTTATCCAGAATGCCAGAGCTTATGGTAGCCCCTGTGTCTTTCCGAATGACAGTATAGTTGCCGCGCGCTTCCAACATCGCAGAAGGGACATCTTTTTCTAAAAGGACCCGAATCTTCGGCCCCACAGGAAGATTTTTAACTTGATTGCTCGCAGCAGCATACATATGTGCGCCTGTCATGGGCACAGTTAGAAGCAGTGCGCTTAAAAATAATTTATTCATTTTCATTGAAGACTCCTAAAATAATGTATCCTGTTCTCTTTTTTTGCCCAAATGGACGTAGGCAGATTCTGTTGCCATCCGTCCGCGCGGTGTCCGCTTGATAAACCCTTGCAAAATCAAATAGGGCTCATAAACTTCTTCGATCGTTTGTCCCTCTTCTCCCAAAGCCACTGCGAGCGTATTGATCCCCACAGGGCCTCCCTGATAGTGATCGATCAAAACTGAAAGAAGGCGTTTATCCATCTCATCAAGCCCTTTCTCATCAATTGCCAGCATGCCAAGAGCATTGTGGACAACTTGTGAGTCTGCATGCCCCTGGGCCTTCATTTGGGCATAATCGCGCACAAAGCGTAAAAGATTGTTTGCCACACGGGGCGTGCCTCGTGCCCGTTTCGCAATTTCAGCCACAGCTTCATTGTCGATACTTAATTTCAATATCTTGGCTGATCTGCTTAAAATTTTTTCAAGAATTTCTGGCTGGTAGTAATCGAGTCTGCAATTAAGGGCAAAACGGGAGCGCATAGGGGCGCTCAAAAGGCCGCTGCGGGTCGTTGCGCCTACCAAAGTAAATGGATTTAGCTTCACTTGGACGCTTCTTGCATTTGGGCCGCTATCAATTAGTAGATCTAAAACAAAATCTTCCATCGCAGGGTATAAATATTCTTCAACACTCCGGTTGATCCGATGGATTTCATCGATAAAAAGAATATCTCCCTCTTTGAGATTAGTCAGAAGTCCTGCTAAATCGCCTGGTTTATCGAGCAAAGGGCCTGAGGTCACAACAAGAGAGCTTCCCATCGTCTTCGCGATGATGCCGGCAAGGGTCGTTTTTCCAAGACCTGGGGGGCCAAAAAGGAGGCAATGCCCCAACGACTCTTTGCGCTGAAGGGCAGCTCCCATAAAGACATCAAGACGCGCTCGCACATCATCCTGGCCCAAAAAATCATTGAGAGATTGGGGACGGAGAGGAACTTCAAAAGAAAAATCTTCTTTTGTCAGAGTTGACTCTATGAAAGTTTCCTTGTAGCTCATGATGATAAACACTAGCAAAAAACAGAATCCCACGCTATAAAAAAGGAAGATCAATTTCAAAATTCAGCGTGAGCTGACAAATAAGAATTTTTGTGCAGATTTTTTAGCGGCGGTTTTTGACAGACTCGGTGAGTAGGTGAAAACCGCCGATGTAAAAGGTGCACAAAAAGGGGTTTTATGAGCATTAAAGAAGATCGCTGGATTCGACAAATGGCACTCGAGGCCAAAATGATTGAGCCGTTTGTGGATGGACAGGTACGTTCAGAGGCAAATGATGCAAAAATTGTCAGTTATGGCCTTTCCAGCTATGGCTACGATATCCGTGTCTCAGAAGAATTTAAAGTTTTTACTAACGTCTACAACACAGTTGTTGATCCCAAAAATTTTACGGAAGATGCTTTTGTCGATATTGTGGCTAAAGAATGTATTATTCCCCCCAATTCCTTTGCCCTTGCAAGAAGTGTCGAATATTTCAAAATCCCGCGCAATATCTTGACGATTTGTCTTGGAAAATCTACCTACGCCCGATGCGGTATCATCGTCAACGTCACCCCTTTTGAACCTGAATGGGAAGGGCATGTGACCATCGAAATTTCTAACACAACGCCTCTGCCTGCGAAAATTTACGCAAATGAAGGGATCGCCCAGGTTCTTTTCTTTGAAGCTGCCAACGTTTGCACAACGTCCTATGCAGAGCGGAATGGCAAATATCAAAAGCAGCGGGGCATCACTGTCCCTTTTGTATAGGAATCGATGAAAAAGCGTTCCCGACTGTTTGAAGAACTTGTTTTAAAATCTTGGTGGACAATTCTTTTTTTTCTTATCTGTTTATTCTCCTATGATCAGGCGGCTAAAAGGAGAGATCGGGAAGAACAGAAACTGATCTCCAAATTCAACCAGCTCACTTTAAAGGTGGAAGAAGCGAAGGTTTTGCAAGAAGAGCTTAAAATCCAAATTGCCTCACAAGGGGATGAGGGTTGGATTGAGCTTGTTTTAATGCAAAAACTGGGCCTTGTACCGGAAGGTCAAACCAAAGTGCATTTTGTGCGGCCATGACAACAGCTCTTTATATCACACTTCTGGTCCTTTTCACGCTTTTTTCAGGGTACTTTTCACTGGCGCTCATTGCCCTGTTTTCCCTTTCAAGCACGGAGCTTAAACTTTTTGCAACCGACCCTGATAAACGGAAACAGATGGTTGTCAACTTGATGTTGAAACCCCGTGATCTGCTCGTCACGCTCCTCTTTTACGATATCGCAGCCAATATTTTGATCCAAAACACCGCTGCCAATCTTTTTGGCGATGATTCTTCCTGGTTTTTAAAAGTGGGAATCCCCCTTTTGCTCACCCTTTTTTTAGGGGAAATTTTGCCTAAAACGATCGCTCTTCCGTTTAATACCCAAATTGCCTGGCGGATTGCCCGTTCCATCGAGATCATGCACAAGATTATCTCTCCGATCCGGCGGCTCATCACAGAAATTACGACCTATCTTTCGCGGATTCTTTTTTTCTTTCTCCAAAAAGGGAAAGAGATCTCTCCAGACGAGCTGAGGATGCTCTTGAAGAGCTCTGAAAGCTATGGGATTTTAAGCCATGATGAGGCGAAACTGACTCACGGCTATCTTTCGCTGACAGATATCACAGTTAAAGAGAGGATGCGTCCCCGCCACGAAATCCTTCATTACGATATTTCAGAGCCCCTTTCCAAGCTGGTCTATTTGTTTGCAGAACGAGAATGTTCGCGGGTACCTGTCTGTCAGGGCGATCTGCAGAATTTGCGGGGCATTTTGTCCGCAAAACGGTTTTTTTTAAACAAAGCCAACATCCACACACCGCAGGATTGTCTCGCTTTTCTTAAAAAGCCCTATTATGTCCCTGAAACCATCGTGGTCCGTACTCTTTTGCGCCATTTCTTCCAAAGAAAAGAGGAGATGGCCATTGTTTTGGATGAATATAGCTCCATTTCGGGATTGATCACCCAAGAGGATCTCTATGAGCTTGTTGTCGGAGAAATTTCTGATAGACGGGACGATTCTTTACGCTTCACACCTGCCGGCAAGGACATCATCATTACAAGCGGCAAATTTGAGCTGAGCGAATTTGAGGCCCTTTTCCAAGTGCAACTCCCGAGTGAAAATAATATGGTAACAGTCGGCGGTTGGCTCACAGAACAAATGGGACAAATTCCAAAAAGCGGCACCAAATATGTCTGGAAAAATTTCCTCTTTCAGGTGTTAGCAGCCGATCCAAACCGGGTTAGAAGAGTGTACATTCGGAGATTGAAGAATGAGTAACACCGTTTTCTGGCTCCTCTCGGTTCTTTTGTGTATCGCCGTCCAGGCTTTTTTCTCTATGCTCGAGCTTGCAGCCGTTTCTTTTAACCGTGTCCGTCTCGCCTATTATGTGAGCAAGAAAATTAAAAGAGCCGAATGGCTTCAGTACCTGCTTCAGAAACCCTCCCGCCTTTTTGGCACAGTGATGATTGGAGTCAATGTTGCCCTCCAGATGGGCTCTCAGACAGCTCGTGAATTTTACAACTCTGTGGGCTTGGATCCTGATATTGCAGCGCTCAGTCAAGTTTTTCTGGTTGTCATATTTGCAGAACTTGTCCCTCTCTTTGCAGCGCGCAAATTTCCTGAGCATGTCTGCATGTTGGGTATCCCCATTGTCTATGCAGTGAGCAAATTGCTGGCTCCTCTGATCTGGATCATCAGCCAGGTCACTCACATCATCTACCGCCTCCTCGGCAAAGAAGGGGAAGCTTTTGACATGCTCCTTTCAAGAGAAGAGCTTCAGAAAGTTTTGGAGAGTCAGGAAGAAGAAAATGAGTTCAACATTGTCATTGAGGGCATTTTTGCGCTAAAAACCATTGCAGCTTCACAAGTGATGACTCCCCTCTCCAAAATCGATCTGATCGATGCCACATCGACTGTGACGGCAATCCGTCAAAAACTTTCGAACTCAGAAGAGTCCTTTATCCCTCTTTTTCTGAATAAAACTTCCAACATTGTGGCAATTGCCGATGTGCGCGATCTTGTCCGCCTCCCAGATACCAGCACGATCCGCGAGTATGCCCGCCCTCCCTGGTTTATCACAGCCACCACAACTTTAATGCCCATTTTGGCCCAATTTAGGCGGAACAAACAGTCTGTAGCGATCGTTCTTGACGAAAGTGGCTCTGCGATCGGCATTTTGACACTCGATACCATCCTCGAAGAAATCTTTGGTGAATGGCCTCTCAACCACCTGGCAAACGTTGTAGAGACCATTCCAGTCATTCACCGTACCTTCCCCGGCAACACCAAAATTGCCGACTTCAACCGGGAATATAAGACACACCTCGACCCCCACGGCGTGGAAACGTTTGCCCAACTCATGCTCACCCTCCTCGATCACCACCCCTTGCCCGGCGACACCGTCGTCCTCGACCGCTTCGAACTCATCATCGAAGAGGTCACCCTCCTCGGCATCAAATCTGTCACCGTCATCACCCTAGAGGGCTAATCCCGTGAGTGCCCGTATGCCGTGCCTAAGGCAGACACAAAGCAGAGGCGGCAGAGGCGAGAGAAGGCGCAAAGAGAAAAAAATAATCCCTTCTCTGTGTCCTCTGTGGTTTTTAAATTCCCCTGAAGCTTTTTGACAACTGTCTGAGAGGCAAAATAAAAAAAACATAGAGAACAGAGAGAAAGAAAAAATGTATCTCTTTGTGTCTTGGTGTCTTCGGCGTGGAATTTAAAGGCGGCGCAAGGCGGATACGATATCTGTGATGATCCGAATGCTTATATTGATTTCTTCCTCTGTGGTGAAGCGGCTTAGGGAGAAGCGGATTGAGGATCTAGCGATAGCAGGCTCGATGCCCATGCTGAGGAGTACGCGGGAGACGCTGATGGTGGCAGAGGAGCAAGCGGAGCCGTGAGAGGCCGCGATGCCCGCAAGATCGAGTTGGAAGAGAAGAGTTTCTCCATCAACTCCAGGAAAGGCGATGTTGGATGTATTGCAAACGCGTTTCTCAGCTTTGCCGTGGATAATTGCGTCGGGAAAATTTTTTGAAAGCTCGGCTTCGAAATGATCACGTAAATGGGCCATTTGGTCGATCCACTTGTCTTTGAGGAGCTCTAAAGCTTTGGCAAAGCCAGCAATGGCTGGGAGATTTTCAGTCCCCGCTCTTAGACCCTTTTGCTGAGCCCCCCCGAGGATAAAGGGGCGTTTCTTAAAGCCTTTTCGACAAATAATGGCCCCCACACCTAAAGGAGCATGGATTTTATGGCCGCTAAAGCATGCGGCAGTAACTCCGCTTGGCAAGGACAGCGGGGATTTACCCAAAAGGGCCACACCATCGACAACAAATGGAATTTGAAAGTTTTCTGCCACTTGGGCAATCCCGTCCAAATCGATACAAATCCCTGTTTCGTTGTTGGCTCCGCTTAAAATAATCATCGCCGTATTCTCTTTTACAGCTTTTTGAACTTGTGAGGGGCTCACAGCCCCGCTGCCAGGTGTTGGGTCGAGGAAAGTGATTTCCCTCCCACAAGCCTTGAGAGGCTCAATGATCGCCGCGTGTTCTAAAGAGGAGGTAATGACATGGCCATTTTTGGGGAGGCAGTTGATAAAGAAATTGAGCGCCTCTGTGGCGCCGGAAGTAAAGAGAATTTCTTCGGGATCGACATTAAAAAACCGGCTGCATCTGGTTTTGGCATCGATCAGAAGCCCTTTAGCGTGCCTGCCAAAACTGTGGACACTCGACGGATTTCCAAGCAGCTTCTGCATGAGAGGCTGAATAATGGAAAATACTTCAGGATCAAGGCTTGTAGTTGAATTATTATCTAGATAGATCATCTTTTGTATCCACAAGGATCAAGGTGATATTATCGCCCCCTCCTTGTTGAATTGCAAGATTGATCAGCATTTGACCTTTAGCTTCTAGCAAAAAATTGCCAACTAAAATTTTCTGTATCTGTTCATGGGTGACAAAATTGGTAAGTCCGTCGGAGCAGAGCATAAAGATATCGTGGGGCTCTACATCCACAACCTGCAGATCACATTCCACTTTGAGATGGGTTCCAACAGCCCTTGTCAAAATGTGTTTATAAGGAAATGATTCTGCCCCGCTCTCGGACAAGGCTCCTTGGGAGAGTAATTCGGCATACCGAGTGTGATCTTCTGTAATCTGCGCAAGCTCACCATTTCTGAGGCGGTAGATTCTGCTATCTCCCACATGGGCCACAATCGCCTCATTTTGCAGAAAAAAAAGCGAGCAAAGCGTGGTTCCCATCCCTTTGAGGCCCGCTTCGTTTTCGCCTCTCAGATGGATGTAACCATTGATTTTGACGTAAGTTTCTTTGAAAAAGCTTACCGCCTCCTCAAGAGAAGCCTCATCTGTGAGTTTCTTTTTTTGGAAAAGTGTGTAGAACAAATCGACGGCATCATTTGCGGCAACTTCACCTGCCAAATGCCCTCCCATCCCGTCAGCGAGCACAAAAAAACCTTCCTGAGGGTACGCAGCCCATGCATCTTCATTGTGTTCGCGCACAAGTCCAATGTCTGTCATTCCATAACTTTCAAAACGAAGCGTTTTATGCAGCACGCGGGGTGTCCTTGGCAAGGCCTTTGCAATATTTAAATAATTATAAACCATGTCAAAAATCAACACTAACAAAAAATTTCCTGACGGTAAAACTCAAATTTGGTATGTTCCTAGCTCTTACGACACTGGAGCGGAAATGAAAAAAATCTTCCTAACAACTTTGACAATGCTTTCTTGTGCAGGAGCTAACGCTCTGCCGGTAGGAAACCCAACTGATGCGAGTATGCTTTGTGATGGACTCTTTCTTGAAGGACAATGTGGAGATTTTTGCGATCCTGGTATGACTTTGCTCGATGCTTTTAGCATGCGTTTTGGTTTTTATGGCGATTATGTGTTTAACCGGCATATGGAAGTGCGTTCAAAAGGGCGAAGGGCTTCCATTGACACAACACGGTTAAACACCAATGCCTGCTATATAGCTGCCAATCTTTGGGACCGGCTTGATCTATTTGCAAATTTGGGTGAGACGCGGATCAGTTTGGATGCTAAGGGTAAGTCTTTTCGAAATACTAGACGACCAGAAGCGCTTTTAGAAATTAAAACTCGCAGCGCTTTTTCCTGGGGCTTAGGAATGCGTGGAACAATCTGGGAATGTGGCTGCACAATGCTCGGAGCAGAAGTTCAGTATTTTTGCACACACCCCCATCTCGACAGAATCCGGCTGGCATCTCGAGAAAGTGTCTACCCCTCATCAAAGATCAAAGCCGAATACCGGGAATGGCAAATCGGCGCCGGTATTTCTCACCGCATCCAGATGTGTGTCCCTTATATTGCTCTGTCATGGAGCCATTCGAAATTGAATTTTGGAAAAAAGACTTTTTACCAATTCCCCAATCTAGGAACTATCAATCTGGATAGCGTGGACAGCATTAAGGGCTGGGGCTATGCTGTGGGCGTCTCCCTCATCGACTGCGAAAGAAAGAGCCTGACTGTTGAAGGCCGTTTCGCCTCTGAGCGCGCCCTCTACGTGAATGGCCAAATTCGATTCTAATCGCTAGATTTTCCGTGCCCTTTCGCGAATTCAACACAAAGAGAGAGAGAGAATAAGTTTCTTTCTCTTTGTGTCTTCGTGTCTTTTTGTTTAATTGGGTAAGGGCACGGGAATTACTCGGCAGACAAAGCAATCAACAACACATTCCAGGCATTAAAGATGACGTGCAAGCCAACAGGAGCCCACAATGTCCCTTCCCGCTCGTAGATAAAACTGATAAAGAGGGCAAGGAGAAAAAGGGATGTCAGTAATTGGACATTCGTCATTCCCTGGCTCAATGAAAAGTGAGCAAGGGAAAAGAGGAGCGCTGTAAGCCCAATGGCCCAGTTTCTTCCTAAATGACGCTTGATAAAATTTTGCAGGAAACCCCTAAACAAGAGCTCTTCGGTAAATGGGACAATAACGACAATTGTCAAGATCATCGCACCAAAGAGAACTGGACTATCCATTGTACTTTTGAGGTATTTGACAGCCACTTGTTCCGCGTCCGTAGGTCCCCAGATCTTGTTTGAAACATATTTGATAATCAGACTGACAAGCAATACAAAGGGGTAGCTGACAAACCAGGCTACGATTCCCATTCCAAAACCTTTGTAAGCACGGGAAAAGCTTTTTTCCTTAGTTGCCCAAAAAATATAGTTCCGACTCTCTTTACGAATCAAAAATAGGTAGAGCACAAGGAGAAAAAAAATCAACCATAAGGCTCCTATCTGAACCCAACTGAGCGTGTGAGCCGATAGGCCAAGTTTCCCAATTTGTCCAGTCTTTAACCAGCCAAAAAACACCAGAACGAGAGGCAAAACGATAAAGGAAAAGAGAGCATAAGTTAAAAATGCCCCCAAAGTCTGCTTAAAAGTGACGGGCGGGAGGCTTTCCCCTTGAGAGGGCAAATGAAAAAAGGATTTCTTTTTAGCTATCCAAAACACAAACACCGTCAGGGCGAGGAAAAGGATAAAACCTACAAGGGAAAATTCTAGATCGAGCAGTTCCATGAGCTTGCTTTTACAATTTTTAAGAGATTAGAGCGAATAAAAATATTTTTGGATACCGGATTTCGTAACTAAGCGAGCAAAACAAGGCAGAGGCAGCAGAGACGCAAAAGGCACAAAGAAGAAAAAAATGGAGATACTGCCCATTAAGCACTTCAAACGGAAAAATGATTTAAACACAAAGACACGAAGATACAAAGACACAAAGAAAAATATAAATATTCCCTTCTCTGTGTCCTCTGTGTTCTCTGTGGTTTTTTATTTTCCACGCAACATTCCGGCTCTCTAATCTGAGGGAATTTATTAAACCACAGAGAGCAGAGAGGACACAGAGAAGGGATATTTATTTTTCTCTCTCTTGCGTCATTTGCGCCTCTGCGTCTCTGCGTTGACAAACTTTCAGACACGGAACACAGGCACGGAGAATTAGATTGCAGACTCTACGTAGGATTCGATGCGAGCCACTAACTCACGAACTAGGCGGCTATGAGCCATTCCCATTGGAGTATAGTTGAAAGCTTCGGTGCCCCAGCATGTTTTTTCATAGTCGCAGCCTGTGAAGGCGCGGGAGATCACGTAATTTTGATCTAAAACTTCTTGGAGAATTACTTTAGGAGTCTCTTTGCGCACATCAAGGACACGGAGACGGAGCGCGATTGATTGCATGGAACCTGCTGCCAGACTCCCCTCATCTTGTTCGATCACTTCTGTGACAACCACAAACTCTGCAGCGCCCAGCTTATCGGCAGCTCTTGCAGAAATGGCCCGCACATCGGGCGTGCTTAATGCATGCGCAATCGCAAGAGTTCCTTCCCCTTTGAGAAGATACATTTTTTTCGAATTGAAGGCTTTTCCACGAATTTCATTGGTCAATTCCTGGGAAAGGTCCCAAGGAAGGGAAGTTTGTCCGGCTTTATCAATCACTGGCAAAATAGCAACGATCGGTTTTTGTTTTCCTGTAACAGTTAAAAGCGCTGTATCACGCCGTACTGCACATCCTCCACACAAAAGAGTTAATGCTGCCAAAGATAAAATCAAGCTTCTCATATTATTCCTACAAATTCAAAAAAGGGCCGGAGATTATCTCGAGGCGAAAGGCTTTCATCCTTAAGGCTGCTACCTTCCGGTCCTGACCTGGTTCGGACTGCCTCCTCCACAAGGTCCCCGGCGATAAAAGAGGATATTACATTCCCTTTTTTCGAGCCAGAACTATCAGATGGCTCATGGCTCCATCACCAAACAGAATTTTGGAGGCTTTTTCTAAAGCTAAATTAAGTTTTTTGTTCCAAAAAGGAGAACTTTCTTTGATCAGGCGGGAAATCAGCAAATAAAGACGGTGGTAGCTTTTTCGAAAGCTGATACATTCAAATTCAGATCTCACAAGCTGAATGAACTGCTCTTTGGCATCATAAGAATCCAAATCCAGAGGAGTGGAACAGATGAGCCACCCGTCGCGCTTGAGAATGCGTGCAAGTTCAGAAAAGGTGAGTCGATATAGCTTAGGATCGATGTGTGCGATCACATCTGTAAAAATGAGTCCATCAAATGCCTTGTCTTGGAAGGGAAGATAGGGAATGCATTTATCAAAATGAGCAATTTTTTGCTCAGTGAGCTGTTTTACAACTTTCTCGTTAATATCGACAGCGGTGATGTCAGCGCCTGCAGAACCTAAGCTTTCCAAAATGTGGGGTACTCCGCATCCTAAATCTGCAATGCGTTGTCCGGAAACATCAATCTCTTTAAAAAGAAGCTCTAAAGTCCTTTCAAGCCTGATTTTGCCTGCAACAGTTGCAAACCCATCGAGCTCTTCAAGTCCCAAAAGAGCACTTTTTGAGCGCTGATCTTCCTCATACCGCTGCCGCTCCGTTTTATTTTTTTCTACAAAGATTGGAAGTTTTTGCATGTTCCTATAAAATCTATCCTTCAAATTGTAACAGAAGTTGGTTTTATGTACGCCCCTTTCCCCGACCACGAACCAAATCCCCCCTATGACGTCTGGGGTACTGTCACAAACTATCTTTCAGGCCCCAGCACCTTGAGCAAGATCAAGGATACCACAGACACGATCAAGGATACCTCTGATACTTTGAAGCAAGTGTTTGCAAATCCCCAACCCTTCTTTGAGGGGGTCACAAAGGGTGTTTTGAAGGGAATGGGGGGCGAACAAACTGAAAATAAGAGCCTGTTTGATCAAATTTCTCAATTGACCACACATGGAATCTCAAAAATTTCTGTCTCTGCTTTGGAAATCCTACTAAAAAATTCAGAAACGCATGAGCTTGATGAAGAAGATGCCAATCTACGTGAAAGAGCTCTCGCAACTTTAAAAGAAGTCAAAGAAAAAGACCAGCCCTTACCTGAGGTTGCAAAAGATGTTTGGGGTCAGCTTGATAAATACCACCTTCTTTTTGGCGGCGTCAATTTAAGCATCAAAACCTCTGCTAACGAAAAACTTAGAAATGCACGCGCTGCCACTGAAAAAAATAACGACGGAGTCACTCCAATCCATTCGCTTGTCCGTTGTCAGAACTCTTATACATCCCTGCGCACACAGCATAAACGGATTTGTACCCCACAAGAGGAGGAAGAACCCGATACAAAAAAATCCTCATTTGTCCCCCACAAACTCACAGTTGACGAGCTTAAAAAACTGAAAGAACTCGAGACAAAAACCGATGACATGCGGCGCGCATTTGCTGAAAAAACGGTCCACTTTGCTGCGATGAACACCATCCATTACATTTTCGACTTTTCAACTCACCCTTCACATTACAAAAAACTCCTCACAGAGGGTGGTGACATTGAAAAAAAATACCTGAAACAGTTTGGCAAAAAAACCATCCGCTACTACTTCTACAAAATGATTTACGGAATCATCATCTGGTTTATTCGCCCTGTCATTCTACCTACGATTGAAAATGTGGTGGAAGGTGTCCGTAGCTTATTAAGAAATGAGGTCGACGTTCTGAAAGTCGTCGAACAAAAAATCAATGACATGACGAGCTATTATGGACGCATTGAGCTAGGACGCAAAAACTATCTCTATGCTCCAAGAACAGATGAGGCAGGGACTTTAGATGAGTTTTTGGTGCGCACGATTAAAAAATATGGGGATCAAG
This sequence comes from uncultured bacterium, assembly GCA_964588495.1. GTDB lineage: Bacteria > Chlamydiota > Chlamydiia > Chlamydiales > JAAKFR01 > CAVPKN01. The sequence goes on along the minus strand of CAZPPS010000002.1, from coordinate 66,734 downwards.
AATTTACTGAAGAACAGCTGATTTCCATTTTTAATGAGTATGTTGTCCAAAATTTTATCCCAAGTGCGCAAGTTACGGCTTGGGGATACCGCATTCCATTGATTTCTAGCATCCTGGAATGGATCGTCAACGGTCTTCGTAAAGCGATTGTTGGCTACATATTACAAGAAACCGGTATCGTTGAAAAAATGCTCACCGAAGGGAGCAGTTCTGTCCAGCATGCACAACTTGGTCTCAAAAGTCTGATTCAGCAACGACTCACTCAAATTGTGGAAATGATTGACCGTGCAAGAGGTCTTGACGCGGAGCTTATGATAGATCCCCAATCCAAACTGGCAGGGCTTGCTTCACAAAAAAAGCAGTTTATCTCTCAAAGACTGCATTTAAGCCTGCATCAGCATAGTCAAAAATTGATGCGCTTTATTGATAACGAGCTTTGTAATGGCGATGAAAGAAAGCTGCGCCATCTTGATAATAAAGTCACCTCATTTGTCGCAGAAGCCATGCAGGCACTGAGCGCCTTTGGAAATTGGGAGCCTTTGTCTTTAGAAAAAGTATTAGAAGATGCCTGCACAGATCTGCTCGAAACATCGCTTATCTCATTATTTGATAATAAGGAAACCCAAATTGAAACACAGTTGCAAACTGTGTTTGAAGTCCTCGACAAAACTTACTCCTATGTGCCTGAAAATAAAGAAGCGGAAATTAAGCGGCAGTTTGAAGAAGAATGTGCCCGTGTCGATGAAAACCTGACCACTTTACAAAATCGCCTTGTGCAATCAGCGGCTTCTGCTGCTTTAGAAAATCATTTAAAAAATGCCAGTGGCGAGCGGCACAAAGCCATCAAAGCCTATGTGCAAAAAGAGCAGGAGAATTACCAAAACTTCGCAGATGAATTGACACGAGCTTTTGCAAAATTACAGAGCTTGAATGATGCGGAGAAAAAAGAAAATCCCGAGGTGCATAAACGACTCTCCGAGATGCATCTATTGATTGAAAATTACCTAAAACATATTACTACGCAATTGCACAGTCAGGACCTCCAGAGTTGCTATAGCGACGTTAAAGGGGATCTTCACAATCTTTATTCAGTTGCAATTTCTGCGTTAACACAAATCAGTCAAACATTAGAAAAGATCGCTTCAAACGCTGATTTAGTAGAAAATGATCGGAATGAGATAATAAATGCAGACACAATTTCTGGCCTATTAGACAAGATACTCGTGGAAAAGAATTTTGATGGACCAGAAAGGATTTTGAAACCGATCAATTCTAACTCTCCCTTGAGTATCAAAGCGAAGATTGCTCCCGACTTGAAAAGCATGACGCTCCATTACAAAAAACATGAAGAGATTAAGACTGCAATTGCGATCAAAAAATTTGATCTTATTTTTCAAAAGGTAGAAAAACTTGGATTGATCACAAAAGAGTATCGTGATCTTGCAATCTCTAAACTGTTTCCGACAGAGGAAAAAGTCCAAGAACAAAAGGAAAAACTGGAGCAGCAAATTAAAAGTCTCCGTACGGATATTCTAGAAAGTAAAGACTCCCTTGTCGAAAAGCATATTTTTCCACATCTGAAGGATGAAAAACCCAGTAAACTCTATAAAATTCTGCATTCTTCGATGTTCCGCTCCCGTATCCCCGCTTTTGCAGCAATTGATGGGATCAAAGATTTGTATAAACAAAAGCTGTCAACCTTTCCAGAAGAGGTCAAAAGTCTGGACGAAAATGGTTTGACAGAACTGCAAAAAAGGGTGCAGGACGAAATTAGCAATGTAACAACTCAGATCACTAAAATACTTAAAGAAAATAGCGAGGCAAAAAGGGCTGGGATTGAAAACAAATTAACGGATATTGCAACGCTCGCACCAGAAATTGGCAAACAAATTGAATGCTTAAATTCTTTTAAAGGACAACTTGATGTCAAAGGATGTATATCGGTTGGGGAGGTAAAACTTCTAAATAACCTTGCCCCAAGGATGATTGGACAGATCACTCCTCTGATTGCCGATAGAATCAAAGCTCTCACGATCGCTCTTGGAAAACCATTTCACTACAAACAGCTTATGCTACGGCTCTTATTCCTCGATATCGCTCGGCGTCAGAAGAACTAACTCTTGACCCCTCATTCCCTCCGCGGCACGATACCCTAGATTGACTAGAGATTATTTAACCTGAATTTTGGGTTCTTTTCCCTCATCCTCAGGGATTTTTGTGGTCCAAATCGCACTTTTTTGCTCGCAAATAGCGCTTTCAGCTATGAGCTTCGCAAAAAATTGCGATTTTGCCTCACAAAAATCCGCTGATTACGAGGAAAAATAACCCAAAACTCAGGTTATTTAGCAAAAATGAAGCGCGTACGATAGAACAAGATACACATGATATGCAGGATAAGAAAAAATTTTAAAAACATTTTTTCCCTATCCTGCTTATCAAGCATATCCTTTACATCTTACACTTTTCATAACGCTAAAATTCTTTATCTAGGCTATCTAAGACCCGACGGTGACCAGAAGAGAACGGCAAATCCCTCATCTCCTCCCCGCTTTTCCAGAAAGGACTCCCCTCACACACACCCTCAACCTCAAACACATGGGGAAACAAGCGCGCCCTATGATGCGTAAACGTATGTTCTTGCTCAGGCAAAGCTTCGACATATCTCAGCTTCAGCCCCAAAAGCTTTTCAAGCATCCCCGTCCCTTCCTCCAAATCGCCACACTCCACATAAGGGAATTCGTAGAGCCCCCCCATCACTTTCCCCTCATCTTCCCTCTTCAAAAGATAGCGTCCCTCCCAGCGGATCACCGCCACAATCCTCTCCAAAAATACAGTGCGCGTGCGCGCCTTCTTTTTGGGGAGCTGATCCTGAAGATGATGACGGAAACTGAGACACTCTTTTTTGAGCGGGCAGAGAGAACACTGCGCTTTTTTTGTGCATACAAGAGCCCCTAGCTCAATAAGCCCTTCGCTGATCAGCCAGGGTTCGTCATCCGGGAGCATCTTTTCTGCGTAGGCTACGAGCTTCATTTTCGATTTTGGCTCGCACACAACCTCTTCAAAGGCGAGAAATCGACTCAAAACTCTCATGACATTGCCATCGACTGCGGCGGCTTTCTGCTTAAATGCAAAGCCGCGGATTGCCCCTTGTGTGTAGGGGCCAATCCCCTTGATCAAAGCCAGGGATTCGGGATCTGAAGGGAGTTTACCCCCAAAATGCTCCATAATCTGCAAAGCCGCGAGGCGTAAGTTTTTTGCCCGCGAATAATAGCCGAGGCCCTCCCACAATTTGAGAACTTCAAGCTCTGACGCTGCTGCCAAAGCTTCAACAGTTGGAAATTTTTCCATCCACCTTTCAAAATAGGGAATGACAACCCCTACTTGGGTTTGCTGTAACATCACCTCGGAGATCCAGACACGGTAAGGATTTGAATTCTCACGCCAGGGCAAGGCCCGTTTACTAGCGATGAACCACTCTTTGAGCTTTTGTACGGGGAAATTCTGCAATTTGTTAACCTGAAAATTTCGAAACTAACCTGAGTTTTGGGTTCTTTTCCCTCATCCTCAGGTGTAACTATAGCGATTTTCCGATGTCAAAAAAAGGGATTTTTGTAGCCGCAACAGGGCAAAATGTGGGCAAAACGACGGTTTGCCTTGGGATGATTGCCATTTTGAAAAAAAAGTTTCATAATCTGGGATTTATGAAACCTGTAGGTCAGCAGCACCAAAGGGTCGAGCACAATCTTTTGGTCGATAAAGATGTTGTCCTTTTCAAGGAACATTTCCATCTACCCTCGGATTATGCTGACATGAGCCCTGTGATATTTCCTCGAGGCTTCACGCGGGATTATCTCGATGGTAAAATCAGCGAAAATACCCTCAAAGAAAAAATCCACCGGGCATTTGAAAAAATTGAAGCTTCTAACGATTTTATCATTGTGGAAGGGACAGGACACGTGGGGGTGGGCTCGATTGTAAATTTGAGCAATGCCTCTATAGCAGCTTCTTTGGGACTTGATATTGTCATTATTGCCAAAGGGGGGCTTGGGAGCGCCTTTGATGAGCTGGCTCTGAACAAAGGGCTTTGTGATCTTTTTGGCGTTAAAATCAGAGGTGTGATCTTAAATCGTGTGATTCCAGAAAAAAAAGAGATGATCCTCGGATATTTCAAAAAAGCTTTAGAAAGATGGAATATTCCTCTCATTGGCTGCATCCCCTATAATCAATTTTTAAATACACCTTCGATGGAAGATTTTGAAACATTGTTTAACACAAGCATGCTGTCAGGTGAAAATTTTCATTACCTCCATTTCCAAAGCATCCGTCTGGTTGCAACTTCTGTTCAAAGATTTAAAGAAAGCATTTTTCCTAATCAACTGATCGTCACGCCAGCGACTCGAGAAGATATTGTGGACGCCCTTATCGAACAAAGACAGTTCCAACAAAATGACCCCCACCATGGAATTATTTTAACAGGAAAACATCCACCCATGCCTGCTTTGATTGCAAGATTGAAAGCCGCCGAGATTCCAAGTCTTTATGCAGCGCAGTCAAGTTACGAAGCTATGCGGATGATAACATCCTTTACAGCCAAGATTCGCAAAGAAGATATTTCAAAAGTAGAAAAAGCTATTGAATTAGTTGAGAATAATATAGATTTTTCATTTATAGTTTGATATAATGGCGGCGCATAATAAAACTAAATGGTTTAAATTATGGGCGACGTTAAAAATATAGATGAAAATATTCAATACACAACGTGGGAGCTTCGGGCACCCGATGCCAAGTGGGATCTCGTTGTTAAAAAAGTGGCCGTCTGTGCGGTTGCAATTTTAAACTTGGCAGCCCTGGGTGCTGTTCTTTACTACATCATTGCCTATACTTCTGTCCCGAGCCAGGCACTCTTGATTTCTCCTTTCGTAGTAGGAGTTTTGATTGCCCTTGCCAACTTAAAATTCCCAACTTTTGGACTCTCCGCCAGAAATTATACAGATTATCTAAATCCCGCCTCTATGATTGGACGGGGACTTGCTTACCTCTTTTTTGGACCGTTGGTATATACCGTCGAAAGAATCGACTGGACACCTTATCACGATCCTTTTAAGGCAAATAAAATTTCAAATGATCTTGAAAAGCTCTCGTTTGAAAAAATTGCTGATGAGTATGGGGAAAATTTTGACAATTTGATCGCTTATGGTTTTCTCCCCTTTAACGAGAAAGAGGGCTTTATGGAACTTTATGAGTTATATGAGCCTTTAAAAAAAGAGATTGCCTTTTATAAAAAAGAGGGTCTTGAAGAGTGTCAGGAAAGTGTTGAGGCCAAAGATGCCATTAAATTACTTGAAACAAAGTGGGGCAATTTAAGAGAAAAGTTTTTGGATCAACTTCCGCGTCCTGACATGCCTAAATATAATTTCTCAGAATTTTCCACAGACGTGAGTTTGCAGGTTCGTGACTTTTGCCATAATGGCCCCCAATTCACTCTCAGTGATGGTGATGGATTTCAGGCAACTACCCGTCCCACACGACCGTAGTTTGGGACACGTCTTTTCAAAGCGCACTTCATAAGGGCATTTTCCCTGAATTGAGCAGCTATTTTGCCCTTGTGGAGCAAATTTTGCGGCAAGGGAAGGGCCGAAAAAGCTTAAAACGGGAGTTGAGGTTGTCGCGCATAAATGAAGGGCCAAAGAATCCATCGAAATGACTAATTTGGATCTGGCCATCACGTGTTGCAAAACAGCCAAGCTCAAACGTTCCAGAACTACACTTTTGGGCAAGTGTTGTGAAATTTTAAGTGCCGACTCCCTCTCTTTCTGGCTTCCCCAAATAATCCAATAAGGGCCGGCGTCCAATTCCTGCAAAACGCTAACCAAATCTTTTTCTGATAAACATTTATTGGACCATCTTGAAAAAGGACACACAAGAGTGGGTTTTTGTCCCTCGTTGAAAAGCTCATGGAGTTTTTGCTGTTGCAAAGGCTCCAGATGGAGCAATTCCGGATGGAAAATGTGGGGTTTTTCATCTTTAAAATAGCCCTGAACAACTCCCAAGTAGTCTTCACGGATATTTTTTCCTTTGGGAGGATTGATCCGGGCAGTTGTAAAAAAGACATTCGGCCATTCCCGGACCGTTTTGAATCCAAAGCCCACTTTTACTTTTGCGCGGGCCATCATTGTTAAAAAACCCGACTTGATATTTCCCTGCAAATCAAAGAGAAGATCGTAGCGGGTCTGTTTGAGCTGTTTCTTAAGCTCAAAAAATTGTTTAAAAACTTCTTTGCGCCAGTTTTTTTTATCAAATGTGATAACACGGCTCACCTGTTTATTGGCTCGGAGGAGTTCTGCACAGGAAGCATCCACAAGCCAATCGATTTGGGCTTCCGGAAATTTTTTTCTAAGATAATCAAGAACCGGGAAAGATTGGACAATATCCCCTAAGCTTGAAGTTTTAACGATTAATATCTTCATTGCGTGTATAATAAATGAGTTATGAATACTTGGAAAGTCGAGAGTCCAAACCGTCTTCTCACAGAAGTTAAAGACAAACTTTTAGAATTTTTTTCTGCCAAAGATTTGAAATGGTCGATTGAGCATAATCGATGCTTTGTCAATAAAAACGTTGAAAGATTTTGTTCCGCATCCGTCAAACGGGGGGACATTGTGGCGCTGTTTCCAGAAAAAATGCCTTTAGAACGGATCGAAAAAGAACGGATCCTTTTTGAAGATGAAAATCTGATTGTCTACAACAAACCTCCCTACTTAGCCTCAGAAAAACTCGGCGAGCTATTAAACGCTTTTTTAGCCCACAGACTGGATCGGGACACCAGCGGCGTGATCCTTTTGGCTAAGAATAAAGAAGTTTTGGCGGGTTTGGAGCAACAATTTCAAAAGCGTACGATTTTAAAACAGTATTTGGCCTGGGTTGAGGGCGCGACTGAAGCTCAAGGAACAGTATCTGGAAACATGGCAGCTGTCCATCGAAGAGAAGGTGCGGTCATTTGGGGAATGAAAAAAGAGGGCATTTTTTCAAAGACGGAGTGGCGCACCATTAAAACGAGTGGGGGCTTTTCTTTGCTGCAATGTGTTCCGATTACGGGGCGGACACATCAGATTCGGGTTCATCTGAAACATGTAGGTCATCCAATTGTGGGTGATTATGTCTATGGCTTTCAGAAACTGGGGCCTGCTTTCCGGCCCCTTCTGCACGCTTTCCGACTGACATGCGTGCATCCTGTCACTCTGGAGAAGATGACCTTTTCGGCTCCCCTTCCCGATGATTTTAACCTCTGATCCTTCTGTGCCCGTGCCCGCCCCTTCCCAATCGGGCACGGTCACAGGCACGGAAAATTGGTTTTCTATATTCTCCTCTCCTGCTATCTTTTCTCCCTAAACGTGAGGTATCAAATGCTCAAGATCGATCTTAAAGGAAAAAAAGCTTTTATCGCAGGAATTGGTGACGATCAAGGATTTGGATGGGCAATTGCCAGGGCGCTTGCAGAAGCAGGAGCTGAAATCCTTGTAGGCACTTGGACTCCCATCTACAACATTTTCACATCCGCGCTTGAAGCTGGCAAATTTGACGAGTCGCGCACTTTGAGCGATGGCACTCTCATGAATTTTGAAAAGATTTATAGTTTGGACGCTCTTTACGACACACCAAACGACGTACCAGCTGAAGTCAAAGAAAATAAACGTTACAAAGATGTGAGCGGATTTACCGTCACAGAAGTTGCTGAGGCCGTTCAAAAAGATTTTGGAAATATTGATATTCTCATCCACTCTCTTGCAAACGCTCCTGAGGTGAGAAAACCCCTTCTTGAAACATCCAGACAAGGGTATCTTTCTGCAGTGAGTTCCTCATCTTATTCACTCATCAGCCTTCTGGCTAATTTTGGCCCTTTCATGAACGGAAATGGTTCTGTTTTGTCTCTCACTTATATGGCCTCAGAACGTGCTGTCCCCGGTTATGGCGGCGGAATGAGTTCTGCAAAAGCAGCTCTTGAGAGCGACACAAGAACTCTCAGCTTCGAAGCAGGGAGAAAATGGGGAATCCGCATTAATACAATCTCTGCGGGCGCCTGGAGATCAAGAGCTGCTAAAGCCATTGGTTTCATTGACAAAATGATCGATTACGCGCAAGCAGGAGCCCCCCTTCAAGAACCCCTTCAAGCCCAAGAGGTAGGTAATACTGCGGCATTTTTAGTATCCCCATTAGCTTCTGCCATTACGGGAACTACAATCTATGTGGATAAGGGAATGCATGCTATGGGCGTGGGGCCAGAGTTGCTTAAAGATTAAAACCTAATCCCGTGCGTGACCGAGTCCGTGACCGTGACCGTGACCGACCCGAGTTTCGTTTCTGAGAGAAATAAAACGCAGAGGCGCAGAGACGCTGAGGCGCAAAGAGAGAAAAATGTATTCCCCCCCCTCTCTATGTCCTCTCTGTTCTCTGTGGTTTAAAAAAATCACTCAGACTGTATGGCAAAAATGTTCCGAGAAATTAAACAACCACAGAGCACACAGAGGACACAGAGAAGAGGGTCACATTTTTCTCTCTTTGCGTCTTTTGCGCCTCTGCGTCTCTGCGTTTTTATTTTCTCGGGTACGGAACACGGTTCGGTTCACGGTCACGCACGGAAATATCTTTAAATGTTCTCATCCACTATGATGCGCTTTTAGGCTTTTTCTCCTCCTGTCGGAGCAGAAGCTGAATACATGGAGTGTGCATGAAACAATGTTTAGCTTTATTTTTGTTTTTTTTCACAAGTGCTTTTGCAGACGAAACAATAAACGAAATCACAGCGGGAGAGTCAAAAAGTTATAACTATTGGGGAGAGTTTGCCAACATGCTTCTCACCCTTGGCTTTGTGATTATCCTCATTTTCTTAACTGTTTGGCTTCTAAAGAAACTCATGCGCTCGCGCATGCATTCGCTCAATCGGTCTAACGGGATCAAGATTTTGGAAAAACGCCCTTTAAACCCAAAAGCTGCCCTTTATCTGATCGATGTTTTGGGAAAAGGGGTTGTCATCTCAGAGTCGGCAGCAGGCATTCAGCTGATTACAGAATTTACAGATACCACAAAGATGCAAGAGATGCTCATGCAACAGCAGCTAGGCAAAAGCAGCGCCTCTCTTGCGGCATTTTCAGAGAAGATTAAAAAGCCAAATGGGGAGTCGATGAAGTGCGTAAATAATGTGACGGATTCCCCTTAAGATGCTGGATAATCTAACAGTAGTAGGTCTTGCTGTTATTATTGCCCTCATCCCCTTTGTCTTTATCTTGATGACCTCTTTCACACGTATTTCCATTGTTTTGACCTTCCTCAAGCAAGCCTTGAGCACTTCTGTCCCCTCAACCCAAATTATTATTGGACTTTCCTTAATCTTAACAGGCTACATCATGCATCCTGTGATCACTGAAATCCACAAAACGGCCATCGTTCCCTATCTGGAGGGAGAAGAAAAAAAACCGATTCAGCTCGTCGAAAAATCATGGCCCCCTTTGCGGCAGTTTATGGTCTATAATATTCGGGAAAAAGATCTGCAGCTATTCCTTGAAATGGGGAAAGTGACTTTAAGCGATACAGCAGAAATTTCAGATATCCCCTGGTATTGCGTCATTCCAGCTTTTGTACTCTCTGAGCTCCGCACAGCTTTTATTTTGGGATTTCTCCTTTTTTTACCATTCCTTGTGATCGATATGGTTGTCACATCTTTACTCATGTCCATGGGAATGGTGATGCTACCGCCTGTGATGATCTCATTTCCTTTCAAAATCCTTCTCTTTGTTGTCGTGGATGGCTGGCGCCTTGTTGTCTCCCAGGTCGTTCAAGGCTTCCACACTTCCTAGATTCCGTGCGTGACCGTCTGTTTTTCCCTGCGTGACCGTGTCCGAGACCTTGCTCGAACCGTTTCCGTGCCCGAGAGAAATAAAACACCAATTTTTTCTAACTTTGGGCCTCCTTTTATGGATTCTTATTGCAGAAAGCTGCCTGCAGTATTTCCCTCGGAGCTTTTATCAACAAAACCCACTTACGAAAGAAAACTGTAAATACTTTGTAAATTTATTAGAATTTTTGTGCCTAATTTGCACATAGTTATAATTATTATTTCAAAATAATTACTATATTCATTATGATGTAACTAAATACAGCAATCTCCTTTCTAAAAACATTATCGGAGGATATATGAAAAAACTTTTAGCAGTTCTCATCTTATCTGCTACAGCTACTGCTGGTTATGGTGCATGCCAGTGGACAACAGGTTCACAAGCTGCTCCTCAGCAAGGACCACAACAAGGTCCAATGATGCAAGGTCAAGGTTTCCAAGGACCACAAGCTGGTCAGTATGGATACCAGCAATACGGACAGCAAGGTCAGTATGGAACTCCGTATGGACCACAAGCTGGACAATTCTATCAGCGTGGCGACCGCAATTGGGGCGATCGTGCTGATCAATTCCGTGGAGAATTCCGTGGAGAGCAGCGTGATCAACGCACATGGGGCGAACGTGCGGATCAATTCCGTAACGAGCGTGATCAACGTGCTTCGGATCAAAACCGTGGCGACCAGCGTGATCAACGTTCTTGGAACGACCAAAACCGTGGCGACCAGCGTACATGGGGTGAACGTGCGGATCAATTCCGTAGCGACTTCCGTGATCGCGTTGACCAATACCGTGCTGACCGTGATGCCGGGCAACCAAGTTCAGCTCAGCAAGGGCCACAAAGATTTGACAGTTCAGCTCCAGCTAGAACTGACTCATCTGCTGTAAATCCAAATGCTCCAGCTGCTCCTGTTGCTCCTAAAGCTGACACATCAACTTCAACAAGAGTTGATACAAACGTAAGACCAAACCCATCTGAGCCTTCTACAAACCCAACTGCTCCAAGCACACCAAGACAACACACTGCTCCTAAAGCTGATGCTACAATGAAATCTGACACTGTAAAACCTGCTGCTGATACTGATGCAAAGAAACCTTACAAACAACAACCGACACCACCAAAGCAACCTGTCAAACCTAACAACAGCTAAGCGCTAGCTCTATTGAGGGAGTGAGATTCGTCTCACTCCCTATTTTTTTCTGGGGACAAAACACTTTTTTTTATACCATCCCGTTTCAAATGACCTCCGAACAAATTACCCAAATTGTCAGACAAATGTTGCTTGTGGCGCTTGAAATTGCCGCCCCTTTTTTGCTGATTGCACTCATTGTAGGCATTTTAATATCACTTGTACAAGCAGCTACACGCATTCAAGAGATGACGTTGACATTTGTTCCAAAAATGGTCGTTGTCGCCGTCACGCTTGCGATTTTTTTCCCTTGGATGCTTAAGATGCTGACAAAATTTACAAACAATCTCCTTCTTCACCAATGGGATAAAGTCACCTCTTTAACACACTATGTCCAGTAATATTTGGCCATTTTTTTTGCTTATTTTTTCCAGGTTATCGGGCTTGTTTGTCTTCTCACCTCTTTTTTCAGAAAAAGGGGTTTCTTTTCTGGTCCGTTTATCTTTGAGCCTTGCCTGCAGCCTAAGCCTCACTCCTTTTCTTATGGGCACCTTCTCCTATAGCTTCGAAAAACCCCTTTACTTTGCTCTGGATCTTCTTAAAGAGGGAATGTTGGGATTTGTCATCGGATGGATTTTTGCCCTCCTGTTTGAATCGGCAGCTTTTGCTGGCCAGTTTTTGGGAGTGCTCATGGGCTTGTCTGCCACCGAAATTTTAGACCCCAATTCTAATGCCTCTTCACCCCTCCTTGGTCGTTTTTTTGCCCTATTTACCTTGACTCTGTTTTTAATTTTGGATCTACACCATCCCCTTTTACGCCTTCTTTACGAAAGCTACCATAGCTTCCCCCTAAAATACCCGCTCACCCAAACAACCGCTTTTGGCTGTATCGAAATCAGTAATCTTTTATTTCAAAATGCCTTGGGTTTTGCCTTCATCCCTTTGACGATGCTCTTTTCTTTGATCTTGATCTTTGCACTCCTCTCCCGTTTTATGCCGATTTTCTGGATCGGATTTCCGCTGCAGCTCATCGTTGGCCTCTCATCCCTTGGTCTGAGTGTCAAATATTTTGCCCCCATGCTTGAACATTCTTTCTACCAATCGATCAATTTAGTGAAGAAGTTCATTGTAAATTTCTGAAAATTTGTGTTATCATTGTCTCGTGAGCTTTGATTTTAATACAAATTCCCTTATTTCCTGGTTAAAAGAAAATGCCTTCAGCCCCGAGTTTCAAAAAGAAACGGGCCAGGTCTTTGTCATCCTTAATATACAAAGCTACGAAGTGCCTGTTTTCTTTTTGTTACGTCCCGAGAGCGAGCTTTTGCAAATGGTGGCTTATCTGCCCTACACCTTGCCTAAAGACAAAGTGGGGGAAACTGCCCGCCTGCTCCACATTCTAAACAAAGAAATTGACATGCCCGGTTTCGGGATGGATGAAAAGGCCGAACTGATCTTTTACCGTGCCGTTCTCCCCTGCCCTTCCGGAAAAGTTGATAAAAACCTCTTTAATATGCATTTTGGATCCACACGCGTCGTCTGCGACACTTTTATGCATGCCGTTGCCATGATTGTCTCAGGGACAATGAGTGTCGATGAGGTGTTAAAACAAGCAGGCAATGGACCCGCAAAAAATGGACCAGCAAAAAGTGGATAAGCTAAGACCCATTTACTACGACACGGAGACGACCGGAATCAGTCCCGAAAGAGATAGAATTGTCGAAATTGCTGCCTACGACCCTTATCTCGATAGAACTTTCAATCAACTCGTCAATCCAGGAATTAAAATCCCTCAGGAAGCTGCCTCCATCCACGGAATTACCGATGAGATGGTGGCAAACAGTCCACAATTTAATGAAGCAGGTCAGGCCTTCATCGAATTTTGCTCGGGAAACTGCGTCTTAATTGCCCACAATAATGACAGCTTCGACAAACATTTTTTGGTCAACGAAGGGAAACGGCATGAGCTTCTTCTCCCTGAATGGCCCATGATTGATTCGCTCAAATGGGCCCGTAAATACCGCCCAGACCTTCCCCGCCACAGCTTGCAGTTTTTACGTCAAATTTACGGGATTGCCGAAAATAATGCCCACCGCGCCTTAGATGATGTGATCGTCCTCCATCAAATGTTTTCAGTGATGATCGATGATTTGCCTATGGAAACGGTTCTAGAGCTCTTGAAAGGACCCTCTGGTCCTGAAACCCCTCCAGAAGTAATGCCTTTTGGCAAACATCAGGGAAAACCTTTTAAGGACATCCCCAAAAACTACTTCCAGTGGCTGAAAGGTCAAGGCGCCTTCGATAAACCTGAAAATGCTGCCTTAAAAGCCGTTCTGATGAAAGAAAGCCTTTTGTAAACATGAAATGCGCCCTTTCTCCTTGCCCTAACGATACGTTCCTCTTTTTTGCGTGGATTCATGGGCTTGTGGGTCAAAATCTTCCTTTAGAACCTACTTATGCAGATATCGAGCAGCTCAACAGATGGGCTCTCACTCAAAGATTTCCCCTAATTAAGCTCTCTTTTGGCTGCTTTGCGCAAACTTTGGAACATTATCAGCTCCTTCCAGTGGGCTCAGCGTTAGGCTTTAATTGCGGCCCCAAAATCATTTCTCAGACTGCTTTTCCTCTTGAAGAGTTGGAGCACAAAAAAATTGCTGTTCCCGGAAAAAATACGACCGCTAAGCTTCTTCTGAACCAATTGGAGCTAAAAAGTGGTGAAATTCACTACTGTCTTTACCACGAAATCCCCTCCTTGATTGCCTCTCAAACCGTTGACTGCGGCCTCATCATCCACGAATCCCGTTTCACTTTTTCCAACCAAGGGTTTGTCGAAATTGCCGATCTTGGAACCCTCTGGCATGAAAAAACGGGGCTCCCATTACCCCTTGGGGGACTTGCCGTTCTGCGCACAACCCCAAAAGAGGTCAAAAAACAGATTGTGGCGGCATTGAGGGACTCCCTTGCCTTTGCCAAACAGCATCCTGGAAAGGCTCTTCCATTCATTCTCAGCAAGGCACAGGAAAAAGAAATCGGTGTGGTTGAAAAGCACATCGCAACCTATGTGAATCAAGAGAGTGAACAGCTCTCTGATTGGGGGCTTCAGGCCATTGAAAGGTTAATTCATCCTCAAACTGAGTGGTTGCTCGATGTCTAAAACTTTGATTATTTTTGCTCAGCATGCTGAGGCCAAGGCTTTTTTGGAAGAATCCCGTGCAGAGCCCATTTTGGGGCATAAAACCCTTGTCTGGTCAGAAGGAGAACAAGCCGCTCTCTATGCCTTTGAGAAGGGTTTTGTTGCAATTAGCGGCGTGGGACTCCATCAAGCTCAGATGGCTGTTGCCAAATATGGCCCACAATGTGCTGAAATCTGGAATTTAGGTCTTGCGGGCGCCTTAAAAGAGGGTCTTGAAATTGGCAAAATTCAGGAAATTGAAACAATTGGCAAGCACGTCCCTGTTGATGATCTCGATCCAAAGTCAAAAGAGTGTCTTTCGTTCATCCTCCCCCACCTTGCTTTAAAAAAAGGAGGCGGCAAACTCATTTCTTCAGATTTTCCCATCCACAACACCTCTGAGCGGGAAAAAATAGGGAAAACCTGGGATCTTGTCGACATGGAGGGCTACGGCATTGCCTTTGCAGCCGCTGCCCTTAACATCAAATGCCGCATGTGGAAAATTGTCTCTGATTTTGCCTCTCCAGGGGGCAGAGAGCTGATCCGCAAGCACAAAAACGCCCTCTCCGTGCAGATGGCACAAACCATTTTTGAGCACCTAAACTAAAATATCAGTCCATCTCTTTAAGAACTCATTAAGATTATAAATTTTATTTAACATTTTGATTGTTAAAAAATTAACTTACTGTTATAATTCTTAATGTTGCTAGTTTTTTACACGCAATAAACAATTTAATAATAAAAGTAATAATAGGTGTTTTAATGACAATACCACACAAAATCGCACCTGCTTCTCCTGTAGTCGTCGAGAAGCCTGTAGAGAAGAAAAAAGATGCCGATCCATTTGGTGGGCTCGGACCTCTTCTCTATTGTTATATGTGCATGTACCATGCGGTTCAGACTAGCCGCGATACGGCTCGTATCCAGGCAAAAGAGGTCCAAAATACCGCCGCGGAGGAAAATAAAGTCATTGGTTTGGAAGCTCAGGAAAAGTTTGCCTCTTTGAATGTGTCTAACCTCGAATCGGCCAAATTAGTCTCTGATGCGACGGGCCCTATTGTGACCAAACACGAAGTGGAAAATGGTCGCGAACCCGTAGGATGGATAGGCCCCTGGGCGACACATTATACCGTAATTGATCATTTCAAACAGGAGATCGTTATGAAATCAAACGCAGCTGTTGTCATGGGCCAGTTTGAAGCGAAACAGCAGTTAGTTTCAGGTTATAGAGGCATTTTGCAAAACGTGGTGAGTGAGCTGCAGCAAAACAACCAGCTGAAAGCCACTGATATCAACTCCACAACGGGCTTGATTCAGCACTCTTTGAGTGGGGCAAGCGCTTTACTGGATTTGCTCACACAGCTCAGCGGCCAGATTGGTAGAATGTAAACAATAAAAAGAGGTTCCATAGATGTTAGATATTAATAAAATAGAAAATCAAGGGTATGGGGCCCCTTCCATTGAGGGGGCAGCGCCAAGCACCCCCAATATTTTAGGTGCCGGCAGCATGGTTGCCTGTTTTCTCGTATTGCTAGACATGGCAACAACAACTGCCAAAGGGGCTATTGTGCACACCAAGGAGCTCAGCCAGAATGCGAGCGCCCAAAAAGCACTCAATAGTGAGCAGGCAGCTATCCCCTTCGTGAGTATTCCGAAGGCGCAGAGGAACAAGCATACGTGGTGGACACACCATTGGGGCTGGTACGAATGGAAAAAAGGTTGGTGGGTTTGGAAAATTCTTTGGACAAATCATGTCATGATTACGACCCAAAACAAGCTGACCATCCAAAATGATATGGCCAAAAACCAGGGCACTGAGGCTCAGAGGGCAATTATCTCTCAACAATTAGGAGCTTTGCAGCAAGATGCGCAGGTTGGTGAGACGAACATCAACCAAAGCACAGACTCCTCGATGGAGCAGCAGCATGAGGCCAACCATATCCTGGATATGGTAAAGGATTTTACTAATAAACTTTTGATGAATAGAAACAACCAATAATAATTTAAATAAAATAGGGTAATAATACATGGAAGATATCGCAATTAGCCATTTAACAAAAGCTGCCCCGCCACCTCCCATTCCTGATTCAGGAGATGCGGGCGACTTTATTGAGGGGAAGAAGTTTTCGATGATTGCGATCTTCTTTCTCTTCCTAGATTCGATGACAAGTCGTCAGAATACGGTGATTGTCCAAGCCAAGCAGATTGAAAAAAACGCCTCGATCCAGGATGCGCTCAACAAAGCAGCGGGCGATTTTAAACTCGTGCTCCTTCCTTCAAAAGCGGGAACGGTCACGGTCAACAACGTCATGATTGAAAACGAACAGCTCGGAGCGGATAGAGCCCACATCCAAAACCGTCTCATTACAGAGAGGCAGAAAGGGCAAATCATAATGACAGAGAGTTCGACCACGGTCAACATCTTGCAGCAGGACGCCGCTCAAGACTCAGGCTGGCTCCAGATGCTCAACACGATGTATCAGCAGATTGTGGATATGACGCAGCACTAATAACCCGTGCCCGATCGGGAAGGGGCGGGCAAGGGGACGGGCAGGGGCAGGGGCAAGGAATTTGCTTTACTGAATCGTAGCATGGTTGCTATAACCGATGGCTATGTTAAAAGGTTTGCTTTGTTTTCTTTGCCTGACCCTGCTTTGTTTAGAGGGTCAGGGGCGCGAGTATGTGGTCCGTTACCAACCCTTGAGCTCGGGCACTATTTTTCACATTGAGGCCAAGACGGGGGAAAAAATAGGGAAAGTTGTCCGAGAGAACACTAAAGGGGCTGTTTTTTATTCTTACATGGACCCTGCAGAATATTTACTCGCCTCTGGCCCCTCCTTGCGCGTCCAATCTGACACCATCGTCTCTCTCACAAGCACAGAAAGTGTCGATCTAGGCTCTTTTTCAGCCGAAATCTACAATCTGTATCCCACAAAGTATAAGATATACTCTGAAGACGGGGATATGATCGCAAAAGGGTTTATGAACTGGCTCGGCAACCACTTTGCTCTCACAGACCCTGTCGATACAAAAAAATTTACCGTGACCTACTTCCGTCCCATGTTCAAACTCTTCAATGACAATTGGCATTTTGACATTCACGAGGAGGGGATCATCCCTTTCCCGCTACTAGCCGTGATCGGCGCCTTCCAAACAGCGTGCGATCTCAACTTCGAAATGCTTTAACTGTGAGCAATTAAACACAAAGGCACGAAGACACAAAGAGACATAATTTTATTTTTCCCCTTTCTCTGTGTCCTCTGTGCTCTCTGTGGTTTTTTTATATTGCCTATCACGCTGTTTGTAACATAACTTGCGGAAAATAAAAAACCACAGAGGGCACAGAGAACACAGAGAAGAAAAAAATAACTTCTCCTCTTTGTGTCTTTGTATCTTCGTGTCTTCGTGTTTAAAAAGGAGCACGGAATTTAGGAGATGTGCGCACCTACAGCTTCCATCTCTTGGATGGCGCGGGCAATATCCCCTTCTCTCATTTCAATGCCGCGGCAGCCCTCGAGGAGGACAGTGATTTTGAGATCAAACTTTGCCGCATCAAGAACAGAGTATTTCACACAATAATCTGTCGCCAGCCCCACCACAAAAATTTCATCGACGCCGATGCTCTGAAGGTACTCTCCAAGACCTGTCGAGCGCATATGGGCATTATCGAAAAAGGCGCTGTAGCTATCAATTTGGGGGTCTGCTCCCTTAAAAAAGACCTTCTCAATCTTTTCCTGGTTTAGGTGCGACGAAAGCTCGGAGCCAAACGTGTTTTGGATGCAATGGTCGGGCCAAAGTTCCTGGCGCATCCCCTTGACCTCAACCAATTCTCCTGGTTTTTTGTGATGGCTTGAAGCAAAGCTAACATGGTGCTCGGGATGCCAATCTTTTGTGGCTACAACATGAGGAAAAAGGGGCTGCAGCCGATTGATAACCTCAATGATAGCATCACCATGAGGGACAGCCAAAGCGCCCCCAGGAAGAAAATCATTTTGTACATCAACGATCAGAAGAGCTTTCATTGTGTGTCCTGATTTGCTCAATGAGCTTTAACTTCAAATGATAGAGCGTCTCGTCCATGCCCACAGGATAGAGATGGGGGTTAAAAAGGCGCTTGATGCTCTTGTCAAAACGGGCAAGCTGCTCTTTACAAGTCTTGCGGATCGTATGGATATCAGGTTTTGTGTAGACACACTCCCCATCCCGGAAAATGGGAACCAAAAGATCCCTTCCTTGCATATTAGAAGAGATCGTTTTTGTCCGTGTTGGATCAAAAGGATCGATAATCCGGCGGATATTGGGCGAATCCCCCGTGGAAGTATCAAAGATGGCATCGGCCGCATATTGACTGCCAATCGAAAATCTGCGCACCTGCAAAATTCCGGGATCTGAAATCTTGGTCAACCGCTCTGAGAGCTTTAATTTGTGGGACCAGGCGCTGTTTTTATTTTTGCGCAAAGCCGAAAGTTTATAAACCCCGTCAAGTGCCGGTTGGCTAGAGCCCGTCACAAGATGGGTGCCAACACCCCAGATGGCAATTTTGGCCCCTTGCTGTTTTAAATCGGCAATTAAATGTTCATTGAGTTCATTGCTTGCAATAATTTTGGCATCAAAAAAGCCTGCCTCATCGAGCAAACGGCGGGCGATTAAGCTCAAATAATGGAGATCTCCGGAATCGAGGCGTACGCCTAAAAATGGTTTTCCCTGGCTTTTCAGCCATTCGGCGGCAAGGATCGCATTTTTGACTCCCTCTACTGTGTCATAAGTGTCAACTAAAAAGACACAATTGTCTGGCATAGCGTGCGCATAGGCTTTAAAAGATTCCAGCTCGGATCCAAAAGCCATCACCCAGCTGTGAGCATGAGTGCCTCTGACAGGAATATCGAAAATCTTCCCTCCAAGGGTGTTGGAAGTGGCATAACACCCTCCAATATAGGCGCTGCGGGTCGCTGTCATAGCACCATCGATTCCTTGTGCCCTTCTAAGACCAAATTCCAGGACGGGATCGTCCCCGGCAGATAAGCAAATACGTGCCGATTTTGTAGCGATTAAAGTGGAAAAATTTGTCAGCGTCAAAAGAGGGGTTTCCAAAAGCTGCGCTTGAATCAAAGGTCCCTGTACACGAATCAGGGGCTCATAGGGAAAAACGACCTCCCCCTCTTCTATCGCGTCAATTTGACCAGAAAATTTGAAATTTTGCAGGTAATTTAAAAAACCTTCTTCAAAAATAGGATTGCCATTTTCCGCTGTAAGCGATGCCAGATAATCGAGATCTGAGGTTGTAAAGTTCCAATGATTGACATAGTCGATCACGTTTTCTAAGCCGGCAGCAATGGCATAACCTCCCTGAAAGGGGGATTTACGGAAAAAAAGATGAAAAACCCCTTCGCATTCTAGCATTTGACTTTTCCAGTAAGCATATGCCATGGTAATTTCGTAGAGGTCAGTTAATAATGCTAATGAATGGTTGTAGAGCGAAAACATGAATATACTCTCTAATAAAACGCCCAAAAGTGTCAAGTGGCTGATTGTGATCACCGCGGCACTTTCTCTTTTAGTCCCCGTAGCCACTTACTATTTTGCTCCGATCAGTTCGTGGCTTAGTTTGTCGTTATTTGGCCTCAAACAACTCTGGCTTTGGCAACCCCTAACCTATTTTTTTCTGAACTCAGCTGGGATCGGCATTTCGTTTGCCCTTCTTTTCACCCTTTTCCTCCAAATGGTCCTACTTTGGTTTACAGGTTCAGAGATAGACGCCCGCTTTGGCTCAAAACAGTTCCTCACCTTTTATCTAGGCGCAGGTCTTTTTGCAGGGATTATCGCCTCCCTAGCCCTTCTGATCTTTAATTCCAGCACCCTTTTGGCAACGAGCGCCCCTCCAATCTTAGCCCTCATGCTGGTTTGGGCCATGATCTACCCCGATCTTGAGCTCACCTTCCTCTTTTTTGTCCGTATCAAAACCAAATGGCTCATCGCTCTCTATCTGGTCTTCTCGCTCCTCATCAGCCTCTCCTACGGCGCAGGAATTACTTTCCTTGCAGACCTTAGCGGCATCCTTTTCGGATTTCTTGTCGGCAGATACCTCTGGAAGCTTCCCAACCCCTACCCCCTCAACCTCGAATTCCGCCGCAAACCCAGCAAGAAGGCCTCCTCAGATGATAAAGTCATCGACATTTCAGTCTTTCAGGAAAGCGACGAAGCCTTCATGGACCGGATGCTTGCCAAAATCTCTCAGAAAGGCGCCGACTCACTGACCGCTCGAGAAAAGACTCGCATGCAAAAAATCTCTGAGCGTAGAAATAAGTAATAGTTTCTTTTTCTTCGTGCGTGACCGTGACCGTGTCCGTGACCGTGACCGAACCGAGCTTCCGTGTTTCGCAAAATTCGGGCACGGAAGCACGGGTCGGTCACGGGCACGGACACGGTCACGGTCACGCACGGATTAAATTTCTCTAAAAAGTCTTAGGAGGGCAGTTTCGACGGTGCGGATCCCCTCTAGGACCCCCTCCTCATAGCGGAAATGAGGGTTAGACTCGAGCTCGGGGTAGTCGATGGGCTGAAGGACATCCTCGGAGGTGAGGTTGGGGACAAAATGCCTGCCGCATTTTAAAAGTTTTTCTTGTTGCCCCTCGGCAATTTCATCAATCAATTTTTTTATTTCTTCGTTCACGGAAAAATTCCTGCATGAGAGCGCTGCACTCTTCTGATAAAATATTTGAAGTAATTTCTATTTGGTGTGTGGGGTGTTTGAGGGCAAAAAGGTCGACAAAGCTGCCGTTTGCCCCATGGCGCACATCAGGAGCCCCCCAGACAAGGCGCTTCACCCTTGAGAGGAAAAGGGCCCCTGCGCACATGCAGCAAGGCTCTATTGTGCAATAAAGCGTTGTTTCGAGAAGACGCCAGTTTTCAAGGGCGACCGCGCCGCTTCCCATGCAAAGCATCTCCGCATGGGCTGTGGCGTCCTTGAGAAGCTCCACCTGATTATGGCCGCGGGCAATGACTTTGCCATTTAAAACCAGAACCGCACCGACGGGCACTTCTCCTGCCTTATAAGCTTTTTTCGCTTCCTTCAAAGCTTCGCGCATGAACGCAACATCGATATCTATATCCATATAATTTTAAGTTGATGGTTGAGTGGTTTTGGATTACAGTTATAAATCATGAAACCTTTTTACGGCAAAAAGATCGATCCGGATGCGGAAGCAGAGACAATTAAAAAAATCCTTTCAAAATACCGTAAGAAGCCTGTTTCTGATGAGCTGAAAAAAAACATTTACTACGACTTGTGTACTGCAAAAGCTGAAGGGGTTATAACAATTCCTTTTAAAGTGATTTTGCACAAAAGAGAACATGACAAACAGCACGATTATATCGAAGTGTTGCTCGATACCAAAGTATGAGTCTTGTGCATTAACCGATTCTGCGATATAATGGTTGCTTGTGAAATACATAAATAGGGAGATACTTTTAAATGTCGCTAGATAAAGGCACAAAGGAAGAAATTACAAAAAAATTTCAACTGCACGAGAAAGACACTGGTTCAGCCGACGTTCAGATTGCGATTTTGACAGAGCGCATTGCAGAGCTTACAGATCATTTAAAAAGAGCTCCAAAAGATCACAACTCAAGACTTGCATTATTGAAACTTGTAGGGCAAAGACGTAAGCTGCTCGAATATCTGAATTCTACAGATACCGAACGCTACAAAAACCTCATCAAGAGACTGAATCTTAGAAAATAGAGTCTTCATATCTCATGACCAAACCCGTGCCTGTGCCCGTGCCTGTGCCCGATGAATTTAGTGAATATATTCATTGGGAAGGGGCGGGCACAGGAACGGGTTTAAATCTCACACGGAATAATCTGTGAAATCTACAAAAACTTTCGCTCGGGGCACAATTCCAAGTCTTTCTCCCCCCAGCTCAAAACATGGTGTTAAATGGAACGCAAATTTAAAACGGTAACGTTTTCTGAAAATAAACAACTCTCTTTCGAAACCGGAAAAGTCGCTAAGCAAGCAAACGGCGCAGTCCTTGTTCGTCTCGGAGAAACAATTGTCTTCGCAACTGCCTGCTCTGCCCCTGAAGCAGACGCTGAGGTAGATTTTCTTCCCTTAAGAGTCGATTATCAGGAGAAATTCTTCTCCGCAGGGAAAACTTTGGGTGGCTTTATCAAACGAGAAGGACGCCCATCAGAAAGGGAAATCTTAACTTCCCGTCTGATCGATCGCCCGTTGCGGCCGATGTTTGAAGATGGTTTTTACAAAGAAGTACAACTCTTAGCCTACGTCTGGTCCTATGATGGTGTCAATCTTCCCGATCCTCTAGCGATCTGTGCAACTTCAGCAGCCCTTGCTATTTCTGATATCCCTCTCGTCAAACCCGTTGCTGGGGTACGTGTGGGCATGATTGGTGATAAATTTATCATCAACCCCACAGTGGATGAAATGCAGCGCTCTCGCCTGGATCTCCTTTTGGCAGGGAC
The DNA here is from genome assembly GCA_964588495.1 of uncultured bacterium. Classification (GTDB taxonomy): domain Bacteria; phylum Chlamydiota; class Chlamydiia; order Chlamydiales; family JAAKFR01; genus CAVPKN01. The sequence continues at coordinate 44,065 of CAZPPS010000002.1, read as the reverse complement.
AGAAGATGCTATTTTGATGATTGAAGGGTATTGCGACTTCCTCACAGAAGCACAGGTCATTGCAGCCATTGAAGCAGGCCATAAGTCAATTGCTTTAATCTGCCAAGCGATCCAAGAGTGGCAAAATGAAATTGGCAAGCCTAAGAACCGTGAAGGGATCCGTGCTTTGCCTGAGGCCCTCCTTCAAGAAATCGAAAATATGACCGCCGATTCTTTGAAAAAGGCGATCCGCATTCCTGTGAAACAAGATCGGGAAGAATCTATCGATACGATTGAAGAAACAATTCTGAAACATTTGCTCCCAGAGGGTACTCCTGGCAAGTATACAAGCGTAGACGTCAAGGCAGCCTACAAAAAAATCTCTTCCAAGTACATGCGCCATCTCATTCTCGATGAAGGTGTTCGTGTCGATGGACGGGGCGTCAAAGATATCCGTCCGATTGACAGCGAACTTGGCATTCTGCCCCGCACGCATGGAAACTGCCTCTTTACACGTGGTGAGACACAAACCATGGCTGTTTGTACGCTCGGCGGTGAGAGCATGGGACAGCGCTTTGAAGATCTCAATGGAGAGGGCTTAAACCGCTTTTATCTCCACTATTTCTTCCCTCCTTTCTCTGTAGGTGAAGTGGGACGCATCGGCTCTCCTGGAAGAAGAGAAGTGGGACACGGAAAACTGGCAGAACGTGCTTTGAAAGCTGCGATTCCATCCCTCACAGAATTCCCCTACACAATTCGCCTCGAATCTAACATCACTGAATCTAACGGTTCTTCATCAATGGCCTCTGTTTGCGGCGGCTGTTTGGCGATGATGGACGCAGGGGTGCCCATTAAGCGCCCTGTTGCCGGTATTGCTATGGGTCTGATTTTGGAAGAAGCGCGCATTGCGATTCTTTCTGATATTTTGGGCCTAGAAGATGCTCTTGGTGATATGGACTTTAAAGTGACAGGAGATGCTGAAGGAATCACAGCTTTCCAAATGGATATTAAAGTTGAGGGAATCACTCTCGAGATTATGAAATCTGCTTTGGCACAAGCTAAAGAGGGCAGAACTCATATCCTCAAGAAAATGCTCGAAGCGCTCCCAGAATCTCGCACAGAAATGTCTGTCTACGCACCGCGCATTGAGACCGTCCAGATCAATCCAAGCAAGATTGCAACGGTGATTGGCCCTGGTGGGAAGCAAATCAGACACATTATCGAAGTGACAGGCGTTCAAATCGATATCAATGATTCAGGCCTGATCAGCATCGCTTCCAATTCACAAGAATCGATGAATCATGCAAAGCAGATCATCGAAGGGCTTGTGGGCGAAGTTGAAATCGGCAAAATCTACACAGGAAAAGTGACCTCAGTTGTCGCCTTCGGAGCTTTTGTTGAAATTTTGCCTGGAAGAGAAGGTCTCTGCCACATCTCTGAGCTTTCTTCAGAGCGTGTCCAAAATATCTTCGATCACGTCAAGCAAGGCGATGTCATCTCCGTCAAGGTGCTCGACATCAACGAGCGTGGTCAGCTCAAGCTGAGCCGCAAAGCAATAGCTGCAGCTCCTGCTGCCTAAACACCTCCGCAGAAGCCCCTCATTGGGGCTTCTGTATTTTCCAATCAACTTGATTTTTTACATAAGACTTTGATATTCTTTTGCTTGTGAAAAGAATCCTTGACCTTGATCATTCCAATAATATTTACAATCAGCCAGAAATCCGTTTAGACACAATGTGTCAGCAGGTCAACGAAATTGCCATTTATATTTTTGCAAAATTGCCAGATGCTCAGGATAGGAACAGCCTAGGCCTCACCTGCACATTCTTTCAAGAAAGACTCCAGGATCTCCAGCTTTTGGCTTGTTACAACTTATGCGCTGAGCTTAGATGTCCCCCCCAATTTAACGCAGCCATAAAGTTAATCGCCCATTTAGAAAATTTGGACTTAAACCCTAAGCAATGGTTGAACCTTACCTTGTGCAAAGCCGATATTTTCTTTTTTGCAAACCAGACGATAGATACACATGCAAAAGCGGGTTTGGCATATGGCGCAGACGTCAAGTTTTTTATTGAATCTACATTAAATATCCAAGACATAGATGAGGCTTCATGGGAGGGAGAGGATGACAAATCTCCCATTTCAATCAATAGCCAGCAGTTAGAAGCTCCTTATTATCTCGCTGACGACAAGTGTCAGCGAGAAAAGGCTGAAGCGACCTATTACAAAATTCTTTATTCCATCACGGCTTTTACCTGTTTCCCCGACTTTCAAGACATCGAGCCGGCATTAAATAATGAATTTTTGGATATGCGGCATCTAGCCCATTTAAGAATAATTGCGGCTCAAGCAATTATTGAAAACAATCCGCCAAACATTTCTTGTTATCAATTTTTTTTAATATGTAACTCTGTAGCTAATTGTCACCAAGCCCTCGCTGATGATCGAGCGTGCGCCATCAACTTCATGGCTTTTGGTTATGCCACCGGTTTTTTACCTCTCAATGGACAATTTGAGGCGCTTATTGCCGGCCTCGATTCTATTGAAAAAGACAAAAGAGTATGCGATGTCTACCGCGCTGATAGCTCTATCTACAAAGGAATGCTCTATTATAATTCGACAAAAAATAGAGATGTGAAAAAGCTAAGAAGCTTGTTTCAAGTAAGTTCCCACTTATCTATTCACGCTGAGGAATTATCAGTTTTATATAATACTCTATTAGAAAAAAACACGGCTAAAAAACTGCATGAATTAGAGAAGCTAGCCCAAGAATGCGAGTTTAAGCATGTGCAACTTTGTGCTAAGCTACAGAGTGGTTTGTTATTGTTTCAAAACCCACAGTTATCAAAAAGTGGTTTGGCAGATGCTGCCAGTTTATTTGAGAGCGTGATCGCATCCTCTGAGACCTCACATCCTTTCGATTGCATTTCTCCTCAATTTAAGGAAATAGCCCAACGTTATCAAATCCAGGCTCAAAATAAAATCGTCTCAAAAATTTTTAAATAAAGCTCTGGAGAAGAAACGGAACATCACAACGCCCTTGTACCTTAAGGGCTCCAAATGTTTCAAGTGTGAAGCAACTCTTTAATTTAAATACGCTTGCCTGCTATAAGTCACTCTTTTATTCCAAGAAGTGTGTTCATGAGCGTTGCTACGATCGTAACGAAATTCCTTATAGATCATCCACAGATGCCAGCGGAAGATAGAACAGCTAGAGCTGAAAAGATCAAACAAATCCTGGAAGCACACATTCCTCAAGATCCGTTTGTGGCTATCACTCAGGCCTTTTACTTGCACGATGCCATTCCTGATATTGACTGGATTAGAAAAATTGCCGTCGAAACCTGCTCTTATGCAGAAAAAAACTTAAGTCAATCCGATTTTGACATGCTTAAACAGCTCGTTGATAGTTGTCCATTCGTATCTTCTTCTTGATTGGACTGTTCTGCAGGGATTGGATATTTTCTTTGCCCAGCTCCCCTGCTTTTCTTCTGAGGGAATTCTCAACTTGATCCAATTGTTTGGATTTGGGTTTTGGTTTGGAAGACTTTTTCTTTTTTCGCGTCATCGACACGAATTGCTCAAATAGCTCTGTTTGATTAGGAGCTCTTCGCGTTCCATCCGGACCACGGACGCCAAAGAGATGGGTCATCAGATTCTTGATTTGGCACAGACCCAGGTCTTCAAGGCCGATTTGTTGGTTTTTCGCCTCCTCAAGCCTCTCACGGGTCAGTTTTAAAGCATTTGGATTTTCCTCAACAGGAATCCGTTGTATTTTTTTCATGAGCAATTCGAACTGATAAACTTTCAGAGCATCATCATCGAGCGTCTCATAAGCATTGCTAAAACCTTTCAACCAGGCAAAATCACGCCGGTAAGGTACCTTCATGAGAAAACCGTTAACAAAATTGGTGCTATAAGAGAGCCTTGTTTCGATGGATTTTTTGAGTTCAAAAAGTTTTGAAACGCCTTCGGCGTATTTGTCAATTTGGGAAACATCGATGACGGGATTTTTCAGATAGGCCTCTTCGAGCTCATAGAGCTCTTTTTCAAGAGCATAGTAGTTTTCAAGCTGCGTAAGCCTAGCTGTCAGATTTTTGACAGCAGTTGTTAGAATTGTTGAAAGCTCGTCATAAAAAGCCTCGATGGCCTTTTCTGGAGTGAGTTCCTTATTAAAGATTTTCTTGCAATACTCATCTTCAAGAGGGCGCAACACTTTCTCAAGAGCACCATCGAGATCATTAGCTCCAAGAGATCCTTCCAAAGTGCCGCTAAACTGTGTTTGCAGGTCTGTCTGATTAAAAGAACTACAATAGTCCTGAGGCTGAACCCTGCTATGTACAAATTGGATCCGTTCATGACCAAATTCTAATTTCCGAAAAGCCTTTTTCTCTGGCGAGTCCAAATTACAACGGGCATCGAGATAGGCCCCTTTCTTAGGGGTAATCACGGCATCATTATTAAATTCCTCTATGATCCTTTTCAGCTTATCATCTTGAATATTTGGTGTTAAAGCAAAGTGAGCACACTCCCCGTTTTCAAGCTTTGATTGTCCACATTGCAAGATAGTCTTTCCTCTTGAAGTTTCACAATCGAAGATATAAGGGACAACAAAACGGATGAAAACTCCATAAACTCTCATCTGCATCTTGATTTGGCCAAATTCGGGGTCATCTTTGTAGGCATCATTCTGAAACAGCATGAGGGAAGGCGCGTCTGTGATGTCTAAATACTTGCGGCCCATCGTTTCCTTGGGCTTTGTTATACTCTCGTGAGTTTTAAGATGAGTGGACGCTCGAAGTTCTTTAACAGGCAGCATATAATATTTTTTTCTAAGCATTATAGTTAAAAAATAGTATAAAATCAATACTAAATATTAATTAATATCTTAATAAAAAATTAAAACTATAATTGCCTTAATATTCTGCTTACCTTGCCGCTCTGCGATCCTGTCCATCCTGTTTTTTCTCCCTATAGGCAATAACAGGATAAATAGGTTCTCAGAGCGGCAAGATAAGGGCAGGATAGGTTTTATGATGACGTTAAGAGGAGCCTCCCCGTATACTCCTCTTGCTATGAAACGCCCCTCTTTATTAAAAAAATTAAAAATTCCGGCTTTTTGCACTCTTCTGATCTTAGGGGTGATTGCTCTTGATAAAGTTAACTATTTGGTGACAGGGGATTTCCGCTTAGCCAACATCTGCTACGAAAAAACCGAGTTTGTCCCTGCGCACTATGATTTCAAATGCGATGTAGACCTGGTTAAAGAAATTGCTGCCCAAACGTTTCATTATATCGGCAAAGGGCACCAAAATTTTGCTTTTGAAAGCGAAGATTCAAAATACGTTATTAAGTTTTTTAAATTCCGTCGCCTTAAAAAAAATCATTTATTGCATCTTTTTTCTAATATTTCTTTTGTTAATAACCTTCTCCAGGAAAAGCGGAAAATCCAAAAAGAACGTTTTTTTAAAATGTTTGAGGGCTACGCGGTGGGTTATGCCGAAGACCCCGAAGGGTGCGCTCTTCGAGCTGTCCACTTAAACAAGACAGACAATCTCAAACAAACCGTTTGCGTCAAAGACAAACTGGGCTTCAAACACACAATTGATCTCGATTCTGTGGTCTTTGTGATTCAAGAAAAAGTCATTCCTGCTCAAACTGTTTTCGAAGAACTTTTCAAAAAACAGGATATCGAAGGGGTGAAAGTCAAAATTGCCGCCATTTTCGATCTTTATCTTTCTCAGTATCAAAAGGGTCTATGCGATCATGACGATAACCTGGCCAACAACATTGGCTTCCTAGGCGACAGCGCGATCCGTCTCGATGTGGGCAAGCTAGAGCACCTCCCCGTAACACACGACGTAACCCAAGAGCTCGCACTCGTGGCAGCCAATCTAAGCCGCCGCATCTTCCAAAAACACTACCCTGAATACTACGAAGAAATCACTCTCTGGATGCAGAGCAAACTTTCTAATTAACTAAATAAAAACTTGATTTTAATTTAATTAACTGTTATTATTTTTTTTATGATTCGCAAATTAGAAACTGATGTTATATCTACAACTATTTCTTTAAATCCTGCAGGTCCAATTTTGGCCTCTTGCGCTCAAATCGTCCTTCGAATCATGGATTTTCTTCCCTTGATTGAATGCCAAAAAATGGCTTTGGTCTGTAAACGTTTTTGTTTGTGTTCCGGACACTCTCATACTTATAAACATTTGTTTAGAAAATTGGGCTTCGCAGGCCCAATCTATAAAACTTATTGCAACATGTTTTCTGAACAATTCCGACAAAACAATCCAGATGCCCTTCTCGCTGGTTTAGATCTGTATTGTGACTTCTTGTTTACTAAAAATAAAATGCTAAAAGCCTGGAGCTGGATTCAAAGACTTGAAAAAATTGAGCTTACGAAACACCAGCAATTAGAGCTCATGCTCCGTAAAGTAGATTTCGTTCGTTATGTTTTTAGAGGGCAAACAGCCAATGCTAATGAAACAGGATTACAAACTATTAAAGAGGTATCTGATTTTAGAAAAATAACAAGAGCTGAGGCGGAACAAAAATATGGTGATTATAGAAAAGTTTTTGCAGAAATTTCCTATCTGAATGCTTTAGAGAAAAAAGATATCCCCCCTTGTGAGATGGCTATCCTCACTCAAAATTTATTCATCGATAAAAAACACCGCATGCATTTGCAATTCAATTTTGCTTGCCAGGATGTATCTGACAAAAAAAACTAGAGACGGCCGTCACCTCATTAAAATTACTTTCGGATGACCCTGACACTCCCATGGGCATCCGCATCCAATCCATCCTGAGACTGGGCATGTGCCGTGCGTTTAGATTCACTCATGCAATTAATGATCAATGGTTAATAAATTTACTGGCTTCTATCCACAATTGCAAATGGCTTCCATTATTAGATCAGAGCTGGGCTAAATTCTTGCACGGAGTTATTGCCTTTAAGGGACAAATTGATGGATTTGATGATTTTGCTTTTAAACAGTGGTTAACTGATATAGAAAACCCATTGCCAACAATAGATAGCTGGCAGCTGTTTGAACTTATTCGTCTGTATAAATTGATCAACCAGTTCAATGACACATCCCTGGATTCACAAACAGTAGAACAATTTCAAGAACTGATAAAAGATTTAGAAAATGTTCTATATGTCGGTAGTTTTGCGGCTAGTGATCGATTAAAACAGATCTCTATTTTATATCTTGCAATCATGGATTACGAAGGGCGCATTGATCGTGCAATTCACGACGACCTTCTCCGGGATGTGCCTGAAGAGCTCGATCGCTTCCTCGATTTTCATAAGGTAATGCAACTATCACAGCTTGAGCTTGACACAGTTCCTTATGATATCCAGTTAAAAGCACGACTTTATTTAGTGCTCATGTATGAAGATTGGACTTGGAGTGACATATTTACTCCTCCTCAGCGGTATGCCTATTTGAAAGAAATCAGCGAAAGCAGCCTTGCCGATCCAAAAGATGTCCTGATGGCCAAACTCTACATGGTCATTCTGCATGAAAAATACCCCCTTCTCCTACTCTCTGCCAAAGAGCAATATGCCTTGGTCAAGGAGGTGAGCGAGAGTCAACTTTTAAAGGAAGCCTACATCACTGAAGCCCTTCGTCTAAAAGAGGAGATTGAAAAAAACTTATGATCCGCGATCTCACCTCTGCCTTTCCGAATCAGACTTTTCCAGTTCCTGTTGCAACTGTGTACTTAGTCCAGAACACTATTGGGGACATTGTCTTTGAGATCATGAGCTATCTACCCCATGTGGAGTGTGAAAAACTCGGTCTGGTTTGTAAAAGTTTTCATCAGATATCTGAAAATTCCCCAGTTTATCATTATTTGTTTCAGAAATTTGAGCTTGAAAAACCCAATGAAGGTTCCTATAAAAAATTTTTATGCGATGAAAAACAGGGCAAAAATCCAAATGTCCTTTTGGCGCGCGGCTATCTTCGGTGTGATTATTTGTATTCTAAGGAAAAGTGCCAGGAAGTCTTTGATGTGATTCAAAAACTTGTGAAATTTGGGTTTAATCTGGAGTTTAATCAGGAACTTTCAGAAAAACAGCAATTAGAATTAATTTTCCTCAAGGGAGATTTATTTAACGTTGGTGAGGCATATGTGAAGGACGAGCATTGGAGTCACTTACGTGGTGCACTTACTGACTTTGCTAAAAGCATAAGAAATGAAGAGCCCGAAAAAAAGTATAATAATAAAAAAACTTGGGCAGAAGCTTTTTGTTATTTTCCTCTAGTTAAAGACAGCGGCAGCGAGTGCTGGGATTTTTCTGAAATAGAGATCCAGTTTCAAAATTTACTCATTGACAAAAGACACCGCGTTCTCCTCCGCTATCAATCAATTTTTGGGGATTGTATTAACAGCCCTGATTTTTCAACCTCAATAGATCTATTAAAAACGATTTCCAGAGACCCTGCCACCTGCACCAATCACCGTATTGAAGCCATCTTGAAGCTAGGAGAATATTTCGTTTCTGGATTGACCGATGCAATTACTCCTCAAGAAATGAGCGATCTTGTCGCCTCTGTCTACAATTACAAAGCAGTCCCAATATACTCACGGCTACAGGCTAAAACTCTTCAAGGAATACTTTATTATCAGTTCCGCGTGGTTAACAAAACCACCTTGCTTCAATGGTTTAAAGATATAGAAGTAATGTCTGCTGAATATTTTAACCCAAGTGTTGCCCGTTTATTTCAATTGATCATTCAACTCGCGGATAAACCTATTGATGCCACGACACAAAAAGAATTAGAAGAGCTATACAGCAAGGACACACCTATTGGCCTTGTGGCCGGTTTATATTTGGCAATCCTGCATTATGAAAATCGCATTGTGTTCGAGGGTGCCTATTCTTTCCTGCAACTTTTCAAAGATCTGATTGTGGAAGAAAGATGGAAACGCCAAAATGTCTTATTTCCAAACAATATTCTTTTAAAAGCAAAACTCTATCTGGTTCTCCTGCATGAGAAAGACCCACAGCTACAGCACCTCTCCTACAGTTTGCGGTATGCTTATCTTAAAGAAGTGTCTGAAAGTGCCTTTGCCGATCCAAAAGATGCCCTGATGGCCAAGCTCCACATGGTTCTCATGCATGAAAAAGAGCCCATTTGCATACTTTCTTTGGAAAAGCAATATGCCTTTCTCAACGAAGTCCTTGAGAGCCATCTTCTAGACGAAACTTGCAAAACAGAAGCCTTACGCCTTAAAGCAGAATTAAATGCACAAACATATCAAAATTTTATCTAAGTCTAACAAATAAAATTGATTTTTAGTTTCTTTATTAACAAATTGAACCAATTTTAGTAATCCGTTATTATTTAAGGATGTCAATTCGTAAATTAGAAACAAGTACTTCTCTTTGCATTAAAGCCGCCCTAACGGATGAAATAGAAAGCCCAATTTGGACGACAATCGATGAAATTGTCTTATGTGTGCTGGACTCCCTTTCTTCTATTCAATGCTCAAAATTCGCTTTGGTTTGCAAACAATTCCATCAATTAGTTGAGAGCTCTCATGTCTACAAGGATTTGTTTGTCCGGTTTGTAGGTCTTAAAAAACCAGAAGACATTTCCTATAAAGCATTTTTACTACAAAAAGCACAGGAAGAAAATCCACAAGCCCTTCTTGCACTTCTTTATTACAAATGTTCTTCGCAAGATTCTGATGATCTGCAAAAAAATCTCGACTTAATTGAAAAACTCGACAAATTAGAGCTTTCTAAGAAACAGCAACTCGAACTGATACTCTGTAAAGCAGACCTTTATATCGCAAACTTTTGGATGAAACCTATACCCCCACACATGAATGGTTTATTTGCTGAATGTTTAGAATTTTTTGCTTTGGATCAGGAAGGGGCCGAAAAAAAATATAAGGATTATAGAAAAACGCGAGCGGAATTATATTATTATCAACTGAAGCTGCAAATCAACAATGCTGATGGGCAAGTCATGTCTCAAAATTTGCTTCTTGATCCTGCCCATCGAAGTGCATTGCAGGTACAGATCCCTTTAAAAACAGTTGTGGATGCCTCCCACTTAAAAATGATGATACACAATCCCAGAACTCAGGTGTTTCAGCGCAATGAGGCCATTGAACTCCTGGCAATCCTCCGAACTTATAGAATAATAGATGCAATCAGTGATCAGGAGATCATTGTCTTACTGGACTCTATTGCTCATAATAAAAAAGCTACTTTAGCATCTCAACTGCTCGCTAAAACTTATCAGGGCATTCTTTGTTTTAAGGCAAAGATAGAAAAAATCAACGCTCGCACACTGACAGAGTGGTTTACGGATATACAAACTCTTGCACATGCTAATAATATCACATTTCCAGAATTGGATCATGCAGCTGTTTATAAATGCATCATTCAATTCAGTGACAAAACTTTAGATATAGATACCGCAAACAAATTGATAGCATTTGCAAACTCTCCAAACACACAAATAAGCACCATCGCGATTTTGTATTTAGCCATTATGATCTATGAGAATCGTATAGCAGGTACAAGAAACTATTGTTATTCGCTTCTGCAGAGTGTCGAATCTATTTGTCAACAAGGTACTGGTATAAACTACCCAAGGGATGCACTATTAAAAGCGAAACTCTACATGGTTCTCATGCATGTGGACAATGAGATCGAAGTGCTCCACTATACGACACGGTATGGCTATCTCCAAGAGATTGCAACCAGTCCATTTGCAGATCCAGAAGATGTCTTAAAAGCCAAGCTTCAAATGGTGAAAATGCATGAACAACTCCCTCTTGAAATCCTCTCCATCGAGGAACAATATGCTTTTGTGGAAGAGGTTGCAACCAACCAATTCTCAGAGCCAAAAGATGTGATGAGAGCCAGATTGTACATGGAACTTTTGCATATGCAAGAGAATTTACAACATCTAACTCCTATACAAAGATATAAGCAACTTCAAGAGATCGTTGACTGTGAACATTCTGATCCGGTTGATGTGACCCGTGCCCAGTTTTACATCATCATGCTCCAATTGAGTCATGTTTATATAACGGAAATGACTTTTGATGAAATACAGGATGGGCTTTTTGAGATCGTTAAAAATGATTCACCCATACTAAGGATTGAAGAACTGACAGCCGAAGTACTTTATTATAGCAGACGTTACAAATTGCCTTTAGGATTGGTGACTCCTGCACTGCTAAATGAAATTGAAGAAATCCATGTTCACAGTGATGAGTCAATCGATGTCCTCTTTAAGCTGGCAAAACGGTTGCCACTGGAATCTCAGCCTGAATTCTACGAAAAATCTCTATTAATGGACGAGCTTCAGGATGACGAGTTAGAGGACGTTGCTGTCCTTAAAGCAGAAGCTGAGCATGCTCTTCTTCAGCGTGAAAGCAAGGACCGGATGCGCTAATTTAAAAACTAAAAAATCTATAAACAATTTTATTAATTAGTTGACTATTACTAATAATTTTGTATTATTTATGAATGTCTATACGTAAATTAGAACAAGATCTCTCCTCTATTACCATTGCTTTAGATGCTGGCCCCATTTTGGCATCGAGCGATGACATCGTCCTTCGGATCATGGATTTTCTGCCTCATATGGAGTGCGAAAAAATGGCCTTGGTTTGTAAGCGTTGGCATTGGGTGGCTGAAAGCTCTCCAGTTTATCAACAGTTGTTCCTCAAATTGGGCATCACTAATCCCGACAATATTTCCCATAAAGCGCTTTTTTTGGAAAAGCTACAGGAAGGTGATCTATCTGCCCTTTTCGCTTTTGGGTTTCATCTTTGTAATTATTTGATGGCTCAAAGTGAAGTCCAAAAAGTCGTAGCTTTGATTCAAACACTTGAAAGGTTTGTTGAGCTTTCGAAACTGCAGCAATTGGAATTGATGCTCCTCAAAGGGGATCTGTATCATTTTGATTTTTCTGAAAATTTAGAGAAAGATCTACTACTCAGTCTGCATGGTGAACTGATTGATTTTTCTCTAATCACAAGAGAGGAGGCTCAAAAAACGTATCAGGATGCTAGAAAAGCTTGTGCCGAAGCTCTTTATTACTTCTTTCTCCAAGATCAGGAATTTACTTTTTCTGAAGGAGAAATCCAATCTCAAAATTTACTCATCGATAAAAGACACCGCACAGCTCTCCGATTTTTGCTAGCAGGTCATTCAAATAACCTTGCAACCCGAATCCATTTATTCAAAAGTGTTGCCCGCGACCCGGCTAGCACCTCCTATCATCGTATTGAAGCCATCTTGTTTCTGGGAGAATGCCACGTTTTTGGGCATACCGATGCGGTAACCGATCAAGAAGTCAGCCAACTTCTCGCCTCTCTCTACAATAATAAAGCTGTTCCACTCTCTTGGCGTCTAAAGGCTAAAACTCTTGCAAGGATATTGGATTATCACCGTCGAACAGAAGTTGAAAAGAGCGTTGTGACTCAATGGTTCGCAGAGATAGAAAATGAAGCAGTTGAACACGCCTCTTTGGCCCGTTTATATAAACTGATGATTCAATTCGAAAACAAATCTCTCGATATAGATACAAAGAAACAACTAAATGAGCTTTGTGGCTCTCTAAACACACTTGTTAGTCTGATCGCAGGTTTATATCTGGCAATCATGCATTATGAAGATCGCATTGTTTTAGAAGGGCCTCTCAAACCTTATGAAATAGAGGATCAGGAGCTAGGGTGGGATGAGGCAGCCGCCTTGCCGTTTGATAAAAACGCCTATACACTCCTCTCACGTGTCGAATATTTTTCCCATTTTACGACAGGATATCCTCCTTTATTGTTGCCCAAGAACGGCGTTTTAAAAGCAAAGCTCTACATGGTGCTCATGCATGAGAAGTACTGCATACACTTTCTCTCCCCTTCCATGCAGCATGCTTTTCTCAAAGAGGTTAGCGAAAGCAATTTGGCTGATCCCGCGGATGTTACAAAAGCTAAGCTGCTGTTGGGCGTTCGCCAAGAGCCTCCTCAAACACCGTTGCGGCCTTTAAAAAATGAGGCGAAACCAAATGCGGATTATACTTTCTTGCTCAAACTCCTATCTCAAGTGCATGTTCAGTCAGTCGATGAAGAGACGGTTGAGCGATTAGTAACTTTAAGTGAAAACGCAATACCACCGCTGAATCTGATTGCATTTTTGGCTCTAGTTATCCTGAATCAGGAGGATCGAAGGGATTTTCAACCCGGAGAGGCCTACTCCGAGCTACAAACACTGATAGAATTTTCACAAAATCCCAAAAATCGCTTTAAAATCCCAGAATCTATTTCTTTAAAAGCAAAACTCTACACGGTGCTTTTGTATGAGAAGTATCAGATAGAAACCAGAGAATTTTCCTTTGCACAGCGCTATGCATGGCTTAAAGAAGTGTCTGAAAGTCATCTTGCGGATCCCAAAGAGGTCCTGATAGCTAAGCTTTACATGGTCATTATGCATGAAAAAGAGCCCATTCTGATACTCTCTCCCGAAGAGCAATGCGCTTTTCTCAACGAAGTCCTCGCCAGCAACCTTTTAGATGAAACCTACCAAACGGAAGCCTTGCGGCTGAAAACAGAATTGGAAAACCAGTTATGATCCACAATCATACCACATTATACCCTAATCACACAGGATGTGTGTTTCAAAACAACGTCGATATCCTTTTAAATATCATGCGCTTTCTTCCACACTTTGAATGTGAAAAGATGGGTTTAGTTTGTAAAAGTTTTAGCGAGGCTTCTAAAAACTCTGCCCATTATCTAGAGTTTTTTTTCCGGCTTGGGCTAGCAAAACCTGTGGGAATTTCTTACAAAGACTGTTTGTTGGAAAAAGGGGATGAGGGTAATCCCGTCGCTCTGCTAGCGCTTTGTGAGCACCTGTGCGATTTTCTGCAGTTTTCAAGCACAATCCAAAAAATCGTGGCTTTGATTCAAAAGCTTGAAAAACTTGAGCTTTCGAAACTGCAGCAATTAGAACTGATGCTCCGCAAAGGGGACATTTACATCAGTTACTCCTATTTCCCTAAAAAATTTGAGGCAATCCCACAAGCTTTTATCGACCGGATATCGAAAGAAGTTACGGATTTTATAAACATCGATCAGCATAAAGCCGAGGAAAAGTATAAAAATTACAAAAAAGCCTGTGCGGAAGCTGCCTACTATGGCCTGCGCGATCCAAAGCAAGCTTTTCAGACGATTCATGACAAAAACATCATGTCTCAAAATTTACTCCTCGATAAAAAGCACCGTGAAGCTCTTGTGGCGCCCTGTCAAGAATGGACGTCCCCATCTTTGACATTACCAAGGCGGACGGCAGAATTGCGCTTTTCTGTGCGTTATGCCGATCTTCTAAAGAGAAGTACTGATTGCCAACGAAAAAACATCCCCTATTTCCAAATGCAAATGATGTCAATGCATGAAGAAGATCCGATCGACATCCTCTCTCCGAGCGCGAAATATGAATTACTTAATGGTGTTGTCACAAATCCACTTTCAGACCGTGAGAGTGTCATGAAAGCCAAGCTTTACTTGGCAATCATGCCTTTATCTGAGAAACCAACCCCTTCTGACAGATATGCGCTATTAAAAGAGGTCTGCGACAGCATAAACAATTTTCCAGCTGAGGCTCTGCGTGCTCAACTTTACATCATTTTGGACCATTTAAGCGGCGTGTATACCACGCAAATGACATCAGATGAAATCCTTGTGTGGCTTGGAAAAATTCATATTAGCTTTGCATTTATACCACGAGAGGAAAAACTTTCAGCCTCGACAAATTATTTAGTTATCAAGGAACATTTGCCTCTTGGACAAACAGTGACTCCCCAGCTGCTCCTTCAATGTGAAGAAATCAGCATTTTTGATTCTGAGTATGTCATTCTTTTAAAGTTGGCAGACAGATTACCTCCACGAGAGGCTGAACTCCTTAAGGCTGCAGTCGCAAAACTTTTATGATCTGCAATCACCTCTCTGCTTTTCCGGTTCAAGTCCCTGAGACAACTTTTGTGAACGCTTGCGTTTGGATGTCTGATCTTGCCCCACTTGTGATGCGTTATTTGAGCTACAATGAGTGTGAGAAGCTCGCGATCACTTGTAAAACCTTCCAACACCTGACAGGGTATCGGGATTTCTATAGAGTCCTTTTTGAAAAGGCGGGCATCCTGAAAACCGACGCTCTTTCTTATAAAGAAGCCCTTTTGAAGGGAGAAGCGGACAGGGATGTCAATTGTCTATCGGTTCTTTGCCTCCATTATTGTGCCCATAAAGCGAATAAAAGGGCGGTAGAAATTATCAGAGTGCTTGAAGGCATAACGCTTTCAAATGAGCAGCAATTAGATCTGATTTTGCGCAAAGGGGATTTAAGCGTCCGCGAGAAATTTGTCGTTCAAGCACAAGCGACTGGCCATATTAACTTTAAAACTTATTTTAACTACAAAAAAGACGTGACCGATTTTGTCTATTCCATCATGACCCGTACACGTCATGCTGTAAATTATAGAACTGATCAAGATTGGCAATCGTCACAGTATGCTAAGCTTATAGGCATTTCAGAGGAAAGTCGAAAGAGAGCACTCGTCGCAGCCCATTATTTTCATCTCGAATTAAAGGAAAAAAGCTTGAATACGGCATTTTTTGAAGGCGCCTATAATGACAAGGCATTCGAGAAACACCACAAATCCCGTATTGTCGAAATCCTCATCGATCGCTTCGCCACATTAAAAGATACTCTCTCCGAAAAAAGATTCCAAAGGATCTTCCAGATATTCCTTGAAGCCCTTGATGATCCAGTCATCGCCCCTGAAAGGCTTGCAAAGGCGATCGTTTTTATCGGTTACTGTAGAGCGTTTAGACTCACAGATGCGATTAGCGATGACCTAGCGATTGCCCTTTTGGAAAAAGTCCGTTTGGATGCTCGCTATCAACAGGAACAAATCGAAGCCACTTTTTATCAAATAATGCTCTATCTCAAAAGCGGCTTCGAAAAAATAGATGCCCAAACCCTATCTGAAAGGCTTAACTTTCCGCAATGTTCGACCCCGTTGCCTGCCCATATCTTTGCTCCCCTTTTTCAACACTCGTTGCCTATCACAACCAGGGCGACCCTTATCAGATCCACTTGCAATTGATGAACTTTAGTTTCAATGGCGGTCCGAATGTTTTAAAACACATTGCCAGACTCTACCTGGCCATCATTTCCTACTACCACCAATTCCTCGGAGAAGAAACCATTCTGTTGCATCTTTGGGATGTGATCGATCTGGAGGAGGATCAAACCTTAGACAGCCATCCCAGCTGCCGCATCTTCCCGAAAGACCTGATTATTAAAGCGAAACTCTACCGTGCTTTGGTTTTATATAAAAAATTGTACAACCGCTTAAATTCTGCCGCAGAAATCGTCGGCATGCTCCAGGCAGTACGTAGTAGCCCAATTGCCGACCCAGAAGATCAGTTTCAGGCCACTCTTTATCTTGCCAAAATGGTCCACGAAGGCTTTGCCGACCACCTATCTACCGAAGCCCTAGAAAACCTCAATGCCCTCTGCATCAATCCCAAAGTTCCTGCCCCCCTCCTCCAAGAGGCTCTCTCCCTCCTAGAGCAATGGCCACAAGTTGAGCCCCTAACCTATTGAAAACGAAGAATTCTTAGCTTTTCTGGAGTGCGGTGACTTGTCACCGCTTTTTCAAATGTTTCCACAAAAGTAGCGGTGACTTGGTCTAACGCCCCCGGAACTAGTTAGGGGGCGGCGACAAGTCGCCGGCTATTAGACTTCAATTCGTTGAAAAGCGGCGACGAGTCGCCGCACTCCAAAGGGACCGAGAGAAAACAAAATCCTCTCTTTGTGTCTTAGTGTCTTTGTGTTTAGAAAAACGAAGGATCCTTAGCTTTTTTGGAGTGCGGTGACTTGTCACCGCCAAGGAACTAGATTTAGGGGGCGGCGACAAGTCGCCGCTATTAGACTTCAATTCGTTGAAAAGCGGCGACGAGTCGCCGCACTCCAAAAGAATTAGGTGGGGTTGAAGCCCAAGTCACCCTTTTTCTTGACCTCGTCGGTGATGTTTGGAGGAGGTGGCGGAGGCGTTTCAGGCTGGCGCTTGAAGAGCTGTTCTTGATCTTTGAGGCGCTTGCGCTTCTTCTCGGGATCCCACGAGTTGTTGATGATGTCACGCACATCGTGGGCATCAAGAGTTTCAAATTCCATGAGCATTTGTGCCATGAGCTCCATTTGAGCCCGTTTTTGCTCGATGATATCGACCGCACGCTTATAGGCAGTATCGAGAAGGTTTCTGACCTCTTCGTCGATAGCTCTTGCCGTTTCTTCAGAATAGCTCTTTTCGTGGTAGGACACTCCTGTGTAGCCGCCACCATTGTCAAAGCGGTCGTCATAGGCCACATTGCCCAGATTATCGCTCATGCCCCATTCGCAGACCATGCTTCTTGCAAGGCGTGTGGCTTGTGCAAAATCCTGCTGGGCACCCGAAGAGACATCCCCTACAAAAATCTGCTCAGCGGCACGTCCACCCATGAGGACAGCCAGCTGATCCACAACTTCTTTTTTCCAATAGCTTAAGCGGTTTTTTTCAGGCAAAAAGTGAGTCGCTCCCAAAGAGAGTCCCCTTGGAATAATTGTCACCTTTTCTACAGGATCGGAGTGATCGACAATCAGACTCACAATCGCATGACCTGCTTCGTGATAGGCTGTCGTCTTTTTCTCCTGTTCCCCGATTTCGAGGCTTCTTCTCTCTTTTCCGTACAAGACCTTATCACGTGCTTCTGCAACTTCTGTGTTTGTCACAGCCGTTCTTGATTTACGCGCAGCCAAAAGGGCAGATTCATTGAGCAAGTTCTCAAGATCGGCACCTGAGGCTCCCGGCGTGCTCTTGGCAACTGCCAGTAAGTCCACTGTCGGATCGATTTTGATTTTGCGGGCATGCACTTTAAGAATTTCGTAGCGTCCTTTGATGTCGGGAAGACCAATCACAACCCGTCTATCAAAACGGCCAGGTCTCAAAAGGGCCTTATCCAATACGTCTGGACGGTTGGTAGCCGCCATCAAAATGACCCCTTCGTTCGTGTCAAAGCCATCCATTTCAACCAGAAGCTGGTTCAAAGTCTGCTCACGCTCATCATGACCACCGCCAATGCCTGCACCTCTATGACGTCCCACAGCATCGATCTCATCGATAAAGATGATACAAGGAGCATTTTTCTTAGCCTGATCAAACATATCGCGGATACGACTTGCGCCCACACCCACAAACATCTCGACAAAGTCAGAGCCTGCAATGGAGAAGAAAGGACGATCCGCTTCCCCTGCGACGGCTTTGGCAATCATGGTTTTACCGCAGCCAGGAGGACCAATGAGAAGAACACCCTTAGGAATACGACCACCTAAAGTGGTGAATCTGGCTGGGTTTTTCAAAAAGTCCACGATTTCAACGAGCTCTTCTTTCGCTTCGTCAATACCGGCAACATCTTTAAAGGTGACCTTGTTTTGCCCTTTTGTGAGCATTTTGGCAGGTGATTTGCCAAAGCTCATCGCATTTCCACCCATCCCTTTCATTTGTCTTGAGAAGACAAAGTAGAGGAGGAGGACGATCAAAACAATGGGCAAAATAGTGAGGATATAGCTCAAATAATTAGGAGCATGGCTCTCACTTTTAAATGTTTTTTCAAGGGCCACATTTCTGGGTTGATCGGGGGCTTTAAAATAGAGGCCTTTATTATATTTGAAATTGTCCCATTCCTCTTTGGCATTGGCAAACCAATGGCCATAAACTTCAGGATCCTGACGCTCTAAAGCCCTTGTAGATAGCTCTTTATTATTGTAATACCAGATGACCTGTGAAACAGAATTGCGTGCCTTTTCAAGCTGCGATTCGTTTGTATCCAGGTCTTGAGTGAGCGTATTATAACGCTCCATTTCTTCTTTATACTGACGCACAGAGCGGAGCTCACTGAGACGGATATTATCGACCGGCTGATCTAGAAGATTGACAATTGTTTGCAATTTAGTCAAAACGCCTGTGTAGATCGCAATCTTTGCCTGCCATGTCATATCGGTTGTCGCAGCTCTTTCAACCTCTTTTTCAAGGGTTTTCAGCTCCTGCTTGATCGATTCGGCACCAATTCCCAGGATTGGAGATCTGAAGTTAGCAACCAATGCCGCAAGTTCGATCTCAAAGCCACTCAAATTGGTTTGACGGGTATCTACAATATGGTTCAGTTGCCCTTTGAGGACTTTCAGGCTTGGGACATCTTTTGCAGATTTTTGCTTAATAAGGATCCCATTTTGCCTTTGGGGCTGATCATAAGACTCATCAACCACGCGATAGCCCCCTGCAGGGACAGGCTCGCCACTAATGTCTAAAAACCAGATTGCGGCCTCTCTAATCTCTTGATCCAGACGCTTAAGCGTGGCAGAGCTCTCTTCGATGCTGTTTTTTAAATTGTGGTTCGTCTCCAAAAGTTCCAGAAACCTGAAACGTTTTTTTCCTTCGTCGGTTTCGCTTTCCCGAAATTTTCCGCTAAAGGTGACAAGATTGTCGTTCAAAGAGACCTTTCGGCTGTCTTCTGGGACAAGTAAATTCAAATTAACCAGATGTTCCACTTGGTGGCTAAAGGACACTTTAGCATTTTTCGTTGTCATAAAGTTCTGAATAGTAATGACAACTAATATAACCGCTAAAAGAAAAAGGAAAAACGTGGTGGGGAAACCTTTCTTTTGCTGATCTGGATTTTGTTTCTTATCATTCGCCATAATATAATAACTTTTTTTTTGACTGCCTAAATATGCATTATAAAATATATGCTTATTTTAGTAACAAATATAATATTAAACTGAGTTATTCTTTTAACTTCAACGTCTTATCATAACGGATCTTTCGTTTCCGCATCAACTTTTTTATTCGATTGCCGGATCAGCACCAAATGGCGCCGGTTAATCAAAATCCGTTGTTTTCCCACGTGCAGGCTTTTATGGCAACTCCCTTTTTGAAGATGGCTCAAAATAACCTCTAAGGTAGAGTTAGTAAGCGTTAGTTTTTCCTGCTCAAAAAAAGCCCGGATGATGTTCTTCCACAAAAAAAGTGAACTTGGAGGTTCCTTGAAATTGAGACACTTACCCTCATCCGTTTCTTCTATCTTTTGTAGATAAGGAGCGCTCAATTCCTCTAAAAAAGTTTCCAATTCAGCAGCAGATTCCCCAAGACGACAAAGATTATGCGTAATCTCTTTGCCAAAATGGGAAGCCATTGCAGGAATAATTTCACCACGAAGCCTTGTCCTTAGATATTTAGGATCAGAATTGGTCCGATCCACAAAAAAGCTGATATTATTAAGTTCCAAATAGTGAAGGATTTCCTGCTTTTTCAGCTTCAAAAAAGGCCTATAGAGAATCAGGCCGTCATTTGAGCTTTTAGGCTGGAGCCCCCTCAATTTAGGAAGGCTTGCCCCCTCAAAAAGCCTTTTTAAGACAGTCTCGGCATGATCATCGGCATGGTGGGCTAAGAGCACACCACCGAGGTTTCTTTGCGCTACCATCTGTTTAAAAAAGCTGAGCCGCTCTTTGCGGGCTTTATCCTCTAAGTTGTTGGAGTCGGTTGGAGGAACGAGTTTTTTTTCATGAAAAACAACCTTTGAGAGAACACATTTCTGTCGCAAAAGGGCTACTTCCCCCACGCTCTCTTCCCTCCACCCATGATCAACATGCGCTACCTCAAAGGGATATTCGAGCTCGAGCAGAGCGTGAAAGAGCGCGGTTGAGTCCGGCCCTCCCGAGAGAGCGAGGAGTAATGGAAGACTGCCAGGACAATGCTGTTCTAAGAATTGAGATAAAATTTCTTGGATCACGAAACAACCTGTTTTCGTGCCCGTGCCCGTGCCCGTGCCCGTGCCCGCCCGTTCCCGAAAGCTTTACGTGATTGAACTTTCGGGAAAGGAGCGGGCACAGGCACGGGCACGGGCACGGGCACGGTTGGGTGAGTAGAATACATAATCTTCTTAAACAAATAAACCCTCATCCTTTATCCTGCTTTCCTATGCCGCTCATCCATTGGTATCTACTTAAAAACTATTTACGAGTTCTCCTCCTCTCGGTCTCGTCCTTCATCGCAATTCTTCTCATGAGCCGCCTCGAAGATATCGCCCAATTTGCAGCTATGGGGGCCAAACCTCTCTACATCCTCCTTTTCACGCTCTTTCAAATCCCCTATATCCTCCCTTTTGCCCTTCCCATCTCCTGCCTTATCTCTTCGCTTCTCCTGTTTCAGAACCTTTCTCAAACGCACGAGCTCACAGCCATCCGCAGCTCCGGCATTGCCCTCAAAAAGCTGATCAGCCCGATCCTTTTGACCAGTTTTTTCCTTGCCCTGGTCAATTTTTATACGGCCTCTGAGATTTCCACCTCTACTTACCATGCGAGCCGCAAAATGCTCTTCGAGCTCACCTCAGTCAACCCTCTCCTCTTACTTCAAAATGCCAAGACTTTGCCCCTGGAAGACGTTTTTGTCCAAATGGAGAGCAAACACGGTGGCGAGTCTGCCCAAAATCTTGTCGTCGCCATCAAAACCCCCAAAGGGGACAGACTGAATCTCTGTTTGGTTGATCATGTGGAGATGGAGGAAAAGAAACTGACAGCCCAAGGGATTAACATCATCTCTTCCTTGCCAAACAAAGAGGGATTAGACCATTTAGTCATTGAAAATCAAAAGTCTATGTCATCATCTGCCAGTGATTTAGCTCAGCTTTTGAGTAAAACCAAGTGGAATCTTTCCAATAAAGACCTCAATTTCAGAATGCTCCGCTTGCGTACTCAAGAGCTTAGCTCCCAGGTGCAGACAGGGGAAAGCACTCTCCAAATTCTGAATAAATGCCGCTCAGAATTTGTCCGCAGATTCTCGCTTGCAGCCTCAACTTTTACGTTCGCTTTGCTGGGAGCCTGTTTTGGAATACAAATTGGCCGCAAATCCCAAAAAAAGAGACGGCTTTTTGTATTAATGCTTTCAGCCGCTGCTTTGATGGCTTTTTTTATGGGAAAAACCTTCGACAGGATCTTGTGGCTCTCGTGCCTTTGTTTCTGTTTGCCCCATCTTGCGATCACCTTTGCCTCTTTTTGGTCATTAAAACGTGTCAATGAGGGAATCGAGTGAGGCTGATCTGGAAACGCTACTTCTTTAAAGAGCAGATGCAGACCTTTTCCCTCTTTATCGGCATCTTTTATTTCCTCTATGTCCTGTTTGATTACTCGATTCACTCCAAAGCTTTTCAAAATCCTGCGATTAGCTCTACCGATATCTTTTTCTATTATCTCCATCAATTCTCGAAACGGGCAGAGATGTTAGTGCCGATCGCTATGGTCCTAAGCGCCGTTAAAGTGCTCACAACCTCAAATTTACGCAATGAAATTGTCGCCCTTTCTGCCAGCGGAATTCCCCTTAAAAAAATCATGCACCCTTTTTTGTGTGTAGCCCTTCTAGCTTCTGCTGCCCTTTTTATCAATTTTGAATATCTGCAACCACAATCCATCACTCAAATTGCCCGTTTTGAAGAGCACTATTTTAAAAAAAGGGCTAAAAAGGATGAAGAAAAGAAGGTCAATGCCCTCATTCTCAAAGATAACAGCCTTTTGATCTACCAACGTTTCGAACCTGAAAAGCAGGCCTTTTTTGATGTTTTCTGGCTGAAAAATGAAAATGAGCTTTCCCGCATCCAGTGGCTTTTCCCTTACGAAAAAACTCCTTTGGGAAAAAATGTCGATTCTCTTATCCGTACAGAAGAAGGTGAGTATAAAAAAATGGGCTCTTCACCAGAGCTTGTGTTTCCTGATATGAACTTTGATGCCGATAGTTTATTCGATGCCATGCATCCTCCTCACATGCAATCCCTTTCTGAATTGGCACGCCATTTAAGGGTCAACCACCATTTCTTTCATTTAACAAAGATGAATGTAAGACAAGCAGAGGCTGCTACCTTTTTTTATCTTAAATCCACACTTCCCTTAGTTTCTTTGCTTGGCATTATCGCAATTGCCCCATTTTGTCTAAAAGTTTGCAGAAATCTCTCTGTTTTTGTAATTTATGCTTTGAGCTTAGCTGGGATTATCGTTTTTTTTATGTGCCTGAATGCCTCGATCATCTTGGGAAAAACTCAGCTGCTCCCCCCTCTTGTTGCCATACTCGTACCTCAATCTCTTTTCTTTATCACCTTCGGATGGAAATATGCCAAACTCTAGCTTCCTTACAATCGACCTTTCGATCATCGACACGAATCTCAAGCAGCTCGTCCGCATGTTCGGCAATGTGATGGTAATGGTCAAAGCAAATGCGTATGGAACAGATGCGATTTGGCTAAGCAAATTTCTACAGAAAACTCAAGGGACCCACATACCCTATTTAGGCGTCTCACATGTTTCTGAAGGGCTTTACTTAAGAGAATCGGGAATCGAGCTCCCCTTATTTGTCATTTCGGTTCCCCCTTATGATGCAGAACTAGCTGTGCGCTATGACCTTACCTGCGCCGTCAGCTCAATAGATGAGATAGAAGCCCTTGAGCTAGCAGCTCATAAAGAAGGGAAAACTGTCGACGTCCATCTCCACCTCAACACCGGCATGAGCCGTTTTGGGGCTTCCATAACAAGTGCTGAAAATCTCTATCATGCTATAAAAAAGAGCTCTCACTTGTGTTTAGAAGGGATCATGACCCATTTTGTGGGAGCTGAAGCTACCGATTTGGATGCGATCTCTCATAGGCAAATCGAACAATTTAAAAGCTTTATGAGCTCTCTTCCTGAGCTGCCCCGGTGGATCCACGCAGCTAATTCGGCAGCTGCTGTCCGCTTTGAGCTCCCTTTCTGTAATCTTGTCAGAATTGGCTTAGGGATTACAGGTTATGGAAAATGCCTTGAGGGATCTTCCCCTGCTTTGAGCTTCACAACACGCCTAGCTTCTATCGGCCAGATCGAAAAAGGGGAAACTGTTGGCTATAACTGCTCATACACGAATCAAAAGGACAATGCCCGTATTGGAGTCATTCCTGTGGGCTATTACGATGGCCTTCCCCGAGCCCTTTCAAACAAAGGGTACGTTTTGATTCGGGACAAACAAGCTCCCATGGTGGGAACCATCTGCATGGATTTCATGATGATCGACCTTACAGAAATTCCCGAAGCGGAAGTGGGCGATGAGGTCATTATTTTTGGCCCCGGCCTTTCTGCTGAACTTCTCGCTACGTGGGCAAAAACTGATGTGCGAGAATTGCTCGTTAACATACCATCACGTGTTAAAAGAATATGGACAAATCCCCCATTAATCATGACAACCGGAAAGGACCAGGATGAGCTCCCAGAAAGATTACCAAGCTCTGCATTCCCTCTCTAAAAAAGCCCGCGTACTTGAGAGTATCGCCCATCTTTTGGAATGGGATCAGGAAACGTATATGCCCTCAAAAGGGAATCTTGTTAGGGCAGAGCAATTGGAGCTGACAGCGGGGCTCGCTCACGAAGAAAAAACGAGCAAAGCCTTTGAAAAAGCCCTTTCCAAGCTCATCGATTTGGAAAGTGGGAAGATCAAAGCGCACGATCTATCTTTTGCTGAACAGGCAGCGCTGAGAGAATGGCGTAGAGACTTTATCAAGGCATCGGCTATTCCAAATACCTTTGTTAAAGCCTTTGCCAAACTCTCTTCGGAATCAATTGTAGCCTGGCAAAATGCCAAAAAAGGGAACAAATTTTCAGATTTTGCCCCCTATCTTGAAAAAATCATCGAAATGTCCAAACAAAAAGCTGAGTATCTGGGCTATAAAGATCATCCCTATGATGCTCTTTTAGATTGTTTTGAACCTGAAGCGAAAACGGCTGAGATTGAGACCCTTTTTAAAAAGCTGAAAAAATCGATTTTGGAACTTTTGGGAAAAATTCAAGCGGCCAAACCTGTAAACGATGCTTTTTTGCATGGCAAGTTTTCGGCAGATAAACAGTTAAAGTTTGGAAATCTTCTTCTTGAAGCGATGGGCTATGAGATGGATAAGGGAAGACTCGATCTTTCCAGCCACCCTTTTTCGATGGCGCTCCATCCTCATGATTCTAGAGTCACAACGCGCATTCACAAAAGCTCTTTATACGACTCCATCTCTGCTGTACTACACGAAGGAGGGCATAGCCTTTATGAAATGGGATTGAACCCCGAATACTACGGCTCCCCTCTTTGTGAAGCGGTTTCACTTGGAATTCATGAAAGTCAGTCCCGTCTTTGGGAAACACGGATCGGCCAGAGCAAACCCTTTTGGAAACACTTCCTTCCCCTTCTCAAAAAGGAGTTCAAACCTCTCGAAAAGGTGAATTTAGAGCAGTTTTACCGGGGCATTAATAAAGTAGCTCCCACATTTATCCGGGTCGAATCGGATGAGGTGACCTATTCGATCCACGTCATCATCCGCTTTGAGCTTGAAAAGCAGTTGATTGAAGGAAAACTGGCCATCAAAGATCTTCCGGACGCCTGGAATAGCCTCATGGAAAAATATCTCGGCATTATCCCCTCAAACGACACAGAAGGATGTCTTCAAGATATCCATTGGTCGATGGGAGCCTTCGGCTATTTCCCCACCTACACCCTCGGGAATCTCTACGCCGCCCATTTCTTCGAAGCCTTCGAAAAAGATTTTCCCAAATGGGAAAACCAGGTAGCCAAAGGAGATCTCCTCTTCCTAAGAGAATGGCTGAGAGAAAATATCCACCAGCACGGCCGCACCTTCACCGCCCCCGAGCTCGTCAAACAAATCAGCGGCCACAAACTGAGAGAGACACCCTATCTAGAATACTTAAACACTAAATACAAAGACATCTACGGATTCTAGACCTTCCTGGAGGGCGGCGAAGAATCGCCGCACTCCAGGAAGGCTTTTATAGGTCAACAGACCACTTCAGGGTATCTTTCTCGAAAAGGTGCGAAAAGGCTTTGAGGTAGTTTTTGTGGTGTTCGAGAAGGGCGACTAATGATAACAGCCTTGTAAAGCGCTCAGGGTGAATGCTTCTTTCCCGGTTGATCAGAGTAGGCCCAAAGAGCAGCGTATTCAGCCTATCCTGCTCTTCCTCATTGAATTTCTTCCCTTTATCGAGGCTTAAGAGGGCGATCATTCCCACACTTGCAGCTCCGCTGATATCAAGACCATCTTTGGAGCCGAAGCTGACATAGGTAGGTTTAATCAGCTCTAAGAGCTTGAGTTCGATAAAGTGATAGGTCAGTTGGATAAAGTCCAAACGGTCCATAAAAGAGAGCCGTTTTTTATGCGCAAAAAAAGTGGCATGGATTTGAGGGAGAAGATCTTGGATAAATTTTGGGAATAGCAGTTTTTTGATTTTAGGAGGGAAGTAATAACCTGTCGCTTCATCGCCCAAATGTTCTTCAAAAAGCTCTAGAAAATCGGCAGCTTCCTCAATATCTTCATAATATCCGCTCTGATTGTAAAAATCTGTGTCTTTGGCAAGCGTCACTATTTGAAAAGCATGTGCAAACTCAGCTTGCGTACCAAGCTCTTCCATAGCCACAGATCTGGCATGTTCTTTCCAGGAGGTCCTATCTTGATAGTTGATGAAAAGAAGACTTTCTTTAGCATTCATTGTGCTCAAAAATGTCTTAAATTCCGCTGTCACATAGGCTTTGTTGATCATCTCCTGCTGAATAGGACAGGGCATCCGCAAAGCACTTGTTTGCGCGTGTTCTCCCCTTTGTATGACCCATTCCTTCGAGGGAATATTTCCCTGAATTAAAGGGTCAAAAAAGTACTCTTCTTCGTCCCGAATGATATCGACAGCTTTAAAAACGGGTCCATTGGGATGCATTTTTAAGGCGGCGATGAGAGCCTCGTGGGCTTTCAAGAGCATTTCGGAGAAGTGTTTAGGCGCTTTAGGTTCCGAGCGTTCTACCATCTGCTTGATGGAGCCTTTGAGCTCATCGTCAAATAGATGAGAGGTAAACAAGTTGTAGCAAAGGGCATGGACAAGATCGATCAGAACTTGGAAAAAAGGTTTGCTTTGAGGTGAAGAATAGACTACAAACTTTTGATATTCCCGATTATTTAGAGTCTCTCTCAAAAAGATCAAAAAGTCATGGAAATAAAGATGGCATCCTTTGAGAGAAAATTGACGAATCATATTGCGCGGGTTTGAGCAGAGCATCAAAGCCATCAAGGCATTATGCACACCTGCAACCACATCCATTTCTCTATATTTCAACGCTTCTTTGTAGAAAGATTCAGTCAAAACGTGGCATTTTTTTAAAATGGTATTTGCAAGTATGTGCAAGCTCTTATCTTCCCAGTTTTTTATCTGTAGAAGGGGGTCTTCGCCAAAGTACTCTTTGGAGTATTCGCCAAAATCACACGCCAGCTTGATCGTACGGGCCAGTTGCCAGGAATAAAAATGGGCTCCCGCCTCGTTTTTTAAATAAAATAGCTCATAGTGATGGTCCCGTTTGATCACTTCAATATCATTTAAGATATGAACGCCTGCAACTTCTTCAACTTCATCCTCTTCAAGAAGGGCTTTCAACTCCTCTTCTTCCTGCTGTTCCTCTTTTTCAACGGTTGGCTTGACCTTGGGCATCGGCCTCATGGCAAATTCTTTGAAGGATTCTTTGATCACCCGATTTTTATAGAAATGTTGCAGCTCCTTGTACTCGTCAATATCGCTGACCCGCTCGGCAAAGAGGAGTCCGATTTTCTCCAGATTTTTCACAGATTCGCCGACAAGGACCATGATGGTGTTGATCCCTTCTACAAGGCGCTTGGTGTCTCCCCCACTTTTCATGCGGGAATAAAACGTTTGGAGATAAGTATGGACAGAGCGGAAGGTATTTCGAATGGCAACAAGGGTTTGTTCATCAGGACCTGCCTTGATCCAGAAAACCCCATTTCCCTCTTCTTTGTGGGAGATCAATAGGGAATCATCTGTCACCTCAATCTCATCGAGCGACTTGGCATCGACTAGAGTGTTGAGATTCTCCAGGGCATCTAGAATATTGATTGCGCCTCTGTCCTTCATAACTCCTCCTCCGTGCCAGCGCCTATGCATGACCCGATTTTTATAAATCCTTAGTATTCAAACTCTCATATAGTTATTATCTCCATATTTTCTAATATGATTCAAAACAAAATTATACAATTCAGAAAAAAAGTATTTTAAAATGAGTGACTTAATAAAGGATAATTAAGAAAAGCTCTCCTGGAATGCGGCGATTCTTCGCGGTCCTTCAATTGGCAAGAAAACTGGGGTGTGTTGAAAAACTTAGGATGCTCAGATTTAGGCAGATGGCGAATAATCCCCGCACTCCAGGAAGGTTAAGGTACTGTTGCGCAGACCGATAGCTCGCCGGCATCTTGGAGCTGGTGGGAGTAGCAGCCGTAGCAGGCGGGGAAATAGGTCTCTTCAGCGCCCAGCTGGATCGTGGGGCCAGAAATGTTGGCTTTGCCGTTGACATGTTTGAGATTCACGATACTTTTTTTATTACAGAAGTAGCAGGTGGCTTTAATCTCCTCGATAGAATCGGCAAGCTCCATCAATCTTTTGGAGGCTATAAAGAGCCTTGTGCGAAAATCAGAGCGTAGGCCGTAACAAATAACTGGAATATTGAGTCTATAAGTGATGGCACGGAGCTGATCGATCACACTTTCTGGGAGAAATTGTGCTTCATCGACTAAAAGACAGTCCACTCCATAAAAGTTATGCTCAAAAAGATTAGTGTCTTGTTCCACCAAAATGTCGGCCACTTGTTCCAGTCCTGCCCTTGATTTGATATGACTTTTCCCAAATCTGACATCGAGAGCTGGCTTGACCAGCAAGACTTTTTTATTCTGCTGGCGGTAATTGTGGGCAACAGCTAACAAATTGAGGGTCTTTGCACTACCAACTGTCCCGTAACGAAAATAGAGTTTGGCCATATTAACCTGACTATTCCGGCTTTAAACTTTGCAAAAATTCGTCCGCCTTGGCTTTGGCCTCTTCGGGTGTCTGATCGGCAATGCGTGTTGCCATCGACCAGATATGGCCAAAAGGATCTTCAAGCTGGCCATAACGGTCTCCCCAAAAAGCGTCCAAAAGAGGCATTTTCACTTTGCCCCCCGCTTCTTGTGCCTGCGCAAAAAAAGCATCCACATCTTCGACATAGAGATGCAACATCACCGTGCTCCCTTTTACTGTACTTGGAGAACCCACGCCGCAGCTACTTTCTGGAAATTCATCTGAGAGCATCACAATGGAATTGCCAATTCTCATGGCAGCATTCATCACACGGCCATCAGGAGCGGGATGTCTCTCTAAAAGGATCGCCCCAAAAGCTTTTTTATAAAATTCAATGGCTTGATCGGCCCCTTTGACGATCAGATAAGGGGTCACTGTATGATAGCCTTCTGGGATGGGGTGTGGTTTGTCCATGCGATGAAATCTCCTAAAAATCAGCGGTTATTCTAGGAGATGGTTACAAAAAACCCAAGCTTGAACTCACCTTGCGCCAAAAATCATTTTCGAATTTTTTATTGCGTAGCCCATGTAGCCACATTTCAAAGAGGGGACAATTTTAAAGGAAAAATCGGAAGGGATCTCTCTTTTCATCAAAAGTTTGAAGAAAGCTTTGTCGATGGTGGGCATCAGGCCATGGATTTCTGAGATTTGGAAAGAGCAATTCTTCAAATGATCGGCAAGCTCCCTTGGCTTAATAAAGAGCCGGTAGAGATGGATATTGGCCGGCATGTTGGGGACAAACCATTCCATTCCTTTAAGGGCAAAAAGATAGCTGAACCAGTTGCGGTTAAACGTGTGGAAAAAAAACATTCCGCCGCTTTTAAGGACACGCGCAGCTTCTGTGATCAGCTGGAGTGGCGATTCGACATGTTCTAGAACATCCATCGCGCAGGCGATATCGAATTGGGCCGCTTTAAAAGGAAGCGCATTGGCATCGGCATGTTGATAGCAAACTGTCCCTGTTGTGTCATTTTCCCGAGCAACCGACAAACTTCCCTCAGAAAGATCAATTCCTGTGACCTGAAACCCCTTTTGAGCAAGAGTATTACTCAAAAAACCAGCCCCACAGCCCATGTCAAGGACGTTGCATTTCTTTTCTTTGAAATGTTGTTTGATTTTGTCTGCAACCCAAGGGGCTCTGGCCCTATTCTCGGCACGTAATAATGCGATAGGATGATCGTCAGCTTCGTACCATTTGCTTCCCAAATCATCGTAGAAGGCGTTGTTGATTACTTTTCTTTCCATATGAGGTTCCAGTAAATGAGTTGATAGAGACAAAAGCACGCTGCAAAGCCCAGCTGCACAATCAAAAAGGATTTAAATCCCCCATCTGCCCACAAAAGACCCAAACTGATCAAGACAAGAGGGTGGTTGAGAAACAAAAGGGCATGGAGCCATTGCTCTTTGGCATCGCAGTGCTCTTTGTGGACAAATTCATCTTTTGTGACGAGCAAACACGAAACGGTGGCAAGGATAATATAGTGAATTAGCCACGATTTGGTGTAAGGAAAAATCAGAACAAAGGCCAAAGACAAAACAACGCTGAAAGTGTCTAAAGGATGGCCAATTCTTTCCCAGCGGGGCAGTCCCCTCTTGATATGAAAGTGAAACTCATCATATCCAATGACAACTGCTTGTACAAGAAAAGGGATTAAAGTGAGATAGATCCATTTCATACTTCCACCTTTTGCAGGACAGCGCCTGCCATACAAAGACCGGGGCCAAAAGCGAGCCCCACGATATGACTATTCGGTTTAATTTCAGGGTCACGGAGCATCTGATCCCAGATGTGGGGCAATGTTGCCGAGGACATATTGCCATGTTCGTAAAGAATTTTCTCAGAAGTTTTTAATTGTGAGCAGGACAGATTGAGCTGTTTTCCAATCATCTCAATAATCTTGGGCCCTCCTGGATGAATCGCATAGTGAGCCTTCTCAAGATCAACTCCGCTTTTTTGCTCCAACTTTTGGACAAAAGAATGAATGGATCTCCCAATTAAAATCGGGATTTCTTTGGCCAAAGTCATTTTAAGACCCCAATCTTCACATTCCCATTTCATTTTGTCAGCGGTATCGGGAATCAACTCCTCGTAAACAGTTAAAACTTTTAGCGCAGCTTTATTGGGCTTATGCACACACGAATATTTGATCAAACCATCCGCAAAAAGGCTCTGCGCCACAAGCTGATCATCACCATGAAGGGCCGGATTCATATGGAGCGAGCAAAGCTCTGTGTGGACAATATCGACCCGGTTAAAGGCGCGTCTGATACTTCCAAGGG
The DNA here is from genome assembly GCA_964588495.1 of uncultured bacterium. Classification (GTDB taxonomy): domain Bacteria; phylum Chlamydiota; class Chlamydiia; order Chlamydiales; family JAAKFR01; genus CAVPKN01. The sequence continues at coordinate 12,780 of CAZPPS010000002.1, read as the reverse complement.
CGATTCGGAGTGCAGGAAGGGCTGCCATACATCCCATGTGGTAGGCATGTGTCACAAAAGTCTCCTCCTGCCAACCCCGCTCCAAAACAATTTTCTGCGCGCTACTGGGCGAATGGTAGCCTGTACACGTCACATGGATAATCTCTTCTGGAGCTTTTAAACCTTCCGGATAAAACTTCTGGAACACTTCATCGACAAAAGTCTGATAAAAGCGCCCCCTCTCCCCAAATCCCCGTCCAATCTTCAGCCATTCATTGGTAATAACCGTCTGCCGCTTCCCAATTTTGTCCGGCTTGCAACAGACCCGATCCATTCTTTCAGAAACATCCTGCCCCATGAGATTATGGAGCTCCTTCATCAATTCCAACCCTTCCTGCTGCGGATAGACAAACGGAGGGCTTTGAATCTCAAAGTCTGTCAAATACATGCAGCCTTTTTTTCATCTTTACACATTTTTTGCAAGAACAACAGATCTCACCGAAAATTCCCCTGCCCGTGCCCTTGCCCGTGCCCGTGTCAAAATTCTGAGAGGGACTCCCCCAAACGGCAAAGCGTTTCCATACCCTTTGACGTGTGAGCTAGAATGTCTGACGCAAGCTCAATCTTACCTCTTTCGAATAAAAGGATCAGCGAGGAGCCGCCAAAAGAGAAATACCCTTTCTCGTCCCCTTTTTTATAGGGTCTACCAGGTTCGTAGGTTTGGTGAATAGAACCGACAGCCATGGCGCCGATTTCAATAAAAAGAATGGTTCCATAAACTTCCGTTTTAAGCTCGGTGATCATCCGCTTGTTTTCGCTAAGAGCTGCGATATTTCGTACAAGGAGTAATGGATGCGTGGGGTAAAGAAAACCGTTGATCAGACGGGAAGGGCCCGGTATGCAGTCGCATGGAAAATAGAAACGGTGACAATCATAAGGAGACAAATTGATAAGAACCATACTCCCCTGTGAGTAGGATTTTGCAAGCTGTTCATCTCCAATGATTTTTTCTACCGAGAACTTTTTGTTTTTCACTACAAAACTATCAGCGATAGAAATGTCCTGATAAAAAAGATACCGCCCATCTGCTGGCATAACGGCCCCATTTGCTAAAGGTCTGCACTCCTTTTTTAAAGCACGAACAAAAAAGGCATTGAAAGAGGGGTAAGACTCAACCGGTTGCTCAAATTCGGCGGTATTGATGCCAAATCTCTTCACAAAATCGGGAATCATTTTTCGGGTCCAAGGCTTTCTGTACCACCAGCCGATCAACTGCGAAAAAAAGGGAAATTCCGCAAGTAGAAAGCCAAACGGCCTCCCCATTTTAGAAGTAAACAAAAAAAAGAGAGCCGTTTTGCGCCAAATGGGCTCCTCTATTTTCTCTCCCGTCCTTCTAACGACGTAATACCTTTTATCGCTTGCCACCCCTGTTTATAGCAATTTACAGGCCAAGCTTAAAATGAGCTCCAGTGTTCAGCTACGACTCCATTCGAAAATGGTAGCATCTCTTTTCTGAGGTTGAGAAGCGCTGCTTTTTTCACGGGAAATTCATTTTTAAACTGAGCCAGGGAGCGGGTCATTTCTTGATTGGGCGTCGCTGAAAATTTGATCTCAAAAGCATCAAAATGGTCTCCATAATCGAGCAAGAGATCAATTTCAAGACCAGCACTTGTGCGGTAAAAATAGCAGGGCGCCCTCTCCCCTTTTCCCGCAAAACGTTTGATCCTTTCCATAACAACCATATTCTCAAATACATGTCCTGAAAAGGGGGAAAAGATCAACTGCTCAGCATTTTCGATACGTAAGAGATAGCAGAGAAGACCTGTATCGACAAAAAAGAGTTTGGCGGTCTTAATAACCCGCTTTGTCAAGTTTCTCGCATAAGGTTCAAGTACATAGACAATCGATGTCGCCTGAAGAAGCACCAACCAGTCTTTTGCCGTGGTTTGAGAAATCCCACATTCCTTTCCTATCTCATTCAAATTAAGAAGTTGACCTGCGCGGGCAGCCAATAACACAAGAAAGCGTTGAAATTGTCCCAAATCCTGAATATTTCGCATCGCCCGAAGATCCCGTTCAAGATAAGTTGAGAGATACGCGCTATGCCAAAATTTGGGATTGAGCTGAGGTTGAACCTGGAATTCGGGATAAAATCCCTTTAACATCTGCTCAGCAACTTTTATTTCATCATAGAGATCCTTGTCCCGAATTTCCTCCCAGTCCAACGGGTAGAGCTGAAAGATCGCAATCCTTCCTGCCAAAGACTCTGAAACTCCTTTCATGAGAGGAAAAACCTGGGAACCTGTCAGCACGTATTGTCCGTAGTTGTGGCGATCTGCATCAACTCTCATCTTGATGTAAGGGAGAATGGAGGGGACATATTGAATCTCGTCAATGATCAACGGGGTCTTATATGTTTTGAGGAAAAGCGCAGGATCTGAAGCTGCCAATTGCCGGACTAAAATGTCATCGAAGGTGACATAGTGATACCCTTTCAAAGAGTGCTGCAGTAAAGTTGATTTGCCCGCTTGCCGAGCTCCCGTCACAAGGACAACAGGAAATTGATTCAATGCCTCTTTAAGAGGCTGTTCTAGTTTACGATGGAGGTACATATCTTAATTTTATCCGAAAGACCATGCAATTTCAAGATTTTATCTTGAAATTGCATGAATGACTAGGGGCAGCAGGGGGAAAAGATGCCAAGGGCGCGGTAGATGGAGGCGAAGGCAAGGCCGATATCGCCGTAGGCCTGATCGAGGCGGTCTTGGGCATTGACTTGGAGTTGGAGGGAGTTGAGCACCCTTGAGTAGTCGGCAATCCCTTCTTGGTATTGAAGGGTGGAGATTTCGACCGATCTTTTGGCAAAGGCGTAGCTTTCTTCTAGGTTTTTGGTCTCTTCCATCGCTTTGACAAAGAAGGTGAGAGCATCTTCCACCTCTTTAAAGGCTGTTAGGGTCTGGTTGCGGTAGAGAGCGATTTGATTGGCAAGCAAGGCGTATTGCTCCTTAATCCGATTTTGGATGCGGCCAAAGCTGAAAAAGGGCCACACAATCGAGGGGCCGTAGAAAAAGGTGAGGCTGCTTTTACTTAAAAAATCCTTGCCGGTCGATTCAAAACCGATAAAGCCTGTGAACGAGATCCGCGGATATAAATCACTCACAGCAATCCCAACACGGGCATTTTGGGCAAAGATCAGATCGCGACTTCTCCGTAAATCGGGTCTTTGGCACAAAATTTGGGCAGGAAAGCTGATTTCTGCCTCTCTAGGCACCTGAAGGGGGCCGAGTTCCACATCAAAATAACAGGCCAATTCTTCTGGGGTGAGCCCTAAAAGAAGAGCGATCGTTGTGTAAAACCGTTTCTTTTCTATCTCTAGAACATTTTTTCGGGCCTCTGTCTCTTTCCAAAGGGCTCCGGCTTGTACATTATCGAGCTGCGATTCGTAGCCGCTTTCAAAGCGCACTTCGGTAATTTCAAAGCTTCTGTGTTGGATCGCAATGTTAATTTCTAGCGTCTTTATCCGTTTGATAATGGTTTTGAGCTGCACATAGTTTGTGACAATGTCGGCAATTAAAAGCCGCTGAATATCTTGAAGTTCATCTATGGAGGCTACATATTCTCCATAGGCAGCCTCTATCCCCCGCGCGTAGCGTCCCCAAAAATCGATTTCCCAATTCACGCGCAGGCCTAAAATAAGATCCCAATAGTCTCTATTAATCATGGAAGCATTGGGGGCATTTTTACTTAAATGATACCGGATTGCTGACGCTTCGAGCTGAAATGTTTGTGGAAACCACTCCCCGATAGCAAAACCTAAATTGGCGCGGGCTGCGATAATCCGATCGGCAGCAGCTTCTACAGTGTAATTTTGAATGAGTGCGTAAGCAATGATCTCATTTAAAGTTTCATCCCCAAAAGCGTACCACCAGCAGGCTGGGACCTGCGGATTTGGAATGAGCGCTTCTGAGTGTTCTGTCCAATTAGTTTCTTGTTGAGTTGCTGGGGGGCTATAGTCAGGACCTACACGGATACAGCCTGCCATCGCGAGAAAGATTAAAAAATAGGCAATTTTCATTGTGTAGGCCTCTTGAGGCGATAAACGATTGTGTAAAAAAGCGGGACAGCTGCTAGAGTCAAAAGGGAGCCAACGGCTAAGCCTCCCATAATCGCAACTGCTAAACCTGTCCAAAATACGTCTTTAAGAAGGGGAATCACCCCAAGAATGGTCGTTCCTGCTGCCAACATCACAGGCCTCGCTCTCTGAACAGAGGCCTCTACAATGGCGTGGTAGGGGTCCATTCCTTTGGCAATATTTTCATTACACGCATCTAGCAAAACCACGATATTTTTATTCATCATTCCGGCCAAGCTCATGGCTCCTAAAAGGGCCATGAAGCCAAAAGGGACGTTGAAGATAAGTAAACTTGCCGTAATCCCAATGAACGCAAAAGGGATCGTCAGTAGAATCACCATGAGGGGGCGAAAATCTTTAAAAGTGGCCACAAGACAGAGCAAAATGACAATAATTGTGGGAACAATTCCGGGCAGAAGCTGTTTTATGGCAGTTGAGCTGCTATCTTCTTCTCCATCCCAAAAAAGGGAATAGTTTTTCGGCAGAGGGAAATTTTCGACTTCTCCGATGACACTTTTTTTAAGATCGGGAAAGGTGGAGCTCAAAATGGGTGAGCCTTGGATGGCTACCTGTCTTTGCCGATCCCAACGGAGAACATAGGGCTCTTGCCAAACAAATTCAGAGCTATTGATCGTTTGAGATAGAGGCACTGAACTCACTTGTGCCTCTCCCCTTGTGGGAAGAGTATCTAAATGGGAAATGAGATTGTTACGCTCTTCTTCACTGCTGCGCAGCTGGATCGGATAAAGTTTGTTTTTCTCCCGATAAAGACCCACATTTAAGCCATCGTAGCTCCGTTGGAGCCCATTTCCGAGATCTTTTCTTGAAATCCCAACAGAGCGTGCCCTTTTTTGATCATACTCAAACTTCAATTCTCTGATCGGGTTCATAATATCGAGCCGCCAATCGGTTCCAAGGGGAGATTTGCGGATTTTACCCAAAAGCGCCTCTCCTGTTTGTCTCAAAACAGCTCCATTTGCATTGGGAGGGGCTAAAACGCGGAGTTCAAACTTCCAGGCATCTCCTGGGCCCACATTAAATTTTCGAATCCGGATCAAAGCTTCCGGAAAATTCTTCTGAAGATACTCCTTATTTTGCTCAATAAAGGGATCGATATCCTTGTATTTTTTAAAATTAACAAGCAGCTGAGCATAGTTTGGGAAAATGAATTCAGGATCGACGGGCAGGTAAAATCTTGGAGGGCCAGCCCCAATGAAACTGGAAACTGAGGTGACAGTATCGGTTTTGCTGAATGTTTTTTCCATCTCAGAGGTTCTTAGAGCAACTTCTTGAATTGTCGTCGAGGCAGGAGCCCAATAATCGACCATCAGCTGCGGTCTTGTAGAAAAAGGAAAAAAAAGCTGTGTGACAAATTTAAAGCCGAAAAAGGAAAGGGCAAGGAGCCCTACAAGTAAAATCAACACAGCAATTTTATGATCCAAAACACCATATAAGGCTTTTCTGAAACTATTGAAAAATGGGGTGTGAAATTCATCTTTTTCTGACTCGACTTTGGCTTTTGGCAAAAGCCAGAGACAATGTTGCGGCGTCATTAAAAGAGCCACAAACCAACTGATTAACAAAGAAACTGCAACGATGATGAAAAGAGTTCTGCAATATTCCCCTGTAGAGCCCTCTGAAGCATAAATAGGAAAAAAGGACATGATCGCAATGATTGTGGCAAAAAGAAGGGGAAGAGCGGGGGCTTTTGCAGCTCGCATGGCCGCTTCAAAAGGTTTCATCCCTTTACGTAAATTCACAGCAATCCCATCTGAGATCACAATGGAGTTGTCCACCATCATTCCCATTGCGATGATCAAAGCTCCAAGAGACATCCGTTCTAAAGGGATTTTCATGAAATACATATAGAGAAGTGTCGCAAGGATGGTCAGAATCAGTCCAAGACCGATGATTCCCCCCATCCGGAGTCCGCTTGGGATCAGAAGAACGACTAAAACGATAATGATCGCTTCGATCATGCTGATCACAAAGCTAGAGACCGATTCATCGACAATCTCTGATTGCCACGAGATCTTATGGATCTCAACCCCTACGGGAAGGCTTGCCTGGATATTTTGGAGCTTGGCATCGAGATTCCTTCCCACTTCCACAATATTGCTATCTTCTGTTCCGGCAATTTGTATTCCAACAGCATCCTGACCATTGAATTTGAGAATTTTGACAGGAGGCGTTTGGTAGCCCACAGTGGTTTTAGCAATATCTCCAAGGGTAAATTTGTTCTTGGAGTTGCTCGCAATGGCCTGAGAAAATGATTCACTTCCCACTTTTTTAGTTTGCTCTTCTAAAAGGGCATTTTGGAAAAGATCATTTGTGCGTGGAGTGATGATGAGCCCTGCAATCTCCTCAGGGGCATTAAATTCCCCTGTGATGTGCATCGGATAACGGATTTGTCCCTGGTCGAGCGCACCTGCGTTCACCACCATATTTTGTTTATTCAAAAGATCGAAGATGGTTTGCGGTGAAATGCGCAGCTCAGAGAGTTTCTGATTGGAAACATCTAAATGGATCACCCTTTGCTGCACACCCCACAGATCAATTCGGGCGATATTGGGAACCAAATAGAGCTGCTTTTGGATATTCTCTGCGATATCTTCAAGATCGGCGTAGCTAAATCCCTCCCCTGTGATGGCAAGCAAAAAACCAAACACAAAACCAAAATCATCGACCACCCTTGGCGTTTCCACTCCTGGTGGAAGTGAAGGGGCTGTGTCGTTCACCTTTCTGCGCAACTCATCCCAAACCTGTGGAAGATCTTTTGCCCAATAGCGGTCTTTAATATCGACTTTAATGTATGAAAGTCCCTCTCGGGACATGGAGTAGATGTGTTTGACCTGCGGTAGCTGCTGGATAGCGGTTTCTAGACGGTCTGTCACCTCCTGCTCCACCTCTTCTGGATTAGCTCCGGGATATTGAGTAATGACAAGGGCAGATTTTACACTAAAAGGGGGATCCTCAAGACGGCCTAGAGCAAAAAAGCTGAAGATTCCTCCAATGAGAATGATCGCCGTGATGAGGGCCATTAAGGCTTTGTTTTGAAGACCAAACTCAATCAGCTTCCGCATCGAGCGTTTTCCTTCTCGATAATCACTTTTTGCCCTTCGCTTAAGAAGCTGGTCCCTGCAATGACAATCCAATCCCGGTCATTAAGCCCTTCCAATACCTCCACACAATCGGAAGAGGAGCTCTTGACACGGATGGCTTTGCGGTGAACCCTTTCAGTTTTTGTATTGATGACCCACACAGCGTCTGCATGCAAATTGTCTGTGAAAATGGCACTCTTAGGAATCAGGATCACTTTTTCAACAGTAGCTTTCGGCAGTTTCAGAAATGCCTGGCCACTCATTCCAGGAAGAAGGGTATAATCGAGAGGAATATTGTGAACACTTAACGTGACAGGATACGTTAACGTAGATGCGGACGCTTCGGTGCCAATCTCTTTAATCGAGGCAGAAAAAACTTTCCCTGCAAAAGCATCGAGTTTGACCTGAAATTCCAGCTCCAACTTTTTATCGATGAACGCATTGATGTATTTTTCAGGAACCTGGATTTCCATTTCCCTTTCAGCAATATCCAAAAAACGGAGAGCGGGCTGCTTAGCTCTGAGCTGTTCGTGATTTTCGACATAAATGGCCGCTACTACGCCGTCAAAAGGGGCTTTTAATTGTGTATAAGCTAGATCATCATCTGCTTTTTGCACTTCTCCATCAGCTACCTCAAGCTCACCTTGAAATTGATTGATCTGCTCTTTTTTTCGATCGAGCATACTCTCGCTGATGGCTCCTGGATCTTTTTTGTAGATATTTTGCATCCGCTCAGAATCTCTTCGGGCAAAATCTAGCTGCGCTTGGATGCTATCCCGCTTGCCCTTCGCCTTTTTAAGGGCAATTTCATATTCACGCGGATCGAGCTGGATCAGAAGCTCATTTTTTTGGGCAATATGTCCCACTGTAATATCGCGAAGGATCACCACACCATCAACACGGAATGAAAGATCTGCCCGCTGCGCTGCTCTGACAGTTCCAGGGAATGAAATCTGCTGTCCTTCAGCTCCGCTTAAATTAACCTGTATGGCCCTTACAGGACGGACTGATTCCACCACAATCGTTTCCTTTTCGCAGCCCGCCAGCAATACTAAAACAAAAAATAAAAATATTTTGACCATAACGTCACCGTAGGCCGACCTGAGTTTTTTAGCAAATTTTAGTTGCTTTCCTTCCAAATTTTTGAGATGCAGTGAAGAACAATGAAACGCTTTATTCCATTTATACCTTTAATTGTCCTCCTTGTGCTTGTAGCTCTTATTTTCTTTGCCCTCCATCGCCATTTTTCTATGAAGACACTCTATGAAGCCAAAGAGCATATGAAACAGCTGGTCGAAATGCATTTTATCAAGGCATCGGTCGCATTTATTTTGATTTATGCTATTTTCCGATCTGTTTCATTCCCCGGAAACGCCATTTTCGCACTGATTGGAGGCTTTTTATTCCCTCTCCCCTTAAGCACCCTTTATGTTGTTCTGTCAACAACGCTGGGCGCTGCCTGCATTTTTCTGGTGGCCCGCACTGCTTTTAAAGAGCGGCTAAAAAAGATCACAGGCTCCCGTTTAGCGAAGATGGAAGAAGGATTTAAAAAAAATGCCTGGGGCTTTCTTATTTTTTTGCGCCTCATACCTCTTGTCCCTTTTTGGCTTATCAATGTCTCTGCTGTCATTTTTCAGGTCCCCTTTCGGACTTTTTTATGGACAACCTTTGTCGGGGTCATCCCAATTGCCTACGTTTTTACACAAGCAGGAGCTGGCATTGGAGAAATGATCGTGAACGACGAACCTTTAACGACAGCGAAGGTCTTTAACACCCAAATCATCCTATCATTAGTTGCCCTTGGACTTCTCATTGCCATAGCCATGATTCTCCGGCAACGATTCGAAAAAAAGAGTTGACACTTTCTTAGGCAAAGCGCATGCACTCAATTAAAAGTGGAGAAAACTATGACGCTTGCACTCGCAAAAGAAAAACAAGAAGCTCTTTCCAAAGAAGAATTGCAGAAGATGAATGCTTACTGGCGCGCAGCCAACTATCTGTCTGTGGGTCAGATCTATCTTTTAAATAACCCTCTTTTGAAAAAATCCCTCTCTAAATCTGATATCAAACCACGGCTTTTAGGCCACTGGGGGACCACTCCCGGCCTCAATTTTATGTATGTCCATCTCAACCGGATCATCAAAAAAAATGATCTCGACATGATTTTTATTGCAGGTCCTGGTCATGGAGGTCCCGCTCTTGTTGCCAACACCTATCTCGAAGGGACTTATACCGAATATTACCCCAACATCACGCAAGATGAAGAGGGCATGCAAAAGCTCTTTAAGCAATTTTCCTTTCCAGGCGGCATCCCAAGCCACGTCGCCCCTGAAACTCCAGGCTCGATTCATGAAGGGGGAGAACTTGGCTATTCGGTCTCTCACGCTTATGGAGCGGCTTTTGATAATCCCAAATTGATCGTTGCCTGCGTTGTGGGCGATGGTGAAGCTGAAACTGGCCCCCTTGCGGCTGCCTGGCACTCCAACAAGTTCTTAAATCCGGCACGCGATGGAGCTGTCCTTCCGATTTTGCATCTCAATGGCTACAAAATTGCCAATCCTACAGTTCTTGCGCGGATGAGCGAGAATGAGCTGGAAAAACTCTTTATCGGCTATGGCTACAAACCCTATTTTGTGGAAGGCTCTGATCCTGAGAGTATGCACCAGCTAATGGCAGCCACACTGGATGATATCATCGCGGAGATTGCTTCGATTCAAAAAGAGGCACGCCAAAATGGAAAAACAGAACGGCCGATTTGGCCCATTTTGATCTTGAGATCCCCCAAAGGGTGGACAGGTCCGAAAGTGGTGGATGGCTTAAAAACAGAAGATTTCTGGCGCTCTCACCAAGTTCCTTTTTCCGACATGACGCGTGATCACATAAAATTGCTCGAGGAGTGGCTCAAAAGCTACAAAGCTGAAGAGTTATTTGATGAAAAAGGGAAATTGCGCCCTGAACTTGCAGAGCTTGCCCCCAAAGGGACACGTAGAATGGGAGACAATCCCCATGCCAACGGCGGCCTGCTACTGAAAGACTTGAAAATGCCTAATTTTGAAGATTATGCCATTGATGTCTCAAAACCTGGCAAAAATATGGCCGAAACGACCAAATCTTTAGGGATGTTTTTGCGCGATATCATGAAATTGAACATGGATAACGCCAATTTCAGAGTCATGGGCCCCGATGAAGTGGCTTCTAACCGTTTAGGAAGCGTTTTTGAAGTGTCCGACCGTGTCTGGATGGAGCCGATCACCAAAGACGATGTCCACCTTTCTCCCGAAGGAAGGGTGATGGAAATTTTGAGCGAGCATACCTGTGAAGGGTGGCTAGAAGGGTATTTGCTCACAGGGCGCCATGGAATTTTTACTTCGTATGAGGCCTTTATCCACATTATCGATTCCATGTTCAACCAACATGCCAAATGGCTCAAAGTTTGCCGTCACATCCCTTGGAGACGTCCTATTGCTTCTTTAAACTATGTTTTATCTTCCCATGTGTGGAGACAAGACCATAACGGCTTTAGCCACCAGGATCCCGGTTTTATCGATCACGTGGTGAATAAAAAGGCCGACGTCATCCGCGTCTATTTCCCCCCCGATGCCAACACACTTTTGAGTGTTGCCGATCATTGTTTGAGAAGCCGCAATTGCGTCAATGTGATCGTGGCAGGCAAGCAGCCGCAGCCTCAATGGCTGACTATGGATCAGGCGATCAAACACTGCGCACGGGGCATTGGAATCTGGGATTGGGCAAGCAATGACAAAGGGGTTGAGCCCGATGTTGTCATGGCCTGCTGCGGAGATGTTCCCACCCTTGAAACGTTAGCTGCCGTGGAAATTTTAAGAAAACTGGTCCCTGAGGTCAAAGTGAGGGTGATCAACGTCGTCGACCTGATGACACTCCAGCCCAAATCAGAGCATCCTCACGGCTTAACTGACGTCGAATTTGACGAGCTTTTCACGAAAGATAAGCCGATCATTTTTGCCTACCATGGCTACCCATGGCTGATTCACCGCCTAACCTACAAGCGCAACAACCATAACAATATGCATGTACGGGGCTATAAAGAGGAAGGGACCACAACCACACCGTTTGACATGGTTGTCATGAACGATCTCGACAGATTCCATCTGGTTTCTGATGTTATCGATCGCCTTCCCAAGCTACAGGTCAGAGCGGCCTATGCCAAACAGGCGATCCACGAAAAGCTGATGGACCACAAACGGTACATCCGCGAGCATGGCGAGGATATGCCCGAGCTGCGCGAATGGCGCTGGAGCCCGGAGCACTCTAAAGAAGAATAGTTTGCTCCCCGTGCGTGACCGAGACCGTGACCGTGACCAACCCGTGCTTCCGTGTCCGAATGTATAATAAAACGCAAAGAGAGCAAAGACTCAAAGACGCAGAGAGGGGAAAAAAATTTCTTTCCATCTCGCGCGTCTCTGCTTTGCATTTCGCTTGGACACGAAATGCGGTCAAGCACCGAGATTTTTATTTTGAAGAGCCCCTAAACGCAATTGCACTTCAGGCGTTTCATACCAATCCTTATTTTTTCGTTTTGCGTTATCTAAAGGAGTTTGACCTTTATCATTTTCTACGTTCAAATCGCCCCCGGCCTGGACTAACATTTCAATAACATCCAAATTGGGACTTAAATTCTCCCTGCTTTGCATAGCGATGTGTAAAGGCGTGTTCCCCATCCCATCCTTCTCTTGAGGATCCGCGTGATTTTGAATTAACAGGTTCACGATCTCTATAAAGAGATCTTCATTGTTACGATTACGGCTGACGTAAACGGCAAAGTGAAGAGGTGGTTTTCTTCCAATTGTTGGCTCTTGTACAAGATCGGGCCTTAATCTAATCAGATCCTCCATGATATAAAACCCCTCTCTGTCCCACAACTTAATTGCATAATGCAGCAAGGTCAGGCCTTTGCATTTTGATAGCGTAATCTCAATGCCACTTTCTAATATCAATTCAAAGATCTCGTAACGACAATAAATCATAGCTTCAAACAAAAGAGATGTAGGCTCTGATATGAGTTTATTATTTATACCAACTCGAATCAATTGTATTTCATTATCTTTTATGCATTTAACAAAAACATTGTGACAGACTTGTAACAAATCATTGAGATCATCTTCATCTGAACACTGAGAATAATAACCAGACTGATCAGCATAATTAGAATGATGCTCAGAGGTTGAATCGTATGGAGAACTACTCGTTCCACTATCTGAATCTTGAGAAAAATCGGATTTTGAAAAATATGAGGAACTGCCTGTTCCACTAATTGTGCTCATGTTTTGAAACTCCCTAAAATTGATGCTAACTAATGTAACAAATCTATGTTATCGCAATATTAAGAAGTTCCTTAATTTTAATAATTCATGAAATTTTCCGCCCACAAGAAACTAACTAACCTGAGTTTCGGGTTTTAGATATTGCTGATCAATGAATTATCGTAATTCTTAAACTTTAGCCGTGGCTTTTTGGCTTGATGCGTGTATGCGGTGACCTGCTCCCCAAAAATCGGTCCACTTAGAAATAGAGGTTCGTATAAACTTT
>CAZPPS010000001.1:0-196687 GCA_964588495.1 uncultured bacterium | reverse complement strand
CTCAATGCACCTGGAGTTGATCAAAACTTTCCCGATATTTTGAGGCTTTTTAATATTCTGCATTTCGATCATGGCGGGGGCAATCTCACAACGTTTGTGGGAAAAGCTGTCGCATCGGGTCATGAAGACATGTATGGATCATTTTCCGCTTCGATGTGTGCTTTAGCGGGCAATCTGCATGGGGGAGCTAACCAGGAAACGCTCCATTTTGTCTCAGAGATTCTCAAAACGCTCGGAGATAACGCCACAGAAGACGATCTGGAAAGACTTGTGCGGGATAAATTGGCAAAAAAACAGCTCATTTTTGGTTTTGGTCATGCTGTTTTAAGAGTCGAAGATCCAAGAGCTACCATCCAATATGCCTTTGCAGAAAAACACTATCCCAAACATCCACTTGTTCGCACAGCTCTCATGCTCCGCAAGGTGGGGCCAAAGGTGTTGAAAGAAAATCCAAAGATTGCCAATCCCTATACAAATATCGATGCCATCTCTGGGACATTATTAACTGCTGCAGGATTTCATTATCCTGAGTATTATACTGTCTTGTTTGGTTTAAGCCGCGCTGTCGGGACAGCAATTCAAATTGTCTACGAGCGGGTTTATGCCAGAAATGGTAAGGGGACTCCCATTGTGCGTCCCGAATATTTTTATAGACCCCGTAGTTTAACCTGAGTTTTGGGTTCTTTTTCCTCATCCTCAGGGATTTTTGTGGTCCAAATCGCACTTTTTTGCTCGCAAATAGCGCTTTCAGCTATGAGCTTCGCAAAAAATTGCGATTTTGCCTCAAAAGAATCCGCTGATTACGAGGAAAAATAACCCAAATTCAGGTTAATGTATGACTTTAAAAGATCTCGCTGCGTTATTTAATCGCTCTTGTGAGGGGATTTTGAATCTTCAAAAGCTCCTCTCTATTTTCTTTGTGCTGATTGTGTCAGGGCTCGTTTTTCTCTCTTTCCAGTTTTTTATTGTCCATTCTCCCAACTGGTTAAAGCTTCCCCTGATTGTCATCCCCTTTTTTATTACGTGCTTCCTTCTCATGCTTTGCGGCTCAGATTTATGCCAACCCGCCAAGGAGAAGCGCTTTTTCTTTGATCTCAAAAACTGGCTTCCTGCCTCTTATTTCTATTTTCCGCTTGTTTTGACAGCCATTGTGAGCGCGATCCTCTTCGCCCTTCTCATGCTAGTGAAAGCGATTCCGATTTTTGGCACTTTTGCAGGAATACTACTGGCCTTTGTCCCATTTTTGTTAAACTTTGTCCTTCTTCTTCTTGTTGTCGCGGCTGTGTGCATGTTGTTTTTCTTCACCCCGCTCATCGAAAAAAATAAAGATCTCGATCTAAAAACACTCTTAAAGCGTTTCCGACGCGATATTTTCACACATCTTCTGCATTTTATCTTTGCCCTTCTTCCGCTTGCCATTATCTATGTGCTTTGCGTTAAAGCGCTCAAGTGGACCGTTTTAGGTTATGGAGCAGGCGATGGCCTCAATGTTTTGATGTTGCAAGGCCTTTTCATCCTGATTCCTTTTGCTGCTTTGCTTAGTTTCCCGCTTCTTTTCTTCTTCAACTTCTCACGGGAATCCTGCGCTGATTCTGACGGGTTGCGTTGATCTAAGTTACGCGCGTAGCGACGCAACCTTTTCCCATCCTGCTGTTTGGCTTACGTTACACTGTTCTCGATACTCAATTTCTTCTTGAAATAAATATATACTTTGTGTATACTTAGGGCAAAGGGTAGAATGCTATGAAATACCAAACTTACCGAAAAAAAATATTTAAGCACGGCGGTAGTAAAGCTATTGACCTGCCCAAGGACGCTCATTTTGATTTTGAAGATGTCGTTGTTGAAGTTAGAGAAAATGGCGTTTTCATTTATTCCGATCCTTTAACAAGCCTGGAATCAGATCCTAAATTTCATTTGTTTGTGGAAGCGATATTCAAAGATGCTATGACAAATCCCAATCAACTTAAAGATCTTAAAGAAATTTGGGACGAAGAATGGGACGATTTGCTGAGAGGTGTGGATGGTGGAAACGAGTCATAAATATCTTCTTAAAGCTCATAGATTATATTCGGATAAGATTGATGCTTTAAAAAAAGAAGTTACAAAGCTAAAGGAAACTTTAGATCCTGAATCATTCCAACAACATCAAGATGTAAAGTTTGCTGTACGTTTAAGAAATGCCACACTAACTGTAATACCAGATGATCCCGATAAAAAAGAATATCAGCTATCGGGTAATCTTCGAAAATATCGTAGGTATAAACAGGGGTTACAAAGGTACCGCTTATTTTTTACTTTTTCAAAAAATCCCCCGATTATTCTCTATCTTTACGTTAATGATAAATCCACTTTGCGCAAAGATGGAGACAAAAATGATCCTTATGAGATTTTTAGCAAGCTAGTTGAGCAAAAAAAAATATCCTATGATCCTAGCGATCCTATTATCCAACAATATATCCGCGAACTCTGACGGGTTGCGTTGATCGAAGTTGCGTCGTTACGCGCGTAACGATAGGAAGGATAGACATGATAGGAAGGATGCAGTTGCGTTAGCAAGGTTTTCTTCTGTATCTTGACAACGCAACCTTTTCCCATCCTGCTGTTTGGTGACTGAGATCCATTACCGACCCAGATTCAATGCGCAAACGACTGCTGTGAAGGTTAAGCAGCAGCATAAACCCCAATTGAAGTCTTGATCTGCTCGCGGCCGGTAGCTTGGAGATGGACTAAATGTAGTCGTTGAGTAACTTGGGCTGTAAGATGGGATTGAAGTGTAGGAGCTTGTGGTATTATTTGTAGATGGGCGGGGTGGAACATATGTTGTTAAGGTGCTCTCCAGGGTGCTTAAGCGCTGGCATTTTTCATAACCATTAACATTTATTTCATTAGGGGTGACGTGATGGTAGCTTCTCCTGCCTGTCCATGACGTGTCAAAATCCTCATTTCCCCGAATCAGTATTCCAATCACCTTGTTGGTATTTGCATCAAAAACAGGGCTACCAGAGTTGCCGCCAAAAGCATCTAAATCACACTCAAACCAATTGGGGTCTTTCTTCTTGAGAAGTTTTGCGTCTCCGGCATATTTCAGGGGAATTCCGCAAGGATGCCCCAATATGTAAACGGGTGTATTCATCTTAAGTTTGGAAAAGCTGATGTCTAGCGGGATTCGTCCTTGAACTTTGGTTTTAAGTTTGAAAAGTGCCCAATCAGCTCCCGTTGCGGAACATTGATAGTCAACGACCTTCTCGATTTTATAGACTTCATCTTTCTTAAACTGAGTCTTATATGTATCCTTTGATGTTGTTAGAAATCCAAAAACGATTCGAGTTGCTTTAACTTGGGCATGATCTAGTTGACCCGTTGTTGTATCACAAACACAATGACCAGCCGTCAACATGTAATATTCATTACCTATATAATAGGCTGTGCCAAACCCAGGAGAGGGTTCATTACGGAATCGAGCTTGCATGTTTAGGTTATATTCGTTTCCGAGAGTCTTTATAGGAGTAGCAAATTCGTAAGCACAGAGGTAGCCATTTTTTTTAATGAGGCTGCTTTTTTCGACTAAACAGGCCACACTTTTGGCCTGCTCTTTAAAAGTACCAATATCGATGCCCTGTTCTTTCATTTCGTAAAGGTTGCGACGCGTATCCATTCCGTTATAAATTGCTTTCGACATTTTTTTTTCTCCTAAATGTTGTGGCTAGCCCAGTATTCCTGCAGCTGTTGAGGTCTCTCAAGCAAAGAACCTGGATGCTCATATTTTTTAAGGGATCTATCCAAATCACTCATGAAAATCACAAAGCCATTTCCATAATCTCCACCTAAATGGTGATATGGTTTCTTTTCAGCCCCTATAAAAGCTTGATATGTCATCGTAAATCCATTGCCATAAGGAGATTCCTCCCTTTTCTCGTATCCTGGATTTGAATATTCTTGTCGGGGATCTGAACGGTAATCTTGTGAAAATTCATATCTATCTGTAAGCCAGGCAATCGTATTCATCCGCTGACATTTTTCGTAGCCTCTTGCAGCAATATCATCTTGGGTCACATGGTGGACTTGACGACCCCTATTTCCAAATTCATAATCCTTATTGCCTCCGCATAAGATGCCTATGACCTTGTAACTGGTCCTTGAAAAGACAGGGCTTCCTGAGTTTCCTTGAAAAGCATCGATATCACATTGAAAATAATCTTTCTCATCTTCGTTCAAAACAACTTTTGAACAATCTGCAACCTTAAGGGGTATTCCAGAAGGGTAACCTAACATATACAGTTCATCACCCTTATCCACAGGATAGGAGCAAATTTTTAGGGGAGTTCTCCCGTACACGTAAGTATTCAGTTCAAGGATAGCCCAATCGGTACCTGATTTTTTATCATACTTATGAGCAGTTACTGATTGGATAGAATAAACGTCATCATAACAATTAAATTCCGTTGGATAAGACCCATCTTCCTTCATTTGAAATCCGAAAATGAGACGCAAACTGGAAATGAGGCGCTTGTTTAATTGATCAGATCCAGAGAAGCAAACACAATGTGCTGCTGTCGCTGCATGATTCTCATCTATCAAAAAAGCGGTGCAAGAGCCTACCGAAGGTTCCTCAGCAAAACGTTCATGAGAACTCAGATGGAACCGCTTTCGGAGTGAGGGTGGATTCTGCAATATGAAAAATGATCCTTTTTTGATCAACTGGCTCTCTTCTATTAAACAAGCGACACTTTCCGCTTGTTGATAAAGGGTTTGAGCAAAGTCTGCATCTTTGTTCTGCAACTCAAAAATGTTAGCTCTGTTGTCACAGCCATTATAAATGGATTTCTTTACGGGATACATGGGCTTTCTTTGTTTTGGACGTAAAGATTGTATTAAACTTTATAATTTGTCAATTTTTTCTGAAAAAAAACTGTTACCCGACAAGTTTTGCAAGACAAAAAGCGGCAGTGACACACAAACAACAGCCTAACCCCCAATTGACCTCTTCATTTGCCTGTGAGTTGTAATCATAGGAAGAATAGGAAGAAGTTGAGTAACTGGGTTTGTAAGAGGAAATCGGCGTATAGGAGAAATCAGATATATAAGTTGATATGTCGTTTTCTATTGTGGTTAAGCGCTGGCATCTTTCATACCCCTTCTTTTGTATTTCACCGTATGTGACATGATGGTAGCTTGTCCCAATCAATGCCGTGTCGAAATCTTTATTTCCAGCGCACAAGATTCCAATCACTTTGTTGGTATTTGCATCAAAGATAGGGCTGCCAGAGTTGCCTCCAAAAGCATCTAAATCACACTCAAACCAATTGGGGTCTTGCTTCTTCAGAAGTTTAGCCTCTCCTGCATATTTCAGCGGCGCTCCATAAGGAAATCCCATCATGTAAACCGGTGTACCAAACTTAAGCTTGGAAAAACTGAGCTCTAGAGGATCTCGCCCAGTAACCTTGGTCTTGAGTTTAAGGAGGGCCCAATCAGGTCCATTTGAGTGTTCATAAGCAACAACGCTTTCGATCTCATAGACTTCATTCTTTGCAAACTGAGTCTTATATTCTCCCTTAGATTCTGTGAAAAATCCAAACACGATGCGATTTGCTTTAATTCTGATCTCATCCAGTTTAGGTGAGCCCTTTTTACAAACGCAATGACCTGCTGTGAGCATATAATACTTATTCCCTACATAATAGGCTGTGCCAAAACCATAGCAGGGTTCCTGAGCGTATTTAGCTTCGCTGTCTATTCCCAAGCGTCTTTCGAGAGTCATTGCATTAGAAATGAATTGGTAAGAATAAGGATAGTGATTATTTTGAATGAGCTTTTCTTTTGAGACTAAACAGGCCACACTTTGAGCTTGCTTTTCAAAGGTGTCTATAGGGATACCCTGTTCCTGCATTTCATAAAGGTTGTAACGTTTATCAAATCCGTGATAGATCGCTTTCGACATTTTTTTCTCCGATTCTGACGGGTTGCGTGGATAGAAGTTGCTTAACCCCAAATTCTTATGGTTTCATCGTCAAATCCGATTGCAAGACTGCCATCCGCTAGCTGGATTAAAGATGAGCATCCGTAAAGCTCTTTTAAGCACTCTCCAGTTTCGAGATTCCAAAATTTTATAAAACTATCGTTTCTACCGACTAAGGTACCATCTTTTAGCTGAATAAGAGTGTCAACGGGCCAACCTGAGTGACCTACAAGAGTTTTTCTGCAATTGCCATTTTGAGGATTCCAAATTTTTATCGTTTTGTCTGAAGATCCACTGACAAGAGTTTTATTTGCTAGCTGGATTAAAGCTGTGACTCCAGCTTGGTGACCTACACATGTATTTAAGCAATCTCCTGTTTGGGGATTCCAAATTTTTATCGTGTTGTCATGAGATCCGCTTGCAAGGGTTCCATCATCTAATTGGATTAAAAGCTCAACTAAACTTGAATGACCTACAAGAGTTTTTATGCAATCGCCAGTTTGGGGATTCCAAATTTTTATCGTGTTGTCATAAGATCCACTTGCAAGGGTTTCATCCTTTAGCTGGATTAATTTCTTTATTGCTTGTGAGTGACCTACAAGAGTTCTTTTGCAATTGCCAGTTTGGGGATTCCAAATTTTTATAGTGTAATCAGAAGATCCACTGGCAAGACTTCCATCCGCTAAAACGATGAAAGTGCTAACCCAAGCTGAATGTCCTTCAAGAGTTTTTAAGCAATTGCCAGTTTGTAGATTCCAAATTTTTATAGTGTTGTCATCTGATCTACTGGCGAGAGTTTCACCTGTCAGTTGGAGGAAAGTTCTAAGAAAACCTTGGTGGCCTTGAAAAGTTTTTAAGCAATCACCTGTTTGGGGATTCCAATGTTTTATGATGCAGTCACCCTTGCCAGCTCCACTGATGAGAGTGCCGTCACTTAGCTGGATTAAAGCGTTCGCTGCTCTTGAGTGGCCCTCAAGAGTTCTTAATTCTTTAATTGAAAATGATTTAATAGAAGAATAATGGATAGGTGGCTGTTGAGCTATTTCAAATTCGATCCGATTTTCTTGCGAAGATGTCGTGTTTGTTTTGGGTATTTTAGGGACCATCTGTAAAGAATTATTATCAATCGAATGAAAATTGTGATTTGGATACGGCTGAAGTGCTTGTTGATTAAAATTTGGGAGTTTTTCTGCGCTGGAAGGTTGAGAATTACTATTTTGTAAAGGCTGTGGTGATGGCTGAGGGAGAAGTTTTCTGGATACAAAACTCCTGACTTGCCCTTTCTCATCAAACAGTTGGAGAGTCCAGCGGTAGAATTCCATATCGCTTTTGGAAATTGCTTGATCGGGATCTAAAGCAATGAGCGAACCTGCCTTTTCTTCAAGCGCCTGTGCGAGTGGGGGATTGTTTGAAATCAATGAATTCTCTAGAAGATTCAAAACTTTTTGGAGGATTGTATTTACTGTGAGTTTCTCCTCGGGTGATTTGACGATCTCAACGTCAATTTCTATCCAAAAACGGGTCAGCGTTTGAGATTTTTGAAAGACAACAATCTCGTCGCATAGAGGCGTTTCCCCATCGCTGCATGGATAACAGATAACACTGTTTGAGGGATCCACTGGAATGACTGGGATATGGTGGGCATTATAATTTTGATAGGCGCCATGTCCTTCGAGCCTTACCATATCTTTTGGCTTATCGGGAAAGAGGTTTGGGGCATGAGACACAACAGGGTAAGGTTCTCGCATGCTGACCCATGCAAGCAAAAGATTGCCGTCACTGTAGATTTCAGCTGCGTACCTTGCGCTGTTGGTAAAATAGATCCCGCTACCAAAATAGCCAAGATCTGTATTTTGATCATTTTTGCCCTGTAGAAGATCCTGTTTGCCGAAGAACGTGAAGCCAGATTGGCAGATGGATTGGCAAATCTCTTTTTTGGTGCCATGCCATAAGGGAAGAATTTTAATGTGATTAAAAAATTCTTTGCGGCCATTGCCCTCTAATGTAAAAGCATAGGGATCTGTCATCTTTTTCCAACGTCTATGCACATTTTCCCTTAAAGCTCTGCTTTCCTGCTGCTGCCATTTGGGAGCAAAAGCCGGATTTGCTGCTTCTTTTTCCATAATCGGTAGTGTGGATTGAAACTGCTCAGTCATTTCCCGAGAATGGATGCAATAGACTCTCTTAATGCAACGATTCGAGGGTTTCTGCCATTCAAAGTAGCGCAGAATAAAGGCCCACTCAGGGTCACTTGAGGTGATTTCACATTTCTTGTAACCATCCTGAAATCCAGCGCTCTGGACTTTCTGGAAGGTATTAGTGCTAACCTGCCAAGGTGTTTGTTGGTTGGGTAGAAGATTGTGTAGCTGTGGCAGTGAGGATTGGGTGTAAGAAGTTTCCATAGATTCCTTAATCAAATTTTTAAGGATATTGCCAGAACGACTCCTTATTTTTGAATGAAAAATGGCAAATTGTTACCAATGTTGTGATTTTGCAGGGGCTTTTTTTATTGATCCCGCTCGCTGCCCTCTTGAGCTTCCCACTTCTGCTCTTCTTCAACTTCTCGCGAGAATCTTTATCCGATTCCGGCAATCTGTGCGGATAGAAGTTGGAGCGCTACGCGAGTAACACTTTCCCAATCATGCTGTTGGCAAAGGCTATTTGGTTAAGGCTATAGCGTTTTGTGGATCTTCTCGGGGAAGTGCTGGGGGTCTTTGGAGAGCATCGCGCGGGCGACACGTTTGCCGACCCAGGCGTGGTAGAGGAGCCCTTTGGAGCCAAGGCCGGTGAAAAAATAGAATTTGCCTGAGATTTTGCCTACCATGGGGAGATGGTTGGGAGAGCTTGCTCTAAAGGCTGCTCGGGTATTGAGCACTTCGGCGCCAGCAAGGGATGGGAAAAACTGGGAGATGCTCGGCACGATTTGCTGGATGGCAAGAGCTGTGTCTGGCTTGGGGGAGTTGAAGTTATGTTCGTAGGTAGCTCCCACATAACAGCTTTTGTGGTCGGGGCTCATGATGATGTATTTTTGAGAAATGAGACTAAAGGGGAGAGGCGGGACGTCACCTGGCCATTTTAGTTCTAGAATTTGTCCTTTCACAGGGGAAATGGGTAGATCTTTGAGAGGGGGGAAATTCTTTGTCAGCGGCCCCATGGCAATTAAGACTCTATCGTATTCTTCGAGGGCTTCTTGTGTGATGACTGCTTTTTGGTGATACTGCGTGCCGTGAATCAGACAAGCTTGCCAAAGACCCTGTAGATAAGTTTTGACATCGACGGTGAGCCCTTCTTTGATGTACAGGCCGCCGCCATTTGGGGGAAGTGTTAGTCCCCGAATGTGGTCTTCACATTTTTTTTTGTCCCACCATTCGGCATCTTCATTTTGATCGGCTGCGATTTTGAAATCGGTGATCTGTTGGTCTGAAAGAGCGGGTCTGATAATGCCTTTGGAAAGGATCATCGGTTTTCCAATGGCTTGAGCTGCCGCTGTGAGGAGTCTGTGGGTCTCTTTCAAGCACCGCTCTGATTCCCAGGAACGGCGGGCCTGTTTTCCCCCGAAAGGGTGTAAAAGGCCTGAGGATATCCCTGAAGCACCCCCGGCGATAGGCTCAGGATCATATAAATCAATGGCAGCAGAGCCTTGCGTGTAGTGTAAAAGATACCACGCGACACTTAAACCGGCAAACCCGCCACCTAGAATTGCTACTCTCATGATTGATTTATATTCTTTTTGGTGGAAACTGTCTTGTTTTTTCGTATCATGTTGGAATGAAGACAGGCACTTTTTTATTTTTGGGAACGGGCGGCTCTGCAGGCGTGCCGCTGATTGGTTGCACATGTCCGGTTTGCACATCAAACGATGTGCGCAATCAAAGATGGCGCACTTCAGGTTTGCTGACTCTTGGTGAGAAAAAAATTCTGATCGATAGTGGCCCCGATTTTCGCGGGCAAGCTCTAAAATTCAAGATCAATGAGCTCGACGGGGTGGTTTTGACACATTCCCATTATGATCATATCGCCGGACTTGATGAGCTCCGTGTCTATTATTTGCAGACCCGAAAAGCCCTTCCTGTCCTTGTGCCTGAGCCCACATGGGTGGATCTCAAAAAGCGCTGTGCGTATCTTTTCCAAGATAAAAGTCAGAGTCTATCTCTTGCTGCACAGCTCGATTTCCAAGTGATCCATGAAGCGCGCGGAACGGCCGAGTTTTTAGGAGAGAAGTTTCAATTTATGCAATATGAGCAAGCGGGAATGCCGGTGATGGGCTACCGGTTGGGATCTTTTGCCTATATTTCCGATATCAGGAACTACCCAGAAACGATTTTCGAAGATCTTTCAGGTGTCAAAGCTCTTGTATTGAGCTCTTTAAGGTATGAACCTTCTTATTTGCACTTCAACATTCAAGAAGCGATCGCCTTTGCCCAAAAAGCGGGGGCAGAAAAGACCTATTTTACACACCTCGCCCACGAAATTGATCATGAGACAGCAAGTGCACGCTTGCCCAAAAATATTGAACTTGGCTTTGACGGCTTAAAATTGGAATTTGACTATGCATGAAAATGAAAATGAAGATGAGGATTTTTCTGAGGAGCTCGGCATTGATACGAAAGAGGGACAAGAGCCCCTTGCGGTACTTGTCGGCACTTTTATGGGCCCCGATCAAAGAGAAATTTGTGAAGAGCACTTAGCTGAGCTGGAAAGCCTGACAGACACTTTTGGAACGCCTGTAGCAGCTAAACTTCCTTGCGCCATTCGTAAAGTGGAAGCTTCCACTTTTTTACCCAAAGGGAAACTGGAAGAGGTTCTGGCAGAAATTGAAAAGAAAAAAGCTAATATTGTCATTTTTGATGAAGAGATCACCCCAGCGCAGCAGCGCAATTTGGAAAAGTTCTTTAAAATAGCTGTGATGGACCGGACAGAGCTCATCCTTGAGATTTTTGCTCAAAGGGCACAGACCAAAGAGGCCCGTCTTCAGATTGAACTTGCCAAAACTAAATACCAATTTCCCCGCCTTAAAAGGATGTGGAGCCACTTTTCAAGACAAAGGGCACGGGGTGGTTATCTCAAAGGGGAGGGGGAAAAGCAGATTGAAATCGACCGCCGCCTCCTCAAAAGAAAGCTTGAAAGGCTGAACAGCGAACTTCTCGAAGTGCAGCGCTACCGGGAAACACAAAGGGCTGCCAGAAAACGGGCGCATATCCCTACATTTGCCATTGTGGGCTACACCAACGCAGGGAAATCGACTCTTTTAAATGCCCTCACTAAAGCGGAAGTGCTCGTTGAAGACAAATTGTTTGCGACATTAGACCCGACAACACGTAAATTCACCCTTCCCAACAACCAAGAAGTGCTTTTAACCGATACGGTCGGCTTTATCCGCAAACTGCCCCACACACTCGTCGCAGCTTTCCGCAGCACTTTGGAGGCGGCTCTTCATGACGATGTCCTTTTGCATTTAGTCGACGCCTCTCACCCTCTGGCCCTTGAACATGCAGAAACCACACGGAAGCTGCTCAAAGATCTGAACGCCGTAGAGAGTTCTATCATCACTGTCTTAAATAAAGTGGATCAATGTCCCGATGGGAATATGGTCGATCAACTAAGATTGAAATATCCCAAAACAGTGGTCATCTCGGCGCTTGAAAAAACAGGCTTTGAGAGTCTGACGCAGCTGATGATGCAGGAGATTGCTGCGCTGAGGCAGGTTGTGAAGTTGCGCATTCCCCAGAGCGAATATGCTCTTGTTGCCGTGATCCGTCGTGAAGGAAATATTTTGTATGAAGAATATGAGGAGAATGAGGTGATTTTGAGGGCTGAGATCCCTTTGGCACTTGCCCACCGCTTTGAGAGCTATAAAGTTGAGTAATTTTTTTCCCGTGCGTGTCCGTGCCCGTGACCGTCCCGTGCCTTGGGCTCCGATTACCGAAACTCGGAAGCACGGGAACACGGGTCGGTCACGGGCACGGACACGGTCACGGTCACGCACGGATATGGTCACGGATATGGCCATTGACATTTCGGGGGTGATTTGAGATGATTATTGCCCAATTATGAAAAAAAAGACTTTTAAGCTGGCAACTTTAGGATGCCGCACGAACCAATATGAGACTCAGGGCTTTAGAGACCAGCTTTTAGCGATCGGCTATGTGGAAGCGGGGGAGGGGGAAGAAGCTGATTTGTGCATCGTCAATACGTGCACGGTGACAGAATCGGCCGACCAAACCTCCAGACATCAGATTCGCAAGCTGGTCCGGCAGAATCCTGAAGCACAAGTGGTGGTGACCGGCTGTTTGGCCGAGAGAAAACCGGAGCTGATCCAGCAAATTGGCGGTGTCTCTAAAGTTGTCTCCAACAAAGAAAAAGAGCTTTTGGTTGAAAAACTCTTTCCAGAAATTGACGTTCCCGAATTTTCAATTAAAAATTTTGAGGCGCATACCCGCGCTTTTGTCAAAGTACAAGATGGATGCAACTCTTTTTGTACCTATTGCATCATCCCTTACGTCAGAGGAAGATCCCGTTCTAAACAAATTCCTGGAATTCTTAAAGAGATCGAGCAACTCGTCATTTCAGGTTATAAAGAAGTTGTGATCACCGGAATTAACGTGGGCGATTTCCAAGATGAGGACAAGGGGCTTGCCGATTTGATCCGGGAAGTGGACCAAGTCGAGGGAATTGAAAGAGTGCGCCTTTCCTCGATTGATCCTGATGAGGTGGATGACAAGTTAATGGATGTCATTATCAACGGCAAAAAGACATGCCACAGCCTCCATTTAGTCCTTCAATCGGGCTCAAATGTTGTTTTAAAACGGATGAACCGGAAATATACCCGGCAGATTTTTCTAGAATCTGTGGAAAAACTAAAAAAAGCGGCTCCCGATTTTACCTTTACAACCGATGTCATCGTAGGCTTTCCCGGAGAGACCGAGACCGATTTTGAAGAGACTTTGAAAGTGATTCGGGAAGTGAAATTTGCAAAAGTGCACATGTTCCCTTATAGCCGACGGGAGCGCACGCGAGCTTTTGATTATCCGAATCAAGTTCCAGAAGCTCTCATGCAGAGCCGCAAAAGTGAGCTTTTACGTCTATCTGAAGAGATGTCTTTTCAACTCAGACACACTTATGTGGGACGTGAGATGTCTATTTTGACCGAAAACGGAGAGGGCGATTCTCTTCTGGGTCACACCGAAAACTTCTTGCCCGTGAAATTAAAGGGTAGCGGCTTTAAACCCAACGAGCTCGTTAGAGTAAAACTCATCGAAAATCAACCTGATTGCCTAATTGGACTTCCCATTTCATGAATATTTCCATTGCCGCACGCTTAAAGCCCTTCTCTCATTTGCCAGGGACACGGTGTTTGATTCCCGGGACTCAAAAAATAGTCGAAGCCTATCCGGCTCTTGTGCGGATTTACGATTTTTCAGGAAAAATCCTTAAAGAGATCCCTTTTGATATTGAAGGGCCACTCAAAAACTTCACGGTGATGCAGGATTTGGAAAGAGGGTGTGTGACGATTTTTAGCGAAGTCACCCGTTTTCATATTTTTCCCGGTGGGGAGGTCGTTTTTAAGAAAAACCCCCCGCTTCTCCCGATTGTAAATCGGGAGCGTTTGTCGCTAGGCTCTCATAAAAAACAAGAATGGGAAGCGATCAAAAAAAGAGGGGATTTTTGTGAAATTTTTGCATTCTGGTACCGTTTAGGATCTCTTTTGATCTTGCCAAAACAGGAGCACGAAGAGAGCTCCGGGATGTTCTTTTTCTTGAAACAGATCCGCGAAGCCATTGCCGAGCACCGTCCTGAAAAAATCGTTCCGTTATTCAACAAGCTGTTTCTGGCAGGCTTTTCCGACATGTTAATTCCACGGGCCTCAGATGTGGATCATCAGGGAATTTTGCCCTCTAGCGTGTTGTCGAGTACACTTTCCCCGTTGTATCTACTTACAGAGGGAGCCCGTCTGATCCGCTCCTTATTTTTTGTGCAAAATATGAACGAACTTTTCTTTTTGCCCAATTTGCCCCCTGAATGTTTTGCCGGAAGAATGACGCATGTCTCTTGCCTTCCTTTTGGCACCCTTGATTTCGAATGGAGTCAGAAACAGATCAAAAAAATCCATCTCCATGCCCTTCAAGACGCAGAAATTGGACTCCATTTCCCCAAAGATATCCGTTCTTTTCGCCTCCGTTCTCAAAAAGAAGAGAAAGGCTTGCGCGTTTCTTGCGGCGAAAGACTAGAAATTAAATCAGGATCTCTCTATTTATTGGATCAATTCCAAAAATAATTTGACGACCTGAACTATGACCCTAAAAGATCTTCCCTCTACAGATACTGCTTTTTTAAGCGAGCTTACCCGCATTATTCAAGGAGAACACTGGGATCCCCACCATTTTCTCGGACTCCATCCTTTTTTTGACGGAAAAAAAATCATCCGTCTTTACAGGCCGGGAGCTCAAGAAGTGTATCTGCAAGTTCAGGGTAAAATCACTCCAGCACGCAAAATCCACGAAGCGGGCATTTTTGATCACATTGTTTCTGATTCTATCGAACTGAAAGATTACAAAATTTATCACCAGAGCGGTTTGCTCGCAGAAGATCCTTATGCTTTTGAGCCTACATGGGGAGAGATGGATTCCCATCTCTACGCAAAAGGTGTCCATTACGAACTTTATGAGAAGTTAGGAGCTCATTTATGTACGCATCAGGGCGTTTCTGGGGTGAAATTTGCAGTTTGGGCCCCAAGTGCGATGCGGGTCTCTGTTGTGGGAGATTTCAATTTTTGGGACGGCCGTGTCAATCCCATGAGAAGCATGGGAAATTCTGGAGTTTGGGAAATTTTTGTCCCCGGACTTTCTGAAAAAGAACGTTACAAATTTGAGATCAAAACCAATCAGGGAGAGATCTTAGTCAAAGCCGATCCCTTTGCTTTTGCGGCAGAACTGCGCCCGATGACAGCCTCTGTTGTCGCAAACGTGGATCGATTTGAATGGAGCGATCAGGAATGGATTGAGACGCGAGGCCAAGATTCCATTCATAAACCTTTGAATATCTATGAAGTACACTTAGGCTCTTGGATGTTGGAACATGGCCACTATCGCAATTTTAAAGATATTGCGATTGATCTTGCCGCTTACTGCAAAGAAATGGGCTACACACATGTGGAGCTCCTACCCGTCGAAGAACATCCTCTTGATGAGTCGTGGGGCTATCAGGTGTGCGGCTTTTTTGCTGTCACAAGCCGTTTTGGCACACCAGAAGATTTTCAGTATTTTGTCGATTTCTTACACCAAAATTCGATAGGAGTCATTCTAGATTGGGTGCCGGGTCATTTCCCCACCGACGACTTTGCTTTAGCCCGTTTTGATGGAACTTCGCTTTATGAACATGAAGACCCAAGACAAGGCTATCATCCCCATTGGAGCACGCTAATTTTTAACTATGGAAGACGTGAAGTTTCTAACTTTTTGATTGCAAGTGCTCTTTATTGGATCGATAAACTGCACATTGACGGGATGCGTGTCGATGCCGTAGCTTCCATGCTCTATCTCGATTATGGAAGAGAAAACGGCGCCTGGATCCCCAATATTTACGGCGGCAATGAAAATATCGAGGCAGTCGAGTTTCTCAAACATTTCAATTCCATTGTTCACCAAAAATTCCCGGGAGTGATTACGATTGCAGAAGAATCGACAGCCTTTGCGGGGGTGACACGCGCGGTCGATCAAAATGGTCTTGGCTTCGATTACAAATGGAACATGGGCTGGATGAATGATACGCTCCGTTTTTTCCATAAAGACCCCATTTACCGAAGTCACCACCACAACGATTTAACTTTTGGGCTTCTCTACGCTTTTTCTGAGCGGTTTGTCCTTGTGTTATCCCATGACGAAGTTGTCCACGGCAAGGGGAGCCTTGTCTCAAAAATGCCGGGGGATTACTGGCAGAAATTTGCGAATTTGCGCCTTCTTCTCAGTTATATGATGTGCCAGCCGGGCAAAAAAATGCTCTTTATGGGAGGAGAGCTCGCACAATTTAGCGAGTGGTGGGTCAAAGAGGAGATTCACTGGCATCTTTTGCAATACCCTTCTCACAAAGGGATTCAAAATATGGTAAAAGCGATCAACCACTTTTATTTGGACCATCCTCCTTTATGGGAAAGAGATTTTGATTTTACAGGCTTTGAGTGGGTCAATTTCTCCGATGTCGATAATAGTGTGATCAGCTACCGAAGAAAAGGGAGCACTCCTTACGAGCTTCTCTGTGTCCATAACTTCACGCCGACCTATCACCCCGTCTATTTCGTCCCGCTGGCCGCTATGCAGTCGGTCAAAGAAGTTTTTAACTCCGACAAAGAAAGTTTTGGCGGAATGGGGAAAACTAATCATGAAATTGAGATCTGCCGTGAAAAAGATGGGACAGTGGTTGGAATTAATATCAAATTAGCTCCGCTTGCTACTATGATCTTTGAAATTAATTACCGTAAGTAGCTACAATGCTGCGCCTCATGGGTATTTCGGCTGTACAGATTTTTAGCGATTGGGTGATTCCAGAAGGAATCATCCAAAGAGAGCTTGGCGATTTCTATAAAGAAAATCCTGTCATGGCGCGGGTTATTGTGGCTCCTATTGCCCTGACCTCAGGAGTCTTGAAAGTGGCTCTTTTCCCCATCATCACCCTTGTTGGCATCCTTGTTATGCCCATTATCGCAGCCGTCCGCGCGTGCCAAGGGGATAAACAGGCGTGTGAATGGCTTAAAGCTACCGGCCTCTGCGTCTTAGGCTTTACCGGCTCCATCCTCTTTATCGGTATGATGTGTTACTACATGCCCCTGATCGCCTCAACTGCCTTTCTCGTCAGTTTCCTCTCTGTCAGCATCATCTGCCACGTCTACAAGCTCTCCCAAGAACCCGCGCCCCTTCTACCTACCTAACCTGAGTTTTGGGTTATTTTTCCTCATCCTCAGGGATTTTTGTGGCCCAAATCGCACTTTTTTGCTCGCAAATAGGGGCTCTGCTATGAGCTTCGCAAAAAATTGCGATTTTGCCTCACAAAAATCCACTGACTACGAGGAAAAATAACCCAAAACTCAGGTTACCTAATCAGCTAAGGCCTCTTCCAACTTAGCGATCGCAAGGTAAACGGCTGGAGGATTCTGGTCTAGGTTATTGCTTGCAGCTTGAATCCAAGCCCTTTCCTGGCTATTTAGCGATTTATCACCTAAAATAGCAGCGATTTGCGCTTGGGCTTCCGGAAGAGTGATTTGGTGATTTTTAAGTGCATCAATAAGCTCATTCACTTCCGTTCTCCAATCTGTCGGAGAGTTTCCCGCTGGAGCTTGATAGATTTGATGAAAGCCCCCAATAGAACTAATATCCACTTTTGTCTCCTTGGTTTTAAAAGATGTTCTTTTCTAACAAATTAAGAAAAATAAGTATCTAAAAATTTCTTTATTTTAATAAGCTTGCCGCCACAATTTGTGTCATTTTTATTGCAAATAAAGCTGTATTTATGAAATCTTAACTTATTTATTTTTTGAGGGATAAATGTCTAAGGCTATCGATGATAAACAATCTGTAAATCTGTTTTTTGACAGTGTCGAGGGGACGGAGTCTTCTTCTGAGACTGAGGAGGTAGTTGAAGCTGTTGTCGAGCCGATCCTGGATCAGTGTGGCGTCCAGCAAGCCGGACAGGGGTTTTGGCATAGAAACGTTAAAGCTCTTGGCATTGTGGGATTCCCTGTTGAAGTTTTTTCGCGGATCCTGGCTTTTGCAGGGTTGAAAAATGTAGGGAATTTTGCATTGGTCAATAAGAGCTGGAGTCACAGTGTACAGTGCTCCTTCAATGTACAGGTGTTCCTGAAGGGAATTTTGGTACAGGACCTGTTGGAGGAGGCTGAAAGCTTCCTTGAGCAGCTTAAGCCCTCATATATATCTGGAGAGTGTGGAGAGTTGATAACGGATGCTGTTCAGCCCGCTAAAATTTATGAAGCATTCGCACAATTTATCGAAGATTATGTCTTTTCAATGGATATTTCGGAGGTGAGTTTTGAGCAGTTAAAAGAAGTGCAAAAGAATTGTGATACGCATGCGTCTCCACTTTTTAAAGCATTAATTAGCGCATTGATTTTTGATAGAATTTTGGAGGGATTTTTAATCCAAGGGGAGATCGATCAACATTACGATGATGCGATGTTAGAACAGTTAGAAAAAATTATGAATCCCATAACAAATAATGACCAGCTTCCCGATTTGCAAGGGAATGGGCTTCTTAGATACACCCGAAAATTTGCCGAAAGGATCGCAGTCAAAATAAGGGGCCTCCCAAATTTAGATAAAGCTTGTCAATTCATAGAAAAATTAGTGGACGCGCTAGGGGGCATTATCACAATGCCTCAGGGAAGCAACATTACCCACGTGTTACTTGAAAAGTGCGCACAGACTGGCCAGATTGAAAAAGCGGTGGATTACGCCCAAAAAATCGCAGATTTAAATCAGAAAGCGAAGGCCTACGAAATCATTGTTGTTTCCACACTTCACGTGCCGGACCCCGGTTTTGACGATCCGGAAGGCTATGCCACTGTTACGTTAGAAAATAAAACGGATACGATATTTGAGCTGTATTCAACAACAAATGACGATTTGTTAAAATTAGTTATTTTACATTGCATCGCAACCAGCGTCGGCTCTCCTTTTTTATTTAAGAATAGCGAAGGTTTATTTAAAAAAAGAGCCGATTTTACTTATCCATCAATAGAAAGTTTTTTAGATGCAGCGGATAGTGAATGGGCAAACAGTGTGATACCAAAATCCATGTACGCCAGTATTTGTGGTAAATTATTGGAACTCATTTCAGAGGAAGAAACACCGAATCTTAAAAGCCTCAAAGTTGTACTAAAGCATGTATTGGATTTTGGACATCAACCAGGTTCTTATCACAGAGGGTTGGGCCGCACAGCGCAAGTTTTAAGGGATATTATGTTTAAAATGAGGGAAATGGAAAATACTTCCGATTTGTACCAGCAGATTAATGGCTGGTATGGTAAAGAATCAGCAATTTCCCCTAATGATTTTATCCGTAAGAACCTTTCTTTGATTGCTTTGGAAAATCAACTGGCCCCTTTACTCTACATAGTGGAACCCTTGGCAAGACCAGCTGCCGCCGAGGGCTTGAATGAGCTGGATGGTGCTGATGAAACGGAAGGCTTGTACTGAGGAGAGGCCTAGCTGGTAGTTGAGAAAGTCCCGTTCGGTGTTGACGACGTCGATGTAGTAAGTGAGACCTGCCAGGTAGCGGTCTTTGTAAAGTTTGTAGCTGGTTTCTGCCCATTCTGTCGCTTTTTCGAGCGTTTCGTATTCTTCTGCGTAGGATTTTAGGTTGGCAAGGGCGATTTCGAGTTTTAGGTTAGAGCGGAGTCTTCCTGCATCGAAAAGATTTGGGAGAGGTTTGTCCCGAGCATCGAATATCTGCTGAACCAGCTTAAAAAGGCCGAGGACAGCAGTCAACGTCAGTGAAGGAAAAAATAGGGAGACTGCCCTCTTATCGCCATAAAAGGTAATTTCCCCTTCGTAGCGATCTTGATTGGTGGCGAACGCCTCTTCACGTGTCTTCAACACTTTTTGCAAAATCACAATCTGCTCATTGGCAAGTCGGATTTGAGAGTAGGCAGTAGCCAGATTGGCCGTAAGCGTTAAAAAAACAGCGTTCTTAAACAGGTCCGGATTGGCCTCGACTACGGCAAAACCGTCCAAATTGTCCAAGGCCTCAGAGAGAACGACGAGATCATCACGTTTCCCACCGATCGGATCCGAGAGGGCATCAAAGTCCAAGTTGTCTCGAAATAAGATGGTTTAATGATTAAATTATTGAATCTTAATCATTTATATGATATAATTTCTTTTTTACGAAGAGGGGATTATGTCAGTATCAGGGACAGGAAAGAAGGACGCCAGTCAGCCGAAAGAAGAAGGGATGATGGACAAAATGGGCGGGATGCTTCGCTCAGTTATCGGATTCCCCGATAGGATTGCTGACCGTTTTGAGCATCCTGTGGCTAAAAAAATCGTCTATATTGTGGCCGATCTACTCTTTATAGGTTTGGGTGTGGGCATTTTTTTCATGCTCATTCAGTTTAATTTACAGAGCCTTTTAGATCCTGGAATTCAATCTATGATGGGGACAGCTGCTGCGATTATGGCAGTTGGAGTGGGCGTATCATGGCTTGTTAAAGATATGATCCCCAAGAGCTGGCATAGAACTATGAGCAAAATCGCTGGCTGGGTTGCGGCAGCCGCAGTTACTGCAGGAGCTGCCTGCTTTATTGCGTCAGCCTTCCATAATTGTGGACTGATTAACAGCAGTATAGGCCCCTACTATTTCGCAGGTCTTTTGTTGCTTCCAACGGCCGTCTATTTCGCAGCGAATGCTGCAGAGAATATGATGCAAAAGGAGATCGAGTTTTACAAGCGCCACGAAGATATGCCTGTGAGTCGCAATGCCTTTAATGATCAGATGCAGCGTTTGGCAGAGAATCGAGCAGGTCACGTAGAGCTCCAAAACCTCGCCAATCACAGTAATAGCGACATTGAAAGCATATAACGAGCTGTTTGAAACGCAGAATTTCCTGGAGTGCTGCGATTATTCGCCCCCTTCAATTTACATGAAAAAGCGTCGGTGACAAGTCACCGCTTTTCACGCCGATTGAAGGGAGGCGAATCATCGCCGCAATCTAGGAAAGCTGAGGCTCCAAGCTTATCCTTCAGCATCTTGTTGATCAGGGGAGGAGGGGCTTTGCCTTGGGTGGCTTTCATCACTTGGCCGACCAAAAATGCAAAAGCTCTCTCTTTACCGTTTTTGTAGTCTTCGACGGATTGAGGGTTATCTTTGAGGACTTTATCAACAATCGCATCCAACTCTTGCACGTCTCCCATGGGGCGGAAATCGGGGTTTTCCTCCACAATCTTTTCGGGATCATGCGTCGGATTTTGGACCATCAGGTCTGCCACTTTTTTGGCGATTTTCCCTGTAACCACACCCTCTTCGATGAGATTGACAAGCTTTCCAATGTGAGAGGCCGGGATTTGGCTGTCCCAAATGTTGATTCCCTTCTCTTTGAATCGGCCGGCAAATTCGACAATGATCCAATTGCTCAAACTTTTGGCATTTTTGCAATTTTTAAGCCCTTCTTCGAAGTAGTCGGCAAGGGCTTTTTCGTTCACGAGGATGAGGGCCGCATCACTTGGCAGACCAAAGCTTTCGATGTACCGTTTTTCCCGCTCGTAGGGAAGTTCAGGGAGTTTTTTCCGGATCGAATCGATGTATTCTTCTTCTAAGACAAGGGGAGGAAGATCGGGTTCGATAAAGTAGCGGTAATCATCAGCGCTCTCTTTACGGCGCATGAGTACGGTTTCTTTTTTGTCAGGATCCCATCTATAGGTTGCCTGAGTGATGATGTTACTGGGATTTTCATCTTTTCTGGTGACGTACTCTTTGACCTGTCTTTTAAACTCCGATTCGATGGCCATTCCCATGAAGGCAAAAGAGTTTAAGTTCTTAATCTCAATTTTGTTGCGCAGCTCTAAAGAGCCTTTGGGACGGACAGAAATGTTCACGTCCATGCGCAAAGACCCCTCTTCCATGTTGCAATCGGAAACATCGAGATATTGCAAAATGGCTTTGAGAGCGGTTGCATAGGCAATCGCCTCTTTGGCTGAGGAAATGCAGGGTTGGGAGACAATTTCAATGAGAGGAACGCCTGCCCGGTTGTAGTCGACGCCGGCAAAGCGGTTAAAATGCTTGAGCATCCCCGCATCATCTTCCAGATGGGCACGGTTGATCCCAAAAGTTTTTGGGGTGCCATCCACATCGGTTGTGAGCGTTCCCCCTACGACAATGGGCATCTCAAACTGGGTGATCTGAAAATTGCGAGGGCTATCGGGGTAGAAATAGGATTTACGATCAAAGCGGCTATATTTGGCCACATGCGCTTTTAAGGCACAGCCTAGAAGGACAGCTTTATAGACAGCTTCCTGATTCAAAACAGGGAGCGTCCCTGGCTGTCCTGTGCACACATCTGTAATATTTGAGTTAGGCTCATCGCCGAAGTGATTCAAAGCAGCGCTAAAGAGCTTAGATTTAGTATTGAGCTCTGTGTGAACTTCAAGACCGATTACACATTCCCACTCAGCATAAATAGATGGATCAAACATGAATTAAACCTCACAATCAAATTCAGAGGGGATTTTAAGGCCAAAGGGGGCCTCTTTTTCGTAAGCATGGGCTAACCTGCAGACCAGAGAATCGTCTTTTTTAGCGCCGATCAGCTGTAAACCAAAAGGCATATTTGCCTTGTTAAAACCTGACGGGACAGAAATGGCCGGAAGGCGGGCCAAATTGACCCCAATGGTGTAGATATCCTGGAGATACATCTCAAGAGGATCCTGGATGGCCCCTTTTTTAAAGGCAGCTGTAGGACAGACAGGAGTTGCAATCACGTCACAGCTTTCAAAGGCTCTTTCAAACTCATCGGCGATTTTGACGCGCACCTTTGCCGCTTGCTTATAGTAAGCATCTTGATAACCTGCCGAGAGAACATATGTTCCCAAAAGGATTCTTTTTTTAACTTCGGGGCCAAATCCCTCTGTGCGTGAAAAATCGTAGATCTGCTCGAGAGTTTCAGCTCTTTGCGAGCGGACGCCGTAACGAATTCCGTCAAAACGGGCCAGATTTGTCGAAGCTTCTGCTGTTGCGATGATGTAGTAAGTGGCAACGGCGTACTTTAAAATGTTGAGATCGACATCGACGAGTGTGCATCCAAGTCCTTTTAACACTTCGAGCGCGCTCATGAAAGATTCTTTGGCATCCGTTGGAAGATCTTCCAAAAACTGCCAAGGAACTCCGATCCTTTTTCCCTTGATGGGGGCGTCAAATAAAGAGAGGTAATCATCTGCGTGGACAGGAAGACTTGTCGCATCATGAGGATCGTGGGCGCCAATGACTTCCATGATCATTCCAATATCTTCTGTTGTGGTGGCGATGGGGCCGATTTGGTCTAAAGAGGAGCCAAAAGCGACGAGTCCATAGCGGGAAACGCGTCCATAAGTGGGTTTAAAGCCAGCAACGCCACAAAAAGCGGCAGGTTGTCTCACAGAGCCCCCTGTATCTGAACCTAAAGTGATAGGACAAAGACGGGCTGCAACAGCTGCAGTTGAGCCTCCCGAAGATCCTCCCGGGACACACTCGAGATTCCACGGATTATTGGTCTTTAGAAGGGCAGAATGTTCTGTTGAAGATCCCATGGCAAACTCATCCAGGTTCGTTTTGCCGATAATTAGGGCATCTTCTTGTTCTAAAAGGCGTGTGACTGTGGCATCAAAAACAGCTCTGTAGTTGCTCAAAAATTTTGATGCGCAGGTTGTCAGTTCTCCTTTGACGTGGATGTTGTCTTTGATTCCAACCACGACGCCAGCGAGTTTGCCAACGGGTTTGCCAGAAGCTAGTTTTTCATCGAGGGCCTTTGCTTTTTTGACAATCTGCTCAGGAAAAACGGAGAGAAAAGCCCCCACTTTAGAATCGAATTTCTCAATCCGCTTCAGATAATAGTTGGCAATCTCAACAGCTGAGACTTTTTTTTCGATAAATTTTTGATGCGTTAAGCGGGCAGTTTCTTTGTACATGTTATGAGCTTTGTTTAATGACAGGTGGAACTCGGATCATGCCTCCGACCTGGTCAGGGGCATTTGCCAAAAAAGTTTCTCGGGCTAAATGGTCTTTTACCTCGTCTTTTCTGAGAGAGCCAATTCCTTGCTCTTCCATATGACTATGGGGGGAGAGGTGATTGACATCAATGGTACGCAACTGATCCACATAATCAAGAACACGCTTCAAGTCGGCAACCAGAGGTTTTAGCTCTGCTTCCTTCACTTCAATTCTACAAAGCTGACTGAGCAGCTTAACACTTTCTTCGTTTAGGTCTGACATAATCTGGCATATTACTCGGCGTTCCGTTAAAGTTCAAGTTTTGAAATGGTGGGATAGATTCATGAGAATAGCAATCACAGGCAGCAGCGGTTTTGTCGGTTCTAATCTGGCTTACGATTTAGAAACCAAAGGGAATGAGGTCATCCGTTTACCACGGCACATTGAATCCCAGCTTTTGGAAGGGGTCGATGTTATCATCAATCTTTCCGGAGAAAATATTTTTGGCAGATGGAACAAATCCAAAATGGAGGCGATCCGCGAAAGTCGGGTCAAAACAACTCAAAATCTTGTAAACATCCTTGAAAAACTCCAAAATCCTCCAAAGCTCTATATCGGAGCTTCAGCCATTGGCTATTACGGCGACAGAAAAGAGGAAGTTCTCGACGAATCCAGCGCTCCTGGTAAGGATTTTTTCCTGGCAGATGTCTGCCAGCAATGGGAAGAGGCTGCAAAACCTTTAACTACCAAAAATATCCGCGTCGTTTTTACCCGCTTCGGTATTATTTTAGGTAAAGGTGGGGGCGCGCTACAACAAATGGAAAAAGCTTTTAAAACAGGAATGGGGGGAACTTTAGGCTCCGGCAAACAAATGATGAGCTGGATTGCCCTCGATGATGTTTTGTCTGCTATCCACCATATTATTGAACACCCTGAGCTTAATGGTCCTGTGAATTTTGCCGCTCCAAAAGCTGTCTCAAATGCGGAATTTACCCAAGTTTTGGCACGTGTTTTGAATAAGCCTGCGGTGGTAGCAGTTCCTAAGTTTGCCCTCAACCTGATATTTGGTGAAGGGGCCGAGATGTTTCTTGCGAGCACAAACGTGGTCCCCAAACATCTTTTGGAGAGCGGCTATCATTTTCAATATCCTGAACTTGAAGCGGCATTAAGGAAATATTTAGTATGAAGACACTTTATTTTATTCATTGGGTTGCTTTGTTATTCGTCATCATCGGAGCTCTCAATACAGGGATGATCGGTTTTTTCAACATCGATGTCATCACCGGCATCTTTGGCGGAGATTTCCAATTCGCCCGGATCATCTTTGCAATCATTGGACTTGCCGGGATTTGGTCAATGATCTTCTTGTTCAAAAAAATCGCCTACAAAGAGCCTAAAGAATAACTAACCTGAGTTTTGGGTTATTTTTCCTCGTAATCAGCAGATCTTCTCTGTGAAGTCTCGACTTTTTTCCATCGAACTGGAAAAAAAGCACGACTTTTTTCCAGTTCGGTGGAAAAAAGTCGGATTGAGAATTCTACTCTGTTGTTGGATTTGTAGATGTTTTTGGAGCGTAATACCTGTTTACAATGCCATCTTTGACATAGTGCGTTGTATGATACATTACTCTACCAAAACCTGCGCCTACAATGATACCGCCATAGGTTCCTACAGGTCCGCCAAACAATGTGCCGAGGGCGGCGCCAATCTGGGCTCCTGTATAAGAACAGGAGGCACTCAGTGCCAAATCTGAGCCGTCTTTAGCCATTTTTTTTCCAGCTTCCCGGTAGTTGGGCTCCTTGCGGGCACTATTCACAATGCTAAAACTTTGTGCAACAAGTACAACAGTTCCCAAATCAGGAAGAGTTTCTGGTAACGAGATCAGAGGGGCTAATTTTTCAGACACATTTTCAGCAACAAAATTGGCGGCTTTTTTTGTCGCTTCTTTCACAGGTTCACTTGTCAGCGCTTTATTTGCTCCATCCTTCAAAGTATCATAGGCAACGATGGTGGTCCCTTGTATGATTGTAGTTTCTGCTGTGTTGTACGCAATTTTTTTTCCAACCTTCATCGAATTCTTCAAGCTCAATTCATCAGTAAAAATATCTATAACACCATCGGCAATTTGA
This sequence comes from uncultured bacterium, assembly GCA_964588495.1. Classification (GTDB taxonomy): domain Bacteria; phylum Chlamydiota; class Chlamydiia; order Chlamydiales; family JAAKFR01; genus CAVPKN01. The sequence goes on along the minus strand of CAZPPS010000001.1, from coordinate 170,914 downwards.
GAGCCCAGTGCATTGCAGGCCATAACAGGAGCCCGCTCTTTAAATTTGCTGGTAAGCTTTAACTGGGGTTTAGGATTTTCTGAAAGTTTACAATCCTTGATTTTGATCGGTTCAATCTTGATTTTGGGGGAAATAATCTTGTCATCATAATGGTAAGCAATTGGAGGTGTCTGTGGAATCGTTTCCCTGATGTGATTCTCTATTTGCTTCAGTCCAGGCTCTTTCCAATTTTTCTTAAGTCCTCCCTTTAGGTTTGAAGTTGAATAACCAACCAATTCTGGGGGACCTGCGGTGATTTCAATCCGGGCACGCCTGCCTGTGCGATTATGGTACGTTAATTCAAGTGGAATGCCGTTAATCACGGTGATCTGTTTATCGACGGGGCGGAACCATGTTCTTTCGAAAATTCCCATATTGGATTTCGTAGGCGCAATCGAGGAATAATCAGGATTCAAGTTTTCAACGTTAGACGGTTCTCTCAACTGTTTATTATCTTTGAAGTTCTTTGCAAGAACGAGTCCGAAACCGAGCGCTCCAACAACGGGAGGGACAAATTTGAAATTACGACCACCCCTGTCAGGTAAGACTGCAGACTCTTGAATGTCATAAGTTTGAATTTCCTGATTCTGCAAGATCTGCTTTACCATTCTTTGAGCCGCTGGACTTTTAGAAAAATCCTCAACATTCCGTTGATTTAAGATTTCAAATTCTCGATCCCCCAAGGTTCCTGTAGAAAGCAAACTGGACACATTCCCGACAGCTTTGGGGAGGAAAAGGGTTCCCGCATCGAACGCAAGTTCTAGTGCATCCTCTGCAAAATGATTGTGGTTGGTATGTTCATGCGAATGGGCGGGCCTTACTGACATAAAAAATCTCGATCTAGTTATTAACCTAAGTTTTGGGTTCTTTGTTTGTTAACTGCTCATTGTAATAGATGTGAATATTTTGTGGTTTTAGCTTTGATGTGACGATTCCTGCATTATAATGTATTTGAATGGGGCCATTTCCTGAAATGTGCGTTTCAGGTCCGTGAAAGGCTCCCAGGAGAGTGTTTAACGGGGTCAAAAGAGTGTCTTGGATCTTGCTAAAATTGACCCAGCCTTGCATTCCTGCCGGGATGAGTGCGTTTCTAACTGTACGTTCAATAGAGATTTCCAAAAGGAGCTGGTACAACTGTCGAGCTTGAGCTTCATTTTCCATAAATACACTGTGATGGGTCGTATTGCGTTCAAACTCAGCATTGATCAACATGACAATCGCCATAGAAACGACAAAATCGTCAGATGAAAGGTGGCCCGATCTTTGGCACAATTTTTTCAGTTTTTGTACCTCTTGGTGGTGACTGTGCTTATTTTTGACCATCTCGATGAGGGCTGTTTGTTCTTTTTTAGGCAGTTTTAGGAATCCTGGATATTCTTTTGGCTCATTGTGTGCGACAATAGAGAGCCATTTTTCAAGCAAAATATCTTTAGACCAATCCTTAACGGCATCCCCAGTATCTTCATCAAATCCCTGGCGAATAAAATCGTTGTGCTCTTCAGTTTTTTTATAGAACCTGATCCAAAATTGTAACAAGGCGCGCAAGGCTTCCCGCTCTTTTGCAGGTAAATTTCCTTCAAGTGTGAGGGTATCTGGCTCTGATGATAAACTGTCATTGGGTGTCATCGATTCCATCAGATTCAAGTCGGAAGCACCGGGACCGAAGAGCTCTGCATTTTTCAATCGAATGCCCCATTCTTTGAAGGTTTCCTGATGGTGCCATCCAAAGAGTGTCTGTGCGATTTTATGAAGAGAATAGAGGTTGTGCGTCTCACTAAGGACCAGTGTTTGAAGGGAAGAGCGGTTTTTCAAGACATGATCCGCCAAATAGGCGTCCCGTACAGCATTTTGAACCATGAGCGATCCAGAACTGGCAGAAGCTATTAATGTTTTGTACGCTTTGAATAGCTCTTGCGTTTTTGGTAGAGCAAAATTTTCTGGGTAGAAGCTGTTTTCAACCAGATTTACTGTCTGGTTTATGGTAAAAACGCAAAATTTGGCCCATTCCAAGCTTTGGGGATCGATCAGGTAGGGGCGAGCGTCGGGTTGAATCGCTAAATACTTATTCAGATGTGCTGCAGATTTCAGGAAAGACGCTTCCATCCCTTTCACACCATTTATCAGACCCGATTGTAAGATGCCTGTAAAAATAAGGGGATCATCGGGAAGGGGGACATCTTCAGAGCCGATGGATGGCATCAAATGAGATGTCATCAACCCTAACCACAAACCATAAACCTCTTTAGTGATGCATGTCGCTAGGGCGCGGGCAGATTTTCGCGTCAAATGAAGACTGTCTAAAAACTCAAAGAACGGGATTTCTTTTTTATGGGCGGATAAGAGGCCAAATTGAATGGAGGGGGCTTTGATGAGAAAGGAAACCTGATCCCCTTTCTCCTTCTTTTCCGATATTTCTGCGATCCAGGGATCCAAGTTTCCCAAATCGTAGCAAATATAGAGCAAGATTGAAATGCATTCGCCTAAAGCGATAAATAAAGGCCTATAGACTTCCTCGAATTTGTCGCGAGCTCCTACTGAGATGCGCGCTGTTAGATTTTGGATCCCAAAGTAGACAAGAGGGAGTTGCTCGAGATCAGAGTGAAGAAGAGAGGCAGCTCTTTCAACAAATTGAGTTGCTAAATCCAGGCTTAAAGGTTGTGACTGGCACATTTCGACAAAATCTGTTAGCAGATCGTGAGCAGGATCTGAGCTTTTTTCAGGCTTTGCGAGTTTCTTTGTCATTGCAGCATTGCTGATCATGCAGATGATTTCGGTTACAGATTGTGTAACATTTTGCACATGTACATTGGGCAATTGAGAGGCCCTTTTTACAATTTGTTTTGCCTTATCAAATTCGCCGTGACACGACCAGGCAATCGCAAGATAGCGGTGTAAGTTTGAAAAACCGCACAAAAGGGGCGTTCCCTTGACGATTTGTTCAATAGCACAAGAGATGTTTCCTAAAGCAAGAGCCTCAAGAGCTCTTTGTAGATAGGGAGCCACTGTTGAAAAGTCACTGAAGGCACCCTCAGATTGAGATTTGAGTATCTCTAGATAAACGGGGAGAGTCAGATCTTCTGGATAGACTTCGCGTAAAACTTCTATAACTGTATGGGGTTGGTAATCTTGCCATAGGAGCTTGTCTTTAAAAGTTAAAGCCGCTCGGGCATACCCTAACACAACAGCATAGGTCAGGTAACAATCGCGCTGTCTAGCTTCTTGTAGAAGGCGCTTTAATGTTGCTTTTTCTATGCGATGGGCGAGCATAGTTAATACTGGATAGTAGGGAATAAGCGAGTCATGGTTGACTTCCTTCAAAGTGTCTAATAAGGCAAAAAACTCATCGATCTCTTCTTGACTGCCCCCTAGATAGGATAGAAAAAAAGATTTTTTGAAATATTCTTGAACAGTGCGATTAATAGGTTTTTTTATTTCATTGAGATCTTTTTGCAAATCCGTTTTTGTTTGCCTAAGGAGCTCTATTTTGTCTAAAATTTGGCTATATTTTTGGTTATCCCTTTCTCCAAGGGCCTTTTTAGATTCTTCTTCTGCGCTTTCAATGATTTGAGCGAGTGCTTGCGACTGGAAGTGCACAGCCTGTGCTTTTGGAAGAGAAGCGGTCTTGGCAAAGTGGTACAAAGACGCTGGATCATCAGCCAAATATTCGCAAATCTTCAAATTGATCTGTTCTGCATCTTTCCTTTTGATTGCTATTTCTATGGAATCTCCATGTACCGCAACGACCGTACCCTTTTTCAAATGAAAGAAACCTGATGGAAGGGTATCTTCATGCCAAATAGGTTGCTGTGAAACCTCCTTTTCTGAAAGAGCAGCTACTTTTTTTGCTTTGACGCAGCGGGAAAAATGCAGCTGATTATGATGGATAACAATCGGCTCCTCATCCTCACCTTCATGGATTTCTTCAGCAAGCGTTATCGGTTTTGATCCAAAAATAAGAACATTTTTTCTAAAGAGGGTAGCTGCGAGTTTTATCTCCTGTGTATTGAGATAAAACCCTGGCATTTTCACAGCATCCACATAAAGAGTGACCATTGCCTCTGAAAGGATCAGTGTCCGCTGTTCCATTTGTGTCATTTCTGTTTGAGGACTCATTCGAATAACACGCAATTGTTTTCCAAGCTCACATCCTGTTGAAGTTCTTGAAAAAAGACAGCGCGCTTCATAGAGATTGTCTCGATCTAAATCAAACAAATGATCCATCACAATACTGATGAAATCGACAATAATTCTCTCATTTCCTGTTGCTAAAGCTTCTTTAAGGGCATTGAGAAAAAGCTGTTTTGCTGCCACATCACAGTCATTTCCTGGAAAGCGATAAATTCCCTGAATTTCTTCACCTAAAAGAGCATGGAGAGAACATGAACTTTTTCCACGCGTCAATTTTATCTCATATCTCTGCCCTTCATGCACAAATGTGTGTGTGGAAGGAGGGAGAATCTCACTTTCTTCCACGCACTCTGTTTCGCAGGCACTTAAGGCAAGTTTTTCTATCCCTTCGATCAGTTCGTCATAATCGCTTGTAACCCGGATATTTGAGATACGATCTTGGAGATCAAGAAGAGCATAAATAGAAGGATCGGCTTGGGACTTCAGATTTGCATAACACTTTTTTATCTCTTCAAATTCAGAATCCGCCTCAAAAACGATCTGTCCATCCTTGAGAATAGGTCTATAGTGCTGTTCGATAAGCCATTTCACCATTTTTTTTGGAGAAGTCTGTAATTCTTGCGGAATCAAAGGGATTGTCGCATAAGAGGGGTCGACTGGGTAAGAATTCGAGACCAGTGAATTTGAAACAATTTGAGCAACTAAATGATCTTCCTCTTTTTTAAATTTAATTTGATCATCATGAGATAGAATACTAGATTTCACATTCAAAACAGACATTTACCGATCACCAAAAAAAAGAATAAAAAAATATGCTAAAGAAAAATTTGTTGAATTGCAAGGGTCAAAAGTACTTGATGTCCAGGGTGGACTGATAGGCTAAAAGTCCTTCTTTGAACCAACCTAACTGGACCTGCGGCCGTAACGATTGAACATATTTGAAAGCTTGTTCTGCGGTGACTTGGCAGGCATACATCAGGTAGGCATAGACAAAAGCGGGGCTTCTTGAAGAGCCTGCTGTGCAATGGATGAGGATATCCTCTCCTTTAGCTCTAGCGGTGTCAATGAGTGGGAAAAGGCGATCAAACTGCTTCTGGATTTCGGGCCAGCCAGACTCTTCGTCCCCGACAAATACCCGCTCTCTTCGAATGCCGAGCCGTGCAAAGTCAGGAGCATCTGGGGCGTCCCCTTCATTAGCACTTCTCAAACTGATCACAAGTTTGAAGTTTTTTCCAAGGCACGCGCTATAATCCCCTTCTTCAAGGGCATGGTAGGGATTAATCGAGAGCAAAGCCTCATAGTCACCCAAAACAATATAGTCCGTAATTTGGTTGGCATGGGTAAGCAAAATTTCCAGCTCGTCTTTTATGAGATCCGAAGGGACAAAATTCAGAATTTGTTCACGTAATTTCACATTATTTTGCACAGGAAGTGCCGAATCTGTGGAACGGTAGTCATGTGTGGTTGTAGCTTTAACGAACATCAATTTTCTCCTATCATTGAACCGCGCAACACGTGTCTGTTTGTTTATTGTGTGCTTTTTGCAATCGGGCGACATTACCTAAACCGATATGGCCTGAAAGTTGACGAATCACTCCAAGCAGTTTCGTATAATTTTTCTCGTGACACGTGGTCAGGAATCGCAGCGTGAAATCAAAGTCATTAAAAATACGGGTTTTGAGAAATTGTATTTCGTGACTTCTTAGGATTGTTAAAAATTCTATACATGCCCGTTCATGCTTATTCGTTTTCAAGTGTGCTTGAAGGGCAAAATCAATAGGGGTATTGCCTTCTTTGTCTATCGGGAAAGATTGTATCTTTTCACAAAAATAGTCGACTAGAACGTCCACTTCTTTCATTAACAAATGTCCTAAGGCCCAAGTTAATGCAGTTGTCACGGTGCTGATATTGTCGAATTTCTGTAAAAAAATATGGATGTCACCTGTGATTCCGGGCGTATCATGTAAGTTTACAAGCCACAAAAGAGTGTACATGTCGATTTGATTAGGCTCAGGTAATAAAGCATCAAGTGTTAACTTGGGTTTGTGATATTCCTTATTTAACTGGAGTGTTTCCAGGTAGTGTTCTTCCAACTGGAGTGCTTTTTTTCGAATTGTAAAAGGGGCTCCAAGCTTTGTGTTTTTTAATTTTGAGGTCTCAATCTGCCCTTGATGGGAGTTATCCATTTTAACAAGATCGCTTGGTTTCCACTCATCAGAGGACGTGTGTAGATAGATGCCTATAATGGCCAGCATTCCACTTGCCCAACTCATGCAATTATGGAGCTGAACAATTTCTTCCCATGTTCCGTTGTCTTTTTTGACTATAAATCGGGTGCGGCAACCCGATGAGATCACCCTATTTGCAACAACCTCTCTCGTGCGATCCCGTTTTGTGGGATCATTGCTTTCGATCCAAACCTGATCTTTCTCCATGTCTAAAAAATAGATTTGACAATAGGGTTGATGTTCGGTATCAGTCGTTACCTTTTTTTTCTCGGGCTCTTCAGTGATTTGTTGGATTTCCCGTTCGATCTCCTTTTTTCGAGTAAACTTTTCCTTATCTTCCTCAATGTCCAAATTCATAAAATACAAAGCTTCTGCTTGATTTGGATATTCACTCGCATAAGCGAGCCGCATTAAACGCACAAGCACGTCATCATCCCGATGATCCCATATAACTTCTTCAAATGTGCTGAGCTCGCAATTGAGAATGCTATGGATCATTGATTCGTAAGTGTCAAAAGTTCTAATAGTTCTGCATGTCAAGGATTCATGTGCTTCATCTTTTTTATAAAACGCTTCCATCTGGCTTAAAAGGGGAGAGACTTTACCTGTGCTAAAAAAGACGATGGGCTCACCCTTTTCCTGTTGAGCCATTTCGTATTCTACGATTTGGAGCATTTTTCTAACGTGTTCGCTTTCTATCGGGAAAGTTTCGCTTTGCCCAGAATAGGTGGGAATGATCCCTTTTTTAAGCTTCACTTTTCCCCCATCCTCTGCCGTCAAATGTGCAAAATAGGAGACATAGGCGCCACTTTCTACCCCTTCGATGAGAATGCCCGCATGTCCATACCATGTTTTGGGGTTGGTGATGTCTGTTTTTCCAGTATTGAGGAGGGTAACAGCCCAAAGCCCAGCATGAATAGGAAAACCATTATGACTCCGCAAGTCCACACATTTTAAATGGACGAATCCTGTATTTTTTTGAATTTCGAGATTGGTGACTTCCAGTTCTTTGATATGGCACAATTTGCACTTGGTAATCGGTATTGTAGTGCTAGCATGCACAACAGCTGCTTGTTCAAAGGGCACATGGAGGGTTTCTTCTGAAAGAGTGTTCGCTATTTGCCAGACAGAATCGTGCTTTGTATATTCTGTTCGACTAAATAAAGAAGAGTCAGCAGTCAGTAGTTTGATCCGATATTCTTTCCAATCCCATGTGAAGTAAGGGCTTAAGAATCTAACATCGCCCTCTTTGATGAGAGGGTAGCAGCTCAAGAGGTAGTTGATACAGTCCTCAATATTGACATCTGGAGGGTAAGGAATGGGGCCATGGAGGCGCTCCTGATTGAGATCGATCATGACATAAATCAATTCTTGCTCTTTGCGTAAAAGGCACACCTCTCCATTTTCGAGCTTCCATCGCTTGAGGGGGACGATAAAATGGGGCACACCATCAATCACAACCGGTTCACAGGTTTTCAGGTGGGCAATGTGATCATCCATGCTGCTGTAACTGTCAGATTTTTCAACTTTACTTTGTGAGGTTTTCCCCCACTCATCTTCAAAAATGGTTTCCAGGCCCTGAGGATACTCTACTAAAGAGACTTTCGTGGTGTGGAAATTCCATTGGGCATGCAAGACAGCTCTTGGCGACGTTTGGGCACGATTTGGTTCAAAATCTACATATGCATTTGTGATGGCCATTGCTTAACCCATTAAAAAGTGAAAAAAAACTGTTTGTTAAAGTTAATATTTAGTTATATTTTCTTTCCACTAAATAACTTCGGGGCAAACATGCACTCAATCACAGATTCAGGCTTTCAAAGTGACCTTCTCGAAAAAAAAGAGCGACCCCTTCCCCTTTTTAATGTTGTCGAACACTTACTCAATACCGGAAATTTTCAAGCTGCCATCACTCAGCTTCTTTCTCTTTTTACCGTTGTCACAACAGAAGAGGAGATCATGCAATGTTATACGCTTCTCTTCCGCCTTTTTCCCCATTTTGGCTCTCTTGATTCACTCCTGAATAATATTCCACACCTTCTGGCACGTTCTTCTTTATTGAGTGAATACCAGCAAGAGCTTGCGATTCAGATAGGCACCTATTACCAAAATCATCATCAAAACACCGATGCGATGCATGCATTTGCCAAAGCAATTCAAATCCATGATGACAAAAAAGCGCACCGTGCGGCCTCCAAATACTTTGCCACGCTGCTGCAACACAGATTAGAGAAATTTTTGACAAATGCCTATCCTTCTTTCGAAGCCATTCGGTTAAGTCTTGAGCAGATTGAGACCTTTAAGACGTTTTGTCTCGATCTACAAGATATACTCCCTTTCTATACCAAAGTTCTTGAGCGGATTAACAACATCGGTTTTGAAAAACAGGAGGCTGTCGACAAATTTCGATCTGAAATCTTGAACAGCCAAGCAAACTTTAAAGAACCTTTGCTTCTTGCAACAGAACGGTACCGGAATGCCCTTGATTCCTTTAGAGATTCCTTTTCTTTTTCTTTAGGGGACGTGCGTGCTTTTCAACGCCATGTTGTCTTGAAATTTAAGGAAATGTTTCAAGTTTTTCTCGACGACATTTTTATTCTGATCGGTGCTGCCCCTTGTGCTTACGATATCCGCGTGATGGGATCTTTAGGGAGAGAAGAGGTGTGTCCTTTTTCCGATTTGGAGTTCTTCATTCTCATCAGTGATAGTGCCCATAAGCCTTTTTTTAAAAAACTCTTTGAGATCTTGGAAATCCAGATCGCCTCTTTAGGGGAAACGGCCCGCTTTAACTTTTGGTTTACCTGTCTTGAGCGGCCCAATCCTTCAGGATTGCGCATCGACATTTCTCCGACAGAAGATCGAATTCATATCGGAACACCCGAGGATATGGCAAAGCTGCAGGAAGATTGCGTGATTGGGCCCCAAGAATTTGCCTATATGTCCCTTAAAACTTCTAGTCTTGCTCAGAATACACCCGATCTTTTTGTCCAATTCAAAGAGCTTGTCAAAGCACACTCCTCGCTTCCAAATCGTGTATATGTTGCCCTTGAAACCCGGCAGCAAGACTACCGTTTGCAAACGAAGATCCCTCCCAATTTTCAGACAGGGGTATTTAATATTAAGGAACAATTTGTTGAGATTTTCAATCACCTCCTTTCCGACATCGCCCTCTATTATGGGATCCTTCAAACCAACACGATCGAGATCATTGCAGCTCTTGTAGAGCAAGGGTGTTTTACAGAGAAAACCGGACAACTTTTGCAAGAGTGTGTGGCTTCTATTTATGCCCTCAGAATTGGGATGCACCTTCACTATGGACAACAGAAAGAATCGGCCTCCTGCACAGCGGACTTAAAACTATATACGCTTGCGTCAAAAGAGATTGCTTTGCTAGAAAAAATTTGGTGGCTTGTTTTTTATCCGCTCTACAACTGCGTCGATACGATTATCAAAAAAAACGAAGACTTTAGGGAAGCTTTCCAGAATATCGATTTGATTGAAGGGGTGACCAACAAAAGTGTTTATCTAGCATCCCTCCCATTAATCAGACAGATTGCCCATTATCATTGTGATACAAATGATGTGGCTGCCAGCTGTAAATATTTCGAAACCATTTACAAGTTACAAGATCCATCCTTAGCAGTGTGCTACTTTAAAACGGTAGAGGAAAGGGGAGTCATAGATATTCTCCAATCCCTGATAGAAATTCCCAATCAGTCGGGCTTGCGCCTCTCCTTTGGGATCGGTTTTAACAAACTGGTACAGGCAATCTTTGCGATCACTGACGAGTTTCCTGAGGGAGAGGAGATGGTCGTGATCACGACTGGCATTTTTGAAAAGCCCCGCTATTTAAAACGGACTCTCTTTGAAAACATTTTGGAGGGTGTAGATCTCTGTGATGCTTACAAGGGAAGTGCACACAGAGTCTGCCGTCTCCAATATGAGGGATTTGACATCCATCTCAAGCAAAAACCCTCTCAAGCTCTGATGGAGTATGCCATTCATAATCTGAATGGAAGGATTGCAGGGCAGTTGACGCCGACAACTCTTCTTGTCCGCTTTGATGTGGAAACCTCAAATGGAAAGAAAAGTTATCCCGTTCTCTTTAGTCAAACCATTCAGGGAGAAAATCTCAAAAATGTCTGGCAAGAGGTAGAAGCCAATGCCAACTATACCTGGACCCTTCTCACAACTATTCTAACACGTCCTGGAGATGGCAGGCTCTCCAACTATGTGCTTGACCATCAACACAATCTCTACTGTGTGGATAATGATATCTCCTTTGTGGAGCCCGTGATAAGGGAAACACTTGCTATTTACCGCACTGTCAATTTCTGCTCGGCCCCTTTTGCGATCCTTCCCCTGGACACACCCCTCGACGCAGAAACACTGCGGCAGTTTTGTGCTCTAGACTCTCATGCGATCCTGGATGCCTGGATCGATGATGTCATCGAGCGGGAAAAAGAGTATGCCAAACTCTTCACAGAAGAGGAGTGTAAGACTCTTTTCGAAGAAGATGCAGATAAGTCATTCACTCCGACGATTCTTTTTAGAGAAGGTGCTCTTGCAACCCTTTACCTGCAATTTTGGCAGCTTCAAAATGCCATTAGTTCCAGCTTGATGGAAAACAAGATCCTCACATCGGGCGAGTTGCTTGAAATGCTCATCAGTCTGCGCAGGGAAAAAATAGGGGCCTATATCTTCAAATCCTACAATAACGGGCAAGCCACTCCAGAACAAAGGCTACAAACTGCCACATACCGGAATCAGCAGCAGTCGATGACCTCTGTCCAATGCCATAAGGCCTGTCTGGGCGGAATTCCGAGCATCGAAGAAATTCAGGGAGCCAGGCGCTATTCCCCCGAAAATGCAAAAAAGGAATTTTTGTTTATGTTCCTTCAGAGAAATTCCAAATATGTTGTTGTTACAAGCGATGCTCAGGAAAATTCCATCCAGGCTAATTTTGAAGAGCTCCAAGACGACCGCTCAAGACAACTCCTCGTTTTGAAAGCTTTGATCTTTCAAGCGGAAATCCAAAAGCCCAATTCTATTGTCATTCATCATAGCAATATGCTTAATGCTAACCATTTATGGTCGCTGCTCCATCCAGGCGTTGTCCTTCTTGACATCCGCTACTGTACCTCTATTGGCGACGATGCTGTGCCCTACATCGCGTCTGCCACTCAACTCAAGGAGCTTTTCCTCTCAGGTACAAATATCACGGCATTTCAAGGAAGCATCCTCTATCGGAGGCTTCATTTTCCGAATCTGTCAACTTTTAAGCTCGATCATTGCCCTAATCTTTACATTGCCAATGTATATACTCCCAAGATCCAAGTTTTTACAGCAAAGCACAATCCAGAGCTCAAGTTTTTGTACATCAAAAGTCCTCCACTTTTTCAAGTCGATTCTACAGGTTCAGAGCAGGTACAGATCACACATTCAACAATTGAGTGGCGTAATACGGTGAAAGGACATACGCGTAGGATCAATGCTCTTTTGCCCCTTCTGGGGGACGATGGAACTGTGCTCAGTGCCTCATCAGACGGCACTCTAAAGATTTGGAACCACAATACAGGATATTGCACAAAGACCCTTCAAAATCTTCAAAACGGACACTCAAGTTGGGTGAATGCTCTTTGCTTATTACCTCATGGAATTGTGGCAACAGGATCGTGGGATAAAACGATTAAGCTCTGGAACCTTGAGAAAGAAGAGTGTGTCAGGACCCTGGAGGGGCACGCAGCCTGTATTAATGCTCTCATCACACTTGCGGATGGAACTCTTGTGAGCAGTTCTGATGACTTCACGATCAAGCATTGGAACCCCCAAACAGGGGAGTGTTTAATGACTTTTGAGGGACATGCCCGTTATGTGAATGCATTAGTCCAGATCTCAAATAAAATCCTGGCAAGCGGATCTTACGACAAAACCATCAAATTTTGGAATATTGAGACAGGGGCTTGCTTAAAGACTCTTGAGGGGCACACAGCCTGTGTTAATGCATTAGTTCTGCTCTCCAACGGCCATCTTGCCAGTGCTTCTTGGGACAAAACGATAAAAATCTGGGATATTGAGGCTGAGGAGTGTGTATATACTCTTGAAGGTCACGAGGAAAGTGTTAAAACTTTGATTCAGCTTCCCGATGGAACCCTTGCAAGTGGATCAGATGATCATATGATCAAGCTTTGGGATCTAAAAACAGGGAATTGCTTCAACACGTTGCAGAGGCATAGAGACTTTGTGACGGCTTTAATACAGCTTGCTGATGGAACTTTGGCAAGTGGATCTTGTGACAATACGATAAAATTTTGGGCTTGATGTTTTCTTGACAAATTACTCTATATAACCTAAATTTTTTAATTTTAAAATGGCGATTCAGAAATTAGGTTCCACATACGTACCTCCTGTCTATCATCAAAACGATGTTGTTGAATCGGCCAGTTTGCCGGTAGTGACCGATGAAACTGTGAACGATTTGCCTCCAATTCACGGCTGGAAAGTTGGGGATGCTGTCGTTTTACTCTTGAAAAATGGTGATAATCTTGAGTATTTACTGATAAAAGAATACAGCCAGCAGATCCAGAAACCGATCCCCCGCCCGGTAATCGCAAGCTTGGAAGAGTACATCAACTTCCTAAAGTCCTGCGAGCCTCTAATCAATCAGGAATCGGTCAGCTTTGTCCCTATTTTACACTCCTGGATTTGGCAAGACTATGAGATTAAGCTTTTAAAGGGCGGTTTGCCCAAATCGGATGACAATCCATCTGACAGGATACCTTTTGCTAAAGCAAAAGCCGGTCAACTGAATGGTAAAGAGATCGCCCGGCATTTGTGGTTGAATCCAGAAGCTGTGATTTCTGAAGAGATGGTTGCAAAAGTGAATGCAATTTCTCTACACCTAAAACAAGAGGGCTATGAATTAAGGGGTGTTAAATTCGATTCAAATTCATTTTGTCGTGCCTACTTAAAAAGCTACCAAATGCTACCTCAAAAGTTGGACGCTATCGAGAGCCAAGACGCGCCCGTTTCTTTTTTGGAAAATCAAATTGCGCAGCACTATGCAAGGATGCCTGCCGAGATCAAAGCTAGGGCTTCTGAACAAACGTACGCTTGGGGCTATTGGCTTGCAGTTATATTTCCAATTCCAATCCTTGCATTTACGCTGAAAAAAAATGAAGATCACTATGAGATTGAATGCAGTCGGTTTGAAAAAGATGTTGATTCAGAAAACCTTGATCTACTTAAAAATGGTATCGTTATTGTGGATTTGGAGGGTCATTATCTGACGATCCAAGCTTTTTCAGATTCAAACACGCGTCAACCCGAAACTTCAGAAGATGACCTCATTTGGCAGTTCTTTCATCAAAAAACACAAAAAACATCGCGTTTAAGTTTTGAACAGCTAGGTCTTTACTATGTCAAAGATAGAGAAATGGCAAGTCTAGGAACTGTGCAATGGGATTCTGTTTTTTCTGACAACCTATTGAACTATTTTAAAAATTGCGAAATCGAAAAAATCGTGGATAAAGAAGATGGCTCTTTAGAAAATCCCAAGTTCATTTATTTGAAGCCGTTCACGCTTAATAGTAAAATGGATCAAAAAACGGCCATCAGCCATGAAATCTGGGCTGTCACCTTAATTAACACAAGTAAGTTTCAGAGTACGGATCTTAAAACGTGGCATGAACATGCAGGGATCATGATCGAAGGTGTTATCGATGGGGCCTATTATTCGTGTTTTACAGATTTAATCGAGAAAAATGGAGGAACTGTCAGGTTGAGAGAAGACATAGATCCTCACTATATTGACAAGACGATTACACATTCAATACATTGGACAAAATTAGACAGAATGCTCCTAAAAATCGATGAGGAGATTGAGCAGCAAAAACAAGGTGAGCGTTCTGTTTTTTTCTGTATCGAAGGGATGGATTCTTGGTCTGCAGTTCCTCATTCTTTTCTTAATGCTTCTCCTTTATCACATCTGAAAATCATCAAGACCTTTGAGTCTTACGAAGAGATGATTCAGAGTACTCTTAACTGCGACCCTTGCACGTTCGATCCATTCATCTGGGATTTAGATCAAGATGTTGATCTATTTCTTGAAATGTTTCTTTGGGAGACAAAATTCTGGGTAGAAAAGGAGGATATTTTCCAGTTTGACCAAAAATGTTTGCTGAAACATCAGGCAGTGGAACTTGAAATCCAGTCGATTCTCAAGGAATCACCTAAAAAGAAGTGCGCAAAACGACCTTTCCAAAGTGTCTTATTAAAGAATCAAGCAAAAGAGATATGGATTGAAAGTAATCATCCACAAGAAGGTTATCTGGATTTTCAAAAATATGGACTGCGGTTTGCTTGCGAAATGAAAAATGGTGGGTGGGCAGAAGTTGCAGCTCCCTTTAATTGTCTCAGTTGGGCTTTAAGAAAATTGGCATTTGCAGGAATGGATGTCAAAAGAGATCTCTCTAACTGGTTATTGAGAAAGCCAAGTGATGCTATTAACGAGGAAACAAAAGGAACGTCTAACTCTGCAAGAGAGGAGTGCCACTTTGAATTTGAGAGCTTACGTGCGCCGCCGGAAGTGCGTAAAAAAGCACTCACCCTGGATTGCTTGTATTTGGACGGGCTAAGAACTGCAAGGGCACAATCGGCAAAAATCCTTCCAAAGCGTTTAAAAACGCTTGAGTCTCTTCTCCCTGAAAAAATCGATGGCTATACCCTTTTATGGGTCGCAAGCCTTCATGGAACGGCGGGAATCACTGCAGAAGTGCGGGCATTTTTGATCAATCTCAGGAAAAATAATCACAAAACGTCCATTCTTGTGGCTCTCCTACTTGCCTGTAAACATGGACGCATTAACGAAGCACGCACGCTTCTCATTTATTTTCAGGATATGGTAGAAGATCTGCCACAGTTCATTGATCATTTGATCGACTATTCTACAGAAGATGATATCGCTACAGCTTTTCTTGATATGTTAATTCATCTGGGAATCGATTTTAGTAAGACATGCTACTATCAAAAAGAAGATGAATGGCGAAATAAGCGTAAGGAACTGATGTTATCAAAGGGGCATTTCAATTTTGCAGCGCGCATTGATTTATTGTATCAACTCTTGAAAAAAGGGCATAAAATTGAGCTTAAAGAGGGAGCATTCGAGCAAGTCTTTCTCAGACAAGAGACTCTGACATTGCACAAAGAGGAGAGCAGGCCTTTAAAATCCACAAAAAAAGGGGGCGCGTTTCAGGCCGATAATGAGAGGGGATATTATATGGAGCAATCTGGATTCACTCTCGGTCTTTCCGGGCCGTCCAAGAAAAAAAATGACACTTGTGTGATTTCATAGATAAAATCTTTGGCTTGATGATTTCTTGACAAACTATTCTGCATCACCTAAATTTTTTAACTTAAACTGGTTTTTTAAGTTTTGAAATGGCGATTCAGAAAATAAATACCGCATCTTCTATAGTTCCGGTCTATCCTCAAACACATGAGATCCAGCCTGTTGATTTGCCGTCAGTGAACGATGAGACTGCGCGCGTTTTGCCGACGATTCATCGGTGGACAGTTGCGGGCGCTGTTGTTTCGCTCTTAAGAAACGGAGATAATCTCGACTATTTGCTCATAAACGAGGATGGCACGCAGATCCAGGGGCCCATCCCACGCCCGTCATCTGTCAGCTTGGAGCAGTGTATCCATTTCCTTACAAACTGCGAACCGATCATCTCTAAGGACGTGGTAAACTTTGCCCCTCTTCTACACAAATGGATTTGGGAAGACTATGAGATTAAGCTTTTAAAGGGCTCTTCGCTCGTAGACGATGACTATCCGTCAGACCTGGTTCCTCAAGCTGAAGGAAAAGCTGGTAAAATGACTGCTAAAGAGATTGCTCGCTATTTGTGGCTAAATCCAGAAGCTGTGATTTCTGAAGAAATGGTTGCCAAAGTGAATGCAGTCTCTCTACATTTTAAAAAATATAAATGTGAATTAAGGGGTGTTAAATGTGATGCCCAGTCTTTTTATCGGGCCTACTTAAAAAGTTACGAAACGCAAACTCGAAAAGTACAGGCGATTGAGGCCCAAGACGCCCCCGTTTGTTTTTTGGAAAATCAAATGGCATCACTCTACGCAAGCATGCCTGACGAGCTCAAAGCCATTGCTGCCTCACAGTCATTTTCCCGGGATTATTGGCTAGCAGATCTGTTTCCAATCCCTATCGTTGCCTTTACAGCCCAGCGAGTTGAAGATCATTATAAAGTTGGTTTCAGTTGGCATGGTGAAAAGAGTGGTTTGGAACGTGTTGACATCTTAAAAGATTGTATTGTTATCGTGGATTTAGGTGGTCATTACCTTACTGTCCAACCTTTTTCAAATTCAAAAACGCATCTACCTCAAAACTTAATTTGGCAGCTCTGTAATCACAAAACACAGAAAACAAAGCTTTTAAGTTTTGAACGCATGGGACTTTTCTATGTCAAAGATAGAGTGATGGAGAGCTTAGGTCCCGGACATTTAGGGTATTTTCCATCCGAAACAGTGAAATTAGATTCCACTTTTTCTGACGATCAATTGGAGATTTTAAAAAATAGCGAAATTTTAAAAGTCGTGGATAAAGAAGATGGGTCTTTAGAAAATCCTAAATCCATTTATTTGAAGCCTCTCACCCTTTACAGTCAATTCGATCAAAAAACAGCCATCAATAGTGAAACTTGGGCCGTCACTTTAATTAACACCGGTAGATATCAATGTACGAATGTCAAAACCTGGTATGGACATGCCGGGATCATGATCGAAGGTGTTATCGATGGGGCCTACTATTCATGCTTTACCGATTTAATAGCAAAAGATGGGGGAACTGTCAGGCTTAAAGAGGGGGTAGAACCTCTCTACTCTGAAAAAACGATCACCCGATCCATGAATCGGACAAAAGTGGAGAGGATGATCCTGAAGATCAAAGAGGAGATTGCAAGGCAAGAAATGGGCGAACGTGCCGTTTTTTTCTGCGCAGACGGCATCGATTCATGGTTATCCATTCCTAATGCATTTCTTCATTCAACCTCACCATTATCGCATTTGAAAATTATTAAGACCTTTGATTCGTATGAAGAGATGATTCAAGGAATCCTTCACTGTGAGCTTTCTACAATGGATCCCTTCATCTGGGATTTAGATCAAAATGATGAGCTATTTCATGAGATGTTAATGTTTGAAACAAAATTCGGCATAAAAAAAGCAGATACTTCTGAGATTGACAAAGAATATGTTGTTAAAAACAAAGAAGTTGAGCTGGAAATCCGGGAAATTCTAAACGAATTACCTGCAAAAAAGTCTGCAAAACCCCCTTACCAAAGCGTCTTATTAAGGGATAAATCCAATCGGGTGTGGATTGAAAGTAATAATCCAAGAGAAGGCAACCTGGATTTTCAAAAATACACACAACGATTCGCTCTGGAATTGAAAAATGGCGGGTGGGTTGAACTTGCCGCCCCTTTTAATTGTCTCAGCTGGGCCAAACGAAAGTTGGCGCTGGCGGGAATGGATCTAAAACAAGATTTATCCGACTGGTTATTGAAAAAACCGAGCGCATATATCAAAGAGGGGATTGGCGGTGTCTCTAACCCTGCAAGGCGAGAATACAATTTTGAGCTTGAGAGTTTGCGTGCGCCGGCACACGTGCGTAAAAAAGCACTCGTCATGGATTGCTTGTATTTGGAAGAGCTTAAATTAGCAAAAGCGCAATCAACAAGCCTCCCTCCAAAGCCTTCAAAAACTCTGGAAGCTCTCATGCCTAAAACAATCGATAGTTATGCACTTTTGTGGCTTGCAAGCCTCCATGATACGCCTGGGATCACAGCTGAAGTTCATGCATTTTTAATCAAGCTCAGAGCAATAGAACACAAAACGTCTATTCATCTTGCCCTCATCCTCGCCTGTAGATATGGACGTATCAATGAAGCGCGGACACTTCTCATTTATTTTCTGGATTTTGTAGATGATCTGTCAACACTCATTGATAATTTGATCTCCTTTTCCACAAGAGATGATATTGCCACAACCTTTCTTGATATGTTAATCCATCATGGAATCGATTTTAGCAAGACGAAGTTCTATCAGAAAGGGGATGAGTGGAGAAATACACTTAAGGTGCACATGTTTAAAAAGGGACACTTCAATTTTGAAGCGCGCGTTGATTTATTGTACCAACTCATAAAAAAAGGCTACGAAATTCAGGTTGGCGAAGGAGTTCCATTTCAATTCAAGCAAGGCTCTGAATTTGAGAAAAGAAAAGAGGAGCCAAGAGTTATGCCAACCCAAAAAGAGGGGCGTGAAATTCAAATCGATGAAGAGACGAAATTTCAAATGGGACAGGCAGGGATCACCCTCTTTAATCTGCCAAAGAAAAAAGAAGAAGAAGAAGAAGAAGAAAACTGTGTGATTTCGTGACCATTGGTCGGGTACAAGTCCACATTTGTTTTACGTGTTCGATGATAAAGGTATTTTATGATGAGTTTTCCGACTACAAAGATTGTTCCACAAGAATTCTTGCAAGCAAAACCAATCTATCTGGGGGAGGCAAAATCCCAAGGCCAAAGATTTAAGGCGATTGAGACAAAAAAATTTGGAAGTGCCGTGGGTACAATTTACGAGCTATCGGGCTGCAAATGGATCGGCAAGATTGGCAATGTGACGGGGTATTTGCGCGACATTGAAAACGATATCTACCGTTATGAAGCAGATATCAATTTGGACGCTATCAGAGAATATATCATCGGGTGTTGTTATGAAGTTGCAGCCCGCGGCGCCTATCTGACGCCCGAAATTGCCCTTTCGAAACAGGATATCTTCGATCCATTCACAAATAAACGTGCAGAGCTTTATCTACACAAAGAATTTGGGATCAAACAGTCTTTAAGGATCATGTCTGCGTGGGTGGATGATTATAAAGATTTTGCGTATGCCGAAACAATCGATGAGCAGGGGAAAAAATGGGGTTATGTGCCCTTTTTGATCCATTACCACCGCCCTCCTGAACATTTGATTTCTCCTGAAGGAAAATGTGTCCCCCTTCACGGAGATATCGAGCTTTTTGCAAACGGCAGGGCGTTTGCCGATGTCGATGTTTTGGGAGGGGATGGAAAAAATGCCGGTATTTGCTGGATCAAAAATGATATGGGGGAAATTGTAGGAGCGCGCGCTGTAAAAATTGATCCAGGCTATGGATTTCAATTTGCAAGGCAAAAGGATGATGAAACCAGCACAAATCCTGTGATTAATACTAAAGAGGAGATTGGCATCTCAAAATTTTGGCTTAAAGACCTTAGAGATACACGTTTAGCTCTTGCGCAGGATGAGGTGATTATCTATTGGGAAGCGCTGACGCCCAGCCAACAGGCAAGGTTTATCGAAACTCTCATGTTGACGATCGAAGCCTTTAATGAAGAAGCAAGAATGTATCTCTTGTACCGGAATGGAGAATTTAACCGTGCCGACAAGGAAAAGATTCCTGAGTCTGTTGCTCGTGAAATTTCGAATCTAATGGGCTCTTGGTTTAATTTGCAAAAAGAGATCTATGAAGAAGGGATCTTACTGAGAAAGAATGTCTATTTCGATTATCCAAGTCCCGTTCAAGATTTTATTGGCAGAGAAGCCCTTTTGGAAGAATTACAAAAAAGGCTGATGCCCCCTATAGAATACCAAGCGACGGCACCGACACGCATTCTACTGCTACAAGGAGAGAGTGGGTCGGGCAAAAGTGAAATGGCAAGACAGGCTGCTTATCTTTTGCGCAAACATTTTTCATTGATCCAATGGATTGAAGGGGAGACTGAGCAGCAGCAATTGCTTTCCTATTTAAAATTGGCTCAAACCTTGGGCTTGCCACTTGAAGAGAGAGTCTCTTTTGATTTTGTGCAAAAACTTGTCCACGATCATTTGCAAAATCTGCAGGTCCCTTGGCTTTTAATTGTTGATAATCTGGAGTCTCTCTGTACATTGCCCACACAAGGGGGATATATCCTCATCACCTCTCAAAATCCTCTCTTAGAGGCTTCAGATACTTTACAACTCGAGCCTTTTTCAGAAGGTGAAGGTATGCAGTTTATCAACCACTTGGAGGGATCAGAAGAAGATCAGCTCAATCTTGTCAATTATGTGAAGGGCAACCCTTTAGCCCTTCACCAAGGGGCTTTTTTAATCAAAGAGTGTCAAATCTCTATCAGAGATTACCTAGACAAAATTGACAAGCTATCTGCTACGTGGAAATTAGAGGACCCTTTTCTCACCATCACTTTGTCTGGACTCCAACATTTAAAAGAGAACGATTCTCTAGCCTACCGTTGGTTGCAAATCAGTGCTTTTCTCGATCCTACTGAGATTCCGGAACTTTGGTTAAAAAATTGGTTGATTCAGGAGAAATATGACATAGATTTAGTTGACAGTCAGGTAAAGACTATTTTGATCACTCTGCAAAAATATGGTTTTATCAGACACAACTGGCAAGCGCGCCATTTTTTCATGCACCGGAAATTGTACGAAGTTCTGCAAACGTTGATTGAAGATAAAGAGATATTTTTAAGTGCCGTTTCTTTTTGCTTAAAGCAATCTGATTATGATGAAAATAACATCGGAACCTGGGACCCTGCACGAAAATGGCTGATTCATGCGACTAAACTCTGGGACAACCTTTTATGCACCCATTTGAATGATTTCCAAAGAGGGGATTTAGCTTTGCTGATGAGCGAAATTTGGGGTTTAAGCCAGCAACCTCATAACCAGTATAAGTTTGCAGAATTAGCCTATCAGTGCCGATTAAAAAAACACTCAAACCCCCCGTTAGATCTGGCTGTGGCAGCTTATTCTTTAGGAATAGCTTGTGTGAACATTAATCAGCACGAAGAGGCGTTACTTAAATTCCAGCATGCGCTCAGCTTATTCCGCATCGTC
Organism: uncultured bacterium; assembly: GCA_964588495.1. GTDB lineage: Bacteria > Chlamydiota > Chlamydiia > Chlamydiales > JAAKFR01 > CAVPKN01. The sequence continues at coordinate 149,570 of CAZPPS010000001.1, read as the reverse complement.
GATCCCCATTCAAAAAGTCCGCATCCAAAAATTGGGGATCTATTTCTTCACCTCGGTTCTACCTGTATTTGGCTTAAACATTACCAGGAAGCTAAAGACTATGGAGCACAGGCTCTCACGGCCTTTATCAATATTTATGGCAATCAACAAAACTGCGTCAAACTCGCTGATACGTATCTTTTTATTGCGGATTGCCACAGTCGCCTGAATGAAAAACAAGAGGGGCTCAAGACTTGTAATCAGGCCTTAGAAATTTATCAAACGCGTTACGGCAGCGACAATCACCCAAGTATCGCAAAAGCGCTGATGTTGAAATCGGCGTTCTATCGACTTAAGAAAGAATACGCAGAAGCTCTAGGCTTTGCCGAAAAATCGGTTGAAATCCTTCGGAGCTTTAAGGCACAACACGAGCTTGCAGGAGCCTTGGTAGAAAGTGCTCTTTGCTATTTTTCTTTGGAAAAATATGAGGCTTCCCAACTCGATTATAATCAAGCCTACACCATTTATCGCAATTTTTATGGGGAAGCGTCGAGCAATCCAAATATTTTAACGTGCCTGAAAGGGTTAATTCGGATCTCCATTGCAAAGCAACGTTACGAGGAAGCTGCCCAGACTTGTCTAGAACTGTTAGAGGGAAATCTTTCCTTTTGGGGGAAAGATCACCCTGAGGTTGGCTATACCTATGACTACCTTGCCGATATCCTTCTCAAAATTCCAGGCCAAGAACAGCAAGCTGCTGCTTATAAGAAACAGGCAATGGCATGTAGCGGCTTTGCAAAAGAAATCGAAAAGGAAAAATGCACGATTTCCTAACAGTTTTGGAATTCGCAGGTCTCCTCTTTTTTAGGAACCGGCTTCACAGCTCCCGAATCGCAACATTGTGTGGATGACGCGTCTGCTGAATTTTCCTGACACTCTTCAATTTTCTTACCAAAAGCGGTGGGAGGGTTGACCTCTTTTTTCATGCAACTCCAATCCACATTTGCCGCAGCACCTATTCTCATAGACATAAAACGCTCCTTTACGTTTAAAATTAAAGAGAAATTTATCAATTTTTAACGATAAAATAAAAGGTAAAAATGTTTTCCAGACCGGTAGATGCATCGAACACCCTTCCAACATATCTGCACAGTGAAGTTAACCTGCATCAATGGCTTTTTCCTTCTGGAAAAGTGTCCTTGATAAAATGCCATGAGTCTCTGGAATACATTCTAGAAGCTGAAGGGAAAAAAATAAGGGGACCAATTCCTACGCCTTCCGATGTGGATTTAGAAGATTGCATCGCCTTTCTCACCTCCTGTGAACCGATCGTCGTCGATGAATCGGTCAGTTTCATTCCACCGGTCTCCCGTTGGAAGATTGACGAGGGGGAAATATGCCTGATACAAAAAGATGGTCAACTTGAAACTATTTGGATCCATCATGATGGAATACGAACCTGTCAATCCTCCCATCTAACAGATGAGACGATTCAACACATAGCAACATGCCAGCCGGTTATTCAAGACGGGAAAATTGTTTTTTACTCGATCTATCACAGTTGGACATGGAATGATCATAAAGTTGCGCTTTTAAAGGACAGTCAGCTTCAATTAATCTGGCATGTGTTCAATCAGAAAACACTGAAAACAAACTACCTATCCTATCTGCAGGGTACTGTTTTCGAGGGGATTGAAGATAGGCCTGTGGGAGAAATAAAATTAGACTATTTAAACGAATTTAAAATTGAGAAATTAGTAGTCGAAAAAAAAGATAATTCTGAAATAATGAAAACGATTTTTTTAAAAACAATTACTTTCTGCAGTAAGTTTGACGCTAATGTGATTCTGAATTGTAATTGTTGGGCTTTAACGTTGGTAAACACCGGGAAAGTGAATAATATGAACCCCATGACCTGGTATGGGCATGCTGGACTTGTTATTGAGGGAGTGAAAAATGGAGCTTATTTTTCATATTTTACAGATTTGATAGCACAAGATGGTGGAAAAGTGAGGTTTGAGGACCGAACGGTTGCCTATTCTGGGAAATCCGTTACTTTTTTTGCCGTATCTTTTCAGGTTGAGAGGATGATAACTGCAATTAAGAAAGAAATCGCACAACAGGAAAAAGGAGAGCCTATTGTCAGATTTAGCGCTGGGAAAGTAACCCCCCTGTTAGCGCGCTCAGAAGCTTTTCTCAAGGGGAAAGGAAATTCATTAGCGCCCACATGCCAAAAAATTAAGACCTATGATTCTTACCAGGAAATGGTGGAAAATATCTTGGAGTGCAGTCCTGGCACGCTTGACGCGTGCCTATGGGATAATCAGGAAAGTGAATATTCCTGGTCACTGAGAGAGACTCTATACATGCTCATCGAAGGAAAAAACAAGGAAGAAGCCAAGCGAGAGGTAGAAGAAGAGATTGTAATGAATACAGAGCTGTGTGATTTAAAGGTAGCAACTGAAGAAGAGATCAGTCGACTGATTAAAATCGAATCTACAGGGAAGATCGAAAAATTTGGGTCAAAAGATGAAAACGGGCCTTATTATTCTGTGTTGCTCATTGATCGATCAAAAAAGCATCTATGGATTGAAAGTAATAATCCTAGAATACGTTATTATGGAAACGATATTAAAAGTGATGAATATCAAGAACTCATAGCTCATCGCGTTGTGCTTGAGGAAGAAAATGGTAAATGGGTCGAGGTTGTCGAGCCACACAATTGCCTTAGCTGGATAGCTGTAAAGATAAAGCCCCTTGGACTTTACATAGAGAACTTTTCTTCTGACTGGAAGCCCTATAAACACGCTCAAAAAGATGGAGTCAAGTTTAATTCCAGTGCATTAAACCTGGCCGATCGATTCGAAAGTATACAAATCATTCCTCCCCACCAGATTCAAGTAAAAGCACTCAAGCAAGATATCGAATATTTGGAAAAGCTTCGGGTGGCAATCAAAGATTCCAAGGAAATTCCCGAGAGGCCAAAAATCACTGTTCAATCTCTAGTTAGTATAGAGGAGCCGCTTGATCCCTATGTGCTTTTATGGTTAGCAAGCCTGCATGACACACCTGGAATCACTTTAGAAATTTGTACCTATTTTAAAAAAGCCTGCCAAATTTATCCTGAAACACTTGCCTTTGCACTTCTTATGGCTGTAACTACAGAATCTGTTAAAGAAATAGAGATTTTGATCATATATTTCGAGATCCAGACAGCTGTAGACACATTTCCTAATAAAGAACTCACAGCCATCGATTATGTACTCTCAAACCCAACAAGTGAAAGTGGATTAGATGCATTTATTACGATTCTGCAGCGACGTAAAGTTGACTTTCGTTACACACGCATCGCTAAGGATATGGATTTTCTTAAGTCTATCCTAACTGAGCTTGAAAATAAAAAGTATTTTGGAGTTATCTTCATGTTGAATTTCTTTGTGCCTATAGAACGTTTATTTCCTGACCTCTTATCCCGTTTAAAAAAAACTCGCGAGGGACCAAATAATGATGCATCTGTTAAAAGCTTACCCCTCCACAATGTGAAGTTAGCGCCACAAAAAAAAAGGATGGCTGTGTGCTATTTTGAAAGAGAGAAAGTCTGTTGCTTGATGAAATTTTTATAAATAGTTCTTTTTCAAATTGAAAGGGGTTGCTATAGTTTTTTTCTTTAAATCCAAGAATAGGAGATAGCAATGATGTTAGCAGTAGGTAGCAAAAGTGCACACGAGTCTTCCAAGCACATACCCATTCCAACCGATGTGGAAGAGAGCTATTTGTATGACAAAATCGCTTACAAATTGATGACAGATGCCGTGACTTTATATCCTTGTGGCCACAGCGTTTCTGAAGAATCAGTGCCCTTACTCAAAGGTTTATGCCCCTTTGATAGACAAGAGTTTACAGGGACATGCCCAAACTATATCATTCGCAATTTAGCGCTGGACATGGAAAAAGCTATTGAAAATCAATCTTCTATTCAAAATAGCCTGATCTGTAATTATGCTGATGAGGATATCACTCTGGAGATGAGGAAGGCTCTTTTCTGGACAGCTGCAGAAAAAGGATCTGAAGATCAGGTTAAGCACCATTTGCAAAGAGGTCTCGACGTCAATGTTGTGAATGAACAAGGCTGGACCGCTTTGTTGTTTTCAGCTTCCCGTGGACATCTACTTGTGGTAAAAATCCTTCTGGGCAGAGCTGCCAATCCGAATGCATCCGATCAATTTAAAATGACCGCTTTGATGTGGTCTGCCAAAGGAAAGCACCCTGAAATTGTAACAGCCCTTCTAGACGGCGGCGCTTTCATCGATGCAGTCGATTTTGAAGGACGAACGGCATTGATGTTTGCTGCGCGCGCTGGATGCTTTGAAAGTGTCCAAATTTTGACCGAGCGTGGAGCTAAGGTCAATATCAAGAGCAATAAAGGGGACACAGCCATGTCATTTGCAGAGACCAAGCAATATGGCAATATTGTGATGCACCTTCAAGAAAAAGGCGCTAAATCCAATTCCTGGATTTAAAAACGCCCCATTTAAGCGATACGAGACCCTATCAGGAAATAACATCTTCTCTGCGTCTCTGCGTTAAAAATAAAAACGCAGAGGCGCAAGTTGCAAGAGACGCGGGAGACGCTGAGAGAAAAAATAATTTATAATTTTCTGTGCTCTCTTTGTATCCTCGTATCCTCGTTTTCAATTTAAATCGAGTTTTTATTCTAAAATTTATTTTAAATTTCTTGCAATTTCCCACCTTAGAAGTTATGACAAGAAAAGTGTAAAAAAAATTATAACTTTAGGGAATCATGCCAGAAAAAAAAACAATTAAACGTGCTAAAAAAGACAAAGATGAAGGGAAAGCGCCAAGCACACAGGCCGGAGAATTTGTGAGAGAAGAGATGCGCCATATCCATGAAGGGAAACATGGCGCCAAAAATACGAAACAAGCCATTGCTATTGGACTTTCAAAAGCACGCAAAGCGGGCGTTGCCCTAAAAGCACCTGCCAAGGGAAAAACATCAGCAAAGACACGCAAAAGCGCGGCATCTTCTCTTGAAAAAGCTAAGAAAAAAGCCCCTGTTTCTAAAACGCGTTCAGCTGCCAGCACAAAAGCTTTGCAAAAAGCTCCAAGAAAAGCAGCTTCTAAGAAATCTCTTTCCACACAAGCGAAAACTGCTGCCAAGAAAAGAACTCCCGCTTCCCGCTCGGCGATAGCTAAAAAAGCTGCCACTACCAGAAAACGCAGCGCTGTAGCCAAAAAAAGACCTGCGACAAAAGCTGCTCCTAAAAGGACAATAGCTGTCAAAAAAAGATCTGTGTCCAAAGCCGCTCCTAAACGAACAACGACTGCCAGAAAAAGACCCACTGCAAAAACGGCTCCTAAACGGACACTAGCTGCTGCCAAAAAAAGACCTGTGACCAAAGCCGCTCCTAAAAGAGCAACGGCTGCTAGAAAAACGGTCAGAGCAAAATCTAGAAGCAAATAATTTTTTTTTGATTTCTAAAAGATTTAAATTTCTAAAAGTGCAAGGTTTGACACCTTGCACTTTTTTTTGCCTTTTTTTTTAAAGATTTGGTAAAATTTAATTAACCTCAGTTCGATTGATTCTTGGTTCAGAAGATAACGCTTTAGATGAACATGTTATCCAAGAAGCACTTAAGACTGTTCAAGACAAAAAAGATATGGACGCCCTGATCATTTATGGATCTGGCAAGGTCGAATTTAACACCGATCCCGGTTTTGTTGCGATGAACCCTAAAAAGCTGATTCTCATCGGAGCTCGCATCATTCACACTTCCTGCGTAGGTCAACGGCTGGATGAAAAACTAATCAACACAAAACAATGGCAGGAAGCCGAATCTATGCGTTCTCACAGCGCAACTTTTGTTAAACAAGTCTAAGTCTCATCTGTCGAAGAAGCTTTAAACCATCAACCCGACAGAAAAGGCCTCTTTTCCCAATACAACACCATCTACTGCGTTGTCCAACCTTCCTAAAACTTTGAGCCGCGCCTTGCGGCTTCTTTTTTACCCAATAATAAATCCAAAATTGATATTTGCAGATTTGGCGTTGAAAAAAGTGTGTGCTGCCTGATTAAAATGTATGATTTTTATACGTAATTTGTCAAAAATTGACAAAAAATGGGAATTTGTGGTACTTTTTTATAAAAAGGGTGGTTTTTATGGACCAGCAGTTCTTAGGAAAAAAAATAAAACAACTTCGGGAAAAAAGGGGTCTAAATCAGGAAGAAGTAGAGCTAGCTATAGGCCTTCCCCAGAAAGCCGTTACTCATATTGAAAATGGGGGGCGAAAAGTGTCGACTCTCGAGTTGGCAAAGTTTTCCGCACTGTTTCATGTGCCTATTGGTGATTTTTTTACTAAAGAGATTCAGGAAGAAGATTTATTAGTTGCCTTGCATCGAATCGTTCCTGGATTGGAATCTGATCCTAAAGTCAATAACGAGGTGTCAAAGTATATTCAAATATGTAGAGAAGGTGTCTTCTTGAAGAATGTGCTTGGGCTTTCACATCAGCAAACCATTCGCACTTATTCCAGCCCTCTCCCAAAGGATGTGCAAGAAGCTAAAATTCAAGGCGAAGAGGTGGCAAGGGAAGAGAGGCGTAGTCTCGACTTAGGGGATGCTCCGATATATGACATCGCAGAAGTGTTATCTTCACAGGGCATATGGGCAGCTCTTACTTTACTTCCTAAACAAATGTCAGGATTATTTTTGCATCATGCCATACTTGGGATGGCAATTATTGTGAATGCAGCCGATCCCCGCGTTCGCAGGCGTTTTTCTTACGCTCATGAGTATGCACATGCTCTTTTTGATGCTAATCGCACTATCGCAATTTCAAACTCTGATAATGCTAACGATCTTATTGAAGTCAGAGCAAATGCTTTTGCTTCTGCTTTCCTGATGCCGGAACAGGGAATTGCAAATCTATTACGATCTATGGGGAAAGGAGAGGGAAGTCGCATTGATATGGCGATTTATGATGCCACTACTGAGCGTGCTGTGGAGGCACACTATCGACAAGCTGCGAGCTCTCAAAAGATCTCACCGCAATCAATTGCCCGGATTATGCATCATTTTGGCGTTAGCTACCAAGCGGCTGTCTATCGTCTTCAAAATCTAGGTTATTTCAAAGCTCGGGAAAGAGACGATCTTTTGAAAGAAGAGGCTAAAGGAAAAGAATATCTTTGCATTTTACAGCTTCAGGATGTTGAAACTCCAAGTGATCGCATTTCCCAAAATCGAGAATTGAAAGCTCAAATCGCTCATTTAGCAATCGATGCTTTTCAAAGAGAGGAAATCTCAAGAGGTCGGTTATTAGAGTTAAGTAAATTGCTCGAATTATCAGGCAGGGGTTTATTACAACTTGCCGAGAGTGAAAAGGTTGCTTAAGTTCTATGACTGAAATTATCGTTAGCGATACCTCTGTGTTGATCAACTTTTTGAAGATTGACGGTCTGAATTTACTTGAAAAGTGCACTTCTCGATTTTTAATCACAGACCACGTCAGAGCCGAGATTACCGATAGTTTTCCCGAACAACTTCAAAGATTTCAAGCGGGTCTGCAAAATCATATTCTCAAGGAAATCTGTGTGGCAGAGGATGCTGAAATTGACATATTTTCGTCTCTAATGCAGCAAAGGAAATTAGGGATAGGGGAATGTTCCGCAATTTCTGTTGCAATTCACCGCCAATTACCACTGGCGATTGATGATAATCTAGCTATTAAATCGACTCTTTCCCTGGCCCCTCATCTGCCAATTTTGCGAACACAAGACCTAATGGTAAAAATGATCCAGGAAGGTGTCTTGAATCTTTCTGATGCAGATTCCATACTGCAAGCTTGGGCAAAAAATCATCGTTTCAAACTGAAAATCAATTCCTTCAAAGAAGTGCTCATTGGAAATTGGAATGCGGAGAAGAAATTTGGAGGAAAATTCCTATGATGGTAGTGCCCAATTATTCCGTGGATGAATATATCGGTCTTATAAATGCTTCAAATTTGGGCATAAGGCTCATTTATCAACCCATTTTGTTGATGAGCGCGTCAGGCGGGAGTACAATAAAAATCAAAAAGAAATTCTTAGTAAAGAATATGTAACTCATTCCGCATTTGTAATATTTGTTATAGAAAAATTAGGTAAGCTATGAAACGTTTTCAAAACAAGACTGTCATGATTACGGGCGCAGCTTCTGGGATTGGGCGCGCCGCTGCCATAAGGATTGCACAAGAAGGGGCGAATTTAGCGCTCATTGACATTAATTTACTAAAAATTCGGGAATTGGCTGAGGAAATTTCTGAGAAATACCAAACGCAAGTTGTGTTTGAAAAATGTAATGTGGCTTCTTTTGAAGAAACGGGGGCAGTCATTGATCGGCTGAGTGCGGCAACAGGAGGTTTTCAAGCTCTTAGTCACAATGCAGGGATTTTACGCTCTTACAATACGCACGAAATGACATTGGAACAATGGAACGAGATTATTTCGATTAATTTAACAGGAACATTTAATGTGAATAGGCATGCATTGCCGCATCTGTTAAAAAATAAGAACAGCTATTTGGTTAATACCTCTTCAATTGCCCTCGATCAGCCCCATCCTTGGCTATCTGCATATTCAGCAACAAAGGGTGCAATCAAGTCGTTTACCCGCTCACTGTTTGTTGAATACTGCTTACAAGGATTGCATGCAAACTGTGTGTTGCCAGGAGGCATTGAAAGTGATTTGGCACATACTTTCAAGGTGCCCGAAGGGGCCGATCCTCTATTGCTAAAAACTTTGGCTCCGTTAAATTTAGGTAAAAGTCTGGCAAGCCCAGAACAGGTTGCCGGTGTTATCGCCTTATTGGCATCTGATGATGCCCTTCATATCAACGGAACAGAAATTGTTGTGGATGGCGGCAAAATTTTTTAAGTGTCCTCACAAGACACAAAGAGATAAGTAACCTGAGTTTTGGGTTCTTTTCCCTCATCCTCAGGGATTTTTGGGGTCCAAATCGCACTTTTTTGCTCGCAAATAGCGCTTTCAGCTATGAGCTTCGCAAAAAATTGCGATTTTGCCTCACAAAAATCCGCTGACTACGAGGAAAAATAACCCAAAACTCAGGTTAAGTATAATTTTTATATTTTCTTTGCGTCTTATACGCCTCCGCGTTAAAACTTATATACAAACTTTTTGCAATAAAAGTCTTACGTTCTTTTTTTTAACGTAGAGGACGCAGAGAGAGAAAATAAAAGACATTATGTTATTTCCCGGAAGGGGGGCGATAGCTCTGACTTGCTTGGTATTGAAATCTATTCATATTGCGCAGGACTAGTAGCTCAAAGTGGAGGAGAAGCCGGTGTAGGCGGAGCTTTTGAAGAGGTGGGATTGGATGAAGTGGTTTTTCCGGTTGCAGATGCGGAATTTGCCGCCGGTTGTGGTGCCGGCAAAGAGGGTGATGGAGACGCGGGGAGCGCACGTGTAGGTGAGGTCCAATTCCAGCCCCGTTGTCCGGTAATCGAAAAGCCCTTGGGAGTTGGGCTCGGTATCTTTGAGGCGGTGGCGGGACCTTAAGAAACGGACAGAGGCGGAGGCTATAAAATTTTGTGTGAGGTTGTAGTTGATGGCAAGATCTACGGGAAAGACGGCGTGGATTTCAAGCTTAGGGATAGGGGTGTAGATAAAACCCAAAATGGGCCACACTTTAGTCTTGTGCAATCCTGATTCGGTGATAAAGCCAAAGTCCAGTTCGAAATTGGGATTGAAATAGTGTTGTCCCCAGAGGACTGTTTGATAACGGGCGTAGTCGATAAAGGAAAATTCTTCTGTGTCCAGGAAAACTGCCGCAGTGGCTCTCCAGATCCAATCACATGTTGACGTGTAGCCTCCTACAAGGAAATTCACATAATGGAATATTGTTTGTTCAAAGGCAAAATTCTCAGATAGTTTGATCTCGCTTCCTACATAACCTGCTCCAAAGATCAAGCCACTCACATCGGTAACCGGGCTTATGTGGGAAAAAGCTGCTTGACATTGCTTAAAATGAATGGTTTGCTCAAACCCCCACGGATCGTTGGTGACTTTAGCGTTTTTTACATTCACAAAACTGCCCCCAAGCGAAAAGGGAAAATAGGGGTTGGGATCATTTTGGGTCAGAAAAAGGGTATCTTCAGCGAATAATGCAAAAGGGAAAAGGGCCAATAACAAGAGTTTCTTCATAGCGAGTTTAATACTTGAGCTGAGGTTTTGAAATGCATTTTGGCCACTTGTTTTAAAACTTCAGGCCCTTGTTGCTTGACGAGTAAAATAGCGGATTGGACTGTTTTTGCGCTCGCCCCTTTTGGCAAAACTGTTTTCCATCTTTCTTCCAAAAGCGTTAATCCCTCTAAAAAGGCTGCTCGCGCAAGAATTGAGGCAGCAGCGACGACAACATCGGCTTCAGCTTTTGTTCTTTGTGTGAGAAAGACCTTCTTTTTTTTCCGCTTCAGCGCATTTTCTACAACATGTTCTGCCGCAAATTTATCGATGATGACCTTGTCACACCCTGATTTTTCCACAAGTTGCTCGATGACAGTTGCATGTCCCCAACCTAATAGGAGATTGAGGTTGCCAAATTTTTCGTAGAGCTCGTTGTATTTTTCAGGATTGATCCGTACAACCTGGTGGAGGCATAGCTTTCTTATTTTGACAGCTATTTTGACAATTGAGCTGTCATTTAAGGCTTTAGAATCTTTAACGCCTGCTTTTTGGAGCTCTTTAATTTGCTCATCTTTGGCATAAACGCCTGCGATGCAAAGAGGCCCAAAAAAGTCCCCCTTTCCCGATTCGTCGACTCCGATGCGGGGCGTTAAATCGAGGTCTAATTCCTGATAGCCATAAGAAAATGTATTGAGAATCTCAGGTTCGAGATAAAACTGGATAAAGGGCTCCATCTCTTTGCCCTGCACCATCAGTTTTCCTGAAGTATAGAGCGTGCAGGTGATTCCCTTTTTTTTGCCCTGGAAAAGGGTGTATTGGGGCTGGCTCATTTCAAAGCCTTGCGATTCCAGCCCGTTTTTAAGTTTATCAGCCAATTGCAGATCGAGCTGAACGATAAAAGATGTCATGGCATCGATTTTGCATTCCTGCCTAAAATATGTCCAAAGTATTGCGCATCTTGCTTTTATTTTGTGCCTCGCTTCCCTTAAGTAGTTGTTTCCGTCACTCTTATCGTGCGCAGCCCTACAATCTATGTCAAACAGATTTAGGTGAGAGAGTGGCAGATGCAGGGTTGGTTGAGGGGGAGTTTTGCGGTCCTTGGTGGAATTTTTTTCAGGATCCGCAGTTGAGCCGCTTTATCGAGCTGAGCTTGGCTTGCCATCCTGACATCCGAATCGCCGATGCACGGATCCGTTTGGCCTGCAATCAGGCCAGAATTGTGAAATCGAGCCTATTCCCTCATATTTTTGCCATCGCCGATGTGGAGCGGCAAAAAATCAGTGATCTGGGAACAGGATTTGTTCCAGGCCTTCCCGATCTTTTCACCCAGACAACTGTCGAACTGGCTTCGGCTGTTTTTGAGCTCGATATCTGGCAAAAAAACCGCTCCCATTATTTAGCAGCGCTGGATCACATGCGGGCAGAAATTGCCGGTTTTGAAGAGGCCAAGCTTCTTCTTTCGACGACAATCGCTGCAGTCTATTTTGATTTGCAGATGCATCTGGCGCGCAAGGAAATCGGAGAGTTGCGCGTAAAGGCCAAAAAAGAGCTTTTGGATCTTCACAAACAACAATTCGACAAAGGAATTGCCTCAGAATTTCGGCTTTATCAAGTGGATTCGGAGCTCCAGTTTTTGAAAGATCAGCTCTATCTGATCGAAGCACAAATCGCAATCGATGAGCATGCCTTGGCGGCCCTTGTGGGTAATATCGGTTGTGGTGCAGAGTTCTCGTGCGTGCCAAACGCCCGCTTCGATGAGCCTTTTCCCCTTCCTGCGACTTTGCCGATCGATTTTTTGCTAAGACGTCCTGACATCACCGCCAAAAAGTGGCTTGTGGAGGCTGCCTGCTATGATATCAAAGCAGCTCGGGCCAATTTTTTTCCCCGTATTGATCTGATGGGTTGGCTGGGATTTCAAAGTATAAAGATCGAAAAGCTATTTAGAGGAGCTCAGCTCATCGCTTTAGGAGAAGCGACGGCCACACTTCCTCTCTTTATGGCTGGCAAGTTGACGGCGCAGCTCGGCGTGGCCAGAGAAGATTTGGAGATTGCCATTGAAAACTACAACCAAAATGTTCTCGATGCTGTCAAACAGGTGAGCGACGCCCTCTCAAATTTAACGATCTCTATCGAGCGAGAAAAAAGCATCAAAAAAGCCGTGAAGGATACAGCGCAACTCTTAAGTTTAACGCGGCAAAAATTTGAGAATGCGATCGAAACGAAGCTTTCTGTGCTCAATGCCGTCGAAAACTACTATTACCAAAAGGATTTGGAGGCACAAATCCAGCTGGCCCGCTATGCGTCGGCAGTGGAGCTCATCCGCGCCATTGGGGGAGGTTATCATGAATGCCCCCGCTGAGACTCATAAGCGGAATCGGTTACTTTTGATCATTGGAGCTTTGGCTTTATTCATACTCCTGATCTGGTTTCTCTATTGGCTCCTTTTCGGACGGTTTTCGGTCTTTACGGATGATTCCTATGTCCATGGCAATCAGGTCATGTTGAATTCTCAGGTCCAATCGGGAGTCAAAAACATTTATGCCGATGACACCGATTTTGTGATTCAGGGGCAGCTTCTGTTAAGCCTTGATACGGCAAATTTTGAGATCCGCGTTGAGCAGCTTAAAAGCAATTTGGCAAGCAAAGTGAGAGAAATTTCTGCCCTTTTTTACGATGCCGCCGCCAAAGAGGCAGCCGTTGTTTTAAAAACGGCGCAGCTACGGCAATCGGAGCTCGATGTTAATCACCGCAAGCCCTTGGTTGAGACAGGAGCTGTTTCGCAAGAAGAATTTGAAAGCTATGAGACACGTCTAAAGGTGGCCTCCGCCTCTGTCGATTTGGCCCAAAAAGAACATCAAGGGGCTCAGGCTTTGATTGCAGGGACAACGGTGGAGACCCATCCAAAAGTGATGGATGCTGTCGCTACTTTAAGGGCTGCCTTTTTGGATTTGATCCGCTGCTCTTTATGGTCGCCAGTGACTGGATTTGTCGCTAAACGCAGTGTCCAGGTGGGAGATTTGGTAAAAGCTGGCGAGACTCTTATGGTAGTTGTCCCTCTGGATGAAATTTGGATCGAAGCCAACTATAAAGAGACTAGTCTTCGAAAAATCCGGATCGGTCAGCCCGTTACCTTTACGGCCGACATTTATGGGGGGAGTCTGAAATATCATGGCAAAGTGGTCGGTTTTCAGCCTGGAAGCGGGAATGCTTTTGCTCTGTTGCCTCCTGAGAATGCCTCAGGCAACTGGATCAAGATCATCCAGAGAGTGCCGGTTAGAATTAGCGTTGATGTGGAAGAGATTCGAAAAAATCCGTTATTCCTGGGGCTGAGTTTAAGAACCACTGTCCATGCGGACGATCAGAGCGGCTCGAAGTTGGGTGAAAGTGCGGTTTGCAGGACGGTGTATTCAACAGAAATTTTCGACCGGCAGGTGCGGGCACTTGCAGGCTATGATGTTATGATTAGAGAGATCATTGAAAAGAATAAATAATTTGGGGAACGGAAGCTCGGTTCGGTCACGGTCACGGTCACGCACGGAAAATGGAATCCCCTTTATTTATTTTGGCGGTTCGGCCATGCTGGAGGCGCAATAAGGTGGTCACTATGCATCAAGAAATGCTTCAGATGGGAGCAATCATTAAAGCAAGAAGAGAAGAGAGAGGGCTTTCCCTCAAAGAAGTGGAAAATGCCACTTCCATCCGCTTTGGCTATTTACAGGCTATTGAAGAGGGGCATTTGGGAAAATTGATATCGCCCGTCTATGCGCATGGCTTTATCACAACATATGCGGCTTTTTTGGAGATGGATGCGGAAAAATTGTTAGACGATCACCCTTACGTTGTGAGAGTTCTTAATGAAAAAATCCCTGATAATCAGGAATATACATTGGGAATAGGGACTCTGGAAGTGCGTGGCTCTCCGGGTGGTGAAGTGAAGTGGCTTCCCAATTTAGTTTGGGTAGCAGCCTCTGTTGCGGCCATACTCGGAGGCTGGTTTATCGCTCGCTACTTCGGATTCTTTTAACATGATCAGGCTTTATCTGATCGGGATGCTGATGGGGATCGCCGATTTGATACCAGGCGTTTCAGGGGGAACAGTTGCTTTTCTCTCTGGCATCTACGAAGAGCTTCTTTTAAGTATCAAAACTCTCAAACTTCAGTCTTTTAAAAAGATTGCCTGGCCTTTTTTGGTTCCCCTTTTTTTAGGGATTGTCACCTCCGTTTTATCCTTATCGAGACTTTTTTACTTTTTGATGATTCATTTTAAGGGGCCCCTTTTTGGCCTCTTTTTTGGTTTGATTGCAGGATCGACCGTGATGTGCGCCAAAGAGGCTAACCTCAAAAAGCCAAGCCAGTTATTTGTAATGAGCGTGGCGGCTATTGCCTCGTTTATTATCTCAGGTCTTCCCACAAATCTTTTATTTGGCACCAGCTTTGTGGGTTTGAGTGTGGCTGGGATGTTAGCAACAGGAGCGATGCTGCTTCCAGGAATTTCAGGGACGTTTGTGCTCCAAGTTCTTGGAGTTTATCCTCTTGCAATAGCGGCTCTTGCAAATCCTTCAGCTTGGGGATCCATTGGAATCCTTATCACCTTAGCCTTGGGGATTGCTTGCGGCTTTATCGTTTTTTCCCGTCTGATTCACACCCTTCTTTTGCACTTTCATCAAATGACTTTTGCTGTTCTTGTAGGATTGATGGTAGGGGGCTTAAAAACACTTTGGCCCTTTGAAACCTCTTTTTTTACCCCTATCTCCTTTACTCTCTTAGGCTTTGCTGCTGTGATCTTTCTTGAAACAAAAGCAAAACGATTGCGTGCTCATTAAATTTGTTTCCGGTAAAATAAAAAAATCTTATACACGCAAAATTATTATGCCCCATCCACTTTACACAAACCGCCTGATTCACGAAAAATCTCCTTATTTGTTGCAGCATGCCCATAACCCTGTGGATTGGTATCCTTGGGGAGAAGAGGCTTTTACGGCTGCAAGAACGCAGGACAAGCCCATTTTTCTTTCGATTGGCTATGCCACCTGCCACTGGTGCCATGTCATGGAATCAGAATCATTTGAAAATCTAGAAGTTGCGCAGTTGATGAACGAGGCTTTCATCAATATCAAAGTAGATAGGGAAGAAAAGCCTGAAGTGGACAGCCTCTACATGGAATTTGCCCAGGCTATGATGTCAGGAGGTGCCGGTTGGCCCCTCAATTTAATTTTAACACCTGAGCTTTTACCCTTTTTTGCAGCGACCTATCTTCCTGTCGATGCTAGCAAAGGGCTTCTTGGAATGAAACAGCTCATCCTCCGCATCCGTCAAATCTGGAATGACCCCGAAGAGCGGGAAAATGTGATCATGCAGGCAGGCAAAATCGTCGATGTGTTTGCAGGTCACATCCATGCCAATGGGAAAGAGCTTCCAAGCCCTGAAAAAATCAAAGAGGGAGCTGACATTCTTTATAAAACTGCCGATCCGGCTTATGGAGGAACTAAAGGTTCGCCTAAATTCCCAATAGGCTTTCAAGCCTGTTTTTTACTCAGACAGCTGAGAACATCCGCAGACAGCAGAGCCCTTTTCTATATCGAACGGAGCCTTTCTATGATGCATAGAGGGGGGATCTACGATCATGTCGGGGGTGGATTTTCCCGCTACAGTATCGATGAGAAATGGCTTGTGCCCCACTTTGAAAAAATGCTCTACGATAATGCCATCTTATCACGTGTTTACTTAGAGACTTTTGTCTACACAAAACAGAATTTTTACGCGCAGATCGCAGAAGAAATTTTAGCTTACGTAATGCGCGATATGACAGGGCCGCATGGGGGCTTTTATTCGGCAGAAGATGCCGATTCCGAAGGGCATGAAGGACGTTTTTATACGTGGAGTTGGGATGAGATCCACATGGTTTTGGGAAAAGAGGCTCCCCTATTTTGTGATTATTATGGAGTGACCCCTTCTGGTAATTTTGATGGCAGATCCATTTTACATATGACAAGCTCTCATGAGGAGTTTGCTGCACACAGACAGCTCGACCCGACACTTCTTAAACACACACTCAAAAGTTGTCTGCAAAAGCTTTTTAAAGTCCGCTCTGAAAGGGCCCATCCGGCCAAAGATGATAAAGTGATCGCTGCCTGGAATGGACTGATGATCTATGCCCTTGCCGAAGCTGGCCGCCATCTCAATAAACCCCAATATCTAGAATCGGCCAAAAATGCGGCTCTTTTTATCCGAAAAAATTTGTGGATTGAGGGGAATTTACTCAGAAGATGGCGAGAAGGAGAGGCTAAATTCGACGGATGTCTGGATGATTATGCCTGTATGATTCAGGGGTGTCTCTCTCTTTTTGAAGCTGATCTTGGAACGGAGTGGCTTGAGTTTGCTTTAGAGCTCACCCATGTCCTAAAAACAGAATTTAAAGCAGAGCAAGGCGCTTTTTATCTGACAAATGGTCGAGATCCATCGATTATTTTGAGAAGATGTGAGTTCTACGATGGAGCTGAGCCTTCTGGCAATGCTGTCCATGCTGAAAACCTCTTAAGATTATTCCAAATCACAGGCGTGGATGCCTATTTTGAAGAGGCGGGAGATATTTTAAGGGCTTCCAAAGAGCATATTGATCTTTATCCGCCTGGAACCTGCTATCACCTGATGTCTCTGATGCGCTACTATGATGCAAAAGCCCCAGCCATTGTCGTTGCGCTCAATAGTAAGGATGAGCACAAAGATGAAATCAAACAGATGTTCGCAGAGAATTTTATTCCTCATAAAGTTGTTGTCTGGAAGCGGGACGTCGATGAAGATCTAAGGGATATGGTCCCCATCAGCCGCAACAAACCTCCAATTAACGATCAGACGACTCTTTACGTTTGCTATCACGGCAAGTGTGATGAGCCTCTCACAGATGTCGCCAAAATGCGCGCCGCTATCAGTAAGCTGTAATTTTTTTCGTGAACGAGCCGACCCCGAGCCCGTGCCCGACTCTTTGTTTTTGAAAAAAACGCACTTAGAAATTCTTAGGTGGCGCGTTTATTCGCGAGGTTTTATACTGCTAGCCTATGCTTAAATACTTATTACTATGCTCTTCAGTGTTAGCTACTTTGCCTATGGCAGCCGCGCCCGTCCCCAAAAAAGATATGGGGATGGAGACTCAAGATTTGGTCATTAATAACCGCGTTCTTCTCAAAGTTGAGGGAAAGCCGATCTCTGTCATGGATGTGGTTAAGAAAATGGATCTGCTTTTTTACAGGCAATATCCTGAATATGCCTCATCTACGGCTGCCCGCTACCAATATTATCTCAACAGTTGGCGTCCGATGTTGGAATCTGTAATCGATGATTATTTGATCATGGCAGACTCCAAAGAGAAAAAAGTCACTGTCAATGATGGTGAGACAAGACAAGAATTGGAAAGACTTTTTGGCCCCGACGTTGTCTTAAATTTGGATAAGGCGGGGATGACTTTTGAAGAGGCCTTCGAACTTTTAAAAAGAGAGCTGACGGTAGATCGGATGACTTCGATGATGGTGCATAGTAAGGCAATCGTTGGCGTGCATCCGAAAGTGATGAAAAAACGTTACGAAAAAATGAGAGAGGCAAACCCTCCCCTCAATTATTGGGTTTTCCGCATCCTTTCCATTCGGGGAGAGGGGCACCAAAACGTTGCCAAAGAAGCTCACAGGCTTATGACCGAGCAAAATGTGGCCTTTGAAGATCTTATTTCTCAGCTTCAAGCACAAGGAACAGAGATCGCCTACTCAGATGAATACAGACAAAAAGAGAGCGATTTGTCTCAAAATTATAAATCTGTGTTGGAAAAGCTGGCAATTGGAGGGGGAAGCGCTCCCATTTCAAACCAAAGGTTGAGCCGCCTTTTTTGCTTAAAAAATATTGAAAAAGTCAATCCGCCGACATTCAAAGAGACAGAAGAGAAAATCAAAGGGGAGCTGATGCAGGAATTAGTTGGCCGCTATGATGAGGAATACCGAAAAAAATTGCGCGCTGAATATGGCCTCAAAGGGAACTATTTAGATCAGTTGATGCCGAAAGGTCAACTGCCATTTGTCTTAAGAGGCTAATTCACTGATTACCAATCTCAATGAGCTTTTGGCTTTTTTAAGAAATCTCGGTGTAGAGCCCAAAAAGGGGCTCTCCCAAAACTTTCTGATCGACGGCAATATTGTCGCCAAAATCATTCACGAGGCTCAAATCTCAGAAGGGGACGCCGTTTTAGAAATAGGGCCCGGACCAGGAGCTCTCACAGAAGTTCTTCACAACTTGAAAGCTGAAGTGTACGCTGTCGAAAAAGACGCTGTGTTTGCGGAAGCTTTGAAACGCTTTAGCCCTAAAGAAGTTTTCTGCGAAGATATTCTTAAATTCGATCTTTCTCTAGTTCCCAAAAACAGCAAAGTGGTTTCGAATCTTCCTTACCACCTCACAGCTCCTATTCTAACACTTCTAGCTCCACGCCATGATCTTTTCTCAACAGTCACTGTGATGGTTCAAGAAGAAGTGGCCCGAAAAATGACAGCTCAAGTTGCCTCGCAAGACTATGGCTATCTCTCGGTTTTTCTTCACTTCTACTCAGAGCCCGTTTACGCCTTCAAAGTGAGTAAGCATTGCTTCTATCCACAGCCAAAAGTGGATTCAGCCATCGTCACCCTCAAGCTTAAAAAGCCATCCATAGACGATGCAGAGGGCTTCCTTCACTTTGTCCGCAGGGCTTTCCAACACCGCCGCAAAATGATCAAAACAACTCTGGGTCCACAAGTGGGCATCCTTCTCGAACAGCTTGGTCTCAACCCTAAGGCCCGCCCCGAGGAGCTCTCTTTAGAAATATTTATAAAACTTTACCTAAACTATAAGATATAAATATGTTACGTAGAATACTCGACTCTTCGCAGCCCCCCTTTATGCATCAAACAGCTAGAGATCTGACCACCGATGGTCTATTTTCTGTGCTGGCGATCATCTTCGCTTTGGGAATCCAGCATTCTTACCATTTTCTGCATCAGGATCGAAGCACAGGATCGCTAGCGGATTTTGATTTTAAAGTTTTGATCGGAGTTAGCCTGTTTTATTTGGCCGCGATACCCCTTGTTCTCTATTTTACGTGGAGGGAATATAGATCTCCAAAACCTAATCAGACAGCCCGCCTCTTTTTGCAAAAATGGGTTGAGCAATCGCGATCTCAAGAACTGGGTTCCCGAACAGATTTTGCAATTCGCACGCTCAAGTGCATGGAATACGAAAATACTTTTTTTCACACCGATCCCGTTGTTCTTGCCTCTTTTCCAAGGGAATTCTGGCAATTAAACCATTTAGAAATTTTACATTTAAAAGGTTATTTTCAGCGCATTCCCGATAATTTCGCCAATTTTTCAAGGCTTGACGATCTAAGGATAACAAAGGGTTGTCTAAGCTCATTGCTTCCGAGCATTTTGAAGCTGACACACTTAAAGAGACTGGATTTGTCTCACAATGTATTGACAACGATCCCATCAGGTATTGGACAATTGACACGCTTGATAAATTTGAATTTAAATCACAATCATCTGTGCTCACTTCCAAACGAAATCTTGAATTTACCGCAAACGTGCCGTATTGATCTTTCTGGCAATTTTTTTTCTTTTCAGATTATCAATCATTTACAGCGCGCAATCGAAAGATCAGGCTACAACGGGCCCCGCATAAACTTTTCGATTTATGAAGGGGAGATTGAAGAGCGGCCTCTAGAGGTTTTGTTGAAAGAGCTCTATGATGCTGCTGGCAAGAAGCCCCTTCAGTTGACAAACCTTTGTCTAGCCAAAGCAGAATGTGAAAACTTAAGGAATTGGCTCGCCCGTCTCTCGTTAATTGGGGATTATCAAAAGAATAAGCGGAAAGAACTGGCTGTATCCATCCATAATTCTCTTGAAAAAGCGGAAAATAACGAAACTTTCAGAGAGATTTTCTGGAATTGCGTTAAAAAAGCGCATGAGACTTGCGGAGACCGGATGGCTCTTTCGGTGCTCTATCTAGATCTTCAATATCAAATTCACGAAAGTCAGGATGATTTACCAAGACTGGCCTATCTTTTGGGTCATGGGAGCTGGGCTTTAGGCGAGCTTGAAAAGCTTGCGGCAAATAAAGCTAAATCACTCATGTTCGTCGATGAAATCGAAGTTTATTTAGCTTACCCAATCAAGCTCAAAGAAGAACTTCAGCTTCCGATTATTATGGACACAATGCTCTACTTTGCCTGCAGTTCGGTCACAACAGAGGATCTTGAGGTGGCAGCGGGCATTGTGAAAAACCTCCTGTCTGACAAAAAAGCCTACTACAACTTTTTATCCAACGACCACACTTGGCAGCTAGCCATAAAAAAGCATAAGTCCCAAGAGTACGCTGCCATCGAACAAAGGCGTGAAAATCTTGCTTACGCTGACGATTATAGCGCAGCAAAAGAAGCCTTCGAAGAGGGTTTTTCCAAGCTGATCGACGACATCCTCGCCCAAAACCCCCTTCCCTTTTTGTAAGACATAAGTTATCTTTCTTGAGCTACGCAATTGCGAAAGGCACTCCAGGAGACGTCTTGTGTCCAAACGAATTTTTGTGCTTGCAGGCCCCAATGGTGCCGGTAAAACGACAGCTGCGCGATCTCTATATCCACAACTCTTGAATTTTTATGAATTTATCAATGCAGATGAGATTGCCAAGGGCTTAGCGCCGCTGCACCCTGAAAGTGTGGCCTTGGCTGCGAGCAAACTTATGATAAAAAGACTCAGAGCATTGCTGGATGCTGATAAGAATTTTGCTTTTGAAACGACAGCTGCGGGGACGAATTATGTTAAATATTTGCAGGAAGCAAAAGATAAAGGCTATACCGTTAGCTTAGTCTTTTTTTGGTTATCAAGTGCAGACTTAGCTGTTGAGCGCGTTGCCAAAAGAGTGGCTCAAGGTGGGCATCATATCCCTGAAGCTACGATTAGAAGAAGATATGTTTTGGGACAAAAAAATTTGATAAAACATTATTTACCTATTGCTGATGAGGCGCTCATCGTAGATAATTCAGATATTGATTCGCGAAAAATCATTGTTAAAAGTGTAAAAAATCGACTAAGAATTAAAATTCCTGCCGTTTGGGAAATTATTAAAAAGCGTAGCGATGCCTAAAAAAGAAAAAGACATTTTTGAATTATTGCTGGAAGCGCATGATCGGGCAATCGAGCTTGCTATTGATACATCCATCAGGACGGGCGTTCCGTTGGTGGTGGAAAGATATGGGAAGATCATTGAAATTGAGCCTGAGTATAAGTATGTGAAGGTTCCTATCAAACGGAAGCGGAAGAAAGCTTAGGATCGATTTTGGAGTGCGGTGACTTAGTCTAACGCTTTTGAAGGCCAAAAGGAAAGCGTAAGACCAAGTCACCGCACTCCAAAATTGTCTTAGTAGTCTGATTGGAGGTGGAACTGGCTATAGCGGAGCTGGCCAGACCAGCCGAGTTTGGTGCGTAAGGTTGAGAAGTAGTCAGAGCGTTTCAGGTTGACCATTTTGAAGAGGCGGGAGGATTTGGTGATGCTGAAAATCTCGTTGGTGCTAAGTGTGTAGCGGGAAAAGCCGTCGTAGGTAATTTCGACCGGCTTGTAGCTGCTTAAATACTGTACCTCGATTTTGTCCTTGGGCATGAGAACGATTGGGCGGTTAGAGATCGTGTGTGGACAGATCGGTGTGATGACAAAGGCATTGAGATCGGGGGTTAAAATCGGGCCGCCAGCTGCGAGCGAATAGGCAGTTGAGCCGCTCGGTGTCGAAACGATGATTCCGTCTGCCGAAAAGGTGTTCAGATAAGCGCCGTCTAAAAAAATGGAGAGGTCGATCAAGCTGGGATTTTGCGCCCGGTGGATCACCATTTCATTTACAGCAAAGCATTTTTGGCCAGCAGCTGTCGTTGCCTCCATCATAATTCTTTCTTCAATCGTATATTCTCCCGCAACAAGATCTTCCAAGCTCGGCATAAGCTCTGAGAGGGGAACGTCTGCCATAAAGCCCAGATGTCCGAGATTAATACCTAAAATAGGGGCATCAAGGTGGGGGAAATGGTGTACAAGTCTTAAAATGGTCCCGTCCCCGGCCAAAGAGATCAGTCAGTCGATGGTTTTAGGATCAATAGACGATAGGGGAGGAACTTCCAGTTCTTCCGCCTCCTCATCCCGAGAGACCATTGTCACCCCTCGTGCCCGAAGAAACTGGGTAATTTGCTTGGCGATCGTATACGATTCGCGCTTGCGCATGTTGGCAAAAAGGGCAATGATCATAGTGATTCTTTTTTTTTGTGATTGTTGAGGATCAAACGAATATCTGCAAGAAAAACTCCATCTTTATTGATTTTTAATATTTTAGTAGCTATTCTCTCTTCAAAACAGGAGATGTTGTGGGTTGTTGTAATACAATAAGATACGAAGAAGCTATAGGGGATAATTACATAGCGCAGCAAAGAAGCTGTGATCCCCAAAAATGGTTTTTTGTGGCTCTCGCTGTGATAGCGGCGGTTGCGAGTCTTGTGGCTGGATGTATGGGACTTGCAGGGTATCTTGGCGCCTTTAACAGCGTGAACTTAGAAGTTGCACAGATCCTGATGGGCGTTGGATTTGCAGTGTTTGTGATTCACACGATTCTGGCAATTGTCATGAGTTGCCAAAAAGAGAAGCCCGACCTCGTTTTTAAAAAAATATCTAAAGAAGAATCAAAAGAGCTGACACCGCTTGAGAAAGTTCAAGGATATTGTGATACGGCTAAGCAGTGTATTAAGGATCTTGATTCCCAGGGAGCCAAAAACGCCATTGAATGGGCAATAACAGGCCTTCCAGAAGATGGGGAGCGACAAGCTATGATCATGGCTTTGTGTGAGATCGCAGAGGTGGAAATCCAGCTCACGCCAGGTAAAACTCCATCGACATTGGCGAAAGCGGCTAAATTAGAAAACAAATGGCCTTCTGAAAATGAGAACTTGAAAGATCGTATCGAATGTTTATGCACAATCGCAAAACTTTATTCTGATGCTTCAGGAGTGAAGAATGAAGACTTTTCTACACTATTCCTAAAGCGGGCAGAAGAATGCGCAGAAAAAATGGAGGTGCATCAGCGAGCCGCTATGTTTGATTTGATTTCCAAGGCTGCAACCCATTGCTACAAGATCACAGAGGCTCAAAGACTTAACCAAATCGCCGCTGACTTACGTATGCGGCAGTCTTAAGATTTGTTATGTTTTATCTGATACGACACGCTAAAAGGAGAAGATGATGAGTTGTTTTTCAGTCTGTGAAAGTGAATCAGTGGTGGTCCTGCCAGAGAATAGGGAAGAGAATTCAAACTTTTGCAAATATCTTTTTGCCATCTGTGTGATTGGTATCATTGGAGCTGTGATTGGAGCTGTGGGACTTGCAGGATACCTAGGAACTTTGAGTTCTTTAAGAATGGTAGTATCGCAGGTCTTGATGGGAGTTGGATTTGGGAGTGCAGGGGCTGCCTTCCTGACAATTCTGAGTTTGGCCCTTTGGTGCAAAAAACCAGCACAGATAGAAGAAACTAATGAAAAATACAATTCTAATGTATCGGAGATTAGTGCATTCGATGTCAAAAAAGCATGCAATGAAGCTACGGGACTAATTGAGCATAATAAATCGGAACTTGCTGGAAAAAAATTGAATCACTTGTTAGAGAACATGCCACTTTTTGATTCTGACCATGAAAAATTAATGGCTGTGTTAGAGATTGCTGATGTTCAAGTCCTTTGCACATTTCTTTTTGAGGTTCCTTCAGCATTGATACTTGCGTCCGAGCTTGTAAAAGAAAGAGAGGCAGCTTGCCTAGTGAGTGATCAAAATGACGAAATAGTGCATGTGGTTGAGTATCACTGCCGTTTCGCAAAAATTCATCATGCTCGTCAAAATGTTGAATTGACTCTCGAGTCTCTCAAACGGGCAGAAGCCTTTGCAAGAGGCGCGAAAGATCCTACTAAAGAATTTTTAGCCAGTCAGCTCAAAGCTATAGCTAAGGTCGCAAAAGATTGTGGGGAGTTAGTCATGGCTAGAAAGCTGGAAACGGAAGCTGTATTGGGCACGTCCTTTTAGAACTCTACTGGCCATTGGCCTCTTTTGAGGACCCGGTCGAATGAGAAGTGGCCAAGACCTTCGGTAATAAACTCTCCTGGAGTGCGGCGCTTATTCGCCCCCCTGCAATAGAGAAAAAGGCCTGTTGCTATGCAGAGTTCCCCAAAAAAAAAGCGGCGACGAGTCGCCGCACTCCAAGGAAATCTAGACTTCAGCAGTGACCCGTTCGAAGGAGAAGTGGGAAAGGATCCGCTGGGACATTTTCTCGGGGGTGAGACCCATGTCGTTGAGCAAATCTTTGTAGCCGCCGTGTTCGATGTAGGCTTCAGGGATGCCGAAGTTTAGGACTTGGGTCTCCTTGAAATCGTGCGTGGAGACAAAGTCGTTGATTTCTGCACCAAAGCCCCCTTTGAGGGAGTGCTCTTCTAGGGTCACAACTCTTGTATGGCTCAAAAGGAGCTTGCCGAGGAGATCTGAATCGAGTGGTTTGACGAAAATGGGGTCGACAACCATCGCTGAGATCCCTTTTTCTTCTAGAATCTCACGCATGATTAAAGCTTCCTGATACATCGTGCCTAAAGCAAAAATGAGCAAATCGCTCCCATCAGCCAAGATTTCCCCTTTGCCTAAAGCGCGTGTTTGGAGGGGATCATTGCCTTCTTCCGTGGTCAAGTTGGGGTAGCGAATGGCTGTGGGTCTGTTCCAATGGAGGCTTGAGTGTAGAAGCTCTTTGAGCAGCTGACCATTGCGAGGTTGGCAGATCACCATGTTTGGCATCGCCTTTAAGAAGCTGATCTCATAAATTCCATGGTGTGTGGCACCGTCGCCGGTTGCTAACCCTGCGCGGTCTACGGCGAAAACAACGGGGATTTCCTGTAAACACACGTCTTGGAATAGATTGTCGAGTGCTCTTTGGAAAAACGTGGAGTAGATGGAGCAGACAACGTTGAGAGTTTTGTTTTTGGCAAGACCGCCGCAAAACGTCACAGCGTGACCTTCGGCGATTCCTACGTCGAAGAAACGGTCGGGGAATTTCTTTTTAAAGTCGTCCAGACAGGATCCCAAGCTCATCGCAGGGGTGACTGTCACCAATTTCTTGTTTTTTTCGCCCAATTTCACCATTTCATTGCCAAAAATTTTCGGAAATGTGGCTTTTTTGGTGGGTGAGGGGAGAAATTCGCATGTTTCGAGATCATAAGGCTTGGCGCCGTGATAATTGATCGGATCACTCTCAGCCCGTTTGACTCCCTGACCTTTTTTGGTGTAAAGATGGATGATGACGGGCATTTCAAGATCTTTAATCTCTTGAAAAACGGCGATCATTTTTTTCAAATCATGGCCATCGATTGGGCCAATATAGGAGAGTCCAAACTGCTCAAAAAAGTGAGCTGAGCTCACCAGGTTTTTGACCGATTCAGTAAATTTGTGCCCTTGCTTGGCAAGAGACGAGCCGTAAACCGGGATTTTAGAGACAAGCGATTCTAAATCATGAGTCAGTTTGCTCGTTGTTGGGTTGCTCAAAAGGCGGCTTAAAATGTTAGTGATCCCACCCACGTTTTCAGAAATCGACATTTCGTTGTCATTCAAAATGACAATAAAACGGCCCATTTCTTTTTTGATGTTGTTGAGAGCTTCTAAAGAAAGTCCGCAGGTGAGAGTCGCGTCGCCAATAATCGGGATGACGTGTTCATCGGTTTTTTGCAAATCCCGTGCATGGGCCATTCCAAGGGCAAGAGAAAGAGCCGTCCCTGCGTGACCCGCAAAAAAATGATCGTGCTCTGACTCTTTGGGGTGGGCAAAGCCACTCAGACCTTTGTAGCAGCGGATTTTGTCAAATTGGGCGGTGTTCCTTCCTGTCAGGAGCTTGTGTGTGTAACATTGGTGGCTCACATCGAAGATAAACTTATCTTTGGGGGAATTAAAGACGTAATGGAGGGCCAGTGTCAGCTCCACACTTCCAAGATTGGAAGCCAGATGGCCGCCCGTTACAGAAAGAACTGAAATGATCCGTTCACGCATTTCCTGAGCCAACGTTTTCAGCTCAGCAAGATTGAGCTTTTTAAGCTCTTCAATTGTCTTGATCACAAAACTGCCTCTTCGACTTCAAAAGCCTGTGTTTGTGGCCGTCCGTCGCTCTCCAGCAAAATCTCGCCATCTCTTTTTTTAATCAACATTTCGATACGGGCCTCAGCAGCATTGAGTTTTTTGCTGCAACCTACGATTAAACGGTCGGCCTCTTCGTACAATTTCAAAGACTCGTCTAAAGAGACATTGCCGGCATTCATCCTCTCCAAAATCTCTTCTAGACGGGAAAAGGAACGCTCAAAATTAAAAGTTTCTTCGGTCATATTTACTTAGTTGACTGTTAGTTTTATTTCACCATCAGATAATAGAGCTCGTACATTCTCGCCCGTTTTTACTGCGTGAGCCGATACTATAACGGAAGACTCCTTTTCATGAAAGATGATGGAGTAGCCCCGCTTCAAGACATTTTTAGGATCGACAGATTTTAGCCGCTTCACAATTTCATTCAGCTTCAATTTTTTGACCTGAATCGTGTTTTGAGCAATATTGAGAAGTCTTTTCTCGATTTGTAAAAGTTTCACTTTGCTGTGCTGAAGTTGCACAGTGGGCTTTAAAGCGACCGCCTGTTTTTGGCGCGCTGTGAGTAAAAAGCGTTTTTTAAGGAGGTTTTCCCGCGCTTTTGTTTCCAATTTGGCTTTCAGATCATCCAACTTTTGAAGAGGAACTGCTAAAAGCGCGTAGGGCGTTGCCAAAAGGGGATGGAGCTCAAAATTTTTAATTTGAGTGCGCACCCTTTTGATTTGGTGATTCAAAGCGAAGTTGATGTTCTTTTTGGCTCTTGTTAATTGCTCGAGATAGAGCGCTGTCTCTTGTAACACAATTTCTGCAGCGGCAGAGGGCGTAGGTGCTCTAATATCTGCTACAAAATCGGCAATTGTGACATCGGTTTCATGGCCAACTGCGGAAATGATAGGGATTTTGCTCTCAAAAATCGCTTTGGCAACTCGTTCGTCGTTAAAAGCAAACAGATCTTCTAAACTTCCCCCGCCGCGACCTACAATCAGGACGTCTGCCAGCTGATATTTGTTAAAGTCTTCAATGGCTTTAGCAATTTCCAGCGGCGCTTCAGGACCTTGCACTCTCACGGGATTCAAAACCAGATGAAAGCCTGAGACCCTCCGTGATAAAACATGGATAATATCGCGGATAACAGCGCCAGTGGGGCTTGTGACAACGCCAATGGTACGAGGGAATTGGGGAAGGGGTTGCTTTTTGTCCTTGTCAAACCAGCCTAAGGCCAAAAGTTTTTTCTTCAAAGCCTCGAGCTGTAAAAGCATCTGGCCGATGCCCGCATATTCCAGAGAGCGGACGATGAGCTGGTATTTTCCATGAGGAGCGTATACAGAAAGCCCCCCTTTGACAATGACCTGATCTCCTTCTTTAGGCGGACGGCTCAGCTGCAGATAGTGGGCCCGAAACATAATCGCTGAAACTTTAGCTTCCTTATCTTTCAGATCGAAATAGAGATGGCCGCTGGAATGGAGCTTCGCATTGGTAATCTCTCCTTGAACTGTCAGCCCTGCAAAGTCCGATTCAAGTCGATTTTTTATTGCAAAGGTCAGCTCGCTGACAGTGATATAAGTTGACGTTTCACCCATAGATGTGTTATTTCTTTTGATTATTTTTACGAGGTCCCATGTCTCAAAATCCTTCCCGTCCAGTGATTATTGCTGGAAATTGGAAAATGTATAAAACAATTGAAGAAGCTGTCAGCTACGTTGAGACTTTAGCACCAATGATCACCAAGAGTCAAGCAAGGGTTTATCTGGCAGTTCCCTTTACAGCGATCCATCCTGCAGCTGTTAAAGTGAAAGAGCTGAAGGCTCAAGTTTCGATCGGCGCGCAAAACATGAATGATGCCAGCGAAGGGGCTTTTACAGGGGAAATTGCGGCCCGTATGCTCACAGACGCCGGCGCTCAATTTGTCATTCTGGGACATTCGGAAAGACGGCATATTTTTAAGGAGAGCAGCTCCTTTATCAACCGGAAAGTGAAGCAGGCTTTGGCCTCCAACTTGGCGGTGATTGTGTGTGTAGGGGAAACTCTTGAAGAAAGGGAAGAGGGAAAGACCGAAAGCGTCTTAAAAGAACAACTGGAAGAGAGTCTTGAAGGGCTTTCCGACGCAGATTTTGCCAAAATTGCCCTTGCTTATGAGCCTGTTTGGGCCATTGGCACTGGAAAAGTGGCAAAACCTGCCGATGCTCAAAAAGCGCACGCCTTTTTAAGAAGCGTTGTTGCCGAGAAATGGGGCGAAGAGTGTGCAGACAATCTCGTTATCCAATACGGAGGCTCAGTGAAGCCGGAAAATGCGGCCAAACTGATCTACCAAGACGATATCGACGGTCTTTTGGTCGGAGGCGCTTCTTTACTTCCCGAAACATTTAGTGAAATTATCAATGCATATCAAGGTGTACCAACATGACTTTTATCTATTACCTTTTTCTGTTTTTGTTTCTTTTAGTTTCCGCAGTTTTGTGTTTTGTGATCTTAATTCAAGAGAGCAAAAGCTTAGGACTCGGCGGCGCTTTTGGAGGCGATAGTGGCGATTCTCTTTTTGGGACATCCACACCCGCAATCCTAAAAAAAATCACGGCGTGGCTTTCTGTTATCTTTTTGGGTGGTTGCGTCATCCTCTCTATATGGACAGGGGCGATGGGACGGAGCAATGGACGCAGCTCAAATATGACGTCGGAGATGATTGAGAAATGATTTTGCAGATGCGCTACTATGGCGATCCCATTTTAAGGCAGCAAGCCAAGCCAGTGGAAGCGATCACCGACGAGATCCGCGAAATCTGCAAAAACATGATCGCCACCATGAACCACTATGAGGGGATTGGTCTTGCAGCTCCCCAAGTGGGCTATCTGCTCCGCATTTTTGTCTCCCCGGTCGATTATGAAGATGAGAACGGGGAGCTTCATCTTACCGATCCCAAGGTTTACATCAACCCTGTTTTGATCAACCCGAGCGATGCTTTGGTCGAAAGGAGCGAGGGGTGTTTGTCGATTCCCAAATTGTATGCGGCCGTTGCCCGCCCTCTTAGCATCGAAATCGAGGCCATGGACCTTGATGGGAACATTTTTAGGGAGACGTGCTACGGCTACCAGGCGCGCAACAGGATGCATGAGGTGGATCATTTGAACGGCGTTTTGTTTATCGATCGGATCAAGGGGAAGCGCCGTACTGAGCTGGAACCAACTTTACGCAGGATCAAGCAGCAATACTCATAGCGAACTGCAGGATAGTCTGAGATAAAATAAAAAATAACAGGATAGAAGGATGGAAGGATAGATTAAAAAGGTTTAAAAATATTTTTTTAAGTTGTCCTTCCGTCCTTATCCCCTGTTATCTTATACGACCCTGTTTAGCTTGAATTTTTTGACTTCTGGAACATTTAGGGCTCAAAAACCCATTTCTTCATGCAAATTTAACAATATCTAAGAGCTCCTATGAATCTGAAAACTTCTGTGACGAGCAATCTGAGAGTTCCTAAGAGATGGGTGTCGCTCTCTTCTTAAAAGTGCTTCTTAAAAATCCATTTTTTTTCTATTTTTCTTTATGGAAATTTAATAATTAGTGTTACAATAAATCCATGTTAATCGAGGTTTTATGACAAATCCAGTGAGTTTTTCGTGTCACAGTGTTGCAGATAAGCGGACGGCTTTAAGTATGGGTCTTTCAGGGTCGGCTGCGGTAGCGATTGCCGTCACTTTTGTTGTGCTTGCCGCTTTGGAAATCATGCCCATCTGGGCTTATGGAATCGGCGGAGGTGGCTTTGTTGTTTCTTTCGCCATCGGCGCTTTGGTTGCAACGATACGCAGGCATGATGAAGCTGAGGTTGGCCTCAAGAACGAATCAGAGCAAATCGTAACAGAGCCGAAGCAGACGCAAATAGCTTGTCCTTCTCTTGAAGAAGCTCTTAAAAAAGCCAAATGCATTAGTGTGGATCGGACTGTAGGACAGGTTCAGCCCCCATCGGCGATTTGGCCTTTTCCCTCTGGATACTTTACTTTTTCTTTGAGTATAGAAGGGGAAGAAAAAACATTAGGGTATACAGCACAGGTTGCTCAATTTTTTGAGCAGGACAACGAATTGTGGGCAACGCTTATCTTAAACGGGGAACTCAAAAACTTTAAGGTCGATGAAAGTACAGGACCTGAATGGAATCCCGACAGCCAAGGATGGGTAATGCCTCTGAGTCAGGGAAGGCCTGTGGATCGTGCCTATCAGTTAAATAGTCAAATGATGCTTAAGGGTTATCTGTCCTATATACGTGCCTGGTACGATTTGTACTGTCATATCACCGAAGGTAGTTCAGCCCACTATTTCTATCTAAAGCGGGTTGGGAATGGCATAACATTAGACATCCCTGATTTGTATGATCGAAAAGGGCTGCTTGTAGGAAAAAATGTACTCTTAACATTTAAACGCGACGCCTCAATTCCCCTCATTAATGCAGAACAACTGGCTTTATTAAAAAAATCCAATGTGGATTGGCATAAAAGCATCGTCGAGCAGCTGGAAAGCGACGAATGGACTTATACGTTAGAAAGGGATCGATTTAAAAGCTGGGGTGAAGTTGGTGACAATCCATCTATGGTTTGGATTACGGTGACGGAACAAAAACCACAGAGTTTCTAAAGATTTGTGCGTCGTAAAGAAGAAACAGGATAGGCAAAATACCGGATTTGTGGGTAAGTCAAGATAAAATAAAAAATAACAGAATAAAAAGATGGGCAGGATAAATAAAAAAAATAATTTTTATATTATCTTGTCCATCCTTCTATCCTGTTTTTCTTGAAGGGGTGGAGTCTGATCTACGACCTCACTCAAGGCCACGAATCGCCCCAGTCGGCTTTGCGGGCTTTTTTGTAGAGAGGCTTGTTGCTGCGGGTGATCGTGGTTTTCTCAAGGCCGTTCGGCCCACAAAGGGAGAGGCTCACATGTCCCGAGTGTAGCACAGGGTGATCGATGATCCTCGACAAAGCCGGATAGCTCTCTTTGGTGACGATTACGTAGGAATACTTTTCGTCTTCGTAGCCTAAAGTTCCCCCTTTGAGCTGTCTGTGAAGAGAAGTCCGTTCAAGCCTTACAGCAAAATGGCACCAGGAAGAAGTGTCTTGAAGAGGGCATCTATTGGAATGAGGGCAGGGCGCTAACACAAAACCTCCTTTTTGGATGAGAAAATCGCGGCATTCGAGGATCCGTTTGTAACCTTTGGGGGTTCCAGGTTCTACAATTACAATCCCTTTTTGAGCAACATCCCAAGCTTTTTCAAGAGCGGCGAGTGGTTTTGAAAGCTCCCCCATCGAATAGCCAAAGGTGACCCAATCGTGGGGTTTTAGTTCATTGGTGGCTTGAATGTCTGCCTTAATCCAATCAACGTTTGCTCCTAATTGCCTTCCAAGCTCTATAAATTTGGCTTCCCGTTCGAGGGCTGTCATTGTGAAATTATCAGACCATAGCTGCTGTGCTGCCCACCAAACGGTTGCAGGTCCTGAGCCAATATCGAGAATCGATCCTGGAGAGGGAAGTTTGGAGAGAACTGCACGCAGAGCTGCGTAAGTGGCTGGAAGTCTAACGATTAAATAGGTTAGAAGCTCCGTGTCTTCATGAAGGGAAAGGCCTTCACGGTAACGGGTTGTGATAGAAGCTGATGAATCTTTAAGCTTTTGGATATCAGGCTTATCTAAAAGGGTCTGGATTGCTATTTGAAGCGCATTCATAGATGGTATACACTAGCATATATGGGCATAGATCAAAAGACCCTTCATCAACTCAATGAAATCGGAATTGCTTTATCGAAAGAGCGCAATACGGCCGCATTGCTTGAAAAGATTCTTTTTAATGCGAAAATGCTGACTGGAGCTGATGGGGGGACTATTTACACAGTCACTCCCGAAAAAATGCTCCGCTTTGAAATCGTCCTATCAGATAGTTTAAATTTTCATGTGGGAGGAACTTCAGAACACCCCGTTCCATTTCCCGATCTTCCACTCTATTTGAGCGATGGCAAATTAAATGAAACCTTGATGGGTGCTTATGTCGTGAAGCACAAAAAAATGCTCAACATCAAAGATGTTTACAACGCTCCCGGGTTTGATTTTTCAGCAGCGCAGCGATTTGATGCATTGACAGGCCATCATACAAAAGCTGTTCTCACAATTCCCATGCTCAATCATGAAGAAGAGGTGATTGCGATTTTGCAGCTGATCAATCCTGCCCACGGCCATTTTACCAAAGCAGATGAACATCTGAGCTCTTCCCTTGCCTCACAAGCATCTGTTGCACTCACAAACCAGTTATTGGTGAAGAGCTTATTAGAACTTTTTGAATCTCTTGCGCAAGTGATCGCCGAAGCTATTGATGAAAAGTCGCCGGTGACTGCCAATCACA
This sequence comes from uncultured bacterium, assembly GCA_964588495.1. GTDB lineage: Bacteria > Chlamydiota > Chlamydiia > Chlamydiales > JAAKFR01 > CAVPKN01. The sequence continues at coordinate 116,828 of CAZPPS010000001.1, read as the reverse complement.
GTAGGCGTGTCCCGATCATTGCTCTTAGTCTTGCCAAAGCCGTCAATGAATCTGACGAAGAACCCTTCAAAGAGATCCATTTTTCCGATGAAGAGCTCTATGAGCTCAGAATTGCCTCTTTATTACACGACTGTGGCAAAATCGCAACACCTGTACATCTGATTGAGCGGAAAAACAAATTGGACGCCATTATGGATAGAATAGATCTTGTCGATGCCCGCGTAGATGCACAGATTGAAAAAATAAAAACTCAAAATCTTTTAAAAAAACTAAAATGGTTAGAAACTCACTATCCCGATGCTTGGATTGAGGCCAAAAAAGACTTTGCCGCCTTTGATCATGAGATGCACAATGCCTGGCAAGAGCTCAATGAAGAGCGCCTTTTTTTGCATCAATGCAATGAAGGAAAAGTTGAAATTTCAGAATCTGTCATCAACCGGTTGAATCGGAGCCAAGATTTATTGACCACGGATGAACTGGAACATTTGAAAATTCCCAAAGGCAATTTAACAAAGGAAGAGATTCAAATTCTGAGAAATCATGTCCTTTTGAGTGAGAGAATGCTGAGGCGACTCCATTTCCCCAAGGGTTTAAGAAAAGTTCCCGATATTGCAGCCTCCCATCATGAACGGATCGACGGCAAAGGCTACCCGCGAGGCTTAAAAAAAGAGGAGATTTCGATTCAAGCCCGCATTCTAGCCATCGCAGATGTCTTTGAAGCCCTTTCTGCCCCAGATCGCCCCTACAAAAAAAAGCTTCCGCTTTCAGAGGTCTATAGCATGATGCAACAGGAGGCCAAAGAAGGGCATCTCGATAGTGAACTTTTGCGCCTCTTTTTTAAAAGCCGTGCGTGGATGCCGTTTGCGCGCCAATTTCTCTCTCCCGACCAACTCGACATCTGACGATTAGAAGCACTTAAGCGCGCTTATATTTCTTTTTCATTTGTGGCTGTATGGACAGTTCCAAACCTACAACATCAAGTACTGCCATTAAATTAAAGAGCCTGGGGTTGCCTCTTAAAGAAAGAGTCCGATATAAGCTTTCTCGATTGAGATCCGTTTGATCAGCAAGCCAGCTCATACCCCCTTGAGCCTCAGCTATATCGCGTAGTGCCAATAAGAATACATGGGGATCGTCATCTTGAAGGGCAGCATTGAGATAAGCGGCAGCTTCATCAGGGTCTCGCAGCTGTTGCAAGAGATATTCTTTATAGTTTTTTACTTTTGCCATATTTTACCTCTTTCTAATCGATGACTTGTATTGCCGCCAGTATTCTTTGGCTTTTTCGATATCTCTTTCTTGCGAGCGCTTGGATCCTCCGCATAAGATAATTACCAATTTGTCATGTGCTTTGCCAAAATAGAGTCGGTATCCTGCTCCTAAGTGAATCCTGAGTTCGTATAAACCTATAGTTCCTTTGATGGTCTTACAATCTCCAAAATTCCCGAGACGAAGCCTATTGATTCTGACTCTAACTTCTCCTCTGATTGATTTATCTAGTTTTTGCTCCCAATCCAGAAAAGGGCACTTGTCATTTTCAAGTTCAAGAAAACCGACGTCGAATTCCATGATTTCATTGTAGCTTATGAACTACAATATTTCAAGAAAATTCAATTCTTTCTCCCGACCAATTCGACCTTTGATTATAATCTGACCATGAGCTGTGCGTTATGTGATCTTAGATTGCCGAAAAATCCTGTGCGGGAGGGGGAGCATAGCTTTTGCTGTGCGGGGTGTTTGACGGTCTTTGCGATCATTGGCAAGCATGAAAACTTTTCGGCGCACCCTCTGTTTCAGGAGGCGCTCAAGGCAGGAGTTGTCTCAAATCCTGAGCTGCATATTGCTGAAGAACCGATCACAACTGAGACTCTCAAGTTTCATCTAGAGCTAGATGGGTTGTGGTGCCCCTTTTGTGCCGATGCGATTCGGATGATTTTGCTGAAGACAAAGGGAGTTTTAAGGACTTGTGTCGACTATGCAACGGATATGGCAGTTGTGACTATTGATCCCTGTCTCATTTCTAAAGAAAAAGTGATCGCTCTGATCCAAAAACTGGGTTATGGGGCCTCTGAGCTTTTATCCTTAGAGAAAAAAAGCATTTCCCGATCCCTTTATGTGAGGTTTGCAGTCGCTGCCTTTTGCAGCTCCAATATCATGATGTTCTCTTACCCTTTGTATGCGGCCCATTTTGGGGCCCCTGTTGAAGGGTTTGATCCGATGCTTGGTTGGCTTTCTTTTTTTTTAACTCTGCCCTTGATTAGCTATGCGGCATGGCCACTTTGGAAACGGGTTGTCGTCTCCTTTAAAAGCGGCCTTTTTGGGATGGAGACACTGGTTTTTATTGGTGTAATGACAGGATTTGCCCTTTCGTCCTGGAATCTATTTCGAGCTAATTTTACAGGTCTTTATTTTGATTCCCTCTCGATGGTGTTGTCGTTTACACTTTTCGGCAAGATTTTGGAAAAAAAGGCCAAATTTTCTGCCAAAGAGACCTATTTACGGCTGACCCATTTCCTGCCTAAAAAAGGGTGTAAGGTGCAAGAAAATGGGGAATTTGAGGTTGTGCCGCTCAAGGAAATTGCTTGTGGGGATATCCTTTTTGTTCGGACGGGTGAGAAGATTGTTCTCGATGGAGAGGTGATTGAAGGGCAGGGACTTGTGGACGAGATGATCATGACAGGGGAGGCCTTGCCTGTTCAGAAAAAAGTGGGGGCAAAAGTGGTTGCCGGAAGCATCGTTCGGCAAGGAAGCTTCCGTTTAAAAGTCACTAAAGATGCTGCTGGGTCTGCTCTGGGACAAATCATCTCGCTTGTCGAGCATGATCTTGCCAAAAAAAATCAGAGTTCTCGGCTTGTTCATCAAATCACACGCACTTTTGTCTTTGCTGTTTTAGTTTTGGCAGCACTTTGCCTTTTGTTCTTTGGTCCTGTACGTGCCCTCACCGTGCTTTTGATTTCCTGTCCGTGTGCCCTTGGAATTGCAGCGCCCCTTGCAGAATCCCGCCTTTTTTTCCGATTTGCGGAACGGGGAGCCTTGGTTCGCAACCGGAACCGGATTGCTGTTTTGGGACAAAATCCTCTTTTTGTTTTTGATAAAACAGGGACATTGACCGAAGGAAAATTTAAAGTCTTAAAAGGGCTTGAAACTATTTCTCAAAAAGATGTTCTCAAAACTTTGGTCACACATTCCAATCATCCCATTTCTGCAGCGATTTCCGAGGTTCTTCAATGTGTGCCTGCAACTTTGGATAGTGTGCAAGAAATCGTGGGCAGAGGTTTAGAGGGACGCTTTCAGGATAAAGATTACTATCTGGGCTCCGCCCGTTTTTTAGAGGAAAAAGGAATCCAAATAGAGGCTCGCAATGACCTGGAAACGGTTGTCTACTTTGCTGAAAATCGGGCTCTTATCGGTAAAATCCATCTGGGCGATCAACTGAAAACCGATCTGCCACAGGTCGAAGGAGTCATTCTCTCAGGAGATGCGCCCCAATTAGTCGCAAGCATCGCCCAAAAATGTGGCCTTTTATGGGGAAAAGGAGGCCTAGATCCCCTTCAAAAGCGGGGAGAGATTTTAGCCTTAAAAAAAGAGGGGCGCCCGATTGTCATGGTAGGGGACGGAGTCAACGATGCGCCCGCTCTCACTGCTGCCGATCTTGGCATTTCGGTAATCTCTGCAACAGACCTCGCAGTCGAAGTTTCTGACATCCTTCTCACAACAGAGCATTTAAGCGGGCTGCCAGACCTTTGTAAACTCGCCCGAAAAGGGCAAAGAATTATCTCCCAAAACCTCTTCTGGGCCTTTTTCTACAATAGCGTAGCCGTCTCCCTAGCCTTCTTCGGCCTCATTAATCCCTTGCTCGCCGCTTTCACCATGCTCCTCAGCAGCCTCTTCGTCATCGCCAACTCTTATCGCCTGTAGAATTTTCAACGCAGAGGCGCAAGAGGCGCAAAGAAAGAAAATATTACCTTCTCGCTTGTGTCTCCGCGTCTCTTGCGCCTCTGCGTTGACGTTCTTTTACTACAAGATTCTGTGAGGTTTAAGGAGGGCCAGGGGACATCACGAGGCTGGCAGAGATGCGGTGATCATCAGCTTCCCGCTTTTCGCAGGTGACGGTGAAGATCCAATGCTCGAAAACGACTCGACTTAAAGCGAGTTTGTATTCGAGGAAGTTTTTTTGGGGTGGGCGATCCTTTTTTCTGGTTTTATCGCGGTTCCAGCCGTGGCGCAGATCAAAGTTCATGGTCCAATCGGGCGTTGGGCGGGAAAAAATCCGGAAGAGAAAGGTGTCACATTTTTGAGAAAGCGGGGAGCGAAGTAGCTCTTCTTGACTGCGAGTCGATTCGAGTATGAAATTGTAAAAGTCGGCCTTTCTCCAGGCAAATGGGCTCCGATGTCTATATTCAAGGCTCACTGCCAGGTTTTCATTAAAGGTCCACTGGGCTCTACTATAGAAAAAATCGAGGGTTTTGTTTCTAAAATTCCAGGCACTCTCAATGCCTAGAAACATCCGCGGTGTGGGCAGCCATTCCAGATTCATGTAACCTTTGGGGATAACTTCAGGAACCGTTTTTGTATCAAAGAAAGCATTTGCCCAAAGATCGATCCATAAAGTTCTGACAATGCCGCATGTGCCTTTGGTGAACACGCTGTTGCGGGCTCCGAAGCGCATCAGATTGAGCCGGTTTAAGCCGTCGTTGATGGTAAAGATGTGATGATCATCTGGTGCTAGCGTGGGATGTGTTAAGCAGGAATAATTCAGGTAAGGTTCAATTACATGTTTAAAGCATGTGTGGCTCTTTGATAGGGCAGATTCGAGGGTTACGTTGAATTGTCCTACGCCGACAATCTTGTGATTGGAATAGGCAATTCCTGTAAAGCCAGCTTCCGGCTTGATGGTCAAGGGCCCTACAAAAAAGGGTCTATATAAAAAAGGAGAAATGGCCAGCCTGGCAGATGAGAAGTTTTGAGCCTTCACAACATCTTCGCTAAATACGTAATTGAGATAACTTGCCTGTGCAGCATTTTCAAAAATGATGCCGGTATGGGGAATCTCAAATGGATGGATATTTAAAGACAAGGTGGGAAGCTGCTGCGGAACAGACTGGAATTTATTGACGCGGGCTCTTGCGTACAAAGTAGCGATCCATGAAGAGCTGCACGTGCGTAGCTGCACTTCTGTTCGATTCGCTGTTTTCAGGGCAAAGTCATTCGGGGTATATTCTGTTGCCATGTCGGCATCGCTGACAAGATCATACTTTCCCTCGATTGTAAAGTTGGTAAAAAATTTGTCACAATAGGACCCTTGGAGGCGGTAACGGTCGCGCCGTTTAGGGTTATTTAACGCGATATCAAAAGCGTAATAGCTGCGGGTAAACAATTTTGTAGGGCGCCAAGAGGGGCAAAATTCCGTTTCAATACCAAAGCCTACGCCATGTCCTAAAAAGCCATCGACTCTTGCAATGGCGACAAATTCTTTCCACGAAAGAAAGCGGTAAAGTACGCTGGCATAAGATTTTAAAAAGCCTCTCCATCCAAATTCAAAGCCGAAAGGGGATTCTCCCACCTTATTTAGATTGAGCTGGATCTGAGGAAACCAGAAAACAGGAACCTCGTTGACTCTCAAGTTAATGTGTGCGGCTTTGAGAATACCCTCTTTTGTTAAAACAATATGGGGAGAAAAAAGAGACAAATTTTTGATTTCGCCCTCGGAGGCAGTCAAAAAGCCATCGATCATGATCAGGCTTTGATTGGCCATAAAATGGATCTCTTTTCCTCCGATAAGCCAAGGGGGAGCAGCTGTTCTGCCGTTGATCAAAAAGCCCGTATTTGCATTAAAGTCGAAGTAAAAATAGTCTCCAACCAGGACAAATTGTTGATAGTCGATGAGTAAATTGCCCTCACAGGCGACTGTGACAATAGAGAGCTCTCCACAAGTTTTTTTTGTGTACGTGATCTTTTGCGCCTGAATGCGTAAATCGGGAGCTTGCAATACGCCCCCCTCTGTTGTTGTCAAAACTCCATCTTCATAAATAGGATTGCGCAAATCGACAACGACACCGTCATTGGCAAACAAAGAGGAGAGTAAGAAAAAGGAGATTAAAAAAAGGGACTTCATTCCGTGCAGCGCAGTAATAATCCTGCAAGAGCATACCGGTTTTTAGGATTTCCGTAAGCAATGGCGTGGAGAATCAGCTCAATTCCTGCTGTGTTTTGGGCAGATCCAAGAGTTTGGCAGGCTTCGACGAGAAAACGGGAGGTCTCTTCGGGGTTGAGGATATGGGCGCAGCTTAAAGAGGACTTGGATTTGTCATCTTCGCGGAAACGGATCAGCTGAGAGCCTCCTTGTTCTTTGACCCAGCGGATCAGCTGCTCTTCGTAAGGGCCTTCCACTTTTAGGCGATAAAGGGCCAGGGTACAATAGTTACGAATCAGAGGAGCACCGGCTCTTGCTTGCCACTCTTTTAAGAAGGTGATCACCCCTTCACTTTTTTTATTTTCGAGCAGCACACAAAGAAGCGGAACAAGTTCGTTCTGTTTTTTTTCAAAGATCAGACGGGCGATCCTCAAGAAATCGGCTTCCTCAAATTCTAGAGAGTGCATCAACATTTTTTCTCGCAAAGAAAAAGTCTGCTCTTTGATGCCCGGATATTTTTTTTCCTGCTGCGCAGCTGACGGGATCGTTTTCCAGATATTCAGCCCTCCGCCTGCCGAATGCATCCGCCACAGCCCAATATCTTTCCCATCTTCGATCAGGAACTCTTCAAGGCAACTGAGGGCAGATTTATCGTGTTGTTCCAAAAGAGCCAGAAGTGCATTGATTCGGACATCGCGCTCAGGATGTGTGAGAAGCTTGGCTAAAATCGGGCCTCCCTCTTGCAACTGTCCAAGGGCGCTGATGGCACATAAGGAGCCCGATTTTGCACTTTCTTTGAGAATTTCGAGAGCTGATGTATCTTGAAGTTCACAAAGAGCTACTAATGCTGTGATTTTGAGGCTCTCTTGCTTACTTTCTGCAAAAGTTCTGAGTTTTCCAATTGCATTTTGGTCCTTGAGAGTCCCAAAAGCTGCAGCTGCTGCTTCTTGGAGAAGAGGAGAAGTTGTGTTTGCTAGGACATGCAAAGAAGGTAGGAAATCATCTCTTCCGGCATTTGCGACAGCTAAAATAGTATCTGTGCGGACATTGATATCGGGATCATTCAAAAGTTTTTGTAGATAACGATAAGCCTCAATTCCATCAAGATGGACAGCAATCTGACCAAAGACACTTTTCACTTCATCGGGAACTTTGAGGGCAAGAGCATCGAGATGGTTGAGCACCGCAGGGTGATTTTTTCTGGCCAAAATCAAAAGGGCTTCTAAACGGACAATCAAAAAAGGGGAAGAGAGGGCCTCTTGGATGATGGAATCGGCAGTGTCATCTTCTAACTCTCCCAAATAGGAGAGGGCAACCAACTGGGTTTTTCCATCCGAGCTATGAATTCCTTTTCGGAGAATGGGGAGAAGGTCAGAAGAGGAGGCAATGCCGGCTCCAAAAATGGCCATGAGCTGCACTTCAGGATCTTTTGAATCAATTCCCTGCTCAATCAGGACTTTCGAAATTTGGCCCAAAAGCTCAAAATCATGCGTTCCACACTCTTTGGCATGGCTCATATAATTTTCGAAGGCTCTTTTGCTCTCTCCTTTGTGGAGATTAAAAAGGACAGGACCGCTGACATCTAGGGGGAAGGCTGCAAGAAAGGGGAGGAAGGCCGTTAAGAAACTAGATAATCCCATAAGTTGATCCCTACATCTTTCAATACTTTTTGAACTGCCGTTGTGGGAAGGCCCACCACGTTATAAAAACACCCTTCGATCCGCTTGACGATCACACTTCCGCCCAATTGAACACTATAGCCGCCCGCTTTATCTGTTCCTTGAAAGGCTTTGTGATAACCGACAAGCTCTTCATGGCTTAAATCCCGAAATAAAACGCGCGTTTCACGGCACTCACAAGATTCGACAGTGCCTTTTCGAGCAACGACTGCTGTAAAAACCGAGTGCCAGGAACCGTTAAATTCTTTGAGCATCTCAAAATTTTCAGCTTCATCTTTGGGCTTATTAAAAACCTTGCCCTCTTTATAGACAACTGTGTCCGCAGTCAGGATGACGTGTTCGGGAAAGCGGGGAGCTAAAGCCTCGGCTTTTCCTCTGGCAATTTCAGAAGCGTAGGCAACCGGATCTCCTCTAAAAGGGACAGTTTCTTCTGCAAAATCAGAGGAAATTTGGACAAATGGCAAAGAGTAGAAACTCAAAATCTGTTTTCTTTGCGGGGATTGGGAACCTAAAATGATGTGCATGCAGAAGACTATAGCGGAATCAGATTTTTCTATCTGCATCTGTATGTAGTATAGACAGGATAGAACGATAGGACCGTTGCATAACTTAAATCAGTAAAGAGCACGATAAGAATGATATGCTTGCAGCCTGCGTCAATGACCAAAAGTTAAAATATAAAATAATTTCTATCTAGGCAGAATGGAAGAATAGTTGAGTTTTTCTGAGGCAGGAACATCGATAAATTGAGAGAAAAGATACTTTTCAGTGTCAATTTCTGGAAGCTTGATTTTACTTATCACATCCATAAGTGCGGGATTGGCAGAAAATCCTTTTTTGCAATGTGAAGCGTATAGAGCAGAGAGCTCGGTCTTTAAATTTGAGAGCCATCCTTCTATAAAACCTTCCTTTCCATTTTTGAGTTTAACAAAAATGTGAATGAGCATCTCAAAGCCTTTCCAACCACAGTTTCCGATTTTTTGTTTGGCCCATGTGGTGCTTTTGTAAGGAGTCTTGATCTGTTTGAGACTTAAGATCCTTTCGACATCTGCGCGCAATTTTGTTGCAGTTTCCCTTTTGTCAACAATTGAGCATTCAAAACGGAGTCTTTCAATGATTTCTACAGTCAAATTTTCTTGCTCGTACGTGGATATGAAAAGAGAGTCAAAGTGGCCATTACAGAAAGCGTAGATGTTTTGATAAAATAAAAAATAATACCAATGGTTATGGGTGGCACTTATGATAGCGACAGGCTCGTGGGCTTGAATGCGTTCCAGGTATTCCTGGCTTGTGGCTGTCGGATTTGCAGTAAATGCGCAAAGGGAGCTAATCGCCTGAAACAAATTGGGATCCAGATCTGCTCTGTTATTTGGACACTGGCCAATTTTTTTAATCATCCACCTGGGGAAGAGCCACCCTTCCCGATGGTAAGAAAGACCTTCAACCTCCTGCTGACCTTCTAAATCAAAGACATGTGCACACAGCTTTTCTAAGTTCATCTCCTTCCATTGGGCGTGCAAAAGGGGCTCTTTTTTCATGAGAGGGGATAGCCACTTAATTCCTAGTAGTTTGTAGCTGTTATAGAGATAAAAGAGCTGCACATGGATCATCTCCCCACTCGCTTCAATTAACATGCGTGCGATAGCATGTGTTTTATGGTAGTTTAAGGCATGGTTTAAGGGAGTTGCTCCCGTATAATCGACAACTGCTAGATTCACTTTATGGTGAATTAAAGTGGCGGTCAAAGATTTTAAGTTAAGCAAGACCGCTAAATGAAGCACTGAAATGCCAGTTGTTGTGATGAGGTGAGGATTGGCTCCCCCTTTGATCAAAGAAATCGCAAGTTTTTCATTATAAATTGCAATGTGATGTAATAAGGGCATCCCATCCATTTCAATGTTCTGATCTTTTAATTTTTCTGCAAGAATACGGACACCCTGTGACCGTATGGTTGGTTGGAGTTCCTTGGCGTAGGATAGAGATTCCTTATCCCACGTAAGAAGTTGCTTCAATAAGGCAATGAGATTGGTAAAGTTATTTTTATAACAACTTACAATTAACTCAAAAGTTTTGAGATCACCGCATCTCAAGAAGCTATATAAGAGGCCACTTGCACCCTCGGGATTGGCCCCTTTCTCTAAAAGCAATTTGAGTAAAGAAACGTCAGATGTATCAGTAAGTGCGTATGTTGGATTCGCCCCTCTTTTGATTAAAAGATTCACTATTTCCAAATATTGTTTGGATACAGCTATTTGTAAAGGAGTTCTTCTGTAAGATGACAAAGTGTCAACAGGGACTCCCAGGTCTAACCAGAAGGTAACTTCAGCCAAATTTCGAGCTTTAACTGCCCAATGTAGGGGAGAAAAACCCGATCCATCCTGTAGGACAAAAGCCTCGATCCACTTGTGTTGAATTAGACTTTTTAAGTAAGCGGGTTTTGTCCTTAAAAAAATCGATATTAAAGCTCAGCGGAGGGCCATTTGGATCAAAGGCCCCTTTTTCGATCAGTAGGTGAAATATGGCAAGGTGATCCAGAAAAACAGCAATGTCGACAAGAGAGTACCCTTTAAAATCTCCTGCTTTCTCCCTCTCTTTTGGTATTTTTAAATCCGCGGGCGCACCTTGATCTAATAAGAGTCTCACAAGCTCATAATCGCCAAAATAAACGGCATACACAATCGGTTCAACTTTAAATCCAACAAGCTTTTGAAGGGAGTCATATGGGCATGCACGGATGATAGCAGGAATGTGTGAAGGGGTAAGCGGAAGGTTCAGCAGAGCTAAAAGGGTTATTTGTTCTCTAGAGATCTCGTCATTTCCGATTTTAATCTTTTTCCAAGCTGCATTATAATCAAGCTGCCATCGGATCTCTTTCCAAAAATCACCTCTTTCCATCGAAAGATTGTAGAGCGTATCACCGAATGAATTGGCATGTTGAAACAAATTATTGGAAAAGAAGTGTGTGTTGCTAACACTCATGATCAAATCTATTTAAACTTTGATCAATTGTAGAATAAGTTATACTTCAATTCAACATTTGCCATGGAAAATGGATCGAGTTGATAAGTGCGAGCTTCAAAATCCCTATTCTCCGCATCCAGGATATGGTTTGACGTAGAGCTTGTTAGGCATGCGTATTTTGTGTTGCCAATTATTTGACGGCAGAGAAGAGGGTGGTGATGCCGCCCATCAGGGGTCGGAGCTTGATGTTATGGAAGCCTGCTCTTTCGAGGTAGGTTTTGAGGGTGCTTGGAGGGGCAAAGGTTTGGACGCTGTTCGCAAGATAGGCATAAGCGCCCCCGTTTTTGGCAGTTAGCTTTCCGAGCAAGGGGAGGATTTGATGTGTATAGAGACGGTGGCCTAAGCGGATGATTGGGGAAGTGGGGCACGTGGCCTCTAAAATCCCGAATGTGCCCCCTTTAGCTAAAACTCGGTAGACTTCCTGGATGCATTTCTCGGGATTTTTGACGTTGCGGATGCCGTAGGAAATGGAGACGCCGTCAACAAAGGCATCGGGGAGGGGAATTGCTTGGGCATCCCCCTGAATGATTTCGAAACGGTCTTTAAAAGAGCTTCCTTTATACGCTGCGATCTCTAACATCTCTGCACAGAAATCGAGGAGTATGGCCCGGGAGTTTGGATTCTTTTTGAGGAAGGCGCAAGCGACATCTCCTGTGCCAGCGCAGAGGTCAAGCAGATGTTTGGAATCTGAAAAAAGCTCGATGAGTTTTTGGTTCCATCTTTTGTGGAGGCCAAAAGTAAACGTGGCGTTTGCCTTGTCGTAGTTTTTGGCAATACTTGCAAAGAGAGCCTGGATCGATTCAGGTGCAGACTGCTTGTACATCGCAGGCCTTTAATTTTTTGAAAAGTTCTAAACCCTCCATCTCTTTTGGGCCTAAACGGTAGTTTAAAAGAGAATAATAGGTTTCAATCAGTTCTGGCTTCACGCGGCAACGGGATAATGCTTTCGCTTCAATGATTTTTCTGTGGGAAGAGCTCCAGTTAATTGCGTCTTCTAGCTGCTCTTTCAAAAGGGTTATTTGACTGGGCTGCACTTCGTTGCGGATCGAAAAAACGGCGTAAACAAAGGGGAGAGCCGTTAAAGCGTGCCAGGCAGCTCCCATATCAATGGTTTGAAAGCCAGAAATGGTTAAATTGGCGAGGGCTTCATCACCAATCAAAAGAAAGGCATCATAATGGGAATAAGGTTTTTTCCGGTCGAGGATTTCAAAATCGGGCTCAATTTTCCATAAATGGTTGCAGAGAGTCTTGAGAAGGGCCACAGAAGTTGCGCTGTGATGAGTAACTCCCACCCGTTTGCCGCTCAGTTCATGGACAGCATGCTGCGTATAGAGATTGACGCTCAAGATTTGTTTCAGAGACGAGATGCCAAATCCTTCGAGCATTTGATAATCCCCATCAAGGTATTCCACCGAGCTTGAAAGGGCCACATCCAGCTTTTTCTGGCGCAGAAGGGCGTTGAGCTGGCTTGGGATGTCGTAGGTAAAGTGGATCGTGCTTTCAATTTCTCTTAGTTGAAAAGGAAGATTGAGGGGCAAGGCATTGATATATTCGACGCAACCAACACGTAGTGTCATACTTCTCCAGAGTGGGTGAGGCGGGGGATGCGCCCCTGTTTTAAAATCAGCTCGCTCATGGTATGTTGATCCATAATAATGGGAGGCGAGCCTGCCATCTGGATTACTTTTTCTTCAGTGTTTGTAGAGGAAAGATCATTTCCACCCCATTTAAGCACTTCAAGGGCCTCATTTAAGCCGATATAGTTCCAGAGCACTTTCAAATGGGGAATATTATCGAGCATCAAGCGGGAAACGGCATAAACTAAGGGGACATTTTTTTCGGAAAGTCTGTTTTTACGCTTTCCTAGGGCATTATTTTCCTGACCAAATTTTAAAGGAATAAAGGCTCTAAAGCCTCCCGTCTTGTCTTGTTGATCGCGCACTTTACAGATGTGTGTCATGATGTGCTCATCGCTCTCAATATGGCCGAAGAGCATGGTGATGTTCGAATGGAGCCCTAAACGGTGTGCTAGATCATGAATTTCGAGGAATGTATCGGAAGAAATTTTGCCCGGCGCAATTTTTTTGCGCACTTCCTCGACTAAAATCTCAGCGCCCCCTCCAGGGAGCGAGCCAAGGCCCCAACTCATCATCTTTTTAAACACCTCTTCCACAGAAATTTGGTGCAGCTCAGCTAAAAAGTGGTATTCGACAGGAGTGAGGGCTTTGATGTGGAGTTTGGGATCGACACTTTTGATCCTTGTGAAGAGCTCTTCATAGTAGGGGAGATTGCAATCGCGCCATAAGCCGCCCACAATATGAATTTCTGTCAGTCCACGGGGGAGTTGCTTACGGATTTTCTCTTCGATCTGAGCAGGCGTTGAAAACCACGCTTTTTCCATCCCCGGTTTGGCATAAAAAGAGCAGAATTGGCAGTTAAGTTCACAAAGGTTTGTCGGATAGACAAAAAGACATGAGGCAAAATGGACCGTATCGCCCACTTTTTGAAAACGGACATGATCCGCGAGTTGTCTTATGTACTCAAGCTCATCCGGATCGGTTGTTTTGAGAAGCTGAAGTCCCTCCTCAAAGCTGAGCCGCTCCTTGTTGTAGACCTTCTGCGCAATGTTTTCAAGAGAAGCCGTCTGTGTAATCATCTAACAAGCTCCGCAGGATAAACTGTCATTTTCAACGCAAAGACGCAAAGGCGCAAAGAGAGATATTAAATTTGCCCTTTTTCTCTGTGTCCTCTGTGGTTTTTTTAATTTGCCGCACAGACTTTTTGCAAAATAACTTTTCGGAAATTTATTAAACCACAGAGCGCACAGAGAACACAGAGAAAAGAAAAAAAATATAAATACTGTCTCTTTGTGTCTTTGCGTCTTTGTGTCTTTGTGTTGAATTACGTTTTGCCCAAAACAGACTCTCATTCTTTGTCCTTCTTGTCGCAGGATTGTTTGTTATCACAGAGCGAACAGCTGGAATCTTTCTTTCGTGGGCTATAGCCGCAGCCACGTCTCAAGCGGGATTTACCGGTCAAAAGCATTCCAATGCTCAGGCCTGCGACAACCAAAATCATCAAAACCGTACTTAGGATAATGGTTAGGGCAAGTGGGCTCACTTCTCTTTCGCTTTCTTTACCGGAGTTGCGGGTTGCGAGGAGAAATCGATCCAAATGGGCGAGCTCCAAGCGATATTTCCGTCTTCTTGGGTCACTCTCAGATAATAAAAAACAAAAGGATCTTTTTCTGGAGTTTTCAGAATGATTTTCTCGACATTGTCCTGATCATCAAAGTAATAGTCGAGATGATACTCCGTGGGGTGGAAGGTGTGGATGACCTCTCCATTTCTCAAAATTTCCACAGACTGCAACTTGGATGTTCCTGCCACATAGCCAGAAATATGGCGGTTAATGGCAAGTCCTGGCTTTGTTGCGGTTGAGATCTCAGAGCCCATAGGATGTCCTGCGATGTAAAAACCGACAATTGTGCGGGAGCCAGTGGTTGCATAGCAGCTCCGTTTGTAAAGGCCGTCGAGCATCGATTCGCGGGTATATTTTTCGCAGATCACAGCGGTAAGTCCTGGGGAATATTGCACCTGGTCGCCTTCGAAAAAATCGGCATAGACGCCCCGGTCATCAAGGCCGCCTGCTACAAATCCAAATCGACAATTTTTCTTGAGGGCTTCGACAATGGATCCCTCTTGTGTTTGCTCAATGCCCCCTGTAATGGGGCGTGGGCCCCCTTTCATCTCAGAGCTGCCCCAGGCGTTGTAGATTTCAACAACGCGTTCAAAATCGGGGTTGAAATCGGCAAAATCATACTGATTGCCTTTGCCCATTGTAAAGCTTGGGATGGCAATCATCTCTTTTGCAGAAACTGTCTTGTAAATTTTCTGAAGGGACGAGTTTTTGGTGTCTTTTTGACGTAAAAGGGGCTTGTTGTCTTTTGTATAGATAAGCTGCCGGATACCCTCTTTGCCTGTTTCTCCAACGTATTGAAATCCAAGAAGGGTTGCAAAGCGGTCTTCCTCATTAAAATCGGCAATATTTTGGGAAGCTACTTTCCAAACATCGTTGGGAGTTTCTTCCAGACTGTCAAAATAGGATGTCGAATAGAAATTAAGAGCTTTTTCATCGCGGAAGTGTCTCAAGCAAGACTCGATATTTTCGGTAGAGTCTACGCGATCAGATTCGCCATGAAACAGACCCCAAAACAGATTCCGATCATTTTCCTGGAAGCATTTAATCGGCGCTGAGGTGAAAACTTCTTTTGTCTTCAAATTACGCAGCTGAATGCGGTAAATGCCTGCCTCGTTAAAATAGAGATTTGGCAAAATGACAAAGCCTGTTTCAGGAACAAAAAGCTTCCAATTTAAATTTTCCCTTAAATGTTCGTAAGAAAGATCGACGAGTGTATCTTCTGGAGCAAAATTAGTGAGATTTCCAAATTCATCCTCAAAACGGACTGTGATATCGAATCTTTTATTTTTGGCGACAAATGAAGGTGTCAAAATGCGGATCGTATGGAGGCGGTTGCCTCGGATATCCATTGTGAAGATTTCAGGTTCTTCGTAGTTACCCTTCCCTTTGGGGTCAATGTAGAGATAAAAAGGGCGCCGTCTTTGAAGAGTGAGCTGGCATTCATTACCAAGCTGTTCTACATCGCCATCCACTTCAGGAGATAGGCCCATCGAGATGGTGATTTTTTCGCCGATTTTGAGCGCTTTTGGAAGGACAAATTCATATTGGGGAACAATTCCTTCTGCAGATTCAATTTCTGAAGCTGTCAAAAGGGTTCCATCTTCAAGCTGAGCGCAAATGACATTGCCCTCTTCTTTCAAAGAGGTTGTAGGCACTTGCCAGTCAATGTCTCTCCCTTTGCTTTGAAGATCAAATTTAAGACGGGCACCTTTAGGAAGGGGCATCGCCGTTGTATAATGAAATTTCCAAGTAGAAATTTGTCCTGCACGGGCAACTGGGGGCTCGCTATAGCAAATTGATCTGCGCATAAATGATTTTTTTTCTGTTAAAAAGTAAAGCCGCCATCATAGCCGCCAAAATTGTTTTTCTCAAGAGGTAGTTGCAAGACTGCTTTGCCCGGAAAAGAGGGCGGCCCCAAATGGGCCGGCCGAGGAGAATGGATGCAAATGGCCTCAAAAGACCGATTTTGCCGGACAAATGAGTTTTGCAATTGCCTCTCAAGACTTAGGATTGGTGTTAGCTTTTTCGACGGCGTCGAGGGCTTGTGGACGGCCATCAAAGACCTTGAAATAGGGCAAAAAGCCGGTGATGTAGAGCACATTTTCGATGGGCTTGGGCACGCAGGCCAAGAAGATGTGGCCATGCTTTTTTTCAAGCTCTTTATGACAGTGGACAAGGACGCGGATGCCAGCGCTTGAGATATAATCGAGCCCTGCAAAATCCAAAATCACATCTGTCGTTCCATTTTTAATAGAACTCAGGATTTTTTCTTCCACCGCAGGCGATGTGGTACTATCGAGTCTTCCGCCTAAGGAATAGATTGTCGTGCTTCCCTTTTTTTCTTCTTGTATATGCATTTCCATCGGGCTCTCCATAAAAAAACTTACCATAGCGCCGCCCCCCAGTTTTGTCAAGCTATTAACGTGCCCGTGCCCGTGCCTGAATAAACTAGCCGCAAAACCCACTTTCATCTAACGGGCTATCACTCACAACAGCCTTCTCAAACAAAGAAAAGCCGAAAGTAACAACTGCCCAGACAAAATGAAATCCAGCTGCTGATATAAATGGAACAAGATCATACGCAAATTCATCCTCTTCAATCAGGATTTGTCGGCAGGAAGGGCAAATTAGCGGTCTCTGCATTCGCCCAAACTCTTCAAACCACAGTTTCAGACAAGATTGGTGAAAAACATGATCGCAAGCGGTTGCCACAGCTCCAGGCTGCTTTTCAAATACCCCAGATTTTTAGAAAAAACTTTTCCCTCAATCAAATGCTCGCCATCTTGGCAAACAGAGCATTCTATGGAGATAGGCTAATCAAAAAAATAAACATAGAAGTCGACCTATTTCGATATGTTAGCCATAAAGGTCGTTATCAATATCAAACTCAGCTTCCCGCTGAACTTCCACTTCCGCTTCCATTTCCTGTTGAACCCCCGCATTCCCTACGACTTCATCAGGAGTTAGTTGAAAATGCACTTCAGGAGGGGTATCAAAAAATACAAGGTCCACTCCCTGCTCGTGTACTTGTCGCAATCTCAAAACTGTTTGTAATAGCAGTACCCTACCAGCTTCCACTTCTCCTGTAAAAGCTTGGAAATTAAGATTTTGCTGTCTTGGTTGATTTCTTTGAAGAACAACAGCAGGCTGCTCAGTCAAGGGCGTCCGACATTTAGGGCAGGGTGGCTGCTCTGTCTTTGTCTTGAATTCCTCAATCCATCTTTTGAGACAGCTTTGGTGAAAAACATGATTACAACTTGCGGCCACTGGTTCCATTGAATCTGTCAAAGCTTCCGAGCCTGAAAAAGTAAAATAGGCTCTCTTTGCGACGACAGTCTGCGCTTCAAAATCATCCAAACAAATTGAGCACTCAGTTTTTGCCTTTAACGTAATATTTGACGACATAACTTCCTCTCTAAAAATAATTTAAAATAAATTATAGCATAAAATGGCTGTTAAAAGCAAGTTAATTGATTGTTAAGAAGCATACTCAATCACCCGTTTTTCACGGATGACAGTGACTTTGATTTTGCCAGGATAGCTCATCTCTTTTTCGATTTTTTGAGCGATGTTGCGGGCAAGGAGGAGAGTGGAGGCATCGTCAAATTTTTCGGGTTCCACAATGACCCGTAGCTCTCTCCCTGCATGGAGAGCATAGGCTTTTTCAACCCCTTCAAACTGGTAGGAGAGCTGTTCGAGTTTGACGGAACGCTTGATATATTGTTCAAGGGCTTCCACACGTGCTCCAGGACGGGCTCCCGATATTTTATCGGCAGCGCTACAAAGGGCAGCTTCGATGGAAGTTGGCTTGATCTCATCATGATGGCAGCCAATGCCGTTAGCAACTTCTTCAGATTCGCCATAACTTAACGCAAATTGTTCACCAATAAGGGCATGAGATCCCTCCATTTCATGAGAAACAGCTTTGCCGATATCATGTAAAAGGCCAATTTTCTTCGCTCTTTCAACATCAAGCTTCAGTTCGGTTGCCATCATCCCCATGAGGTGGGACACTTCGAGGCTATGTTCTAAAACATTTTGTCCGTAGCTATAGCGGAAATGGAGTTTGCCTAAAAGTTTGATGATTTCGGGATGGAACGCCAAAGAGCCGGCTTTAATGGCAGCCTCTTCGCCATAGTTGATGATCTGACTCTGAATCTTGGTTTCGGCTAAAGCGACTGCCTCTTCGATCCGTGTTGGGTGAATGCGTCCATCTTGAATGAGTTCTTTAAGCGCAAGACGGGCTATTTCTTTACGGATTGGGTCAAAGCCAGAGATGACAATCGCATTCGGCGTGTCGTCAACGACAATATTGACGCCTGTCACTTGTTCTAAAAGGCGGATATTGCGCCCCTCTCTTCCAATCACGCGCCCTTTGATCTCGGCACTTGGAAGGGCCACTGTCACAACAGAAACTTCAGAGACAGTAGCGACGCTTAAGCGGTTAATGGCAGTTGTGATGATGGAGGCGGCATAGCGTTCGGCTTCAAAATCGGAGTGCTGTTTGTGTTTATAGAGAAGAGAGGCACACTCAGCTTGTGCTTGGGCCGCAAAGCGGTCCACCATTTCTTTTTTGGCTTCTTGCACATTCATGCCTGCAAGAGCTTCGAGGCTTGTCTTTAACACCTCGTTTTGGTGTTGATTGTGCTTTTCCTGTTCCTCATTTTTGAAAGTGAGTTTGCTGAGCTCTTTTTCTTTTTTCTCCACTTCTTGGATTTTTTTTTCAAAAAGGGCGAGCTGCCTGTCCAGTTTCTCTTCCCGCAGAGAGATTTTTTGCATTTTCTGTTCGGAGAGTTTTTCGAGGGCGCTCCGGTGTTCCAATTCTTTTTGTTTCAGATCAATCTCAAGACGGGCGCTTCTTTGATCGGCCTCTTTTTCGGCGCGCTCAATAATTTCAGAAGCTAACTTCTCAAAGCTCTTTTTCTTAAGCTTATAGGACAAAAAAAGAATGAGCATGCCGGCGCCTGCTCCACAAATGAAAAAAAGCATTCAGTCTTCCTTTTAGTCTTCTTTATTTAAAGGAGTGATCCGCACTTTTTCCACACTCCGCTCAGAAGAGCTCAAAATTTCGAGATCAAAATCTTCGTGGTGGATCTTTAAGCCCTTATGGGGGATGGAGCCTATTTTGTGGAAAATATAGCCACCGATTGTATCATATTCCCCCTCTTGAGGGATATGAATATCAAAAGATTCTTGCGCATCCAAGATGCTCATGCGGGCATCAACGATCCAACCGCCTCCACCGGGCTGACTTACGAAAAGCTTTTCCTCGTCCTCGTCATATTCGTCAGCAATTTCTCCTACAATCTCTTCCAGGATGTCTTCCATGGTGACAATCCCTTCTGTTCCTCCATATTCATCCACAACAATTGCCATGTGCATCTGTTTGAGTCTGAAATCTTGCAAAAGCTGAGAAACCTTTTTCGTTTCTGGAGTATAAAAAACAGGTTTTGTGATTGTCTCGATCGGGGAGTTGAGAAGCTCACTCTCTTTTTTTCCCTCCAGGCAATCCATATAAAGCTGCAAAACGTCTTTGAACATTAAAACGCCGATGATGTGGTCGACAGTTTCCCGGTAAACAGGGACTCGGCTGAAACCTTCTCCAATGAGCTCTTTGGCTGCTACATGGACCGTTGTCTCTGCCGAAAGGAGAAAGAGGTCAACACGGGGGACCATCACTTCCCGCACAATTCTGTCTTTGAACTTTACAACCGATTCAATGAGCTTTTTATCTGCGCTATTGAGTTTACCTTTGAGATTAGCCGCACGCAAAATCTGAATAATAGCTTCCTTGTTCTCTTCAACAGGATCGACCCAGCTCTCTTTAGGTCTTGAGCGCAGGGCGATTTCTGCTAGCTTGATGAAAATAAATGAGATCGGAAAGGAGAGGTAGAGAAAAAATGAGGCAAAAGGGAGGATCAGTGCTAACGATTTTTCCGGCATCCAAATAGCAAGAAGGCGAGGAAAAAAATCGCCGATCAGCAGGACAAAAAAGAGGAGGACGAGAACCATGATAATCAGGCTGGTTATCGTGATGACCTCAAAATACAAAAAGCCCACAGCGACAAAGGCTACAAGGCCAATGCGGGCCAAATTTTCCCCTAAAGTTGAAGCAAAAACCAAGAGTTCAAAGTGGGATGTTTTAAAAACCAGACGGTGCAAAGCCCCGTAGTAGAACCTAGTTGGGTACCTTTCAAGAATTTCAGAGGAATGACTCTCTCCAATACGTGTCAGAGAGTGGGTCATCGTCGTCAAAATAAAGGCCCAGATTAAAAAAAAGAGGGAAACAAAAAGTGTTAGTGCGAACAATGTGCCACCCTTAACTTTGCCCTCTCACACCCGTGCCCGTGCCTGTGCCCGTGCCCGTGCCCGAATATTTTTGCACGCAAGCCCATTTTTCCATTCAAATGATTTATGATTATTATAGATTGATAAGGAGTTTTTTAGCTATTAAACGCTGCATGTGCTTTTTTTCAGCAGCACGCATCTGACGGACATCTTTTGGTTTAATATCATCATATCCAATGAGATGTAAGATTCCATGGACCAAATATAAAGTGATTTCCTCAGAAAGAGAATGCTCTGGAAAATCCAAGGCCGCAGTTGGGCAGATAAAAATTTCTCCAAGAACATGATAGCCTGAAAGTTGTTCGGCTGGCTCGTCGAGTGGCAAAGTGATACAATCGGTAGGGGAAGGGTCGTTGAAAAACTGGGCGTGCAGCTCACAAATTTCTGCCGTGTTCACAAAAGTGACGGAGAGTTCATTTGTAGAAAATCCTTCTTCGTGAAGTACATCTTCGACAATAGGCTTGATGGACCTCTTTTTGATCGAGATGTCGCGTTGGTGATCGTAGACGTTAACTTTCATGAATTTCTTGCCGACTCCGAAGATGCGTTGCTACCGTGTTGCGTAACATTAAGTGATTAACTCACCTTACGCAAAAAATCCCCTCCGAGAAAAAAAAATAGACGGCAATCTACTGCAGATTACTCCTCACCCAACTCAACTAGAGTTGGGCTTCGTCGTAATCTTTGTATCTTACCATCTCTTTTTTCTCTCATAGGGGGATTTTTTGCGTAAGGTGAGTGATTAAAACACAAAGGCACAAAGACGCAAAGACACAAAGAAAAAAAACTTCTCTCGTTACTCTGTGTCCTCTGTGGTTTAAAAAACCGCAAGTTTAATTAATTAAACGTGTTGGTGAATTTATAAAACCACAGAGAGCACAGAGAAGAAAAAATCTATCTCTTTGTGTCTTTGTATCTTCGTGCCTTTGTGTTTAATCGTTCGAGAAGCTCGAAAGTCGGGCACAGGCACGGGAATCTGTGAGTAAAAAGGCTTAAGCTACCGGAGTCTTAGGAAGACCAGTAACCTTTTTATTTTTATCTTTATCCCAACGGCCAAGCTTTTTCAAAACTTCAACCCGCTCAAAACGCTTCAAAACGTTTCTTTTCAGGCCGCCCTTATTCGATTTGCCGTAACTATTGTGGCGAGACATATTTTAATAATCCTTACTTAATTTTTGGAATAAAAACAGTGAGGTCGCCCTCTGCTGCGTTTTCATGAGCTTTGAAGCCCTTTGGCAATTTGTCTTTTTTAGGGCCCGTTTTAACGCTAGGCGCCTTGCATCTGCGTGGGGAGACGGCGCGTCTTTCACCCTGTTTGCTCATGCGTGTCATAAAAATACCTCATTACAAAGAAGAAGTGCAAAGATTACCTGATAATCTTAAAAAAAATCAACTCAATTTCTGTCCTTTACTCAGGTTTTTAGGCGATCACGCCACACGAAATGATGTATTTGAAAGCATCCTCTACTTTCATGTCGAGATAGATGACCTCTTCTTCCCGATACATCATCAAAAAACCTGAGGTGGGGTTGGGAGTTGTGGGGACAAAAACGGTCACAAGAGATCTTCCCATCGTCTTCGTGCAAATTTCGGGAGCTGGGCTGCTGATTAATCCGATGGAATAGGCTCCTTCAGAGGGAAATTTCACCATGACCACTTGCTTAAAAGAATTTGATGTAGAACCAAAAATGGTTTTGATGACTTGCTGGGAGGCCTTATAAATCGTTTTAATGACTGGAATCCGATGCAGGACATAATCGTAGAGGGAAAGCATCGATTTAAAGAAGACAATGCGGGCTAAAAATCCGAGCAAAATTGTAAAAAAAATGAGGGCAAAGAACATCAAAAGCTGAAGGGTGAGATGGAAGGCCCCTTTGTGATTGAGAAACCATTGCTGTTTGCCAATAAATTGCTCTACAACTGCAACAAAAGGATTGGTCAAGAAATTGATGATAAAAAAGACGAGGGCAGTTGTGACTGCAAACGGAAGGAGGATGATGAGCCCTGTGATAAAATGTTTTTTCACTGTTTCTTTGCCTTTGACTCTGCAATTGACCAAATCGTTTGTCTACTTACCAGATCGACTTCTTCTAACAGAACTGAGATTTTATCTCCCAAAGCAAAATGTTTTCTTTGGGGAGGTAAAAGTCCTTCGTAGAGCATTTCTTTAAGCTCAAAAAAGCATCCAAAGGGCTTGATAGCCACAATAACTGCAGAAAAAATAGAATCTCCCGCCTTGAGCTTCTGCTCGAGGTATCTCAATTTTTTTAAGAGAACAACGGAGCTCTCAGCTTTTGCAGAAAGGCGCTCTTTGTCGGAGCAGTGGACCGCTATTTCTTCAAGATCATTAATTTCGGTAGCTTTATCAAAAAGAACGCGGTGGACCATCAGGTCGATATATCTGCGGATGGGGCTTGTAAAGTGGGTATAATATTCGAGTCCAAGGCCATAGTGCCCCACATTTTGCGTCGAGTAGCTAGCCAGTTTCATGCTCCGGATAAAAGCTGTCGCAAGAAATTGTCCAAAAGGGGTTTCGCGGGCTTTATCAAATAAATTTTGCAATTCTTCTGCTGTGGGCTGTGGAGGGAGATCAAAACCAATAGCCGAAGCCGTGGAGGCAAAATCCCGTATACTCTCAGGGTTGGGCTCTTCGTGGATGCGATAAGCCAGGGGCTTTTCAGCTTTGCTCAAGTGGGTTGCCACAATTTCATTGGCAAGGAGCATGTATTCTTCAACAAGCTGGTGGGTGATGTCATATTCAATGAGATTGATTTTGCGCACATTACCATCTTCAGACAGATCCAGGAAAATGTCGGGGAGAGAAAACTCAATACTTCCACGCTGTGCCCTCTTTTTCTTCAAAAGGGCGCACAGTTGTATCATTAATTGTAAATGAGGGAGGTATTTGCTTTTCTTTTTCCCATCCAAGACCTCTTTGGCCTCATTGTAGGTAAATCTTTTTTTGCTTTTGATGACACTTTTGCAGATCTTGTAATTTTGAAGTGTCCCTTCTGCATCCAGAGTCGCAAGAACTGAGATGGCAAGCCTGTTGACATTGGGCTTTAAGCTGCATAGGTGGCTGGAAAGCTCATGCGGGAGCATGGGAATCACAGTAGTTGGAAAATAGACCGAATTGCACCGTTTTTCAGCTTCCTTGTCGAGCTCAGAGCCTGATCTCACATAGTGGGAGACATCGGCGATGTGGACTCCTAAGTGGTAATTCCCTGCCGCATCTTGAGAAAGGGTGAGGGCGTCGTCAAAATCTTTTGCTGTGTCAGGGTCGATGGTAAAGCAAATTTGATCGGTAAGATCTTCCCGGTTTTTAAAATCGGCGGCAGTTACTTGTGTTCCAAAAGCTTTGGCTTCCTCGATGACAGCTTCTGGAAACGCCGTTTCTAGCTCAAATTCTTCAATGGCTGCTCGAATATCACACGAAGGATCAGAGATGTGCCCAATATAGCCGCTCATTTCTCCAATACATTCTCTTCTTGGGCCGCCCCAATCAAGGACACGGATAATAATGCGGTCGCCCAATTGAAGGGTTTTATCCTTAGGGGGCTTGATCAGCATGGGTCTATTTTCACCCAAAATGGGAACGTAGGCATAAAGCTGCTTTTTTTTGCCCGCAAAGGAGATGATGCCAGCCACTCGAAAGCGGCCCCGCTTCAATATTTTTGTAACGACACCTTCCGGACCTTTTTCCGAGACAAAGCTATTGATGGCAACTTCAACCTGATCGCCGTCAACAGCCCCTTTTGTGGCTCTTTTGGGAACAAAAATATCGTCAGGAAACTGTTTACGGTCATCGGGTATTAAAAACCCGAATCCGCGGGCGTGAATCCGGATTGTTCCGGACGTAGATTGTTTTTTAGGCTGTTTTTTCTTTGACATTGTGCTATATTACCACAAACCATCTTAAGATTATCTATTTTTTTATGTCATTTGCATGTGTTAAAAATGGCCCCTTATGTGCTCTGATTCAGAAAGACTCTTCTGACACCCGTCAGGCCGTTTGTCAAATCTCCAACCACAAAGCGACAGCTGTAGTCCTTTTTTTGATTGGAGCTGCTTTTATTGCCACAGGGCTTTATCTCACCATGGCTTCTGTGGGGACAATTTCATCTTTTTCCTTAGGTTGTATCCTGACTGTGGGAGGATCCACCGCTTGGTTACTTAGCGTTTTCGCGTGCCTTAAAAAAGATTGACTGCTACCGTAGAATGCTATGAAATACGATCCCCATCTCATTGAAAAAAAGTGGCAACGTTTTTGGAAACAAAATAAAACGTTTAAAACTAGCGAAGATCCTTCAAAACCAAAATATTATGTTTTGGATATGTTTCCCTATCCTTCTGGGGCAGGGCTGCATGTGGGCCACTTGATTGGCTACACGGCAACAGATATTTTGGGGCGCTACAAGCTGGCCCGTGGCTTTTCGGTTCTCCATCCGATGGGATGGGATAGTTTTGGCCTTCCTGCGGAGCAGTATGCGATCCGGACAGGAACTCATCCCGCAACTACCACACTTGCCAATATCCAGAATTTCAAGCACCAGCTCGAGTCCTTAGGATACGCCTACAATTGGGACCGGGAAATCATGACAAGTGATCCCAAGTATTACAAGTGGACGCAGTGGATATTCACCAAGCTCTATGAAAAGGGGCTCGCTTATCAGGCCGACATGCTTGTGAATTGGTGCCCTGCCTTGGGAACTGTTTTGGCCAATGAAGAGATTGAGGGGGGCAAATCCATTGAAGGGGGACATCCTGTTGAGAGGCGTCCTTTAAAACAATGGGTTTTGAAAATTACAGCCTACGCCGATCGCCTTTTAAATGATTTGGATCTTGTTGATTGGCCTGAAGGGTTAAAGCGGCTCCAAAGAAACTGGATTGGACGGAGCGAGGGAGCGATTCTCAAATTCCCGATTGATGGGACGCACCGAAGTCTCGATGTCTTTACAACCTGCCCCCACACCATTTTTGGTGTCACTTATATGGTGATTTCTCCTGAGCATCCGCTAGTGGATCAAATCACGACAAAAGAGCATCGAGAGGAGGTTGGCCAATACCGGAAAGTGACAGCTGAGAAAAGCGACATGGAGCGTACAGAGCTTGCCAAGACTAAAACGGGTGTCTTTACAGGCGGTTATGCCCTCAATCCTGTAAATGGCCAAAAAGTGCCGATCTGGATTGCCGATTATGTCCTCATGGGTTATGGCACGGGAGCTATCATGGCAGTTCCTGCTCATGATGAACGGGATCACGAGTTTGCCGAGCAGTTTAAATTGCCTATTGTTCCTGTGATTGATGAAAATGGACTCTCGATGAACAGCGATTTTCTGAATGGTTTGCCCGTTCAGGAGGCATTTGAAAAGAGTATTACTTGGGCAGAATCGAAAAATGTGGGCAAAAGAACTATCAATTACAAGCTGCGCGACTGGCTTTTTTCAAGACAGCGCTATTGGGGAGAGCCGTTTCCGATTTTGCACTTTGAAGATGGAACAAAACGGGCTCTTGAGATTGATGAGCTTCCTTTAGAGCCCCCTCTTGTCACTGAATATAAGCCGACGCCGTCAGGAGAGAGTCCTCTTGCGAAAGTGAGAGAATGGGTCGAAGTAGAAGATCCAAAGACTGGCAAAAAAGCTCTGCGCGAGACAAATACGATGCCGCAGTGGGCAGGTTCTTGCTGGTATTATTTACGGTTTTGCGATCCCCAGAATGAGAATAAGGCCTGGGGAGAAGAGAACGAAAAGTACTGGATGCCCGTAGATTTGTATGTAGGAGGGGCAGAACATGCTGTTCTCCATCTTTTGTATGCTAGGTTTTGGCACAAGGTGCTCTACGATTCTGGCCTTGTTTCGACATTGGAGCCCTTTCAACGCCTGGTGAATCAGGGGCTGATTGTGAGCAGGTCTTTCCAAAAAGCCAATGGCCATTATGTGGCTCCGGAAGAGACCGTTGAAAAAGAGGGGAAATATTACCATTGGGAGACGCAAGAAGAATTGCGTAGCCAGATCGACAAAATGTCCAAGTCAAAACTCAATGGAGTTTCTCCCGATCAGGTCATTGAGGAGTTTGGCGCCGATGCTTTGAGGCTCTACACGATGTTCATGGGCCCGATTGAAAAAGAAAAAGTGTGGATGACTGAAGGTGTGAACGGCTGTAGACGCTTTCTCAACAGATTTTTCGAAATGGCAACCTCAGAAAAAATAGTTGAAGCAGACAGCGAAGAAGGTTTGAAGCTGGCTCACAAGCTTGTGCATGGTGTAACAGAAGATCTTGAAAAAATGCTCTTCAATACAGCAATTGCCAAAATGATGGAGTTCATCAACGAATTTACCAAGCTTAACTCCTATCCTAAAAAGGCTCTCAAAATGGCTGTGCAGATGTTAGCTCCTCTGGCTCCCCATATGGGAGAAGAGCTTTGGGAACATTTGGGAGAAAAAGGGAGTGTGGCTTATGCCCCATGGCCTGTTGTGGATCCACGCTATCTGGTTGAGGAGACTGCTACCTATATTGTGCAAATTAATGGAAAATTGAGAGGCCGCTTTGAACTTCCCACAAAAACCAGCCAAGAAGAGCTTATGGAAGTGGTGAGAAAGGATCCTACGATTTCAAAATTTTTGCAAAATCCGGTTCAAAAAGTCGTTTTTGTCCCCGGAAAACTCCTTAACATTGTTTTAGAATGAAACCGTTTGGTCTTTTATATGATTTAGGCCTCCATTTGTATGCGTGCGCCTCGATTCCGAAAATCATTTCCCAATTTGGGAAATACCGGAATAATTGCTTGCCCCGTTTAGGTTTCGGTTTCCCTAAAATTGATAAAAAAGGGAAAAAGCTGGTCTGGATTCATGCTGTTTCTTTTGGGGAGACAAAAGCCGTTGAACCGCTGATCAAAAAATTTAAGGCGCAAGACAATCCGCCGCTGATTTTGCTCTCGTCGACGACAGAAACAGGCCATCAAGAAGGTCTCAAAAATTCTGCGGCTGACTTTCATGTGTATTTACCCTTTGATTTTAGCTATGTGATCTGTCCGATCATGAAAAGAGTAGCTCCCGATCTTGTGATTTTGACCGAAACCGATTTTTGGTATCACTTCCAGACGGCTGCCAAAAAAGAGGGGGCCCAGCTGGTTGTCATCAATGGAAAAATTTCAGAGCGCTCCTTTAAGCGCCTCTCGAAAGTCCCTTTTTTGGCAAAGCGCCTTTTGGGGCCGATCGATCATTTCTACGTGCAAGGGGAGCATTATCTGGACCGTTTTGCCGGCTTGAAGATCCCGCCATCTAAAATCACAATCACCGGAAACGTAAAGCTAGATAGCGACCCTGTAAAAGAAAATCCGGCACTTTTAAAAGTGCGCTTGGGTCTTCAAAATGAAACCGTATTGACTTTGGGCTCAACCCACGATCCTGAAGAAAAAATCTGGATTAAAGCCCTTAAAAGCCTTTGGGAACAGTTCCCCACACTAAAAGTTTTGCTAGTGCCGCGCCATCCGGAAAGATTTAATGACGTCGCAAAATTGTTAGCTTCCGAACAAATTCCCTTTTCCCGCTGGTCCGAGGAGGGCAAACTGGATCAAAAAAATCTCCTTTTAGTCGACACAATGGGCGTTTTGCGCAGCTGCTATCAAATTTCAGACCTAACTTTCGTTGGGGGCACGTTCGCTCCAAAAGTGGGAGGTCACAACATTTTAGAGCCCGCTTTTTATGCAAAGCCGGTCCTTTTTGGTCCCCACATGCACTCTCAGCCCGATTTTCTCGATCTTGTCAAAAACTACAACGCCGGCATCCAAGTCACAGAAGAAACGCTCCTCCCAACTCTTGAAAACCTCCTGAAAAACCCAGCAAATGCGCAAACACTCGGGCAAAACGGCCAAAAACTGATCACTTCCTCCCGCGGCGCTTTAAATCATACATTTAATGCACTTCTTCCCTTGCTTCAAAAGGACTCAATCTGATAGCATTCTTTTCTTATCGCGGGATGGAGCAGTGGTTAGCTCGTCGGGCTCATAACCCGAAGGCCGGAGGTTCGAATCCTTCTCCCGCTATTCCCGGCCTCAGTTCACCAACTGAGGCCTTTTTTTGCGGCGGCATAGCTCAGTTGGTTAGAGCAACGGAATCATAATCCGTGGGTCGTTGGTTCAAGTCCGACTGCCGCTACATTCTCCCTAACTCAATCTCGCGCCCACAAAGAACGACCCACGGATTTCCGTCTGGGACAATGTGAGCACGGCTGCCATAAGGCAGGCGAGCGGAGCTTTGTCGGAAGAGTGGCAGCAGCCACCGACGAAGGTTGGTTCAAGTCCGACTGCCGCTACATTCTCCCTAACTCAATCTCGCGCCCACAAAGAACGACCCACGGATTTCCGTCTGGGACAATGTGAGCACGGCTGCCATAAGGCAGGCGAGCGGAGCTTTGTCGGAAGAGTGGCAGCAGCCACCGACGAAGGTTGGTTCAAGTCCGACTGCCGCTACATTCCCCCCTAACTCAATCTCGCGCCCACAAAGAACGACCCACGGATTTCCGAGCACGGGCTGCCATGCACTCCTCTATCTCAAATATTTTAATGATCTCTTAATCTTGATTGTCATATAATTTGAGTTAAGGGCTAAAAGGGATTATTCATAATGAGTAAGTGTGATGTTCGAGTGCAGGAGAATCTATGTTTATGGGCTCAAAAGAGTGAAAATGGGCCATCCCAATTTAAAACTACTCAAGAGACAAAGCGTTCCAATCTAGACGCGTTTGAAGAGACAAAGCACGAGCAGGTAGAAACAAAGGCTACAGAAGTTGTAGCGGCGATAATCCTTCAGTGCATAATGCGTGGACAGCAAGCTCGATGGGAGCTAACTCAAATAAAATTTGAGTCCATTACAATTGTAGATGCAAAAGATTCAGGTCTAGAATGGCTAGAAGTAGATCGTGGTATCAGCACCATCGCACGTAAGGAACTCAAAGATGATGAGGGTATATTTGGCGCTTCGTCTTATGTTCAAAAAAACTACTTTAGGGATATTCCCATTGAACCGGGTCTTCGCTCTCCTGAGTTTATTTTAATCGCTCAAGCTGCCAACGCTATTGTTGGATTTATCATTACCGGAAAAAGAGTGACAACAGAAGCAGATGAAGACGACCCTTATTCATTATCAGCTGATACGGGATATGTCGCCTATCTTGCTGTTGATTCAACAATTAAAAGATCTGGAATTGGAACCAAATTAATGCTTGCAATCATGCGCAAAACAAAAGAGATGGGCAAGCGTTATTTGACTCTTGAATATATTGCAAAAGGGGCAGGGGTTGATCAAAAGAGAGGCGAAGCGAAAATCGAGTTTTATAATAGCTTCACGAAAAGATTTGGAATTCCCATGAATGAAAAGGGTAACCACTGGTTAAGCCGCCAGCTTCATGTTTGTCCCTTCTATGACCTCCAAAATGTTGATTTTCGTGTTATCTAAGGACTCGTGTCTCAGGGGCTTGTCCAACAACGGATTTCTAATTTCTTAATTGTTTCTTAATTTTTTCGTAGTATAATTAGCTAATAAAATTTAGGGGATATGAGTAATTTAGCCGTTCGACCAAATTACGATCCAGGGATTCAAGCGTTTTCGTGTCAGTGTATTGATTCTACAACTCAAAAAGTTGTGGGATTTGTTGCTAAGGGAAATAGCCGCATTCTGAATGTGGCTATGATATAAGGATTGCCATGGCATTTGGTGTTTATCTCAAACTTTCGCAGGAGGATTGTTGTCTTCGGTTTACGGGGACAAAAGCTGTCGCTGCTGCTTTGTTGGATGGTGCACTGACAGTCGGGCTTATCGCTGTAGGTATTTTAACGCTCCTTGGTCAGATTCAGGTGGGGCATCTGGGTGCGTGGATCACTTTTGGAGCTGGATGTGCTTTAATGATTGAAGTCGCTGTTTGTGGCTATGTTGCTTATAAACGGAAAAATACACATGACGGAAGTGCTCCTCTACAACATCCCACAAACTTTGTAGATGTGGTTAGGGGGTGCGCAAACTCTGAGGTTTCCGGGAAGATTCACGGTGTCTACATCTTCTCAAATGAGCTCCCTTTGAGCCATCAGGAAATTGAAACACTAAAAGGCTATCAAAAAGAATCGGTCCATTCAAATAGGTGCCATGTGGGCTGTGGCGCTTTTTACAATTTGGATATCATGTGTATGCGAAAATCAGCCTATGGTCTCCTTTTTGATTTTAATCCAAATAACAAAAAATTTATTGAGCTGGCTCTTACTTTGATTGAGCAGTCATCTACACGGGAAGAGTTTGTGGAGAAACTGATTGAGGCGATTACACCAAATATCGACCTCTATAATCATTACGAGGGCTATGACGATCCCATCACTCGTCTAAAAGCTGAACTGCAAAGAAAAGAGAGCTGGCTCGGAACATCTGAAAACTATCTTTACATTAAAGACCTTGTTGAGAAAAAACAGATGGGAGCCATAACTCAGGACATCAAGAATGCGGCAGATTTCCAAAAGATAGTTTCAAATCTGGAAGCGCTCGACATCGAAGTGGATTCTCTCTATCTTTCCAATATCTACGCCTATGTCGAAAGGCAAAATTTTTATCGCTTTCTTTCCGCTCTTACAGGGGCATCGCCTATTATCTTACACTGCCATAGAGAACTGCATGACTTGAACCTGCCTCATAAACAAAGACGCCTTAAACAGTACATCGGAAACAAGTGGCAAGAAGTGGACGGTCCTCAAATGGTCGACCTGAGCCTGGAAATTCCACGCAAATAAAATTAAGAGAGAAGGTCAAATGCAAAAACAGGCTGCATTTGGGCAGTAGGAGACATTACAGCTAATCCTCATTACAGATTTTCTGGAAAATCGCTGTCATGGGTCGGCTTTCAATGCAGTTAAGTTGGGTGGATTTAGGCTACGTGTCAAATGTGGTCAACATAATCCGATAACCTTGTACAAAAAGTATCTAGCTATGTAATAAGGAGCAAAACCTTTTTTTTTTGAAGGGCTTCTGTCCAGTTATGGCTGATATTTTACAACAAACATATACTCCTAAGTTATCTCCACGCATTGCGGAGATGGAAACAGCTCATTTACAAGATTATATCGTAAAAAACAAAATTTTAGACCGCGATCATAAATTCTATGCTCTTTCCGTTCTTGGAATTTATAGCGCATACCTAGCAACGTTATATTTGGTTGCCAATAGCTCTAATTACTTTGTCATTGTTTTACTCTCTATTTTTTTTGGCATCATCACGACACAGATCGCAGGTCTCATGCACGATGCCGCGCATTTTGCGATATTTAAGTCAGAGAAAATGAATCATTTTTTTGCAGGATTTTTTGCTGCAACAATAGGGGGGAACTACCGACCGTGGATTGGTAAACATACGCAGCACCACGATCACACTAACCGCATAGATTCAGATTCAGATTTAGAAGTGCCCTTTTCTTTCACAACCGAACATTACCTATCACAAACAGGCTACATGAAATGGCTCCGCCGATTTCAAGCGTGGCTTTACTTGCCGATGTGCAGTTTTCTCTTGTATGCCATGCATGTCGATCAGAATATTATCGATTTATATAAAAACAAATTCCGCTTCTTGGATTTGTTGCTCGCTTGCTTAGGCACTTTCTTATGGTATGTCATGCCTTTTCTTCTATTTGGAGCTACAAAAGCACTTATCTTTGTTCCCATTGCTTCTTTTGTAACTGGCATTTATATGGCCAATATCTTTGCCACAAACCACAAGGGAATGCCTCAACTTTCTCAAGACACCGAAATGTCCAACCTAGAGCAACAAATCATTACATCTCGCAATATACGCCCTGGAATCTTCACTGATTTTATTTTTTTATGTTTAAACTATCAAATCGAACATCACTTATGTCGCCAATGCCCGCGAAATAAATTGAAATTATTAGTTCCGTACATCCAAGATTTTTGTGAGCGGACTGGCATTCCCTATACCGTTCAAACTCCCTGGATAACCTACAAAAGTATTTTCACAGAATTATCTCAAACAGCCAAAAATGGTCAAAAGGCACTTAAAGCCGAATGCGCAACTGAAACTACAAGAGTGATTTGAGTTTTCTGAAGTTTAGATTGCCACAGCCAAATAGCGAAATTGGCCTCATTTTTGCTAGCTTAGGATTACAGCAGGCAAAAATAACAGGAGTATAAGAAGATGAAGTTTATTTTAATGTTGGCACTATCTGCAATTCCTATGTATGCGCAAACACCGCAAACACCTCCAAAGAATTCTGAGTCATGGCTAAAAGATCAAGTAGATCAAACAGATACATACGCAATTCCTTTGGATTCTAGTGAGGAAGAGGAGCGTCAGGAGCTAGAAGAGTTGGAAAAGAAATCTCACCGTCAAAAGCCGGTTCAGGGGCCCTCTCAGAAAACCAAACCTAAAACTTACTAAGTCTTGCAATTGATAAATTGAAGATCAATAACTAAAGTATTGAGAGCCTTAGATTCATTGTAAGAAGAAATAATTCAACGCAAAGATAAAAAAGATGCAAAGGCGCAAAGAAAAGGCCTCTTTTTGCGTCTTAGTGACTTTGCTTCCTTTGCGTTGAACTTGCTTTGTATGTTATTTCCCGGTAGGGGTGTGATCTCACGAATCGGTTTGTGTTAAAATTTGATTGGCACAGGCCAATCATTTTGTTACAATTCGCGGATCACAATGAAAATGGCATCATGCGATTAGAACATTTCAAAACGATTCCGAAGGAATATGAAGAGATCCTGATTCAGGAGATCAGCAATGATGCTTTTGATGCAAAAGGATTTCTTCCTATGCGCTCATTTAGCATTTTTATCAAAGACTCCGAGGAAAATATTAGGGGAGGGATCACTGGCACTGTTTTGTTTGGATCTCTCTATGTCGATTCCCTCTGGGTCCATAAAAATTTACAAAATCAGGGGTGGGGAAGCCAGTTGATCCACGAAGCCGAAAAAATCGGAAAGGAGCAAGGCGCACTATTTGTCACACTGAATACCATGGATTGGCAAGCTCTCCCTTTTTATCAAAAGCTCGGATACTCTATCGAATTCACGCGCCAAGGCTATTCAAAAGACTCAAAAATGTT
Organism: uncultured bacterium; assembly: GCA_964588495.1. Classification (GTDB taxonomy): domain Bacteria; phylum Chlamydiota; class Chlamydiia; order Chlamydiales; family JAAKFR01; genus CAVPKN01. Next base: position 83,344 of record CAZPPS010000001.1, on the reverse strand, counting down.
TTTGTTGAGAAAAAATTTTGATTGACAAGCTCAATAAATCGCTGACATTGCATAGTTATGAATCAACGGCCGTTGAGTACGCAACCTATACCCAAGCGCTGCATCCCCAAGTTTATGCCCAAAAGTTTATGAAGCTACTCCCAAAAGAGGCAACGCTCATGGATGTGGGTTGCGGGCCGGGTCGAGATGCCAAAGTTTTTCAAGAAAATGGCTTTCAAGTTACGGGAATCGATTTTTCTCCAAAAATGATCACTTTGGCAAAGCAAAATGTTCCCCAAGCAGAATTTCATGTCATGGATATGGAAAAGCTTAACTTCTCTGAAGAGATGTTTGATGGTGCTTGGGCCTCAGCCTCTTTTCTGCATATTCCTAAAAAGAAAACGCTTCAGATATTCAAAAAGATTTACAGTTTACTGAAGCCAAAAGGCATTTTTTATCTTTCGGTCAAAAGGGGAGTGGGCGAAACCTTAGAACAGGATAAAAGGTACGACAATTGTCAGAAATTTTGGTCTTTTTTTGAAGAGCAAGAGCTGGGTCAGCTTTTAATAGAGGCAAAATTCGACCTATTAGACATAGAATGTTCCGATCCAATCTCAGCTTATGAAACACATCCCATGATCCGTATTTTTTGCAGAAAGGCGGGAATATGACCGACTTAGATGCAGAACATTACCGCAACAATTCCTCTATTCAATACACGCTTGCACACGAAAGTTTGAGCAAAATTAGATTTAAGGGGACTGAAACGATTTTGGATGTCGGTTGTGGCGATGGAAGAATGACCGCTGAGCTATCAAAATGCGTTCCGCAAGGCAAAGTGATTGGGATTGATCCCTCATCCTCGATGATTGATTGGGCGAGTCATTCTTTTCCCAAAACAGAGTATCCAAACTTAGATTTTAAAAAACTGGCAGCCGAAAACTTAGAATACGCCTCCTCTTTTGATATTGCTCTGATCATGAATGCTTTACATTGGATTCGAGATCCATTAGCTGCTCTTTGCAATGTAGCTGCAGCACTTAAACCGGGCGGAATGCTTTACATTCTCACTTACCCAAAAGAGTCTCCCTATTGGCAGTTTTTAGAAGCAACTGTTCAAGAAGCAGAATGGGCAGCCTATAGAAAACAATCTGCTTTTAGAACAATCCAGACCTCTCAAGAATACCTGCGCATGCTGACCGAAATAGGCTTAAAAATTGACCACTATTCCTTAGATGAAGAAATTGCAATTTATCAATCGGGTGAAACTTTAAGCAACTATATCCAAGGATGGTTGAATTGTTACCTTCCTCTCCCTAAAGAATCTGAGAATGCTTTTCTCAAAAAAGCCGTCGCTCGCGGGGGCTCAATGTCTTTAAGTAGCAATAGAGAAGAAATCCACCTCCCTTACTCAAAATTAAGCATAAAAGCTCTGAAGTAAAATTTTTAAAGTTTCTATTAATTTAATTATAATATATAATTAATTGTATTTAATTCGCGCGCAGAGGTTTTTTATGTGTTTTGAGGGAGCTCTTTTTTTAGGTTTTAGAGAAATTCCGAACTATGTAGCTATTCATAATAAAATGAATGACTATCAAACGATGACCAGAGGTGAGGTAGCAGATCATTTAGTAGCATCTAAATTTAAGAATCCATCTCTTAAAGGAAGTTGCGCAACAGAGGTAGTCAGACAAGCCCTTGTATCGTCACTATTTTCTGTAGTGGTCTTAGGATTGGCGGTGGGAGGGACTATTGCCCTAGCGGGTGGTCTTAATGTGGCAAAGATTTTTTGGAGTGTGAGTGGTGGGATCGCAATTGTTGGGCTGGCAGTTGCGGGGTGTGCGGCGATTACGCGTTGCTACTATCGGAGCCAGTTACTTGATGATGATGAATTTAATCAGCTAATGGAAGAAATTGTGAGAGTAAAAGCCGATGACATCAATCTTTTAAGTCGAAAAATTGAAAACAACGACAGAATTACTAAAAGCTATCAAGCTAGTAAAGATAATTTTGAAAAATTGGATTTCAAGAGGGCTTCTTAGATAAAAGGCCTTGCAAATTTGTTTGTGTTGGTGCAAATTTCTTTATAAAATCTAAACGGAGTTCCATTTATTATGGCTATGTCAGTTAATCTGGATGCAACCACCTATAAACCCTCCCATAAACCCATCCGGCGTTGCACAACAGCGGTTCTTTTCGCAGCGGGCATTACAATGTTTGTGTTGGGAATTTTAGGGACTCAAGGGATTGTCTCTATGTTGCCGGGCGGAGCATATGCGATGATTGCTATAGGATCCCTTTCGATACTTGGTTTTATCGCAAGCTGCTGTGGTTGTGTAAAAAAAGCTGGGCAATACGACATTATAGAATAGTAGGTAAACCCTAAAGGCTTTTTACTTAAAGCGGGCAATATCCCCTAAAGTAAAATTCCCTCCGGTGTCATAACCTTGCCTTTTTAAAGCTTTTGGTGTGACGCAGTCATGCTCTTGAGCCCCAAATTTTCGCAGTAATGCGATCAGGGGGGCTTTTATTGGCATGGGGTTGGGACATTTAAACTCACCCGCATAATAGACATACAGATAACTCTTCGATACATGATCCAGAATATTATCAGAGCAATGTCTTCCTGATCTTAAAACGGCTGAACTACCTATTACGCAGAATGTTAAGATAAAATTAAATCCCTGAGAATGAGGGGAAAGAACCCAAAACTCAGGTTAATATAAATTTAAAGCAAAAAAATGGGGATGAACGTGAGTTCACCCCCAAAGTGGCTGACTGCCAGAACTATTTTACATCTTTACGGTCGTGATCGACACCATACTTGTGGTCAACATCACATCTGTCTCGCAGCGTGAAAAGGACCAAAATACCAGTCACAATTGCAATAATTGCGATAATTGCAAGGAACACTGCAGATGTCATGCCGAAAAGTGTATATAATCCACCTAAAACCAGGAAGGCAGCTAAACCAATCTTTGAAATTGTCTTAAGTACATGCATAAGCACCTCCGTATTTCCATTCTAGCTCCTAAGTCTTTAATAATAAAGATTATTTGATAACTTAAGTAAAATATTGTCTTGTTAATTAGCCACTGACAGCTTGCTTGATAAGGGGATATCCTATACACTCCTTCACAAAATCTAAATTTGTGGGGAATATGTCAACAAAGGGTGTCGCAGAGAAGATCTCCATCAATTTTTGTTGGCAGGGTTCCACGTATTCCACTGAAAATCAGAAGGCTGAAGAGGTTGTTAATCTGATCTTTAATAATGCTAAAGCTCTTATTAGTATTAATGTTCCAAACACATTAAAGTCCTCTGGAGCTCAAGAATTATTATTTGTTTGCAGAAAAGATCAAGAGGCCGATCCTGTCAGTTCTAAGGCTTTAAAATTGAGCGTGGATCAAATTCTCAATTTAAAGATCGGCAGTTCTTTCACACCAGAGCCTATCGAACCAAAAATCAAGGATAAGCCCGAGCTTGGACTTCAATATGGAAAAGATTATACCCTTGTTGCCAAATCAAAAAATAACTCTTTTTCTGTGCGCCTGGTTGAAACACAAATTGTGGTAGATCGAAATCTATTATTTAGTTGTTTTGGTGATTTGTTATATACGCTAATGACTCAAGAACTTCAAAATTTTATACAACAGTTAGCTCAGGCCCCTTCCGTAAGTACGTTGAAGTATTCTGAAATTCCCTCAAGTCCCAATGATGCAATTTATCGTGCAATAAAGAAGATCGATATCACTGCACTCCAAAAGCTGGCGCAGGAGGTTAGAATAACGCCCCCATTGAACACACTCTCTAAAGAGGAAAAATATGGCGTGAAAAAAAATCTCTTAAGAAGGTTTGTCAACGAGATTGGCAGTCAAAAAATTAGGCACATGATGTTCACCTGTCTAAGCGCTTTATTTGTGGGGTCTATTCCTTCCGATGTGCACGATCTGATTGATCAATCTGCAGCGCGCTTACACCGAATTTGTGTGGAAATATAGCCTGTCTTAGGGAGTACTTGCAAAATGAGAAACGTATCTTGTACACTCCGAGCCTATTATGTCTAGACTATTGTTTTTGATCCTTTTTTGTAGCTCAACTCTTTGTGGAGAAATATTTGAGATAAAAAATCTCAAAGAGACCCTTTCTTATCTCAAGCCAGAAACAGTTGTTGTCTTTGATATTGATGATACACTTGTTGTGCCAGCTCAGATGCTGGGGGGAGATGAATGGTTTCAATCTAGACGGCGCTTCCATCAAGAAAATGGACATGATGTTGCAGAGAGCCTAGAAAAGAGCCTGGCCGAGTGGCAATGTGTGCGCCATTTGACCAAAATGCAGCTTGTAGAAGGAGATGCATCTGAAATTGTGCGCTTGATTCAGGATGGCAAACATCCCGTCATGGGGCTAACAAGCCAAGGTTTAGCGCTTGCTACACGAACGAAACAACATCTATTGGAATACCAGATCGACCTGAATCTCACAGCTCCCCATCCTGACGATCACTATTTCCAAATCAGTGGCCATGGAGTTTTGTACCGTTCTGGTATCTTGTACGCTTCGGGTCGTAATAAAGGGCTGACTTTATTTACGCTCTTTGAAAAACTTTCTTTAGAGCCTAAACGTATTCTTGTCATCGACGACACGCTCTCACATCTTGTTGCCATTGAAAAATTTGCCCAAGAAAAGGGGATTGAATTCATTGGTTTGCGCTACGGTTTTTCAGACACATACAAGGCCGCTTTTAACAAAGAGATCGCCGATTTCCAGTTCTCTAACTCCACCTTTACCCATATTCTTTCGGATGAAGAAGCTCGAAAAAAATTACAAGATTAGATTATCTTTTTTTTGTGCAGACACAATCTAAAGAACCTCAGTTACTCATCTTACTGCTGTTAGCATCTTTTGCATCCGTTTCGGCTGTCTTATATTCGCCCGCTTTGCCTGAAATGGCACGTGAATTGGGGCTGCCGGCCATGAAAGTTCAGCTCACGATGACCATTTTTGCAATTGGTTATGCGGTTGGGAATTTGCCCTATGGGCCTATTTCAAATCGGTTTGGAAGAAAGCCAGCCATTTATATGGGCATTTCCGTAGCAATTGTGGGTTGCTTACTGATTTTGCTCGGCGGTGCGCTCCATTTATTTTGGCTGATTATGTGCGGTCGGTTTCTTGAGGCCTTAGGAAGCTGTGTGGGGCTCAAAATCGCTTTTACAATGATTGGCGATGTCTATTCTCAAACAGCGGCCACCAAAAAACTCTCTTATTTGACGCTGGCTTTTGCAATTGTCCCAGGTCTTGCTGTTGCATTTGGAGGCTTATTAACCGATCAGTTTGGTTGGATGAGCTGTTTTTACGTTTTAACAGTCTATAGTGTCATTTTGCTGATTCTCAGCACACGCTTGCCTGAAACTGCGGAATTTAAGGATCTGACGGCTTTGAATCTTTCAAAAATTCGAATAGGCTTTCTGGAGCAGTTAAAATCTAGAACTTTAGTAACCTGTGCGCTAATCATGGGAGGCGCCTCCTCTTTTGTTTATTTATTTGCCTCTGAAGCCCCTTTCATTGGGATTGAGGAGATTGGTTTGCAGGCAAAAGAATATGGACTCCTAAACTTCATCCCATCCCTGGGGATGCTCGTGGGTGCTGTGTTCACACACCAACTAGCGGGCAAAAAAGAAATTCCCACCATTTTGACTCTTGGTATCGGGATCGCAATCGCTGCGAGCTTTATCATGTTTACCCTCTTTTTGATAGGCAAAGTGAACACATGGACCCTTTTTGTCCCTATCCCTTTTATGTACTTGGGTCTTTCGCTTGTATTCTCAAATAGTTCGGGTTATGCCATGTCAGTGGCAAAGAATAAATCCAATGCTTCTGCCGTATTAAATTTCATCAACATGACAATTGCCTTTTTTTCTCTCCTTGTCATAGAGATCTTACCCATCTATCACATAACAGTGCTTCCACTGCTTTTTCTCCTCATCGGCATTGTTATGTTGTTGCTGAGATTTTTCTTTTTAAAAAATAAATCACCCTAATGAACGACAAAGATGAGAATAGTCATCTTCTGCAAGCTCCTGTTTGGCAATAGCAAGGGCAGCGGTCAAAGCGGGGAGATGACTTTTCATCGATTGATAAATGTGTGTCAGCTCATTCGGGCTAAGGGCTGGAAGGATAAATTTTAGATCTTCCATACGTTGAGCGGGGGCTCTGCTCGCTTGGAAATGATCCAGAACAGCTGCTAATCGATCATTTTCGAAATGTTGCCATAGAATTTCCCTTTGCAAGCTCTCTTCTTCATCTTGATGGAGCAAATAGATTCCAATAAACCGGTTAAACGTGGAGTAGAGCTCTTTCCAGTTTTTTTTATCTAAAAAGTCCGCGAGCTTGTCCAATTCTTTGTCAAGATCGTCATGTTCTTCATCAATTCCAGCTGCATGATCACCCACTTCGCGAAACAATGGATGAATGAAAGTATCTTCATTATGTCCATGCCCCCGAAGGTGTTGGATGAAAGCACGCAGTTCGTGCTCTATTGAGCTCAGCGTTTGTTGATCTGACAAATCGGTGCGGCCGATTTTGGTTGCGAGAGCAAACATGTGCATGCGCTGAGCTTTGTGTATGATTCCGTAAAGATCGATCTTCATTTTTTACACCATTTGGGTTGTTGTGAGAGCAAATTATGGGCAAGCTCATTAGCTGCTTTCATTTCAAGACCTTGAGAATAGGAAAGATATTCCGCCGTATTCTTTAGGATCTCGTCGTAGGATTTCAGATTGCCAAGAGCATCTGTACAGTGAGAACAATACTTTTGGTTCGCATCTCCTAAAGCATAATCTTCTGTCTTTCTGAGGGGCATGCCGCACGAATAACAAGATGGACACGTTTTTTCCATGTTTTCCTATAAGTTAAAAGTTTTCACAAAATTTTCTAAGAGATCTTTGCCGCAGGTGGCAATCACCGATTGTTTGGGGGCAAAAAGATCCCGATTCGCTAAATAGTAATGAATCAATCCCAGCCAGGAATTGAGGACGAAATAAAGAGGGATTGAACGATCAAGATTTTTTTCTAAATAGTGGGCAATGCCTGATTGGATCATGAAAACGCGCTCGCGAACAGTTGGCGGAAGGAGCGGTCCTTCAATCACAAGATTGGCATAAAAAGATTCGCACTCTCCAATAGCTTCCAAATGGGCACGCAAAACCTCTTTGGCATTTTTTTTACGAGCCGATAGCTCCTCGAGTCTTTTACCAAGTTTCAGTCCAAATGCATCAATGGATTTAACCAAAAGCTCCTCTTTAGTGGGGAAATGCAAGAATAAGGTGCCATGAGAAACGCCTGCCGCTTGCGCAATATCGAGTGTTTTAGCAGCCAAAAATCCTTTTTCCGCAAATTGCCCATAGGCCTTTTCCAGGAGAAACAACCGGGTTTGTTCTTTCTGTTCAATTCTTTTCATAAGTCCAAACTCACTGAGTTGCCGCTCAGTTTAAAGAGGTCGCCCTTTTTTGGCAAACCTCTTTTTTAACTCAGAGGCGAAAGTGCAAAGAAGCAGAGAAATAGATTTTTTTTCCTTCTCTGTGTTCTCTATGTTTTTGCAGGGATCTTTAGGGTTTAAGGATGACCTTCAGGCAGTTGTCTTCCTTTTTGTTGAAGATGTCATAGGCATGGGGAGCCTCAGAAAGAGGGAGTGTGTGTGTGATAATGTCGTCGAGGATCACTTTTTTCTCCTGCACAAGTTGCAGAAGGTGATCGATATGAACTTGGACAACGGCTTGGCCCATGACAAGGGAGATTCCTTTATCAAAAAGCTGGCCTAGCGGGAAATTACTATATTTGGTGGCGTAAACTCCGACAATGGAAATGGTGCCCCCTCTTCTGACTGCGCTTGCTGCCAGATCAATAACATTGATGGTTCCTGCCTGTAAATGGGCAAGATTTGAAATTTTCTCTCCGAAGCTTCTGTGTGCCTCCATTCCAACAGCATCGATACAAACATCGGCGCCACGTCCCTGAGTCATTTCACGAATGGCTTCGACAATATTCACATTGTTTAAGTTGAAAACTTCTGAGCGGGCAGCTTTTTTTGCATAATCGAGGCGGTAATCGAGTAAATCCACTCCAATGACACGTCCTGCACCTTTTAGCCAAGCAGCTTTTTGGGCCATAATTCCAACAGGACCGCAACCAAATACCACAACTGTCTCGCCACCTTTTAGCCGAGCCCATTCAACAGCACACCAGCCCGTTGGAAAAATGTCTGTTAAAAAGAGGACCTCTTCATCTTTGAGATCGGATTCAATCTTTCGGGGGCCAAAGTTGGCATAGGGGACACGGACATATTCCGCTTGCCCACCTTGATAGCCGCCATACAAATCAGTATAGCCGAAAAGGGCGCCCCCTTTTTGTTTGAGCAAGCCTCCTTCGGGTCCATAATTGGGATTGGAATGTTCACAATGGACAGGATAGGAATGTGTACAGAAAAAGCAATTGCCACATGCTATAGGGAAGGGGACAATGACTCGGTCTCCTTTTTTAAGGTGCTTAATGTCATTTCCCACCTCTTCCACAGTACCCATAAATTCATGACCTAGCGTCATGTTTTTAACCTGGGGAATAAGCCCATTATAAATATGCAAATCAGAGCCGCAAATGGCAGTAGATGTGACTTTAAGGATTATATCTGTTTTTTCTTCTAAAACGGGATCGGGAACTTGATCAACTTTAACGCGTTTCGGTGTGTGGAAGACAACAGCTTTCATAAAAACAACCTTTTTTTAAAATTACTTAAAGTAATTATTTTAATCAATTCATTAATTGAGATTGTACTGATAAAAAAGGCTTTTTCTTTGGGTGCGCTTCTCGTGTGTGAAAGAGAAAACTTGCATTTTTCAACTATAAACTTTAAGAAATGAGTTTATGGATAAGTCGCGGCAGAAAAAAGCCTTGGAGAGGCTCACATCTCCAGAACAACTCGACAAGCTCCTCGTGATCATCCGGATGCCGGGGTGGATTGCTCTCCTTTGCGCGGTTGCAATTGTGGCAGCTGTTTTAATCTGGTCTTTTGTCGGAAGCATTACGATGACAGCGAATGGAACGGGCATTTACTTTCAACCGGAAGCTGTTGAGCTCATACAGAGCCGCACAGACGATTATATCAGCAAAGTGAATGTAGAGCAGGGAGATGAGGTCAAAAAAGATGATGTGCTCATAGTTTTGAATTCTTCTCAAACGATTAAGGCTCCCTCTGATGGAACCATTTTGTCTGTGGAAGTGCTTGCAGGAGAGGCAACTGTTCCCGGCAAAAATCTGATTTGGTTTCAAAATAAAGAAGCCGGAGATAGCCGTCCTAATATTTACAGCTTTTTCCCTTTAGAGAGCGGCGGCGGAATTAAAGTGGGGATGAAAGCTCAGATGAGTTTCAACTCTGTCGATTCCACCATTTATGGAAAATTGCAGGGAAAAGTGGTGAAAGTGCTCCCTTTTTCTGCCACTATTCGCGGCAGCGTTTTAAAAAGTATCCCTTCAGAGAAATTAAAAAACTATCTCACAGGCAATCAAGCAACGCTTGTTGTCGTCATTGAGCCCACAAAAGCTGAAACACCTTCAGGTTATTTGTGGACAACGCCCAAAGGTCCCGATTTTCCTCTGAATTTTGGAGCTGTGGCTCATGTTGAAATCTTTCTCGAACAAAGACGTCCCATTGATTACCTAATACCAGTAACCCGCTTAAAGGGGACGCATTGAAAAGGGTAAAAACGCCGACCGTCATTCAAATGGAGGCAGTCGAATGTGGAGCTGCCTGTCTTGCCATCATTCTTGAATATTTTGGCCGCCATGTGCCCCTTGCTCAATTGCGTCTGGATTGCGGCGTTTCCCGTGATGGGAGCAATGCCTTAAATATGATTAAAGCAGCAGCCGGATATGGACTTTCGGGAAAGGGCTTTAGAAAAACTGCCGATGAGCTCAGGTCCATACAAGTTCCTTTTGTGGTTCTGTGGGAAGGGAACCACTTTCTTGTTGTCGAAGGGTTTTCAAAAGACAAAGTTTTTTTAAACGACCCAGCTTTAGGACCAAGAACTGTCACACATGAGGAGTTCGCGCAGAGTTATTTTGATATTGCCCTTGTCTTTGAAAAAACGAAGGACTTTAAAAAAGGTGGCCTCGCAGAGCCTTTGTGGCTTGGAATTTATAAAAGAGTCAAAAATGTCAGAATGGCTCTTTTTTATATATTTTTAGCAGGGGTCTGTCTTCTTCTTCCAGGGCTGGCTCTTCCTGCTTTTATCCGCATTTTTGTCGATAATGTCTTAGTGCAGTATTCCAGCGGCCCGGCCTCGTTACTCATGGGAGGCATCCTCCTTATGGCAGCTCTTGGGGGATTATTGATCTGGCTTCAGAGTTATTTTTTAAGTCGTTTAAAATCAAGATTAGATATTCAGTTTTCCAGCCATTTTTTATGGCATCTTCTCCGCCTTCCCGTTAGCTTTTACACACAGCGCTACGCAGGAGAAATTGCTTTTCGGACAACTTTGAATGAGAAGGTTGCCTCCCAGCTTACGGGCGGCCTTGCCACAACTTTTATCGATCTCTTGCTGATTATCTTTTATGGCATTGTGATGTTGAGCTACGACCTTTTTTTGGGAGGCATTGCCTTCCTTGCAGCTTTGGTCAATAGCGTTGTTTTTTATTGGATTCAAAAATCGCGCACAGATTCATACGCACGTCTTCAGCAGGAAACCGGCAAGTGGCTAAGCAGTGCACTTGGGGCGTTGCAACAAATGGAGACGATCAAAGCAACGGGTCTGGAATCTGATTTTTTTGCCCGTTTTGGGGGATTTTATGCGAAAACGATCAACGCAGAACAGGAGATCAGCAAAAAAGATGCTTTTTTAAGTGTCGTCCCAACTGCCACACAGGCATTTGCTTTGGCCATCGTACTGATCTTCGGCAGCTTGAAAGTGATGGATGGGAAGCTGAGCTTTGGTATGCTGATTTCTATTCAAACTTTGCTGCTCGCTTTTTTAACTCCCATCACCCGTTTTGTTAACTTTGGTCAGACTTTGCAACAGATCAAGACTGATCTGGGACGTTTAGATGACGTTTTGAAATACAAAATCGATCCTGTTTATTCGTATTCCAGAGAAAACGAGGGAGAGGCCAATAAACTGGAAGGGACTGTCGAATTCCGCAATGTAACTTTTGGTTATAGCAGGTTGGCGGAACCCCTTCTGAAAAACTTCAGTTTTAAAATCAAGCCAGGTCAAAGGTTGGCATTAGTAGGTCCTAGCGGCTCCGGAAAATCGACGATTGCAAAGCTCGCTTCCGGGTTATTTCTTCCTTGGGAAGGGGAAATTCTTTTTGATGGTAAATCCCTCAAAGAGATCCCAGCCTCTACTTTCTATCAATCTTTTGGGTATGTCGATCAGCAAATTTTTTTATTTTCCGGGACGGTGAAAAACAATATCACGCTTTGGAATCGGGCTGTTTCGGAAGATATTGTCATTCAGGCAGCTATGGATGCTGGTATTCATGAAGAGATCATGCTCCGCCCTTCAGGATATGAAAATGTTTTGCTCGAACATGGGAGGAATTTAAGTGGCGGGCAGCGGCAGCGGCTTGAAATTGCACGGGCCCTCCTTTATTCACCCTCAGTGCTGATTATGGATGAGGCCACAAGTGCGCTTGATTCGGAAACAGAGAAGACAATCTCTGAGAATATCCAGAGAAGGGGATGTTCTGCCATTATCGTGGCACACCGTTTAAGTACAATTCGGGATTGTGATGAGATCATTGTGTTAGACAAAGGAGAGGTGGTGCAAAGAGGTGCGCATGATGAACTGATCCGTCACCCTGGCCTTTACCTCGATTTGATGGAGAGTTCAACATGAGCGAGGTGATCCAAAAAATTAAAGAGCTCGGAATTTCAGCGGAGGTGCCGGGAAATCACCATATTTATCTGAATGACTTCAGCTCGCTCTGGTTTTTAGAGACAGGATCGGTCAATCTTTTTGCAATTGATCGCATTGAAGGAGTTGCAGAAGGCGTCCGTACTTTCATCACGACAATCAAAGCACCCGCCCCTCTCTTTGGATTTTCTGTCGAAGATAGCCAAAGCTACGAAATTGTGGCCATTACCGAACAAAATTCTAAAATCTGGCGTCTGCCGCTCGAAAAAATCAAGGAAGAGATCGATCAAGATCTTTCCCTTGTGAACCAGTGGATCCTGAATTTAGCCCATATTTATAAAAATGAGGTGTATCAGCAAAGACACAGCTACATCGCCCCTAATCATGAAATCATTGTCGAAAAAAATGAGATTCTGAAGGCAAAGAGGGCGATGACACTTCATGAAAAAAGTGAAATTTCGTGGTTGCAAATTGAATCAGGGGAGCTGCAGTTTTTAAACTACCCTTCTCTTACCATCAAAGAAGGGTATTTTCCGCTGACTTACTCAGCTTTTGTAAAAACGGTTGTCCCTTCGAAAATTTTCGCTCATGAAAAAATCAAAGAATGGCAAGAAGCTCTTCACCGTTTTCACAATGTTTTATACATTTATGTCAATGAGCGTCACCAAATTGACAAAGCTCAAAGTAAGCAGCTCGTAGAGAAACGGCTCGAAAATGAAGCCCTGGATATCACCCATTCAATGACAAACATTGTCGCTGTTTTAAATCCACAAGAACAGAAGGGGGCTCATGTCAATAAAACAAGTCTTTTTAGGGCATGCCAATTAGTCGCAAAGCAGTTGGAAATTCAGCTAACACCTCCCGAAACTTTTAAAACAGATGCTCCTATCGTAGAGCAAATTAAAGAGATTGTCGAAGCCTCTTCGATCCGCTACCGAAGAGTCTCATTGAAGGAAAGATTTTGGCAAAAAGATTGTGGTCCGATTATTGCCTTTTGGGGGGCCGATTCCAAACCTGTTGCTCTTTTGCAAACAAAAGGGGGGGGCTATGATATTGTGGATCCGGAAACAAATGAGCGCACGCCCCTGAATCAAAAAACGGCAGCTGATTTAAATCCCATTGGTTATTATTTGTTTGCAACGTTTCCCGATGATTTAAAAACAGGCAATGATCTCATCAAGTTTTACTTCAAACGCTTCACCAAAGAATATATTCCTGTCATTTTATATAGTTTAGCCGCAGCGATTATCTCTTTATTTCCCCCTTTTGCAACCAAGATTTTGTTTAGTAGGGCCATTCCTTCAGCCGATCGGTTGTTAATTAAAGAAGTGGGTATTTTTTTAATTTTTGCAGCTATCAGCTCGTCAGTCTTTATTTTTTTCCGCTCTCTTGCCGTGGCAAGGATTGAGGGAAAATCCTCGAATGAGCTCCAAAGTGCCCTTTGGGATCGGCTACTTAAATTGCCGGTAAGCTTTTTCAGAAAATACCCTTCAGGTGCTTTAATTTTGCGCGCGATTTCGTTTGATCGGATGCGCACGCTTTTGAGTGGAAATGGAGCCCGCGTTTTATTTTCGGGAGTTTTTTCCATTATTTATATCATCGCTATGGCAATTTACGCCCCAAAGCTCACCCTTCTCGTATTGATCTTTTTTTTCCTTGGTGGCCTCCTAAGCGCCGCCTGCTTTGTGTTGTACACAAAAAAACAGCTTCAATTTCTTGAGCTTCAAACCAAAGTCAATTCTTTTGTCACCCAGATTGTGAGTTCTATCGGAAAGCTAAGAGTCGCAGGAGCTGAAAAAAATGCATTTTCAAATTGGGCGGGTCAATTTGCAAGCTTTGAAAAAGTGAGCTTAAGCGCTGCCCATGTCCATAATGTAATTGGGGGACTGCACTATATTTTGCCTCTTGTGATGTACATGATGATTTTTGCATATATCATCCACTGGCAACCCGATTTTTCGCTCGGTTCTTTTTTAGCCTTTAATGTGGCATTTTCCAGTTTTTATCTCGGAATTGTCGATCTTGGAACCACTTTTTATAATATGGCTCCCATTTTCTTCCATTGGCGCAGTACAAAAATGTTAATTGAAGAGCCTTTAGAGGAAACCGTGAAGCAAAAGCCTGGAAACTTGTCAGGGGAAATTCACGTCGATGAGGTTTTTTTCAAATATGAGACACAGGAAAATTACATTTTAAAAAAAGTCTCCCTGAGGGCCAACCCCAGAGAATTTATCGGCATTGCTGGCCCTTCGGGAAGTGGCAAATCGACATTGATCCGCCTCCTTTTGGGTTTTGAAAAACCTGTCCAGGGAGCTGTTTTTTTTGATAACCACAATATCAACTCACTTTCCATTCAGGATGTCAGAAGGCAGCTGGGTGTTGTTTTGCAAGAAGAGGGAATCATTGCAGGTTCTATCTATGAAAATATCACCTGCGGCGGCATTTATACTCCCGAGCAGATAGAAAATGCCCTAAAAAATTCAGGACTGGCAGATGATGTGGAAAATCTGCCCATGGGCCTTCATACTTACCTGTCAATTGGGGGAGGAACCCTTTCTGGTGGACAAAAGCAGCGTATTTTAATTGCGCGAGCCCTTCTTCCCAATCCCAAAATTTTAATTCTGGACGAAGCAACAAGCGCTCTGGATAACCGGAACCAGGAAAGAGTTTTAAGCTGCATTGACCAGTTAGATGTAACCCGGATTGTCATCGCTCACCGCCTGAGCACTCTTAAAAATGCCGACCGTATCTACGTGATGGATAAAGGGGAGTTTGTACAAGTGGGAACCTATGATGAGCTGGCCTCAAAGCCGGGTCTTTTTGCCACCATGGTAAAAAGGCAAAGTCTATAAACCTGAGAATGGGGAAAGAACCCAAAACGCAGGTTAAAAAGGAGGAGAATATGGGCGACCCTAAAGATCATTTGGCCAATGAAAGAACTTTCCTAGCTTGGATTAGAACCAATCTGGGAATTATGGCTTTTGGATTTATTTTCGAAAGATTTTCTCTCCTCTTACAGCAAATCGGAATCATGCTTGGAAAATCAGAGGTGACAGAATCGACTTCGCGCGCGGAATATGCATCCATTTTTGGGCTTTTTTTAATTGGCGTCGGTTCATTATTTTGTATCTTTGCCTTTCTAAAATATAAAAAGACGCAAAATCAAATCCAGGGGGGTATTTATCAGTCATCCAATGTGCTTGATTTGCTGTTGGCACTCCTCGTCTTTGTTATAGGAGTTGTCCTCATCGTCTACCTCCTCCGCTAAGAGCCTGTCGTGTCCAAAACTATTGAAACGCAAAGGCAAAGCTGTTAAGACGCAGAGAAGAAAAAAATAAGCATTCTTTCTCGTTGCGCTTTTGTGTCTTTGCTTCTTTGCGTTTCTATAGGTTCAGTCACGCCATCGCATAGAGAAAAATTATTTCATGCTATGGAGGGCAAGGCGGTTGCCTTCGGTGTCGAGGAAGATAGCCATGAAGCCATAGGGCCCAAGGCTCATTTTCTCCTGAAGGACTTTGCCACCGGCTGCTGCTACTCGGCTTAAAGGGAGAGCCAAATCTTCGCCGCCATTGAGGTAAATCAGGGGACCTTTATCTCCGGGGATGTAGCCGTCCCCTTCAACTAAAGCACCTGCGACATTGTTGTCATGAGGGAAAAATGCCATTTTGAAAGGGCCCATATCCATTTCGTGGGTCTCTGTGTCTAACACTTTAGAATAGAACTCTTGCGCTCTTGCTAAATCTGTAACCGGGATTTCAAACCAGACTGCTAAATTTTTTGAAACTTCACTCATGTTGTTCCTTCATTTGCTATAATGAGTCGTCTATTGTAGGAAAAATCTGATTTTTCTCCACGGAGTTTTCAAGTTGGAATAATAATATATAAAGCTCTATTTTTCTTGGTGTGTTATGATGGGATTATTCTTTGGTAATGTATGAGCGAAAACGAGCTAGTGCGCAATAGGCGCGCTTTTCATGATTATGAAGTCCTTGAAACTTTCGAGGCGGGAATCTCCCTTTTAGGCACAGAAATCAAATCTTTACGTGCCCACGGTGGGAATTTGGCCGAAGCCTACGTCAAAGTTGTCGAAGGAGAGCTCTGGCTCATTGGAGCGAGCATCGCCCCTTACCGCTACGGCAACATCCACAATCATGAAGAGCGCAGAGACCGGAAGCTCTTGATGCACAAACGTGAAATTGCCAAACTCAAAGAGATGGTTCAACAAAAAGGGCTCACCCTCTTTCCGATCGCCCTCTATCTCAAAAAAGGCATAGTCAAACTCTCGTTAGGCTACGGCCGAGGTAAAAAGAAAGCTGACAAGCGGCAATCTCTCATCGAGCGCGAAAAGAAACGAGAGATGGACCGCGCCGTCAAAAGCTACCGCCAGTAATCCCTTTGTCCTCCATAGCTCTATTTACAAAAAATTAATATATAGATCGTTGAAAAATAATTATTTATATACTATAATTTTTATATGATTTCAGAGACTGGGGACAATTTTTTGCCGACTTGGCTTCTCTCTGAAGAGGGAGATGAGCCTGATGTTGAAAGAGTGGAACAAGCGGAAGTTTGTATTCCAGATCTTACGGCTATGCAAGTGACAAATGGAGAGTTTGGGGACGAGAGGAAAATTATTGAAATCGAAAAAGAAGAGCTCCCGCATGGATTTTTTGAAGCCATCTTTGTCTATCTAGAAGACAAAACGGTTTTAGAGCTTAAATTATTCGTAAAAAATAGAAAAAAGTTCCGACTGACTTTGATCATGAAAAAAGCTTTGAAAAGCCTCAAATAATTTGCTAGCCCTCTTGGCTGTAGAGGAGGTAGATGGCCTCGGAGAGGATGTCGGAAACAGAGGCAGCTCGGTGGGTGTTGAGCCGTTTTGTGTAGATGGTGTTAAGGACATCCATATCTTCTTTAGGGATAGAGTAGATTTTGCGAGCGGAAGGCTTTTTTTCGATGTACTCGCTCATGGAGATCTTTTTTTTCATCTTTTCGCTTAAACGTGTTATTGCTGACATGCGCGTGTTCCTATGATTTCTTCTGCTAGATTTTCGTAGGCAAGGGCTCCCTTGCTTTTAGGGTCGTAGTCAAAGACGGCAATCCCTTTGGATTGGGCTTCATTGAGCTTGATATTTTGGGGAATCTTTGTCTTAAACATTTTTTCTTTAAAAATGTCGTTTAAGGCGCTGCAAATCTCTTTTGAAAATTTAGTGCGTGTATCAAAAAAGGTGACCAAAACGCCGAGGAGCTTGATTTTGTGGTTGATATTGGCGTTAATGTCTTTGTTGACCAAGTTGATGGTATCAATAAAGCTGTTTACCCCTTCAAAACTTAAGTAACCGAGTTGAATGGGAAGGAGAATCTCTTCTCCCGCAGTTAAGGCGTTTGTCATCAGGATCCCAAAACTCGGGGGACAATCGATGAGGGCATAGGCATATTCATTTTGAATAGCTTGGAGTTTATTTCTCAGTTTAAATTCTTTGCAGCCTTGGGAGGCAAGCTTAAGATCTGCAACAGAGAGAGTGAGATCGCCAGGGATAATATCCAGATTGGGGATATAGGTTTTTTGGATCACATCTTTAGCAGCGACTCCTTGATCTGTGAGTAGTTCTGCGATTGTGAGGCAATTTTCGGTCGAAATATTGAGTCCGACTGTCGAATGCCCCTGAGAGTCAGCGTCAATCAACAAAACCTTCTTGTTTCTGCGCGCAAGGGCAGCTGCCAAATTAATGGCCGTTGTACTTTTCCCAACGCCCCCCTTTTGATTGGCGATCGCTATTGTCCGCATACCAAACTACCTCTCCATTTACCTGAATAGGGGAGCAAGTTATGTGCCAAAGCATAATTCAACACAAAGACACGAAGATACAAAGACACAAAGAGAGGCAAGTTATTAATTTTCCCTTCTCTCTGTTCTCTGTGTGCTCTGTGGTTTTAAAACGGGCTCAAAGCCTTTATTGATAACAACTTTCGGGACATTTTTAAAAAACCACAGAGCACACAGAGGACACAGAGAGGAAAAAAAATATGTATCTCTTTGTGTCTTTGTGCCTTTGTGTTTAAAAAATGGCTCGCGACTTATTTCTTAGTAACCTCGATGTAGACATTGAGTTGTTCGCCGATAAAGATGTGGGCTTGTGTTTTATCGATGCCGTAGAGGATTTCAAAGTTTTGGGTATCCACTTTTTCATGAAGATCGTTGCTCAAGTATTTCTTAGGCACCATGACAGGTTCAACGTAGAGAAATTGAAGAGGAAATGGTGCTGTCATATCGCCTTGTTTATAAGCGACAGCTTGGGCTTCAGGGTTAAATTTTGCAGCATTGAACTGGTCGATAGCAACTCTTACTCTGAGCGCTTCAATATTTCCCATCACAAGGGCTGATTTTCCCGGGTCGAGATTTTCACCCTCGCGAATTTTAATGGTCAAAATAGTGCCGTCAATGGGAGCTCTAACGATTGTCCGCTCAATTTCACTTCGGATGGATTCCATATCTGCTCTTGCAGCTCCTGCCTGATCTTGAGCAATTTTAAGATCAAACTTGCCAGCTCCTTTTCTTACTTTTTCAAACCGGGCGCATTCTGCACATAATTCAGCTTCAGCTTGTTGAAGTTTAAAAAAGCGGATTTGTTTTTCGTCGCAGGTGCAAGATTGGCACCAAAGCTCGGAGGCTTCATGAACGATCGCCTGGGCACGGTTCAGATTGGCTTGTGCAATCTTAAGGTCTTCTTCTTTAGGCAAAGCTTCCAGTCTATGTAGATTCGAAATAGCCTCGTCATACTTTTTCTGTCTGACATTGAAAGCTGAAACTAAATCCTGATTGTAGAGCTCAAACAGGATATCCCCTTTTTTGACTTGATCGTTGACCTTCACATCGATTTTTTCAACCCTCCGGTTCAAGGAAGAGCTGATAATTATATTGCCAGATGTTGGCTCAACAATTCCTGTCCCGGTAATATAATTCTCAAATGGGGGATTTTTTGCCGGAGCATTCACAGCAGGAGCTTCTGCATCGGCTCTATTTCCAGCCAATACGACACAAGAAAATAATAAACTTAGGATTTGATAAGCATATTTTGTTTTCATTTTTTTTCAATCCTACCATCGTTAATGTTTATAATATGATCACCAAAAGAGAAAATACGCTGATCGTGCGTGATGACAAAAATGGCCCGATTTTCGGATGCGGCCAAATCTTTTAAAATACCCATAAATGCGTGTCCATTTTCCTGATCCAAAGCGCCTGTCGGCTCATCACAGAGAATAATTTTGGGATCGTTTATCAAAGCGCGGGCAATTGCCGCTCTTTGCTGCTCACCTCTAGATAGTTGAGTAGGGGAGCAGTCCACCTTATCTTTAATATTAAATTTGTCGAGAAGGGCTGTCCCTTTCTTTTTAGCTAGATCCTCACTCTCCCCCTTGATGAGCATGGGCAAAATCACATTTTCTAATACAGTCAGTGTGGGGATCAGATGGAGTGTTTGAAACACGACGCCAATATTAGCGTTGCGAAAACGGGATTTTTCTAATTCGTTCATATTGTGCACATGCTGCCCTAAAATGATCAGCTCTCCGGAATCGGGAGTCAGGATCGTTTCAATGATCGAAAGAAGGGTCGTTTTTCCAGAGCCTGATGGACCAACTAAAAGAGTCAGTTTTTTATCTGGGATTTCAAGGTCAATGCCTTTTAACGCCACAACTTCATTGTTGCCATTTTTGTAAATTTTTTTAATGTTTTTGCATTCAACTGCTATCATAAACTTGTCATCAGGGTATGGGGGTCTACTTTAAAAACTTTCTTTATACTTAAGAAGGAGATAAAAGCGCAAATCAACAACGCTGCCACTCCTGTAAACACAAGCAATTCTGGTCTAAATTCAAAGGCCAGTGTCGTATTTCTTACTGCAAGGCCCCAAAGAAGTGTCACAACTGTCCCTAAAATGTATCCAATTGCAACTGCAATGAGGGCTTGGAATAAAATCATTTTGAGAATCATTTTTCCTGTGCCGCCGAGAGCCTTGATTAAGGCATAATAGGCAATATTTTGGGTCGTAATGATATAAAAAATCTGTCCTGCGATTGAAAAGCCGATGATCATTCCAAGTAAAACAGAAATTCCAAAATTGATGAGGATTCCTGTCTTTAAAAAGTGGTTCGCAATTCTGTGGGCGAGCTGATCTTTGGTCAAGGCTACAACATTTTTATTAGCATTGATTTCCTGTATCACTTCTTTAATATTGGCACCTTCACGTGTCTTTGCGGCAATGTATTGGATACGATTTGATCCTCCAAAGAGCTGCGCCTGGCTTGTTGTGGTAAAAATGATCGGTTGGGGGAAAAATCCGGGGCTTGTTTTGGCAATTCCAACAATGGTGGCCTTGACATCATTGATTTCAATTTGATCGCCGATCTTCAGCGGGATTTTTTTACCATCGGGTCCAATTTTGGCGAGAAGGTCACTCGCAGCATTGGAATCAATGATTACTCCGCCACTGCGGCGCAAATCATCGGGTTGACCTTCTAGTAATTGAGGCATCCCAGTTAAAGTTTCATCATCAAGGCCATAAATTTCTGCGACTTTAAAGTTCCCTGAGCCTGTTTTTAGGGGCAATAGTAAATAGTTCACAGGCACTGCCCATTCAACGCCTGGAGTGCTTTTGATAAGCTGGACATAATTTCTAGGCATGGGCCGGATAAGATCTTCTCCCTCAGTTGCATGATCTACTACCCAAACATCGGGAGAGGGAATATTTGTAACAATGCGGTACGATCTTGAGATCAAACCTAAATAGATCGCAGATTGCTGCGAAATCAATAAAATCGCCAAAAAAATACCAAAAATGATGCCAAGAAAAGCAGCTTTGTTTCCGGTCAACATCTTAAAGGCGGTTTTAATCATAATACCTTTATAACTTTACATTTAGTACGTTTTTAATCGCTAATAACTCAGAAATTGATATTTTATCTCTGAATACCAAAAAGGTTGGGTGAAAATCGGGATGGAACTTATGAAAATAGTGCCCTTTTGCATCCAGTTTAAAAAATCGGCGTGCTCCATTAAAAATTAGCCTGGCAACTTTTTTTCCAAAAGCATTTAAGCCCACAATTTCACCAAGTTCGCCCCCAACCGCTATTCCTAAACAGAGATAGTGGCAATTTTCTGCAGCTAACGCATCGAAGCATGTACACATTAAATTTTCTGTGGTTCCAACAGGTGAACCTTGAATTGCCAGGTAAGAGCAGACAACCCAACCCTGAAATCGGTCGAGGGGATGGAGCATTAAAAACCCGATGACGTTACCGTTTTGCTCCGCATAAAAAATGCGTCTTTCTTCATTATTATTAGAAAAATTGATGCCACCTAGATGAATCTGCGGCCCTCGTCTTTGCTCGAGCCAGGTATCAATGCAATGTTTAATCTTATTTTCTAATAAGGGGTCAAAGCCTTTATATTCTTTAACGTGAACACCATGTTGAATAGACTGATTAATTTTCCAGCGGAGTTTCTGTTTCTTTTTAAAAGTTGAGGGATCGACGCTGACAACGGAGCCAAACTGAACGGATGTCTTGCATTCATTGTTGATGGCAAAGTGAGCAAAGTCATGAGAAGCAGATAAATAGACTGTTTTCCAATGATTTTGCCGGCAATAATGATGAAAGGCGTTTATCAGCGCTGCTGTGTCTTTTGGTAAACAAACAGGATCTCCAATGACGACTGCCACTTTGCCACTTCTTTGATAGCCAATCACTCCATCGATTTGGGGAGTTTTGAAAATCTGGCACGAAAGGTGAAGCAGTGCAGTGGATATTGGATTACCTAAACGCTTAACAATAGAAGACAAAGCTTCTGGTGTGTTGAATTCTGATTGTTCGTCTTTTAAATGGTACATCTTTCTAAATATACAATAAAAAAATTTAATTACCACCTATTTGTTATATTTTTTATTTGAACTAAAGCTTGATCCATCCCTTCGTAATGGAATCGAGCGGGCTACCAGAGGTAGAGGGAAATGCCGTGGTTTTGAGCCCAAGATTGGGCTTCGGCGCATGTGGGGAAGAGCATGAAGGCGGTGGCGAGGGCGTCGGCTTCGGCGCAGGTGGGGGCGATGACTGTCGCGCTTGTGATAGGGGCGTTATTGAGAGGCTTTTGGGTGCGGGGGTCGATGATGTGTGTGTATGTGATTGAATCGATTGTCCATTGCTGGATGTAGGAGCCGCTGGTGGCTATGGCTTCATTTTTGAGTTCTAGGGGGATTAAGCCGATAATTCCAATTTTCCAGGGTCTATTGTCTGGGTGGTTGCCCGAGGTGCGAATCTCGCCACCCCATTCGACGTAAATGTCTCTAAGACCAGCAGCTTGCAATCGTTCGGTGATGAGGTCGACAGCGTAACCTTTGGCGATGCCACAGAGATCAAGTGTGGTGGCGTCCTGTTCTTTCCAGAAATGGCCCTCTTCAAGATGGATTTTGTCCCAGCCGATCGCTGGGGAGAGATTTTGCAGCTCGATTTCTGAGGGTAAGTGGTTCTCTTTTAAGCTTTTTTTCCAGAGTTGGTGCAAAGAGGCGACAGTGGGATCAAAACGCCCTTCTGTGAGTCGAACAATGGAGTTTGTGAATTGTAGAAAAGAGTAAAGCTCGGGAGATAGCTGCTGTTTTTCGAAGGCTTTGAGGGTATTTAGCTTGGAGATTTCAGAGTGGGGGTTCCAGTTGTTGTAGATCGCGTTGATTTCAGCAAAAGTGGAGGAGATGATATTTTCAGCAAGAGGGCTTGGCTGAGCGATTTGCACGCAATAGGGGATGGTCATTGCAATGCCTTCCAGTCGAATGGGCTTGGTAGTGCGATTGCAACTTGTTAGGACAAGGAGGATTAGGATAACTTTTTTATATAGCTTGAACATGTATTTTGTAGGAGCATCGCAACAGTCATGGGACCAACACCTCCAGGAACTGGGGTGATTGCCTGACATTTTTTTTCAACTTCGTTAAAATCGACATCGCCGACAAGACTGTTTTCGAGACGATTGATCCCAACATCCACAACGACTGCCCCCTCTTTAATCATATCAGCCTTAATGAAATGGGGAGATCCCATCGCTGCAATCAAAATGTCGGCCCGTTTTGTGTGTTCTACAAAATGGGAGCTTTTGCTGTGGATGACAGTCACCGTGGCGTTACAGCCTCTGGTATTTTGTAAAAATAAGGCGGCTAAAGGTTTGCCTACAATCTGGCTCCGTCCTACGATCACAACGTCTTTACCTTCTACGGAAATGTGTGAACGCTCAAGAAGTACTTTAATGCCAAGAGGTGTGCACGGAATAAATCCCCCTTTTAGCCCTAAAAGCAACTTTCCCATGTTGATTGGATGGAAACCGTCGACGTCTTTGTTAGGGTCGATCGCTTCGATCACTTTTTCGGTCGAAATGTGAGAGGGGAGGGGAAATTGGACTAAAATTCCATCCACTTTAGGATCGGCATTTTGCTTTTGTATAAATTCTAAAAGCTCGTCTTCTCTGATCGATTCAGGAAAAGGGTGAAAAAAGGAGGTAATGCCTACAGCCTGACAGGCTTGCCGTTTCATCTTGATGTAACTTTCAGAAGCGGGATTATTGCCCACCAAAATCACTGCTAAACCAGGAGATGAGGGAAGTGTTTCGATTTGAGCTTTCAGCTCTAATTTAATTTCATCAGCAACAGCTTTTCCAGATAGAATCATCGTTTTCTAGCCAAACGTAATTTTTTAAAAAGGTATATTAACTCAAAAGGGAGAGAAAATACAAGCAGGGCGTAGAAAGCTTCGATGAGTGGCATGCAAATGAGATCGCTAAAGACCCAAAATAAGGTGGGAGCGGCTGCATCATTGAAGAAAATATTAAATATGTAAGAGAAACCCGTGGAAAGCAGCGTGAAAAGGTAGCTCATTAAAGGGAGTGTAGAAAGTTTATCCACAAAAAAGTTCCGGGTCTGGGACTGAAGAAGCCAACTGACAAAACAAAACTCAAGCGCTGAGAAGCCAAAAAAAGGGCCAGAAGAGAGAAGATCCAGAAGAATTCCGCAAAAGAGGGCACGCCAAAGTACCCCAAACTTCGAATGTTGATACAGCGAGATGACAAGATACGGAGCCAAATAGAGGGTGTGGAGTTTTGGGAAAAAGATAGGTCCCACTAGGAGGAAGAACAGGGATAAAAAAAAGGCTGTTTTACTATTAATACGCATTTAATAAATATTCCCTTTCTTTTCTGTGTTCTCCATGCCTCAGCGTTAAAAAAAACACAGAAAAACAGAAGATAATTACAAAACTAATACATAATTCAAGGCTCAGTCCAAGAGCATGATAAGAAGGATATGCTTGATGTGCATGATAAAGAAAAAAAATAAAATTTATTATCAAGTAGATCAAGCATATCCTTCTTATCATGCTTCTAACTGCGTCTATGGCTTATCAGCTTATTTGAGTTTTTAATATATTTATTCAATTCCATCAGGGTTAAAAGCTATTTAAAGGGTATCATATCTAGGTTAATACGCATTTTTGGAGAAGAGCATCTGCACAATGGTTTTAAAGACGAGGAAGAGATCGAAGAAAAACGAGTGGATCTCTACATAGGAGGCATCTAACGATATTCTTTGTTGGAAATTTGTGTGGCTTCTTCCTGAGGTTTGCCAAAGGCCCGTAATCCCAGGTTTGACAGAGAGAATCGTGTAGAGTTGCTCGCCTAAAGCCTTTCTTTGTGTGATCATGTAGGGTCTTGGGCCCACAACGCTTAAATCTCCCATCAACACATTCCAAAACTGGGGAAGTTCGTCGAGAGAAGTGCGTCTTAAGGTTTTGCCCAACGAAAAGATGCGGGGGTCATTTTTGAGTTTTTGATTTTCTTCCCATTCGGCTTTGAGCTCTGGATTTTCGGCTAAAAGTGTGCGCAAACGTTTTTCAGCATCAGAGTACATCGTTCTGAATTTGTAGCATTTGAAAACTTTGCCTCCAGCTCCTAACCTTGGCTGAATAAATAGAGGAGAACCTGGCGATGAGAGGCGGATGCCGATCATAATCGCAAGGTATAGAGGGGAAAAAATAATCAAGACAGCTGAGCTAAAGATAATGTCAAAAAGGCGCTTGGAAAAGCTGTGATGGATATTATAAATCCGCTGAGGACGAACATGTGTGTAACGTAAAACTTTGGTTTCCATTCACCACCAGCTCAATGAGTTTTGTAAGAGAAGAAGAATCAAAAGAGAGTAGATCCAAGGTTTCAAGAGTTTTTTTATGGAGCTCAAAGGCACTCTCTTTTGCTTTTTCATTGCCCAAAGGATGATCTTCGTCGGAAATATCGTCAAGTATTTGAAAAAGATTGCCAAACTGAAGGCCAAAAGTGTGCAAAAGTTGCAATGTCTCGGGGCTTGCCTTTGCAACAATTCCCCCAAAGACAACAGCTGCACAGAATAGCGCCCCCGTTTTACGCGCGTGCATCTCTTGGATGTCGCTCGATTGCTCGATATCCATAATTTGGCCGCCAATCATTCCCTCACCACCCGAAGTTTGGGCGAGTACACGCACCAGTTCTATTTTTTGCTCAGGATTTAAAAGAGGGGAAGTGGATAGAGATTCGAAGGCATGTGTCAGCAAGTAATCACCTGCTAAAACAGCGTGTCCTTCTGTATAAACACGGTGAAGAGTGGGAAGCCCTCTTCTAAAATCATCATCATCCATGCAAGGAAGATCGTCGTGGATTAAGGAATAGGTATGTACCATTTCGAGCGCGCAAGCAGGGATGAGCGCGGCTTGGAGAGCTCCTGGCTTGATCATTTCCGCCGTGCAAACTGTGAGCAGAGGACGAATCCTTTTCCCCGGCGCCAACAACGAATACCTTGCACCTTCATAAAGAGAATGGAAAAGAGGGGAGGTTGGCGGGATGAGGTTATTGAGCGTTTGATCTATTTGTGCTTTGTAATCTGTGAGTATATTGTCCATAGGCCTATTTGTGGCTAACAAGTTATTTTGTTGAACGTTGGGAGGAATTCAACACAAAGACACGAAGATGCAAAGACACAAAGAGAAAGAAATAGTTCCTCTTTGTGTCTTTCTATGTTCGTGCCTTCGTGTTTAAATTACCCCTCTCAGGTCCAGTTGAGGATTACTTTGCCGCAGCTACCCTCGAGCATGGCATCGAAGCCTTTCTGGAACTCGTCGATGTGGAGTCTATGTGTAATCACAGGGGACACATCGAGGCCGCTTTGTAAAAGGTGGAGAACCTGATACCATGTGCGGAAGATTTCCCGTCCATAGATTCCTTTAATCGTCAGCATTTTGAAAAGGACGTTGTGCCAATCCAGTTGTGTAGTTGCTGGGGGGAAACCAAGGATGGCCAGCTTTCCGCCGTAGCCTGCAAGTTCAGGAAGGGAAGCTAGGGCATGGGCACTTCCAGACATTTCAAGGCAGACATCAAATCCATCGATTCCCTTTTTCTGCATCACATCTTTGAGCGACTCTTCTTTCACATTAACAGCAGCGTCTGCTCCCATTTTTTTGGCCAAAGAGAGGCGTAGAGGGTTCAGATCGGAAATGATGACGTGACGGGCTCCCGCCTTTTTCACGATCGGAATTGTCATCAAGCCAATGGGGCCAGCGCCTGTAATCAAAACATCTTTGCCCACAAGATCAAAAGAGAGAGCTGTGTGGACAGCATTTCCTAAAGGATCAAAAATCGTCGCAATTTCATCTGGGATTTCGGCGGGCATTAAAAAGGCATTCTGAGCCGGCAAACAGAAATATTCGGCAAAGCACCCTTTTCCATGAATGGCGATATTGAAAGTGTTGGGGCAAAGAACGCTCATTCCTGTTTGGCATTGGCGGCATCTTCCGCAGGTGATATGCCCTTCTCCAGAGACACGGTCTCCTTCTTTAAAGCCTTGAACATTGCGCCCCATTCCTGCCACTGTACCGATAAATTCATGGCCGATTACTGAAGGGACTGGGAGATTTCTTTGAGCCACATCATCCCAAAGGTAGAGGTGAATGTCTGTTCCGCAGATCGCCGTTTTCGTGACTTTGATTAAAAGCTCATTATCGCCAGGCTCTGGGATGTTGATATCTTCCATCCAAAGGCCGACGCCCGCTTGTTTTTTAATGATTGCTTTCATAATTTTTTTCCTATTACTTAATTACGTTGAGTTCTTTGCCAACCTTTTCGAAGGCCGCAATTGCCCGGTCCAAATCATGGAGGGAATGGGCTGCAGACATCTGTGTGCGTATGCGCGCCGCCCCTTGAGGGACAACTGGATAGAAAAATCCAATCACATAAATACCTTCCTGAATCATCCGATTGGCAAATGTTTGTGTGAGTTTTGCATCTCCGAGCATCACAGGGATGATCGGGTGGTCTTTACCAGCAAGAGTAAAGCCCAAGGCTGTCATTTTTTTTCTAAAATAGTCAGCATTTTCTTTGAGGCGCTTGCGGAGCTGATCTCCTTCTCTTTCCAGAAGCCTAAAAACTTCCAGGCTTGCGGCTGCGATATTGGGACAGAGTGTGTTTGAGAAAAGATAGGGGCGTGAGCGTTGACGGAGCCACTGGATAATCTCTTTTCGTCCTGAAGTGTATCCACCCGAGGCGCCGCCGAGAGCTTTGCCTAAAGTTCCTGTGATGATATCGATGCGACCGAGCAAATTCCAATATTCGTGTGTGCCCCGTCCGTTTTGTCCTAAAAAGCCGACGGCGTGGCAATCATCGATCATGACAAGGGCATTATATTTATCTGCCAGATCACAGACAGCGGGGAGATTGGCAATAATGCCATCCATCGAAAAGACGCCATCTGTCGAGATCAAACGGAAGCGTGAATCCTGGGCTTCTTTAAGCTTCTCTTCAAGATCTTGCATGTTGTTGTTTTGGTAACGGAGGCGCTTGGCTTTGCAAAGGCGGATCCCGTCGATAATACTTGCGTGATTCAAAGAATCACTGATTACAGCATCTTCTGGGCCCAAAATGGTTTCAAAAAGACCGCCGTTTGCATCGAAGCAGGAGCTATACAGAATCGTCTCTTCGGTTGCTAAGAAATTGGTGATTTTATGCTCTAATTCGATGTGTACGGTTTGTGTGCCGCAGATAAAACGGACAGAGGCCATCCCAAAACCATACTGTTCCATACTGCTGGCCGCTGCCTGAATGATATCGGGATGGGCTCCCAGCCCCAAATAGTTATTGGCGCAGAAATTGAGGACATGAGAGTTGTCATTCAGCGTAATATCGGCTCTTTGCGGGCTTGCGATCACTCTTTCCGTTTTGTAGAGGCCGTTAGCTTTCAGTTCATCGAGTTGTGTTTGCAGGTGATTTAGAAAAGTTTGATCCATTAGACAATGACTCCGTTACATAAAATGAGTTTTTTATCGCAAAGAGAGGCGAGGTTGGTATCATGGGTGACAACAATCAAAGCCTTGTTGAATTCCTTGACAGCTTCCATCAAGAGCTCGTGGATATGGGAAGAAGTGGCGTGGTCAAGATTTCCTGAAGGTTCGTCTGCGAGGATGATTTCAGGATCATTACACAGCGCTCTTGCAAGGGCTGCCCGCTGTTTTTCTCCTCCAGAGAGGAATTTACTTTGAAAATGAACTCGGGAGCTGAGGCCCACACGATCCAGCAAACTCAAAGCCCTATTGTAGCTTGGTGAATTTTTGGAGATGTCTTTGCCTCCAATCAAAGCGGGCATCAGCACGTTTTGTAAAACGGAATAATCTTCGAGCAAATGATAGGCTTGAAATACAAAACCGATATGTGCGTTACGCAAAATGGGGGAGGGCTTTTGGGCAACAGATTTGCCGGCGATTACAATTGAGCCAGAAGTAGGTTCATCCAGTGTTCCTAAAATCTGTAAAAGGGTGCTCTTCCCTTCGCCGGAAGCTCCCATAATGGCAATGCTTTGCCCTTGGTAAAGATCGAGATTGACATCTTTGAGGATTTCAATCTCATTGGGGGCATTGAACTTTTTGCAGATATTTTTGGCGGATAAAATCGGCTTATTCATCATTCCGACCTCAAAATAGCTGTGGGGCGGACCCTGGCTGCTTTAATGGCTGGAACAATGCCAGCAAGCAATGAGATCGCAAGCGTTGCAATGAGGACCATGAAAAGAACAGAGTAGCTTAGGGTATTTGGTAAGCTGCTTCCGTAAAAAGCGGTCTGAAATGCATCCCTTCCTTGCATGAAACTTAAAAACGAGACTAAAGATTGCAGATTTTTCAACGTAAAGATCGCAGCGGTCACTCCAATCACACAGCTGAGGACGCCTGTCGCAAAGCCGCAGAGTCCAAAAATGGTTGCAATCCGTAAAGGAGAAGCTCCCATCGACTGCAAAATCCCGATCTCTTTCTTTTTGTCATTCACAAGGAGGATTAACATCGAAATGATGTTAGAGCAGGCCACAATGAGTATGATAATGGCAATGAGCGAGAAAAGGTGTTTATCGCTTTGAAGCTGTTCTAAGATGGGCTTTGTAAACTCATAGTCATGATAGGACTGAACATTCCAATATTGATCGATACCGCGTGCTTTTAGAGATTTGATCAACTCATCTTTGGCAAGGGTCGCCTCTTTGAGATTATTCAACCAGATATTGACTCCGTTGCCGAGCATCGGATCGTTAACTGTGGAATTGCTGCGTAAAATGGCCGCGACCTTGGAATCGACAAAAATGAGTTTGCTTCCGGCAGGGATCATGCCAGGATCATAAAAACCGGCAACATAGACAGGAATTCTTTGCTCCTGAAGAGAGCTTCCTGTCATTGCGTAATAGGCAAGGTAACCACGATCGCCGAGACGGACATCATTTTTTTTGAAGTTTTTGGCAACCAAAAGGGGTTCCCCTAAAGTGGCATTCGCCGTGTTAGAGGGGATATGGGAAGTGCCATCCTCATTTTTATAGACCCAAAAAGGCTCGGTTTCCACGTGAGAGAGAGCGGATGTAATTTCCAGATTCTTAAAAGAAGTTTGGCCTGAAATAGGGACATTTTGCACAAACCCGTCTACTTGAAACATCAAAGCATCTAAAGAGGGGATGTTTTCCAGCGATTCTTGGACAAGTTTTGCTGTAAAAGGGATTTTCTCATCGAGCAAAATCTGAACATTGGAATTGACCCGGATAGGTGAGGAAATATGCATTTGTCCATCATCAAAAAGAAGGGCAACTTCTTCTGTTTGATGACCAAAGTTGTTTAATTTCCTTTCAAGAGAGGTGATCTCTTCAACCGTTTTAGGAATGATGATTTTTGCAATTTGATGATGCCGCACAACGGCAAGGGCTTTCAATTTTCCCTCTTTAGGAAAAAGTGCAGCAGATAAGACACAACCCTGATTGGCTGTTTGGATCTGTTTAATTTCCAGATTTTCGAAAAATCCTTTCAGATGCTCTTGAAGGGTTATAGGAGCTTCTTGAACAGGAGCGTCGCCCTCTTCGGGCACATAGTAGTTCTGGCTAATCGCCCGGAGCAAATTGTTAAAATCGGATGCGCTGGGGGGAATCACCATTTTATTGATGCGGGCATTTTCCTCATCATGGGAGGCGATGTAGGAAACTTGTGATAACAGGCTCTGGCGTCCCTCGCTCACATCCCCATCGCGGACAATTTGCAGCCTTAAATTGCCATAAGTGACCTCGTATTCTTGAGCTCTGATTCCTTTATAGGGGAGCGCTTGGACGGCTTCATAGGCATCTTTGACAAGATCCTTGAGCCTTCCATCCTCATAGCGATCCGCTGTGGGAAAATCGGAGGAAAGTTCCCGATCCATCCGCTCATCATAGGGCTCTGTAAGAGAGGCGACGAGCTTTTCCCCAATTGTTTTGGTGGTATAATTGGAATCTAAGCTGACACCATCGATCTGGTAGTAATAAGAGCCGTAATAGGCTTCCGTTGGAGTCATACGGAGAGGAGCGTTTAAGGCAACAAGCTCCTCTACCCATTTCTTTTCAATGCCTTCTGTGACAGAAAGAAATAGAATGACTAGCCAAACGACAAGCGAAATGACACATACCGAAATCAATGAGATAATTGAAACGGAAAGCTGCCGCCATTTGGGGATCAAATATTTGAGTGCGACAGTAAGCTCAAAACGCATTGTTTTAAGTTATTTGGCTTCTTTATAGATGACGTGCTTGCGCAAGACGGGGTCGTATTTTTTCAATTCGATACGTCCTGTCGTCTTCTTTTTGTTCTTTGTCGTATAGTACATCGATTTGCTCTCTGTACTCTTCAATTTGATCACTTCTCTGCTTTTGCTGGCCATGGTTTATTGAACTCCACTTTAAGTTTGGAAAAGAGAGTAGCGGATTCGTCTATAATCTTCAATCTTGAATTTAATGGGGCAAGAGTTGATCATTATACCCTATGTCTGGAAATAAAGTTAATTTTACAAGTTTAGGCTGTCCGCGCAATCTCGTGGATAGCGAGGTGATGCTCGGAATCTTGCTCAAAGCGGGCTATGAAGTGACTGAAAAGGTGCAAGAGGCCGATTATCTGGTTGTCAACACGTGCGGTTTTTTAGATTCTTCAAGAGCTGAGTCCAAAGGGGCCATCGAAGAGCTTTTAGAGAGCAAAAAGAAAAAGGCCAAGCTGATTGTGACCGGCTGCATGGTCTCGAAACACAGAAGTGAGATTGAGGAAGCCTTCCCTGGTGTTCACTATTTACTCGGTTCTGGCGATGTTGAGGGGATTTTAAAGGCTGTCCAATCAGACAACAAGGGCGAACAGGTTGGGAGTGCCAAAAGTTACCTCGAAGCGGGGGAAGTGCCCCGAATGCTCTCGACACCTTCCCATTATGCTTATCTCAAAATCGCTGAAGGGTGCCGCAAAGCCTGCGCTTACTGTATTATTCCTAAAATCAAAGGCCCTTTAAAAAGTAAAACGACAGAGCAAATCCTCAAAGAATTTAAGGCTCTTGTCGATCAAGGTGTCAAAGAAATTATTTTGATTGCCCAGGATCTCGGAGATTACGGCAAAGACCAAGGCTTTAAAAAAGGGCGTCTCAACGAGCTTTTAAAAGAAATTTTAACCATTGAAGGGAATTATTGGCTCCGCCTTCTCTACCTTTATCCTGACGAGATCGATGACGATCTGATCGCCTTGATGAGCCAAGATAAAAGGCTCCTCCCTTATCTCGACATGCCGATCCAGCACATCAATGACGCAATGCTGAAATCGATGCGCAGAACGACAAATTCTGAGCAAATCAAGCAGGTGATTACCCGTTTAAGGGAGAAAGTGCCCGGCGTCCATGTCCGGACAAGTCTGATTGTGGGCTTCCCAGGTGAAACGGAAGAGCAATTTGAAGAGCTTATGGCCTTTTTGCAAGAATTTCCTTTAAATCATGTCGGCATTTTCAAATATTCTCAAGAAGCGGGAACTCCTGCTGGCGTCATGGAAAACCAGATCGACGAAAAAATCAAAGAAGAGCGGCAGAGTAGACTTGCGGCTGTGCAGCAAGAAGTGGTTGCCAAACTCAATCAAAAAATGATTGGACAAAAGCTCGAAGTAATTGTCGAAAACTACCATCCCGAAACAGACCTTCTCCTCGTGGGTCGCCATGCGGGGCAATGTCCAGAAATCGACGGACAAGTAATCCTAAATGATTGGCACAAAGTGGAATCTTTTGGTGAGCGCTACGTTGTGGAGATCACAGATGTCGCTGGCTACGACCTCGTCGGCCGCGTCCTCAAACCCTCCAACACCAAAAAACTTGCCCTTGCAAGAGCGTAATTTAACCACAGAGAGTTATATTTTTTTTTCTTCTCTCTGTGTCTTCTGTGGTATTTTTTTTGTTTGCATCACAAAAGTTGTATGACAAAAGGTTGCGTTCATTTTTTAAAACCACAGAGGACACATAGAACAGAGAGAAGAAAAAAAATATTTAATTCTCACTGTTTAGTTTTTTTAAGAGTTTGTAAATAAACAATTTTTGTGTATAATGGGGCATCAAAACTGGGGTTTGAATGGCGTCTTTAGATCATCTAAGAGCGGATTGGTCAAAATTTAAATTAGATCCTGAGTCTTCTCTTGAAAAAGCTAAATCCGTTGGTACTTCCGAAAAACATATTCAAAAGGCTCTTGGAAAGAAGGAGCTTGTCCGCTTTTACTATATTGATAGTGCCGATATGTGGATCAACAATTACCGGGCAAGAGAAGGGTATTGGAAACAGTTTTATGTGGTGCTTGAGAAAGTCATCACCGTTGCCTCTGCCATTTTGACGATCTTGTTTCCCCTTGCCATTTACTACCTTCCGGCCTGGGCTCCCTGGGGGATTGGTCTGCCCCTGATGTTTGCTTTAGGTTATGCCAAAGACAAATTCAAAGGGAAGATTGAGGTTTATAAAAGGGAAGAGGAGTTTGTTCCCCATTTAAAGGAATTGCTCAAACGCTTTACTCCTCAGGCTCTGCATCCTCGGGGTGAATGGGATTTGGAGAAGATCGATGAGAGATTGAAATCAGATGTCATGATGGAAACGGAGCTGGAAAAACGGCATCCGGCGTCGGGAAAAGAAATTAAAGACACGCTTGTGCACTATGATCTTGATATCTCGCCTTATGCTCAACACTCTATAGCCCATGAGTTTGCCCATATTGAAAGCCAAGACTGGCGAAGCCTTCAAGATCAGGTGCGTAAGTGGCGCGCTTTGTATCGAAAAGCTCCAATGGAAGAAGGTTTAGAGGAAGAGGCTGAGTTATTGCACGCTGCTTTTGCAGAAGGCTATGGCCCAGGTCTTCATCGGGAACTGGATTTTTGGCCAGAAACTCAGCGTTCATCGGTTGAGGGTTTAGTTGCCAAGTATGCAAGAGTTTATCATTTGGCAGCTGAAAATGTGAGGCCTGAGAAAAAAACCTGCATTAAAGCATTTGTTGAGGAGTTTAAAGGTCTCTACGAGCCTTATAAATTTTTCGAATCAGAAGTGAAAGGAGAACTTCAGGGATGGGAGAAATATCTTGAGCGGGTAGCTGCTGCTAAGAAAAAGGTTGATCAGCTTACCGAATACAGCGCCGATTTAGAGCAAGAGCTTCTAAAACTCTTTGATGACGGCCTTCAAATGAAGGCAAAACTGGTTGAACTGATTGCCAATCATCCTCTGAGGCGTCTTGAGGCACTTGGAAAGCAGATGCACGAAATCCAAGAGAAAAAAAAGTTGAATTACGAGGGTTTAAAAGCCTTAAAAGCCTGGATAAAAAAAGTGCCGGAGTCGTCAGACAAAAGGTGCATTGATTTTTTTGATGGTGATTTTCCAGAAGAGACAAAAAAATGGCTTTTGAGTTTTCCGAAGCTCCGTTTTGAAAAGCCCGCTGTGGTCTTAGAACAAGCACGTAAGACCAGAAGTAAAATTAATGAGGCTAGCAAGGAATTTGTTACGCTCCAGAAAGCGAGTTCTGAAATTGCAGTCACAAAAGAAAACTATGAAAATTTTGTACAAGCTTTAGACACGTTTGAAAACGAGGTCGCAGGTCCGCTGCACGAGTTCCTGGCACTGGATGGAGAAAGCTTACTGACAAAATGCCTCAAGGCTTTTTATATGCGGCTACCTTCTGTTCCTTTTGTGAAAGAAAAATTGCCTGATGATGATCCAATCCTCCGTTCTAGAAAAATTGCTGAGATTCAGATCGATATGCTCCTGCGTCAAATGGATGGGGATATGCTCACGACCAATCGTGTGCGCAATTATGCCCTTAGAATTCCTTTGGCTCTCTTGCTTGTGGTGGAAGCAGTTGCCTTCTTCTACTTGTCCTCTCACTGGTGGTTTGTAGGCTTTAGCGCCCTTTCACTCGCGGGCGAGGCACTTTCTTATTACATTGATTACCGCTTGCAGCAAATGGATAAGGAAAAACAGGCCTTCAAATTGCAGCATCATTTAGAAGCGCATCCCAATATAGGGCCTTTTCCAGGGACCCGTCCCCAAATTGAAACACTGAAAGAAGTTCAAAATAAATATGATCTGGATGGGATACGGCCTACCTGGGCCCGCACTCTTTCTGTAGGTGAATCTGCGTTGATGATTCCGCAAGATCTCAATTCTGCCAAAGATTTCATTCAAAAGCTTGCAGAGACAGGGAGCAGCCAGGCAGCGGAGTATTTAAAAAATCAGCGCGTCATGACATTCGCCTATTGGGCTTCGTTAAAAGAACCACCAAATGAGTTACGAAAAAAACTGAAAGCCAAAGTGAACGGGATAGACGCTGCTTTAGACTATGTCCCAGAGCCCAAAGAGTACAAAGCGAAAACGGTAACTGATTACGAAAAGCTGACCCTTAAAAGAAACGCCATCGACAAAAAATTAGATGCAGTGGTCGAGGAGATGCAGGGTCTGAACATTAAGATCAATGAATATTCAAAAATCCACAAGCTCTACACGAATGTTGAAGATTTGCCTAAACGCGAACAGTATTCTGCGTTAAAACTTCAAGAAGATCCCCGCTATAAAACAATCGAACAAGTCGAGCAAACTGGAATAGCTATGATTGCTAGGCGCGCAGTACTTGACATTGAGCGCAAGCGATTAATTAGTGATTTTAAAAAATTGGGTTGATTTCCTTCAGGTTAAGGGCGGGCATGGGCACGGGTTTTGTGAACTAGGTTGTTCGAAAAGAGATATCAGAGTAAAATTTTTCCCTATGACTGTAGAGCTTGCTGAAGATTTTCTGAAAACTGCTGAGGAGTTGCTGGATGCCAATGCCCCAGAAGAGCACATGTTGGAAGCGCTTGTGCAGGCAGAAGAAGTGGCAAATTCTGAACCTTCTGTCTTATGTAAATCGGCCCGCCTTCTTTTTCGCTATGGTATTCTGAATTCAAAAGGCCGTTTTTTTCTTTTAGCTCTCGATAAATTGAAACAGGCGGAAGAAATTTCCCCCCATTTTTTTGAAACATCGGCGACTTGGTTGCAGCTGTGGGGCAATATTTTAGTGCAGCTGGGTGGCCTTTTAAAAGAGCTCTCTTTCTTTGAACAGGCCCTAGACAAGTTTAGCCGGGCCTCCAAAAAAGGACACCATTCTTCCCTTTATTGGGACTGGGGCGAAGCGTGGATCTTCATTGCTGAACATTCCGGGGAAATTTCCGATTATAGACAGGGACTTCTCAAGTTTTTAGTCGCCAAAAAAATTGGGGTTGCTTCTCCATTTTTTTACCTCGATTATGCCCATGCCCTTTCCAAATTCGCAGAGCTTACAGGTGATCCTTCCCACTTGGAAGAGGGGGCTTGTTATCTCAAAAATATCATCTCGGATGCTGCCTACACGGGAAAAGAAGAGAATATCGGCTACATCTTTGCTTGGCGCAAGCTTGCCCTGATGATGAAAGTACGCTTTGAGCTGACACACGATTTTGATCATTTTGTGGAGGCCGATACGATTTTTCGCGATGCGATTTTAGCCTCGCCGCGAAACGGGGAGCTTTGGCTCGATTGGGGCGATCTTTTTTTACAAGCAGGGTGGATCAAACAAGATATCAAGCTTGTGGAAGAAGGGCTTGAAAAACTGACGGCCTCAAAAATTAAAGAATGTGATCCGGCAAGAACTTATTATCTTTTGGGGCGTGGACTTGTCTACTTTGGACTTTTTATCGAAAATCTAAAAGTGATTAAAGATGGTCAAAACCGTATCCAGAATGCGATAACAGTTGGAAATCCTTCGGCCCAATTTGAGCGTGCCCGTCTATTTGCAGAACTGGCTTTGAGCCTGTATTTTTCAGATATTGGAAATTACATTCATTTAAGTCAGGAATTTGAAAAAGCCATCCAAAGCGATGCTTCCTGTGTTGAAAATTGGCACATCCTTTTTCAAATCTACATGACTTGGGGCATCAAGATTCAAGATCCTCAACTGATTAAAAGGGGAGTTGCTGCAATTGGAAGAGTTTGTGAGTTGCGCCCATTTTCTCACATGTATCTTAATGAATGGGGAGTGGCCCTTTTACGCCTCCGGCAGCTTGAAGTTTCTGATGAAATTTTAGCACAAGGGTATGCAGAAGAGGCTTTATTGATATTTAAGAAAGCCTACGAGCTTTGTGAAGATGACGAAACGCTCTACAATATGGCCTGTGCCCTCGACGTTTTAGGGGATTTGACCGCCGATGTTGAACATTATCTGAAAGCTTTAGAGCTATTGAGTGAATTATTAGAAGAAAAGCCCTATGCACTTCACATCCGTTGCCGTCTGGGCCTTGTTTACTCCCATTTGGGAGAATTGACTGAAAGTGCTGATTGTTTTCATCAGGCGATTGATCTTTTAGAAGTTGTCGCAAAAAATGACCAGGAAGATGACAATCTGTGGTGTGCGATTGGTTTGGCTCGTCTAGAGCTCGCAGAACTGATGACAGATACTTTCAAAACTCAGGAAAGAGATGATCTTAGAGGGGGAGCGGAAAAAGCTCTTTTAAGATCTGCAGAACTGGGAAATCCTGAAGCATGCTATTATTTGGCCTGTCTTTATTCTCTGGCAGGTTATTTAGAGGCCTCCATTTGTTATTTAAAAAAAGCTGAAAAATGTGAGGATTTCCCTTCCCGGGAAGATCTTGAGCAAGAAGAGTGGCTGGCAAATGTCAGAGAAACTGATGGTTATCATGATCTATTAACGATGTGGGAAAAAGATGGGTGAAGGACGAAATATTCCAGAAGAACATATTGGAGCAGGAAACCTAATGGATTCCCGTACAAGCCATCTTGAT
This sequence comes from uncultured bacterium, assembly GCA_964588495.1. Classification (GTDB taxonomy): domain Bacteria; phylum Chlamydiota; class Chlamydiia; order Chlamydiales; family JAAKFR01; genus CAVPKN01. Next base: position 45,781 of record CAZPPS010000001.1, on the reverse strand, counting down.
GATGAGCTCAGCGAGCGTTTGGAAGAGGCGCTTCATAAAACGACTTTTAATATCCATCTTCCTGAGGTGGCTAAAATTGCAAGCGAATATAACCCGATTGACTTAGCTTACGCAGCCTCCCACCTTCCCCCGACTGCCAGGCCTGTTTTATATGAAAATCTTCCCAATCTAGACGCTAAAGTCTCTTTTATCATCAATACCGATAGTGCGTCACGCTGGGCCATTTTCCGGGCAGTTGAAGATGATGAGGTCAAAAGACTCATAGAAAAAATGCCCTCCGACGAAGCTGTCTGGATTTTAGATGACATCCCTGATAGGCGCTACCGACGTGTCTTGGAGTTGATCGACTCTAAAAAAGCCACACAAATTAAAGAGCTGCAAAAACACAGCCGCAATAGTGCCGGCGGCTTGATGACCAATGAATTTTTTGCCTTCCCCATGGAAACGACCATTAAAGAAGCTGCGACGTTCATTCGGGATAATCCGGGAATCGATATGACAAGGCGGATTTTTGTCCTCGATCATAAAGGGGAGCTGCAAGGCTTTGTTCCAGCCCGCAATTTGATTGTCAATGCACCCCATCTCCCCCTGAGACAGGTCATGCGCCAAGTGGAACACACTGTCTTTCCTGATGCCACAAGAGAAGAGGTGGTGGATCTTGTGGAAAGATATAAAATTCCCGCCCTTCCGGTTGTTAATGAGGAAAATCTGCTTGTAGGTGTGATTACCTACGAAGATGTGGTGGAAGCCATCGAAGATATTGCCGATGAAACGATAGCCTGGATGGCTGGTACGGTTGAAGATGTCAGCGAATACGATCACGTATTTAAACGCTTTTTATCCCGCGCGCCTTGGCTTTTGGTCACTTTATGTGCCGGTTTAATCAGCGCCTCTGCGATGTCCTACTTTCAGGAAATTGAGCCCGCACTTTTGGCTTTGATTGTCTTCTTTATTCCTCTCATTAACGGAATGTCTGGCAACGTGGGAGTTCAGTGCAGCACGGTTTTGGTCAGAAGTATGGCAATTGGCGTGCTCTCTTCGGGTAAAAAGGGGGAGGCTGTCTTTAAAGAGGTGTCCATTGGTTTTTTGACAGGCGTTATCTTCGGTTGTCTTTGCGGCATTATTATCTATATCCTAAGCAGCTTTGATGTCGGCCATTTCAATGGCAACCCGGTCCAGCTCGGTGTGACAGTGGCAGCTGGGGTTTTAGGAGCCTCGCTCACAGCAACTACTTTGGGAGTCTCATCTCCCTTCTTCTTTGCCCGGATGGGAGTGGATCCTGCCCTGGCGTCGGGTCCTATCGTGACCGCCTTCAACGACATCATGTCGATGATCATGTTCTTCCTGATCTCTGGCTTGCTCCACTCTGTCTTCTTTACTCCAACCTAACGGGTGTGATGGCTAAAAGTTGCGACGCTACGCACTGCTCTTTTGCCGTGCGGTGACTTGGTCTAACGCTTTTGCACGCCATGAGGTCCGATAGCGGCAACTTGTCGCCGCCTCCTAATCACAATCGGGGTGGTGACAAGTCACCACAACCCCAGAAAAAATCTTTGAAAAAGCGTTAGGCCAAGTCACCGCACTCCAAAAAATCTCTTTTAAACAGGGTTGGAGACGAGTGAGGCGGCTTGGTGGTAGGTCGCAAGGCGGACAAGGGCCACTGCGAGATAGCAATTATTGTTGTAGAAGGAAGGAATGACCTTTGGAAGTTCTAGCTGGTCTTTATGCTTTTCAAAAGCATTCAGTTCCATGATGACACATCCTCTGTCGTAACTAACACTGTCATCTATTTGCATTTTGCGAATATTTTTTTCTTCCTCATCTTCTACTTTTTCTTCCTCATTCTTGTTTCCGCCGAATAGGCTGACTAAAATACCGTGACTCTGACCCTCCTTCTTCGGAGGATCTTTTTCACTAATTTCACCGAACAGTGTCTTACTTGGCGTATGCGGCCTTTGCTTCAGTAAGTTATCAAAATAGGAGTAACCTGCATTTCCGTTGTAGACATAATTTGTGTAATGGCCTCTATATCGTCCACCACCCGCACAGGTAGAAAGGATCACCCATTCTTGACCCTCAAATGTGCCAATAATTATGTTGTCTTTTTCACTAATTTTTCTATCTTTAAGCTTTACTAATGGTATACATCTGACTTCTTCAGCAGCAGCTATCCCGCCGATAGGAGTCTCAGCCCCTTCAATAAAATCTTCTCCCCAATAAACGATTCTAAATAATTTCGTAAGCATGTCTGTTTCATTTTCTTCTCTAAACGGATTGGGATTGTTACTTCGAAAATTAAAATAGGTACGGCAGATTTCCGCCTGCTTTTGTAACTCATCACGATCTTGATCTTGAACGATTCCATCGATAAGCTTTAAAATGTGCTCCTTAAGTGCATGTTGAATACCCAAATGCATTTCAATCTCATACATCGCCTCTTCAAGGGGTCTGAAACTTAACAATCCAAAACCGTCACTTAATTTATCTTTTTGGTCTCTATTGTGCTCAATACCTTCAAGATTTTTAAAAGCCACTTTTTTTTCGTTTAATAAGTTTTGCAGATCAGTAATGGCTTTTTCTAAAAGAAGGCTACATTTGTCAGCAATTTCCTTTGCAACACCAAGTTGTGTTAAAGTTTTCTGAAATTGGGCGTATTGATCCTTTAATTTTTCATTAATCGTATCAATTTGCTTTTCAATAGATAGAGCATCGATTGTAAAGACTGTAGGATGCTCTATTTGATCGGTAAAGTAGTGAAATTTTAATTGGTATGGGCCAATTTGTTTAACAATTCCCCATAACACCTGAGGGAAAGGGCTCTTGAGTTCACGGGGAATTTCCAAATTTGTTTTAAGAGGATCACTTCTTGTAAGGAAAGATGGCTTGGGGGTGCCCGTACTACTGGAAGTGCTTGAGCTGCCATAAGTGCGCGGATTGTTCCAATAATCGCGATTAAGGCGAGATTTGTTGGTTTGGGGGGCTTTTATTCTTGAGGATTGGATGCGGGGAATATCTTGTTTTTGACAGAGAACAGAGCCAGAGACGATAAAACCGATAAAACTTGCTGCGCCAACTGCGCAGGATACATAGAACCCAGTTGAGGCCGTGCCGAACACAAGGGGGGAAAACAGGCAGAGAGTCGCCAAAATCCCAAAGACAACCACCGAAATTTCGCAAATCCTTGCCACGCAGGCAGCATTTGCCCTTTCGATCGCCTGAAGGGCTCTCAAATCGGGGTTTGTTTGACCTATAGCTTTGCTCATACCTCTGATTATACCACGAGTACATTATTTTTTTGTAAAGATGTTTTAAATTTTCTTGTCTAAAAATTTATTATTAGGTAATTTGTAACACTTTTAGCTATAAATTGTAAAAATGGAGAGTTTTATGACGGAAGAAGACGAAAAATATAAAAAAGCGGAAGATAGAGTTCGGAAAATTAAGGGATTTTATTCAAATTTGATTACTTATGTTTGGGTCAATATTTTGTTATTAGTAATTAATTTAATTACAAATCCTAAGGATCTATGGTTTTATTGGGTAGCAATCATTTGGGGAGCTGTTCTGGTTCTTCAGGCCATCAACCTTTTCACGATCAAAGACAGATTTTTGGGCGAAGAGTGGGAGAAGAAAAAGATTAAAGAACTTATGGATAAGGAAGATAAGAAATAGATTTCACTGTCTCGACTTTAGCGCCTTTGATACAAAAGGCAATTCAACACGAAGACACTAAGGCACTAAGGCACAAAGAAAAGATAACAAAATTGTTGCGCCACTCAGTTTTATTTTTTTTTATCTCTTTGTGTCTTTGCATCTTTGTGCCTTCGTGTTGAATTACTTTTTGTATCAAAAATCCTAAAGTCGAGACTACGCCATCATGCCTGTACGCGTTCTTTCCCTGGAAGCGGCCGGGAATGAGCACATGCACAATTATCATTTCAAAAATCTTTCCATTAGTGTCACAATACATTAAGACTTTTTTTCAAATATTCTTTTCAATTAATAATAAAAAAAATAAAATCTAATTAAGCGATTAACTCAAATTAGAGTTGGTATAATTCAAATGCAAACTAAAGACGTAAAACAAAAGAAAAAAAGGAATTGGCGTATGCAAACTGTTGTAACTAACAACCAAGACAATATTGTAAATAGCGCGAGCGCTTTAAATGGTAAAATGAGCGAAGCTATGCACCAAGCTTACTCTGCTCAAGAGCCTTTGGAAGCAACTCCAGAAAAAACATATTTATCCGATGGAAGCCTCTATTTTTATACTTCTCAAGATGCAAGAAAGCTTCAGAATTCAAATTTAAATAGAGTGAGAGAACTCCAAGGAATTAACGATAATCTGCAAAGACAAATTAATCTCATCATTAAAGCACTGAAAGATCCAGCTGATGATGGACTGGCTCTTCTTGCTGAGAAAGAACGTCTCCAAATTCTTCTTTCTCGCAATGCCGGCGAAATCATCAAGATTCACGTTGAAAATGAAGAGAGATTAAGACGTATTGCAAAATTAGAAGCTGAAAACAAAATCCTCCATGTCACCATGGTCGATCACCGTGACAGCTTCGTTGAAACACGACAAGAGGCGATCAGAACTCATTTTGCTACAGAGTATTTTTTAGCTAAATCAAAAATTGAAAAGAATTCAGCTGAATTAGAACACCTCACAAAAGAATAGTTTGCGCGCCAATGCGGGGCCGGGCTTAGAATCATCTAAGTCCGGTTTTTTTTGTCCTGATTTCTCTCAAAAAAACAAAAAAGCAAACTCTAATCTTTATTTTAAGATCGCTCAAGAATTTTATAATTAATCCTCCACTTCCGATTCGTATCGCTACCAGATTTTTCAACAGAACTTAATTCAAATTCTACTTCTATAAAGTAGGCTTCAGGATTTGGCATCTCGACAATGGGCCAATGCGCTGGACTAGTAAGACATCCTATCAGCCATGCCGGCTCATTACTAACTCCGTGACAGGCATCAGAGATCATTTTTTCACCCCTCAGAATGATTTGTTGGGGGTACATGCAAACTCTGCCTGGCTTCTTTTCATAATCTATTTTTCCACTGCCGTAAATGATCAGACTGGTTATCCCTTTTTTGTCTTTTAATGCCCACAACGCCTCTCTAATACCTTTTTCATCTAAAGGCTCGTCTAATGAACCAATAGCAACCATTGGTATATTTTCTTTAATTTGAGGAGGAAGTTCTGCGGAAGGTTTGTGAGAATCGGTGGCAATTGCTGGCTTATTTTCTCCATTCTGGGGTGGTAGTTCTGCTGCAGCTGGCTCGGGCTCTTCCGTATTCTTGTAGAAATAAGATAAAATAATGAGGGAGAAGCCGACGGGTACACCCCATAAGCTATGAAAAGCGACGTTGCCTACACTAACATACCCATAAAGGACTCCAGCAGCAACGGCTGCACCAATAATGCTCAAAATACCGAGGGCTACGGCTACGACCTTGCCTGGTGATTGACAAGTTTCCTTAACAGACGGTAAGCATGCACAGTTAGTACTTAATGAAGTAATATGACTCAATTTTTTATCCCCTTTCATATAAATTTTATAATATCTTTACATATAAAAGAAATAAAAAGTGTGCAAAAGATTTTTTTTAGTTTTTGCGGCGAGAAGAGCGCCCAGGCTCTTGGCGGACACTTGGAGGCTCTGAGGAGTAAACACCTTCCCACGGGAGCGGGTTAGTTGTTGGAGGCGGGGGAGCCTGATCTTTGGGGCCCCCGATGAGGGTCTCAAGGATTCCACCGAGGATGTTGCTGAAAGGGCCGACAGAGGATCTGGCAACAAGCCACGCAATACGGGAAGAGGCGGCGCTCCAGTCGAGCTCTAGCCGTTTGGTTGTTCCCCGCATTTGTATTTGGAACATATCAGCTTTGGAAAGACCTGAAATTTTAAAGCGTTGATATATAGTAGTTGGAGCAATAGCAAGCGTCATATTGACAGCGTCGTTTATCAAATTAATACTTCCCCACATCGCAATGTGGATATTTCCGGCTAAAAGGGCGTCAAAGCGCTGATAGGTGGCAACTCCATTTTGCAAATTCATATAAATGGGGGTAAACCAAGCTTCCATAGTGTTGTCAGGGAAAATTTCCCGGGCATTTAAAAACTGCATGAGCTGCTGAACTTGCCCCCCATTTTGCACTCTGATTTTGCCAAGATCGATCACACCTTTTCCAATGTGAACACGTTCCAGGGCGTAAGGTCTGATAGGAAGAACAAAATTTTGTGGATCGATATAGACTTTGATGGGGTGATCTGAAAAAGCGCCTGTAATAAAGAGGGGATTGATATCTTTTAAAAGTGTGGCGCTCACTTCGGGGGTTAGGGAGATTTCTCCATTAACCGTATCTCTTAGATAAACCGCTCGCGGCTGAAGCTGCAAGGGCAAAAGGGCTTTGAAATTGGAGGATTTGACATCGATTGTCAAAGGGCCGCTCAAATGGGAAATTTCACCTGAGATATGGGCATTGACGAAAGTGCCAAGAACCGCCTGAGTAAGGGCACGGGTCTCTGGATCGAGCAAAACCATTCCTGTAATGGGGCGTACTGGCAAATAATTGAGTAAAAGCTGCCCTTTTACTGTTAAAGTTTCCCGGTTAAACCTACCCTCTTGTGACCAAAAGTTGTAGAACTGACCCGTAAAATCTAAAGTGGATTTTTCAGAGCTTGGCATATTGGGCGGGGCAGCCATTGAACCAGAAAGGGACAGATCAATGGCTTTGGAGAAGTTTTCTCCCTTAACGGTTCCTGTGATTTGCTCGATGGTGATCGATTCCCTTGTTTTTACGTTTCCAATTGTGGTCGTTGCAATTTTGAGATCACCCACAAAGCCACACTGACAGATAAAATTTCCGAGATTTTTATTGAAATCTACTGGAAATGTGAGGCTTGTAAAATTAAGCTCCAGCTTGGAGGGTTTGAGCAAAGCATACGTTGTGTCTTGGGTGTCATCTTTTTGAAAAAGGTCGGTCAGGGCGGCAAAGCGCTCAGGTGTGATTTCCCAATACACATAGGAGGGTTTGTTTTGGTTGATGACCCGATTCTCATCCATCGTTAAGCTCAAATTGGTTGCAAATCCAACCCCTTTGGCATTGAGATCTAAGGCAAATCTCACATCTCTTGAAGGAGAATAGTGTCCCTTTGCGTTCAGAGATACTGTTTTGCCAACAAGATCTCTTAAATCGATATCCTCAGCAATCAGAGGGCTGATGAGAGCAAGTGGAGCCTCTTTAAAATCGCACAAAAAGGTGATATCGGCCTTATCAAACTGAAGAGAATCCTCTTCAATAAAGTTTTTGACGTTGATCGTGGCATCTAATCCTTTCGCATCTATTTTGGAGGAAATGGAATTTTTGCTTCCGTCCACTTTCACATAAAATGTCCCGTTTTGCAGATTCGATTGTGAATTCTCATTTTCTGAGGGGAGTTTTTTCAAATGGCCAGAAACATCGATTTTCACCTGAGAGAGGCTAAAAGGTTTACCCTCTTCTCCAATTTGTCCCCGAATGTCACTTGTAAAATTAGGATTGTACACATTTCCTTTTAAGACAGGGAGAATCAGCTCTTTATCTTTATATTTTCCCACTCCATTCAGGGCAAAATTCACCTCATCGCCAATCAGTTTGCCACTTTTTCCCTGGAGTTTCCTTTTTCCAAAAATATTGTAAGAAAAATCTTGCAAAAGCCCGCTCAAAGTTCCGTTGAGCTGAATATCTTTTGAATGGATCGCAAATTTGGAATCAAACTGCTTTTTAATCAGGCTGCCACTTCCGTCTAGATCAAAGCTATTTCCGAAAAGAAAACGGGTATGATCGGCGATTTGAACAGAGGCGAGCTCCAAAAGAGAGACGGGGAAATTTTTGCAATTACAGCTGAAATCGAGTTTTTGAGGACTTTCAAGGTTAAGTTGACCTGACATTTGAGAGGATTCTTTGCCCTGAATGTCCCCTTGCCACGTCACTTTCAGAGTCTGATCTGCCACAATTGCAGAATCGAATTTTTTTAGGGAATAACTGCCTAAAGTGGAATGGTGAAGTTCTGCCCGATCAATGGCTGCATGGGCCTTTAAATTGAGATTCTTAAGCTCAAACTTTTTTTTGAGATTAAAAATGCCCTGTTCGACCTTGATGATTAAGTTCGTTTTGCTTGCAAGCTCCCAATCGCCCCTTTTTTTCTCGTCGATCAACTGTTTGAAAAGTCCGGGGGTGATTGAAAAATTCAGCACTGTTTTGGGATTTAGGACAAAAAGGCCTTTTTGAGTAGAGCCATCAATCAAAGCATTTAAATTGGCAGAATTGGCAGTTCCATTGAGGCTTAAATGGCCGCTATTTTCTTGAAGGAGATTAAAATTAAGGTTAAGTGTTGAGCCAATAGCAGTTGTGTAGAGCTTCGAATCAAAGAGGGCATCCAAAAGGGCGACCGGAAACTTTTCAACAGTGATTTTTGCCTTAGCATTCTTTTCCATGAGGGCATCCACATTTAAGCTGCCATAGGTATTGCCTTGAGAGGTTGCAGCTTTAAGGATTAAATGGTTGCCATTTCTGTTAACAAAAATATTAGAGACCGTAATGGGAGTTAAGTTTCCGTAGGTAAAGATTAGGGTTCCGTTTTTAACCGCAAGTTCCTTTTCGAAACGAAAATGGCTTAATGGATTTGACCTATTAGATTTTTTTGATTTTTTAACTTTTTCCGTATCAGAAGCTTTTGGTATTTTAACAAAGGGGGTGTCCACCTCTGTATTCACAAGCGCTCTCCCTCCAAAAAGAAGATAGAGCAGAGGTGTTTCTGTCTTAAATAGAGCGACGCTCAATCTTTTTTCGTAATTGGCATCTTCGTAAACGACATTTTCAAGGCGCTGGCCAGAGAGCCAATTGATAGTGACCTTGTCTACCGATAAATGCCCTTTCGTATTGGCATTGATCCATCTAAGTGCTGTCTGTGTACCGCGAGGAGTTGAGATGAGAGTGGGCAGCGCTGCAAAAACTGCAAGCAGGAGCACCAACACTATGAGACTGGAAATTAAAAATTTTTTCATACTCAAATATTTTTGAGAGGAATATTGCCGTCACAATCTTCAATTGCGTGGCTGAACTTCTCTAAACTCTTGAGAATCAATGTTGATTCTTCAGAAGAGGGAAGCGGGATCGACGCCCCCTTTGCATTGATCATATCAAGAACTCTCTTTATTGTCAGGTGATCTATGTTAATTGCAGGCTGAAATAAAACTTCATCGGAATCATCAGTTTTAATTACAGATAAAACTCCGGCATTAACTAATTGATCTGTTAATTGATGCGCAAGTAAAGGGGGGATGAAGAGTTGATTAGAAATATTTTGTATGGTGGGTGCCTTATGCTCTTGACTAAAGTTTTTAATGCACAAATGGGCAATACGTAGTGTTGCGATGGTTTTTGTTTTTGGACTCAGTTCTACATCCTCAGGTGGCAAAAACTCATAGCTATCTGCGTTTTGGATGGCATAACTCATTTTGGCGCCAAGAAGTGTGACAAGCCAGCTTAGATTAAGCCAGATCAGAAAAAGGGGGAGGGCGGCAAATGTTCCATAAATGGCGTTATATCTTGCCACGCCAACTTGAAAATAAAGATAGAGCCATTGCAGAAGTTGATAGACCACACCTGCAAAAAAGCCGGCAATTAAAGCAGGGAGGAACTTGACCCGTGTATTGGGCATCAGCATATACAAAAAAACGAAAGCAAAACAGACCAGCAAAAAGGAGAGGAAACTTAACAAAGGAAGGATAACAACTGTAAAATGATCGAGGAATTCCCCTTTGTGTAATCCTGTAGCCCGTGCCGAGAGATAGCCGCTCACTCCAGTTGCCAGCAATATAAGGACAGGGGCTAAAAAAATCATCGAGAAGTAGTCTGTAAATCGCTTCTTAAACGATCTTCCTTTGGCCACATCCCAAATTTCATTAAAAACCAGTTCAATATTGGTCAAAATCTCGATTGTGGACCAAGCCAGGATAACAATACCAATGCCTGCGATCAAACCCCCTTTTACCTCTTGTAAGGAGGCATTTGCAAACTTGAAGATCTGCTCGATAATCAGGCGCTGCTCTGAAAAACGCTCCAACAAAAAAGCTTCCAGATTTTGCTCAAACTGAAAGCCCCGCGCAATTCCAATCAAAAGTGCAACAATGGGAACAACTGCCAACAGGGAATAGAACGTTAAAGCTGAGGCCCCTTGCGTAATTTCATTTTTGATAAACCCTTGGGATGTAAGAGATATCACGCGGAGTGTCCGTATGCCTAAAGCTTTCCAAAAGGGGAGCTTGGATGCGTGGGTCTGCCACATCCCTTTTTGGTAAAACGTGATCAACTTCTTAAACATGGGGCTGGGATACAAGGATATTATTTATTTTAATTGTGCTCGATTGGGAGATTTTTGGGGATATGTTTCGCGTCTTTGAGAAAAAACACGATTAAAACGTAAGCCTATCCTGCCGCGCGCGATCCTGTAGATCATGTTCTTTATCAACGATTCTAAGACCCAAGTTTTTGGGCTAAGAGGGTGAGGAAGAGCGGGAACTCTTCCCGGGCACGGTTTTCCATTTTGGCGTTTTTGCCGGTGCTGGTTTTGTCGGAGACCCACTCTTCGATGAGCATGATGGCAAAGCCGGCATCGGCTAGAAAACGGCTGTAATCGGAGAGGCTATGGTGGAAAGACCAGGTTGTTTCGGCTTTTTGACCTTTGCCTGGATTCATTTGGATGGGGATTTGGAGAGGGGAGAGGTAGCGGTCGATGCGACGGCTTTGCATTTTTTTGGAGGGTTCTACAACCCAGCTACTTTGGCGCGGGATGCGGAAACAGGGGTGATTGAGGACAACGGCGAGAAGTCCTCCGTCTTTGAGGTGTTTGGAGGCATTTTTAAGGGCAGCAGCCGGATGTTCCACATTTTGCAGGGCAAGGACTATTGTGGCGTGGGTGAAGTCTTTTTTATCGAGAGGCAACGGCTCACAAATGTCGCTGACAATAAAGCTTTGTCCTTTTTTCTGTTTGGCTTGGGCTGCTGCAATTAGTGATGGGGCCAGATCGACGCCTGTATAAGCGACGTTGGGTGGGATGTTGGAAGCTAAAATGCCTTGTCCGCAAGCCAAATCGAGAAGAGATGGGGATTGAAAGCTTTTAAAATCTAGAAGATTCAGAAGCTTTGGTAAAACGACATTTTTGTGGTAGTAATGGCCGGCAGTTCCCACAATCTGGTCGTACCATTGATCCACATTTTCCCATTCTGTTTGTTTCATTACTTCGCGTTGTTTTGAGTGATGATATCTGCAGCTTGCGAAATTTTATCGGCCGACGCGGTTAAACTGCTATTTAAATCTTCTTTTAGTTGCTTCAATTCGGCAACTTCTGCTTTAAGATTGTCGCGGATTTCTTTGAAATCCTTTAAACGTTTTTCTTCTGCCTCAAGTTGTCCTTGTTTTTGCCCCAGTTGTTCACTGAGTGTTTGAAGGTCAGTATGCAACTTTTGTTGCAAATCAATCTGTTTATTAATCCGCTCATCATCTTTCCATGCCTGAATCTGAGTGAAAAATTCATTTAGTTTTTCTGATGTCGTTAACACTAAATTTTCTGCAGAAGACTCTGTATTTTTCAGCTGCTCCAGATACTCTCTAAATTTCTCTAAATATGCGCCAAAATTAGCGTGCTTTTCGTTTGTGGCGGTGTTGAGCTCGCTAAGAGCGCTTTCAAAAGATTTTAGCTGTGCAGCGGTCTTACTTAAAGTTTCGTTACTGGAGCTTAAAGTTGTGTTTTCTCTGCTGAGTTGGGTGACATTTATAGAAAGATCAGCAATTAATTTGTCCTGTTTGCTCAGCCAAGTGTCCACCTTGATAAGGAGGGTTTGAAGGGTTCCGGTCGTATTCGCAAGGATTTGTTCGTGCTCTTCAAAACTGGTTTCAGTACTTTGGAAGTGTTTCACTTCTTCTGCGAAACGTTTAAGTAGTTCTGCAAAGCTGGCTGTGTCTTCTTTAATTGTGCTCTCAAAGCCTGTCAGAGAAGTTTCCAGTGTGCGCAGCTTTTCAACATGAGCTCCCGTTTTTTCCTCAAAATTAGCAACAGAGGTACTTAAATGTTTGTTTTCAGCCTCCAGAATGTCCAAATCTTCAGAAAACGTTTTCAGATTACGGAATTCCCAACTGAGGTAAAGTAGATAGGTAGAAGCTCCAGCTCCGGGAACATAAGCGATCGCTAAATAAGGTTGTTTCCAGATGAGCGCACAAACAATGCCGATGATGCAAGACGCCAACGTAATAAGTCCTGCTGCCATCCGCCAATGGGGACAAATCCGGTCCTTTAAGCTATCCCCGCAAGGCACCCAACTACAGCATGACGATCCCGAACCAACTCCCAATATAGACATGGCTGATGGTATACAATAGTGATATTTAAAATTAAAGGTTTTCTGTTTTCTTTGCCCCATGCTCTTCCCATATTTAGGGAAACGGGCGGGCACGGGCACGGGCGCGTTCACGAATTTTTTAGGCGATCGTGATGTCCTTGCACAGGTAAACGTCTTGGATGGTGTTGAGGAGTTTGATTCCCTCTTTCATCGGTCTTTGGAAGGCTTTGCGGCCAGAAATGAGGCCCATGCCGCCGGCTCTTTTGTTGATGACTGCTGTGCGCACACCTTCTGCGAGGTCATTTTTGCCTGAGGGGCCGCCCGAGTTGATGAGGCCGCACCGTCCCATGTAACCATTGATCACTTGATAACGGCAAAGATCGATCGGATGATCAGATGAGAGCTCTGAGTAGACTAAATCGCTTGTTTTGCCAAACTTGAGGGCTTTGTAGCCGCCATTATTTGTAGGAAGCTTCTGTTTGACAATGTCGGCGCCAATGGTGGCTCCCAAATGGTTGGCTTGCCCGGTAAGGTCGGCCGCATTATGGAAATCATTTTCTGGCGTATTGAAAGCAGAGTTTCTTAAATAGCACCACAAAATCGTGGCCATTCCCAGCTCGTGGGCGTAGGCAAAAGCTCGTGAAACTTCCTCGATTTGCCGGCGGCTTTCTTCTGAACCAAAATAGATGGTGGCGCCCACTGCGACAGCTCCCATATCATAAGCAGATTGGACGGTCGCAAAAGTGGTTTGATCATGCATATTGGGATAGGAAAGGAGCTCATTGTGGTTAAATTTCATAATAAAGGGGATTTTATGAGCATATCTGCGGGCAACCATGCTCAAAACGCCATATGTTGAGGCGACCGCGTTACAGCCCCCTTCAAGAGCTAGCTGAACGATGTTTTCAGGGTCAAAATAATCCATATTAGGGGCAAAAGAGGCCCCGGCTGCGTGTTCAACTCCTTGATCGACAGGCAAAATCGACATGTAGCCCGTATCTTTGAGTCTGCCGTGGGAAAAAAGGGCCTGCAAACTACGTAATACGCGTGGATTGCGGTCTGTTGGGGTAAAAATACGGTCGACCCAATTGCCATCGGGAATATGGAGGCGCTCTTTCGGCACTGTCCGGCAACGGTGGGAAAGGAGGGAGTCGCCCTCTTGTCCCAAAAGGCTTTCAATTTCCGCCAATGAACTGCATAATGTCTCGACCATGTTAACCCCAAAATAGATGTTAATTTTAACCTGATAGCGTATACTACTTTATTATGCAACATCCGATCATCGAAATTAGAAACTTAAGCAAACGTTTCGGTAATACCTTTGCTCTGAAAGAAATTAATCTGGCCGTTTATCCCAAAGAAATTTTTGGTATTATCGGGATGAGCGGTGCTGGAAAATCTACTCTGATCCGCTGCTTAGCCACTCTTGAAAAACCGTCTAAAGGGGCGATCTTTCTAAAAGGGGATGAGCTGACAGGGCTCGACAAAAAACAGCTACGCACCAAGCGCAAGCAGATTGGGATGATTTTCCAACATTTTAATCTGTTTTTTTCAAGAACTGCCCTTGAAAATATCATGTATCCTCTCGAAATTAGCGGCGTTCCAAAAGAGGAGCGTCTTAAAAGGGCCCATGAGCTGATTGAGCTAGTGGGTTTGACCGGCAAAGAAAATCTTTATCCCACACAGCTCAGTGGCGGGCAGAAACAGCGCGTTGCCATCGCTCGGGCCCTTGCCAATTATCCCGAAGTTCTGTTGTGTGACGAGGCAACGTCGGCTCTTGATCCCCATACAACACATTCGATCTTAGAGCTTTTAAGCGCTCTCAATCAAAAGCTAGGGCTAACTATTGTTTTGATCACGCATGAGATGCAGGTCATTAAAGAAATCTGCACCAAAGTGGCCGTTTTAGAACACGGGGAAGTTGTTGAAGAAGGGGAGACAGGAACCCTTTTTGCTCAGCCGCAACATCCCACGACCAAACGGTTTTTGCAAAACATGAGCCACGAGATTCCTGACCATATTTTGCCGGAAGGGGATAACCAGGAACTTTTGCGCCTCTCTTTTACAGGGACAAGTGCCAAAGAGCCGGTGATTTCTAGATTAATTCGGGAATATCAGGTCGAGGTCAATATCTTATTTGGAAGCATCGACATTTTGAAAAAAGAGACGGTGGGCTGTTTAGTGATTGCCCTTTCAGGATCTAGCGATGAGCGGCAAAAAGCCCGTCAATTTTTGGCAGACCAAGATGTTTTTTGGGAGGAGGTGGGATGAATTTATCTGAAAATATCAATTTGGCCCTGAAAATGATCCCTTTGGAGCTTTTCAACACCCTTTATATGGTCTTTGCCTCCGCCTTTTTTGCTTTTCTGATTGGCCTTCCCCTTGGAATTTGGCTCCGATTAACAGATAAAGGTGGCTTAGCCGAAAATCAAAAGATCTACCGCCCCTTAGCTCTTTTGATTAATATTGGAAGATCGATCCCTTTTGCGATTTTAATCATCGCCATTTTCCCATTTACACGCTGGATTGTGGGCACAAGTATTGGAACGACTGCCTCCATTGTTCCGTTAACACTTGCCGCTGCCCCTTTTATTGCCCGTGTCATTGAAAGCGCCCTCAAAAACGTAGATCCGGCTTTGATTGAATCGGCCGAGGTGATGGGTTCGACAACCTTCCAGATTGTTTCCAAAGTTCTTTTGCCCGAAGCCTTTCCTAATATCATTCAAGGGATGACCCTCACTATTGTCAACTTGATTGGCTATAGCGCCATGGCTGGCCTCGTGGGTGGGGGTGGCCTTGGAAAAGTGGCCATCCAATATGGATATCAAAGGTTTAATGGTTTTTTAATGCTCATTACTTTAATTTTGTTGCTCATTCTTGTTGAAGGTGTGCAATGGATTGGAAATGCCGCTTCGCAAAAGATTCAGCATCAAAGGGGACGTGTGTGAGGAAATTCATCTCTGTTTTTTTAGCGCTTCTCTGCTGCACGGCGTGCGCTTCCAAAGAAAAGGTTCTCAAAATTGCGGCAACGCCTGTCCCTCATGCAGAGCTTTTAGAGGCGATCAAACCAGAGCTGGAAGCTGAAGGGATTAAGCTTAAAATTGTTGAAGTAGACGATTACACTCTTCCAAACCGCCTTTTGTATGAAAAACAGGTCGATGCCAACTTTTTTCAGCATCAACCCTTTTTGGACGAACAAAATAAGCGCTGTGGCTACCACTTAAAACCTCTCCTTGCCGTGCATATTGAGCCTTTGGGGATCTATTCTCAGAAAACAACTAAGCTCGACAATCTCAAAGAGGGAGCTCTTGTAGCGATTCCCTCAGATCCTACCAACGAGGCAAGGGCTTTATTGCTCCTTCAGGAAGTGCACTTGATCAAGCTTAAAGGACTCCCAAAGGGACATTTAGCCACAGTCTACGACATCGAAGAGAACCCAAAACATCTCAAATTTAAAGAAGTGGATGCGGCGTTTTTGCCAAGAGCCCTTCCCGATGTGGAAATTGCCGTGATTCCTGCCAATTTTGCCCTCCAAGGCAAGCTCGATCCCTTGAAAGATGCTTTAGCTCTCGAGTCGGCCGATTCTCCCTATGTCAATGTGATCGTGATCAGGGATGGAGACGACAACCGAGAAGATCTTCAAAAGCTGAAGGAGATTATGAGCTCAGAGAAGATGAAAAAGATTATTTTTGACAAGTATAAAGGTTCTGTAAAGCCGGCCTTTTAGAAAAAATCTAAAATCTTAATCCAATTTTAATTCAATAAGTGTATAATAATTCTTAAAGTTATAAAAAAGAGTTGATTATGGGAAAAGACATTCAAGTTTCTAAACCAGTTAATGCAAATTCAACCCCTAAAGAGGTGTATGAATTTGCTCCCATCGACCGAAAAGGTGGGAAGCAGATTCAAGGTGTTCAAAAGCTGAACCATCTCCTTTTTGTTAAAGAGGACGATGGAAAGGTTTGGAAAACTGAAGGGGAGCGCAACCAGATTTTTGCCACCATTTGGTCCAAAGAACAACAACTGACAAACCGCTCCGTTGTCCGCATCCATGATTTCTCCAATAACATGTACACCTATTCTTACTGCGATGTGGATGGAACACGTGTCCATAAAACTGTTAATAAAGCTGAGGTTGAGAATTACCAAACAGTTGATTCTAGTATTCCCCAAAAAAATAGCCTAACTGGTGAGTTCAAAAATGACGAGGATTGTTTCAAAAATGACATTGCGAAAAACAATATGGCTATCAGAGAAAAGAACGCAGATGCTGTTATCGATAACAAAATAAGAAAACAGAAAGGGATGGCTCTCATCCCTGTTGATGAATCTGGCATCCAGATCAGGACATACTACAAAGTTCACGATCTTTCGTTGCGTCAATTTGAGCAAGTGCAAATCTCTAACGCCGTCGTTGAATTTTTGAAATCAGCACTGGAGATTTTGGCAACGCCTTTCATGTGGCTTTATCAGATGATCGCCGGCGCAGGTGATCCACGAGCTTTCGCGGATATGCTGGGACCTGTTCAGCATGACCGTGTGGGAGAAATCAATCATGACGCCGTTTTGTCGCAGCTGAAATTTATGGGGAAATTTCTTTCTAAAGAAGATACCTCCATTCACCATAAAGACATGGAACTCGAGGGTGGGGACAAGGATATCTCTTTCATGGGATCTTATCGCACTTTCAAAGAGACAAAAACCCACTATCAAATTTGGGTTGATGACAAAGGATTAGAGATAACATTTGATAAGTCAGATCCATTACAAAATGAGTTTATCAAACGCGCTGAGGATAACATTAAAATTGAGAGCGAATATGTCCTTAAAGACGGAATGGCTTTTGATCAAAACCATAAGCTGATCCAAAAGTTGGTTGCAAAAAAGGGCGCGCCTTATCAACGAAAGGATGGATCCCGGTATGACTACGATAAAGATTACAATTACATTCAAATCCCAACAGTAAAAGTGAGTTTTAAATCTGAATGGGTTTCGATTCCGAAAGACCACGATTTGGTTAAACATGCAGACATTAAAACTCAAGACTCGCAGCTCAATGAAAAAGAAGCGCAGCCAGAGATTATGTCTGCTGTGCAGTGTGCCTCTGCTGCCTTTTATCAGGCTTATGAGCTCGGCACTGAAATGCGCGAAGCGATCAATCTGGGTGGTAAAAAAAGAGCCGATGTCGTGGTTGAAAAGATGGCAAGAGCTCTTGAAAATCTCACCACGGAACATCCTGTGATTTTGCCTATGGCTCAAGGAGAGGGTGGCGATTATTTACCCCACTTTCTTGTTTTCACTAAAAATAAATACAATATTGTTCATGCCAAGCATATCTGCTTTTCTTCAACGAGTCTCGAATCTAGAAAGATGCAGGTGATGACACAATATAATGTGTCAAATTCTTTGACCTCACCTGAGGCACGCAAAAAATTTGCCCGCGCTCTTTTCTCAACCCAAAGCGTTGCGCTTGCAAAAGATAAAAAAGAGGCCAAAATTAAAGGGCCGTCCAGACAGGATAAATCCCTTAGCTCTCTTCTTTTGCGCTACGGCACACTTGTGATCACCGATTCTGCTGAGAAAAAAGCCAGTAGAGATCCGGTGAAAGCCCTCTTTGAGATTGCGTCGCAGTTGGACATCACGTTTACATATGGCATCACTAAATCGAAATGGGGACACTATGACGCTAAGGATTTGATTGAGACTAAGGAGAATCCCCATCTTTCTCAAGACGAGCATCGATTTGAGGAAATCACCTCCTCCAAAGCCTACTTCTATCAAGTCTATGTGAACCATTTGATCTCTTATTACGAAGAAAATGAGGGGCGTTTGAACAACGACGAGCGGGCACGTTCGCTCGATGGAATTTTGGCTTATGCCAAAAAAGTGCGTCAATATGTGGAAAAAGAGGTTGATTTAGACACAGCGAAAGCTGTTTCTGATAGCTTGATCGAATTTGTGGAAAACAAGCTGGAAGAGCTGGGCAGAAGGGAGGATCTCGAACAAAAAGACATCGACAACCTCAAGAATAAGGTCTCCATTTTTAGTACGACCTTAGAGAGGGACATTGAAGAGGTCATTAAACGTCCGGTGACTGTCAAGGATGTGGAAAATTCCCGTGTCTCCATTGAAGAGTGGGCAGGTGTTGGCGACTTACGCATCCGCATGGAAAATGCAGAGGGTTATGCTGCTATTGATGAGCGTAAGGAAATTGAAAAACTGTTCCTCACTCTTTTGGAAAGTGCCCAAAACTACTTAAGGCAAAAAAATGCCGATCCTCTGGCTGCAAAATCCCTTCTTTTAGGGATGATGCAGTCTCTGCCGCCAGCTGATGATGCGACTTTCGACAAACTCACATTTTGGGATTCCTTAACTGAGGCAGAACTGACTCGCTGGGGTAAAAATCTCGATAGTCTCGCAGAAAGAATGATGGAGGCCTCTTTACGCTCTGGAACCTATCCTTTAAAGCCTCATGAAGTTTTTGAATTTAATGTGGTTATGCCTTTGATCCAGCGCCACATGTTCAGCCGGCTGATCCCCATGAAACTAACACCTCTTACCGGTACTGAAGGGATTTTCAATACCTACAAAAATAGCCCTGAAAAAATAAGGGCGCTTGAAACTCAACGCGATGCTTTTATCGCTATGCGGGATCAGGAGATCGAAGAAAGGGAAACAAAAAGACTTAAAGACGAATGGGAAAAAGCAGACGCGCGCCATAAGGAGGAGCAAGAGCGCTATGATGCAGACTTAAAGCTCTACAATCAGCAGTTAGCTGATTATGAAAAGTATCGAAATGAACCCTTTGAAATAAGCCGTAAGTATCCTTATCCAAGACATAAGCCTGATGATCCTAAGATTCCTAGTGATAAGGAAAAAAAAGAAACTCGAGAAGCTCAACTCGAAAGAGATATAGCAGATGCTAAAAGGAACGATGATTTTCGCGGCAATCTTACCCTTAGGATCAACGTTAAGACTCTCGATAGAGATTGGGACCGTTTGGTAAGGGGGATCAGCTGTCATGATGAGGCGGGTGAGCGCACGCATGCCGTGCTCGGTCGCTATGCCAAAATTATGGGCGTTTCCAAAGAGCTCTATGCTTATAAATTGGGAGGCACAGACTGGATTGGCAAAACGTTTTGTAATACACAACGAGCCATTTGGCTCATGGATCAAGATTGCAGTGTGCTTGTGGGCTCTTCTCCTGAGTTTGAAAAGCGTTATGCTGCCTGCAAAAGATGTTTCGATAAGCATGCCGGAAATAGTGCTAATATTGACGACAAACATGCCAAGAATTTTATGCTTGGGTATGACGAATTGGGAGATGGAACCCAATTTAAGCCTCAATTGTTTGGTCAGGACGAGAAAAAACTTCTCAGTCAGAGAATAGATTATCAGTTTAAGGGGCAGTTTACTCCAGGTGATGGAGGCGAGCGTCTGGTTCCGGATGCTTTTGCCTATATTGCCCGGCTCGATGCGATGCGTAAGATCATGCGTGATCCTGTTCGTCATATGAAGCCTTACAGATCTGGAAGTTACGCAAAAGCTGCCTGGGAGTTCATGACCGAACAAAAGATGACCAATGAGGCAGTGAGAAATACTTTTGCTGCAATGCCAGCGATCTATCTCGTTGCGGCTCCAACAGTCCGCGGCATTCTTGATAAAGATGAATATGGAAATCTGACTCTCTCTTCGAGTCCCGATTCAGCAGGCTTCTTAGCTCTTGACGACACGATTGCGGAAAATCCTGCAACTTTTAAAGAGCGTAAAAACTTCATGGGCCAATCCCCCGATGCTCTTATCGCCGAGAAAGTAGGTGGAGATCGGGAAATTAAAAAGCTTTTGGAAGTTGCCAATCGCCGTGCTCAAGATAAACAAAAGAAAAGTAAACAGTCAGAAGAAGAAAAAGAGTCCAAGGGGATGGATCCTGTACAGGAATACATGCTAATAGGAACAGCCTTGACCCAATCAAAGAATGGTGAAAAACTCTCTCCAATTGCTGTCACCCGTTGCTTTGATTTCATCTTGCAGTATGCCGATAAGATAGAAGATCCTCAGATCCAGCACACCTTGCATAAAAACTTTTTCCAGCAGGGGCTGATTCAGGAGCAACTCAGAAATAACCCTGCTTATTTCATCGATAATGGACCTCTTTTTAAAGAGATTTGTGGATATCTACAGAAAAAAGGCAAAACACATATCAGCTCAGAACTTTTTGTCCGCGAAGTTTGTCAGCGTATCCGCAAACAGGCAGTCGTTGAGTGTGATGCTGGCCTGGCAAAACAGATCTCAAAGGCCCTTCCTGCTTACAAACACGATAAAATGGTGGGAACATTTCTTCAGGAAATCGATACTGCAGATCAAAAGCTCTATGCCACTTTTGCCCTCTGCTATTTTTCCCATTTCCCTCCAGAGAATATCGATGGATGGCGCAATCTCCTAAATGCGTTTTTCATCATGAAAAACTCACCCTTTGAGATTGGACATACGGGATTACAGGCAGAGCTTGACCATCTGGTCCAAAAAGAATTTCTTCCCAAGATTGCCAATGACATTGAAAAGGACTCTAAGCTATGCAGTCAACTTTTAAAACACTTAACAGGTCAAGATGGAATTTGGAAGAAAACAGAAAAGCCTTACGTCTATGCCATAGAAAATAAAAGCTTTAAAGTAGATCTCCGCACGGGGGAGGGCTTTAGTTGTGAGCTTAAATATGGCAAGCGAGACAGGCTGACAAAACAAATTAAGGAACATGATGATTTCAAATTCCTTTTTGGAGCGGCAAATCCCTATACGACCTGTATGCAAGATCCCCAAAATCCTGACATTTCCGATTATTTGTGGGTAGATGAGAAGATGGGGGCTGAGTTTAAGCTCCGCTACAGAAAAAGTGATAAATCCCTCCAAATTTTCCAGGTTGTAAAGGGACAGAGCTGGCAGTTTCAGAAACTGGCTTTAAGCACGCACGAGCGCGATAAGTTCTGGAAACTTTGGTCTCAAAGCACCAATAAAACGGTTGAAAATCTGGTGAAAGAAAAAGGGGCATGGATTGCTGTCGGTAAAGATGACATCCAGGATACATCGAATATTTTGGTTCCCCAGCATGGACACCGCCTCGATGAAGATCCAATCGCTCTGCATATCAGCGGCAGTAAAATTAGAGGGGCTACTTTGGGCGGTGGCAAAGAGCGCAAATGGGTGTGCACCGGACTTTCTGAACGGGACGCAAAGTTGCTGAATTTCCGCAGCGGTTCCGATTTGCTTTTGCTCTCTAAAAATCGGGACCAGGTGGATGAGATCCGTTTCCCACGCCACCCCAGCACAGGGGAACAGCTGATTATTAAACGTCAGGAAGCGGGTAGCGATACCTGGGTTGTGAGTGGAAATGAAGATTGGGTATGGCAGCTGACCAATACCAAAACATATGAAGAGAGATTTGGCAAAGAGTACCGGGAATATCTTCTCCCTCTTAAAAATATCGTGACAGGGCATGAAGAAATTTGGATTTTCCCCCATACAGCCATAGGCGGTGGTAAAAAAGGCGCTAAAGTGCACTTTATGAAGTCCATCACAGATGTGATCGACTTTGCAGGGGGCGCGCTGGATGCTGCAGGTGTTACCGGTAACATTAACATGGGAATAGTCCGCAATGTAGCCGGGATGGCTGAAAATTTTGCCGGAGGAGCCGATGGGCTTGTCGATGGCGCTGAAATGCTAGCACAGATGGGTGGAGTCGACCCGAATATGGTGGATCAGCTTGCAGATTTGGCAAGAAGCTTTACAGCTCCAAGAGGAATTAAATACCGGATCGATGGACGGGGCGAATCCTCTTCGCAAGCAGGGTTTTTCTACTTAGCCCATGTTGCCTCATTAAGAGGGGATTGGGGCACTGCAAGCCGATTTTTGGATTTGATGAGTCAAAATGACAGTCCAACACGGGAAGATGTCAGCCAGCTTGAGAAAATGGTACTGACGTTCTTTGGCACAATCATCAAAGAGGCTATTACAGAAAAGGTTCTTTCCAAATCACCTCTGGAATCTGCTTTTAGAGCAAAATTGATGGCATCCGTTTTAGCTCTCAGTACAAAGATCAAGGCGCAACATGGCGTTGAGATGTTTGATTTGGAAAAAGCCTTAAATAGGTTGAAAATGGAGCCGGAAAAAGCCCTCCAAGGGATGTTTGGAGATGAGGCTAAAGAAAAAATCAAAGAATACCTTGGAATGAATAATACAGCTGAGGTGTTCCGTTCGCTTGTAGGCGCTGCTTTCTATGCTGATTACCGCAAAACTTTAACCACACATCACCGGCAGCTTAAAGAGCTTGGCCTTCTTTTGACAAAGCAGGAAGAAGGAGTTTTAACCAAAAGCCCCATCCTCCTTGGATTGGCAGCTGTTGGGAAAGAAAAAAAATTGATCAAAGAACCCAAAGAAAGAGCACAACGCATTCAATTTGCTTTGCCAACATCCCGTGAAATGGCCGATATGGCAGATCTCATTGCAAATTATGTGAAGCCGCACGGCGTATGGTCTATCGAACAGCTCCATAAAGAGCAAGGGAGCTACCCTAAGGGATCTACCATTCTTGCCAATTTCTGGAGCTATTGGGAATGGATTTTACGCTCAACTCCAAGCCTTGAAATTGAAGACATCTCTTTCCTGCTGCGGGAATTAAAACCTGAAAATCTCTCATTAGCTGAAGATAAGGTGCGCTTTGCAAATGGAGTGGATACGGCACGCAGAACCCTGCTTGCCTGGTGGCACTATTGTAAAACTGGCACTGGTGAGGACCATCGCAAGGGGAATCTCGACGGAATGGGAGCTATCTTGAAGGATTTAAAAGAAGCCCGGTTTCAACTTCCCGATCTTCAGGCGCTGGAGGCTGTACGTAAAGAAGACAGAGAAAAACTCGATATGGCCCCAGGCATCATGAATACAATACGTGCAGGGATGTCGGAGCTCAATCTTTTGTATGAAAAAGGTTTGAGTAGCGTTACCTACAATGAAGACATTGGAGGCAAGGATCACGAGACCGGAGTTAAAAAAGTTTTCGTCGACCTTTCATGTCAGCTTCTCAATACTTTCCTTGCAGCTGCCCTACAAGGTCAGGCCGGAAAAGTCATCACTGTGGACGCGATTGCTGTTAGAGAGCCTCCTCTGCAACCTATTGATGTGAATAAAACTGATAAAATCACAGCCTTAAGAGAGAGATTTTGGAATGAAATCACAACTGCTGTAGCCAATACTATTTTCTATGCCCCTATTATTGACATGCTTAATCAGCAAAAAGATGAGCTTCTACCATTTGTTGATGCACTTCTCCTTATCCCTGATTTTGATGCGGTCTGGGTGGATCTGGAAAAAATGATTAAACAGCTTGTCCAAGAATCTACGTCTCAACCAGGGGAGCAAGTTCAAGGGGCACAAAAAGGGGTACAAAAACTTACAGAATTTGTCCTCCAGGGATATTTAAACAATTTCAAAAAGCAGATGAAGGCTGTCCATGCCCGCTATTTACAAGAAGCTGGCATCTCTCAAGAGCCTTATCCCAAAGTGACCCCATCTGCCTACGAACCTGTAGCGGTTAAGCCATCAACTGTCGACATGAAGTGGGGAGCTAACTTTGAAGATTCCCTAAGAGTTTGGGATGCCAATAGAGGGGAGTGGAAAAAGACTGAGAAGTCTGTTTGGGATAAAAGAGCTGAGCGCTGCAAAGCGAAGTATTTTGCTTGCGATCCAAACCTTTCAGATCGGGAAAATCATAGCCTCGAAATGAAACAGAAAGGGATTGATGATGCGGCAAAAGATCTGAATACAAGGACGAAAAATTCCTTTAAGGTCAAATCTCTTGAATCTGTTTACCTGAAAGTCTGCAACAACATTAAGGCTCTCGATAAAAAGACAAGCACCCTTAGAGGGCGTCTTTTGGATACAGCCTCTATGTATGCCGCAGAGCTCAATATTGCCCATCTGTTTGCCGATAGAAACGCATTAACTGAAGAGCAGATCATCCAGGCTGTTTTTGATATCTACCGCTATGGACAGCTCGGACGTCTTCAAGATGAAGTGGCTCAAGTCAAATTTGCTGAGCAGATTACCGAATACATTCTGTCGATGACAGAGTTGCAGCAATATGGACATGCCAAAGAAGTGTGCAGAAGCCTTGCACCCCTTTCTCGGCAGCTTAAAGCAAGCGTTCCATTTACATTTGACAGCCACGTTGAAGAGCAGATGGTCCAAAGCGCTGCCAACCAAAACGCCGATTGGCTCCGCTATAGCGCCTTCTTGCAAGGCTTCTTGGAAGGGGGAGCGAATCGTTTACGCTACAACGAAACCAAGATTGTTGATGGAAAAGAGGTAAAAACTGAATTTCTTAAAGATCAGCAGTTTAGCAGAAGATATCTCGTAAGCGATATCCGCAATCAGTGGATTTGCCGTGATAAAGCGATCGATGCTTTGCAAAATATGTTGAAAGATATGAAACAAATGGGAGAGGAAGGAAAACCTGTTCGCTTCATCAAAGCTAAAATGGGAACAGGGAAATCTGACTTTATCTTCCCTGAAGCTATCGACTTGCTCATTCAAAAAGAGTATGAGCCTGTCATGGTGACTACTGATGCGCTTGTCGATCAGCTCGCAGTTTCGATGGGCGGCAAAGCTTTTGTGTTCCAGTTCAGCATCGATTTTGGTCTGGATCAAGCGTATTCCGCCGAATTAAATAAGCTATCCGCGACGGAAGGACGTAAGCAACTGGATAAGTTCATTGCGGAGCGTTCGATCGAGCATCTTGAAACGCTTGCTAGAACCCTTGAGAATTTGAAACAAGAGAAAAAAGCCATCTTGACATCCCCGTCCCAGATTGCGGCTTTACGAGACAAAAGGGTTCAGCTTCAGGGATTTTTAGAGATCATGGAACCTGGCAAAGACAGGTCTAAGGTATTTGCTGAGCTCCAGTTATTGAAAAAAATCGAAACCCATTTCAAGAAACCTGAAACCATTTATCTGATCGATGAAGATGTTAACTTTGATATCTCCTTCGAATACAACTTTGCAACGGGCCCATTCCGGACAGTCGATGCGATCCGCTTTACAGTGGCCGAGAAGCTAATGCGCACGATTAAAGACCATCATGCAGATCTTTGGGATAAGATTGTGGGCAATAACTTGCGCTCGCTTCAGGATATACCGCAGGCATTTAGAGGTGTGGCACGCTCTATTTATCGGGATGACGATTTCTGGGAAGCTGTAGGTTGGAAAAAGGATGTTTGGCAGAAAATTAATGAAGAAGAGTTCTTAGACTTTGTTCTGGGAATCAGAGACGCTCATCCCAACGGTTTACCAGCCTGGAAAATGGGAGCTGAACAAGACGAAAAGGGCTATTTATGCGCTTTGAAGACCTTCCTTTCTCAAACCATGGATTCTGTGCGCGGGGTCAATCCCGAGCTTGAAAGGGGAATCTCTTCTCAAAATGGGGTTACTGTGGTTCCTTTTGACGGGGAAGGAGAAAAACCGGGCGTTTTATACGGGGAGGAATCAGAAAATATCCTTCACCATATGTTCCACTATGCAGGAGCAGGGAATAAGATTGGGGAAGAAATTTTCCGAACTAAATATAAAGAGCTCGGAGTTTTGGATCAGGCAATTTCCCCTCTTTATCCTAAAGAAAAGTGGACCCAATGGTCTAAAAAAATTGGCGATGTTGCATCTACCAATTATAAAGGGGATCATTACGAGGCCTTTATCAAAGATCCAGAGCTTGCCCTTCAGCGCATTCAGTTTTTGCGTCATATCATGCTCGAAACACCGTCAATCCGTGTCTATCACGAACAGATCACCTTTAACTCCCAGGATTTGGGATTGGGGACAGATGTACGTGTAGGTTCTGGTACGGGCCAGCCGTTTGCATTGAATCTTTCCGATTACACAGATGCGCACTCTCAAGCGCCTGATGTCGTTTTGGGAGAAACCCTTCTTTGCTTGCATCTTGATCGGAAGACAAAAACATTTGATGATCCGCTTGAGCGTATCGAAGAGTTGGCCAAGGAAGACAAATGCCATGCCATCTTGAACTTCGACTATAAAGTCTTGGGCAATGACAGTGAGAAACTGGCAAGTAGACTGAGACAAGAAAATCCGCGCCAGATGATCTACCGTGTTCGGGAAGAGCAGCAGCTTGTGAAAAAAATCTGGAATTCGGGAGAGCACTTCTTCCCGATGACCTACGAAAGCAACGCGATCGATCCGAATGGTCTCTTCTTGTATAACCGCCAGGATGGGCGGGGTGTACACTTCCATGTACCACGTGGAGGTGGGAAGTATGGGGAAGCGATGGTAGGTGCTGGAAACCTCGAAGATGACATCGCACAGCTTCTCTGGAGATTGCGCCACATCGACATGGGGCATGATATCAGAATGTCTCACGACAAAAAGACAGAAGATCAGGTTAGAAAAGTCTGGCAGGATCGCGGTGTGGATGCCAAGGACATCACCATTGGCCACTGCATGCGCTATTTTATGCTAAACACTTTAGGTGAAGAGGACGTCAAAAACGTCAAAGCCAGCATCTTTAAAGAGCAAGTGCCGCTCAAAAAGTATATCGATGCCGAGGTAAGAACACCTTTTGATCTGACAGACATCAAAAATACAGAATGTCTTGAAGAGATCGAAGGACAGGCTGTCTATAAAGCACTGAAAGAGCTTTATATCTTAAGCAGCCGCAGTAACTGGGAGAAAGAGTATAAGGCTCGCACAAAGGCTGATCCGATCACTTTCATGATAAAAAATTGTAAAGGTGAATTGGAAAAAATCGATCGGATGAAGACAAGTTTTAAGAATCAAATTCTATTAATTTGCAAAAAGCACAAAAAAGCCGGCGATGCGGCAGCGACTAAAATTAAAATGCTCAAAACTATGGGCCTTATCACAAGTTGTGCTAAAGTTAAGGAGGAAGAGCATAAGCGGCAGCTCAGTAACTTTATTAAAGATGAACTAAAGTCCATTAAAGATTTTTCTCCTGAAGAATGTGCGATAGTGCGTCAGATAGTATTGAAATATCTTGCTGTGATGTTTGGCTTTGAGAAAGCTCAGCGCGAAATTGAAGCTGAGCTGAAGCGTCTTTCAGATCCCGATTATCAGCAATATTTGAAAGCGCATTTGCCAGAGCAAGTCAGTATGGATGATGAAGCCGGCACACGCACTGAGCAGAAAGTGCAACAGCTTCAAGAGCAGAAACGGGAGCAAAGGCAAGAGAAACAGGAAAGGCTTTTGACTCCGGGCAACATCTACGAGAGCATTAAGCCAATCCAGTTTAAGGCGTTTAAAGATTTTGCACTTAACCAAAGTAGTTTAGATCCTTACTGGTATGGAACCCATTTTCAGTCGATTCAAACGATCGCTGAGGGGGAACGCAGGGTTGAGTTACCCGAAGATTTCAAAGATCTTTGCATCTCTGAAAGAGCTTGGAAGCTTTTGGATAGACTGCCATCCCATGGGGATCCGGTTGTTGAGCTTTTGGTTGTGCAAAATGGCTCTCAGTTCTCATCTGTTATCATCACGCCCGCCGAGCGGGAAGAACAGGTGGCGCCGGCCTTGATTGAAGCGCGCAAGAATGAGCCGGAAGCGGCTGTTCCTCGAAAGCCAGTCGATCCAGTCGATACAGCGCTTTTAGAGATCCGCGATGTGTTTATGAATATGATCAAGACCGGCAAATTGAAGAGTAAAACTGAAGATCAGGTTAAGCAGATCTTCAAAGAACGTAGTACCACGCTTAAAACCTATTTTGAAAATTGCTTAACCAATGGAAGTTTTGAAAATGGTTGGCAATTTTTCTTAACAAATTATTTTGACAAAGTTCTCACAACCTTGGGAGTCACAATTACTCCTCCTAGCAGCGTCGTTAGCGGGTTTGGAAAACTTTTTGGCAAAACGACTGATACAAAGGATCCCAACGCCAGCTTTAAGGCTGACTTAGAAAGGGCGGTAAGACCTATCCATAAAACATGCCAGCATTCTCGGTCAAAACTGCCAGATCCTGATAAGATGGAGAAATCGAAAGCGCGGAATAATACAAATGGTTCTGTAGGCATCGGCGTCTATACGCTTTCGAAAGAGAGTTTCTCGATGCGGATGTGCATGGACCGCGCACACCAAGTTTCCGTAGACCATCCAGAATTTATCAAAACGATGGTGATGAATAAACTCTTCCTTAACTGGACAGAGTACACTTTGGATGAGCTCGATTATTTGGTTACTTATGTTAATCAAAATAAGGGCCAACTGGCTGATTTGGTGAGGATATTACAAAAGGTGAGGGCACCTCAAAGTGCGGAGCTCATTGAAACGATCTACAATGCCGACCAAGAGGTTGTACAAGCAGCCAGCCAAGTTCTTGATAAGAAATTGGAGCTCAACGAGGAAACTGTCTTTGATGGGGATCTGCCCTGGCTTTTGAAAGTGGCACAGCGAAAGCTCGCTGCTAACTGTGACAAATCCAAATACCGTCCTCAAGAAATAACGGTCCTTAAGATCTGGATCAAGTTGCTGAGTGGCTATAATGCCGACCAAGCAATCAGAACTTTGATAGACAGTGGAGCTATAAAATCCAGCAAGCTCCTTATAGAGCTGCGTACAGAGCTACGCAAGGAGATGGAAGCTTTGGATGGTTCTCAACCAGAACCTGAAACCTTCAGCTTTGAGAATTATATAAATGAAAAAGCGGTCATTGGCATGTCTGATGAAGACACGTCTGATGATGAGGGGCCCATCCTCCTTCCTGAGCCTAAAGAAACACCTCCTACCGTCACAGTTGCTAAACCTACGGTAGTGATTTCCAACTATCAGCCTCAACTTGTCTCTGGACTCGATGTGGCTACTGGTAAAATCCGCACCGAAATCTTAAACCTTGTTGGAAACTTCGGGAGTAAAGATGCCTTTGCGGTGCTCTTTGATCAGAACATGGATAAACTCCAAGACTATTTTATGACACTTTTAGGCAATAAAGACTTCGAAAAGGGTTGGAATCTTTTAATGCAAACTAAAAAGGGGAGAGGCTCAAGTGATTTTGAAGAAGTGCTTGCCATCTTGGGAGTTAAGGATAATTTTGACAGCTACAAAAAGGGAATTTTTGCTTCTGCTGTAGACAGATATATCTCTGGCTTGAAGGAAAAAGTGAGGCCCATCCATGCGGAATATCAGAAATCTCTAACGATCTAGTGTAAAGCAACTGGAATGAAAAAGCGCCTACGGCAGAGCCTTAGGCGCTTACAACTTTCCTCGAGTGCGGCGATTATTCGCCGCCCTTCAATTGGCAGAAAGATTGATGGGATTTGATATATTTCAAGCCAAAGTTTGCGCATCCCGCAAGTTTTTGTGACAATAGAAGGGAGGAGGCGAAGAATCGCCGCACTCCAAGAGAGCACATATGGGATTAGGTTTTGCTGACGACAGCGCCTACGCCGGCGTTGACTTCGCCATTCAAAAAGGCATCGTAGATGTCGAAGCCCGAGGTGTTGCAGTTCCCAACCATGGTTTGATGGCCATTGATTTGTTCAGCACAATAAGTGAAGGCACAGGGTTCATCGATATACAGAGTTTCTCCTGTAGTCATATAGGTAAGGACAATCAGCGCCACCGTCTCTATGATTTTCTGCTTGTCGCAAGAAAACCTCTCCAGAAAATCGTCCAACTCAGTCAGCGATTGCAAACCCCGACTTTTCAGCAAAATATCTCTGGTGATGACTATTTTATAGGTTTTATCCACTTCGATATCCCCAAACTGCTCTAAAATACATTTCGCTACAGCGATATTTTTGAATAGAGACTCAGCGATTTTAAGCAATTTCTTAACACTAAGGCCTTTGGGAATTGTCAGGTAGGAAATCCCATTCCTGAGCTCTGTTTTTAAAGTCAGCCCCTTTTTGAGCTTTGCAACTTCTTCTCTTTTATCACCTGCAGGTTCGTCATCAACAGAGAGTCCATGAGCCTTTAAGTCAACGTGGTTCTTCCAGATAGAGCCATCCAGAACAATTAGGCGGAAAGACATTCCCTTTAAATTTTGCCAGGCTTGGGAGTCGGTAGCTTCACTGGCAAATGCCGACCACTGCTCATTGACAAGGCGGCAATCTCCAAGCTGCTCAAACGTGAGGTAAGTAAAGATCTTGAGGACCACATTGGGCACATTCAAGCCCTTTTCCTGACCCGAAACGAAGAAGGCAACGGGACATACATAAGGATATAGGTGAGCCCCAGATCCTATCTTACTAACAGAACTTTCCATAGAAATCTTAATTTAAGAACAATAAAACGATTGTATCACAGGAGTTTTAATTGTTTATTAAGATAACATGTAAAAATTAAGTACGGACAACAACGCCGGTGCCAAAGAGGGTGCGGCAGCTAGGATCTAGATGATCAACGATGAGGGAGAAGTTGTTAGGAGAAAAATCCCCAATAACCAATGGCCATGGTAAGCCAGGGAGCTTTTCTTCGGAATAATTATATGTTGTGGGTTCTCCACTATATAAAAATTCTTTGTCTCTCAAGAATGTGAGGATCATAAGAGCCATTGTTTCTCGGATTTTCTGCTGTTTACATCCCTCGTAATCAATTTGACCTGTCCTGGTATCTGCCAAGATATTCCGTGTGATCACGATTCTATACGTTGCATCAACCTTGATATCCCCAAATGCCTCTTGTATCCGTTTAAACACGTTCAATTTTGTTCCTATGTCAGGCATAGAAGCTATAATCGACAAAAGTGTATTAATGTTAAGACCTTTTGGAATGGTCAAATAGGCGATCCCTTTTTTGTTTTCAATCGCAAGAGAAAGCCCTTTTTTCAGCTTTGGAATCTCAACTTTTTTATCAATTGGGGGTTCATCTTCTACAGAGAGCCCGTAAAGAATCAAATCGACATAATTCTTCCAAACCGATCCATCTAAAACCTTGATGCGGGGAGAAATTTCTTTCAAATTTCCCCAGGCCTCATAATCCGCTGCCAGTCTTGACCAATTTTTGTTTACATACAAACAATTTGCAAGATCGGTTAGCTTCAACCAATTGAAAATCCTCAGAATGACATCGGGCATCTGCCGCTCGCCTGATTCAGAATCAAAAAACGCAACAGGATCCTGATAAATGTAATTTCCTGAACCAACAATAGCCGCTGAACTTTCCACAGACATCCCTTTGGATAAAAAATTTCAAGGTATTGTAAATCAACAGGATTTAAGTTGCAACACGATGAACATTCCGGCTTCCTGGAATGCGGCGATCCTTCGCCACCCTTGAATTGGCAGAAAGATTGTTGTTAACTGAAATTTTAGCCATGACTTTTGCTGTCAGCAGGTCTGCTTGTCAATTGAAGGGCGGCGAAGGATCTCCGCACTCCAGGAAAGTATTAAATTCATTTGTTAGGTTGGAAGAGGGCGACAAAGTCGTTACCATAGATCCTGGAGACACTGTATCCAAGAGAGGTCAAGAAATCGACAATTTCCTGATAGCGGCTTTGCATTTCCGGTGAGCAGTTGTCGAGGTCGACTCCTCCCAAAATTTCAAAGACAATGGCTGGTTTGTTTCTGAGTAACGTTTTACGAGCTCCGCGCAGTACTTGCAGTTCGTAAGATTCGACATCCATTTTGATAAATGAGACATTCGAAAGATTGAGGCTGTCTAAAGTGACCATCCAGGCAGAATCGCCCCCTTCGCCTACAGAAGTGCCTCCTTCATTGTAAGGATCAGCAGGGGACATTTGGATCCATTTTTCTTCCTCTCCAACGGCATTGTGCAAAAGAATGACTTCGCCGGGGAGTTGATTCAGCCGCATATTATAAAAAAGCTCACGGAAAATCTTGTTTTGGGGTTCAAATGCTATCACTTTACCCTTTGGACCCACTTTTCTTGCCATGCTGAGAGTGTGAATGCCAATGTGGGCTCCAAGATCAATGGCAATTGTATCTGGTTGTGTGTAGTGAGTGACATATTGGGCGATTCCCCCCTCCCAGAAAATGCCATTTCGCAAATGCCATTTGATCCCATCAGGGATATTATCAATGAAAAATCTCCCCAACCCCTCCACTGTACAAATTTCATATGCATGGTAGGGAAACTGTTGGATATATTCGGTGAGTTGTCTGTCCATTTGTGTCTGCTTTTGCAAACACCGAACCTCATCGGACACTTCCGCTCCGATTAAACAATAGGAGATCAACAAAGAAGCAAGGGTGACTATAAATTTGTGCATAGCTTTAAACCTGATAGTTTAAAATTTGGTAAAAAGGAAATTCGTGGACATTATACGATTATGATTTAATCCAGACGCCCCAAGCGTTCAGTTCATCTGTGTATTCGCCGATGAGCAAACAATTTTTATTCAGCCACTCAACAGCTTTGATATTGGATCCCCAAGTTGTGTCATCAAAAATGATCATTCCCCCTTTTTTTACACAGGGCACCCATTTTAAAACATCTTCCATCGAAGCTTTATCGGAATGGTTGCCGTCAATGTGCAAGATATCAATGTTTTCTATTAAAGGAGCACTTTTTGAACTTTCTCTGATAACAACAACATGTTGATTGACTTGGTATTGAAATACTTGTCTCAGAAACTGTTGATAAATTGTTTCATGATCTACAGTAGACCACCATTCTTTATGTTCCCCCTCCTGACCTTCTTCTGAATCAGCTGTAGACCATGGATCGATTCCATAAACTACACCACTTCCTTTAAACTTCGCAGAAAGAGCCATTGGTATGAGGGATTTACCACCCCATACACCTATTTCAACAATTGTTGTAGCATTACTGACAGCCACTAAATCCATTAAAAAGGAAGCTTTGAAAGGGCTGCACCAACCTTCGATGGAATCAAACCTAGGCATGACTTCTTTTTTGAAATCGAAAAATGAATTTTCTTCGGCGGTTGTATTTACGAGTGGAAAAACTAAGGCTATAGATAAAAAAAGCACTCTTAACATTTCTTGGTAACTCCTTTTCAGAAATGGAGGTCCATAATAAAATATTTAGAGTCAACAATCAAGAATATACCAGAGTCTAGTTGATTTTCTACATTTGGACCACCCGAAAATTCCCGCGGTTGAGCTATCGTAAGCATTAATATGAAGTAACTTACGATCGTTCAACCCCGGGGTTTTGGGGTGGTCGAAATGCAAAAAAGCAACTAGATTCTGGTATAAAGCTGGCTATTCGACAGTCACTTCTTCTTTTTCGTAGTTGATTTTGATCTCTTCTAAAACTCCTGGGTCTGCAAGTGTGGAAAGATCGCCGATTACATTGCCTTCGGCAATGTCACGCAAGAGCCGGCGCATGATTTTCCCGCTTCGGGTGCGGGGTAAATCTGGGATAAACAGGATTTTTTCGGGGCGGGCGATAGCTCCGATTTTTTGGGCAACGTGGTCTTTAAGGAGTTGCTCGAGCTCAGGAGCTGGTTTGACTCCATCTTTGAGGGTCACAAAACAGACAATAGCCTGGCCCTTAATTTCATGGCTGACTGCAATGCAAGCAGCTTCTGCAACTTGTTGGTAATCAACAAGAGCGCTTTCAATTTCCATAGTACCCAAAAGATGACCTGATACATTCATCATGTCGTCGACTCTGCCCATAAGCCAGAAATAACCTTCATGGTCAATTTTGGCCCCATCTCCTGAGAAATAGTACCGATTGTTCCATTTTTTCCAATAGGTCTGTTCATAGCGCGCGTTGTCTTTATAAATGCCTCTCATCATGGAAGGCCAAGGAGAGGTAAGGGCCAGAAATCCATCTGTTGTTGGGTTTCCTTCCGTGTTTAATACGGCGGCATCGATACCAGGAAGTGCTTTTGCGGCACTTCCCGGTTTAAGCTTTGTATAACCTGGAATCGGAGAGATCATGATGCTTCCCGTTTCCGTTTGCCACCATGTATCGACAATTGGGCACTTATTATTACCGATCTCTTTGCGATACCAGTTCCAAGCTTCCGGGTTAATGGGTTCACCCACAGAGCCTAAAAGACGCAAAGAGGAGAGATCTTTTCCTTCTAACCAAGAAGTTCCCCATTTCATAAAAGTCCGGATGGCAGTTGGAGATGTGTAGAGCGTGTTTACTTTATATTTTTCGATGAGCTTCCAATAGCGGTCTTTGTCAGGAGTGTCGGGGGAACCTTCGTAGATCAGCTGTGTCATCCCATTTGAAAGGGGGCCATAAACTATATAAGTGTGTCCTGTGATCCAGCCAATGTCTGCCGTGCACCAATAAATATCAGAGGGCTTAGGATCAAAAACCACACGGGTTGTAAAATTGGCTCCCAAAAGATAGCCACCAGTTGTATGGACAACCCCCTTGGGCTTTCCTGTTGTGCCAGAGGTATAGAGGATAAAAAGCAGATCTTCAGCACCCATAACCTCGCAAGGGCACTCATCTTTAGCATCTGCCATAAGCTCGCCATACCAATGATCCCGCCCTTGTGACATCTTAACAGACTGGTCTGCGTGTTTGACCACAATCACATTTTTGATGCTAGGAGTGTGCTGGAGCGCCGCATCAGCAATCTCTTTGAGCTGTATGATTTTGCCTCTTCGAAAGCCCCCATCTGCCGTGATTAAAACCTTGGCATCTGCATCCAAAATACGATCTTTCAAAGATTCTGCAGAAAATCCCCCAAAAACAACTGTATGGACAGCTCCAATGCGTGCACAGCTTAACATGGCAACGATGGCCTGCGGAAGCATCGGCATGTAAATGGCAACGCGGTCACCTTTTTGCACATCCATCGATTTCAAAACGTTGCTAAACTGATTGACCTCTTTAAAAAGCTCAGCGTAGCTGATTTTGCGGCTCTCACCCCGCTCTCCTTCCCAAATAAGCGCTGTTTTATTCTCTGTAGGTGTGGACATGAACCTGTCCAGGCAGTTGTAGCAAGCGTTTAGCTCTCCGCCAACAAACCATTTAGCATAAGGGACATTCCATTCGAGGACTTTATTCCAGGGGCGAAACCAGGAAAGTTCACGCGCTTGATTTTCCCAAAAAGCAACGCGATCTTTTGCTGATTCCTGAAAATAGGATTGAACAGTGGCTACATTCATTTGGCTTAACCTTTGAGCAATTTGCCAAAAAAATAGCACAAAATCGAATTACGATCTTGTCGCAATTATAGTCGGAAAAATGTGGGCTTCATCGTGAATCAACTCAAACTTTTCAAAGCCAGCTTTTTTAAGCTGTTCGATTGTCTGATTTTTTGTACGGAATGTTTGCCATTTGCAATCGAGAATATCATTGAAAATCAGTTTTTGCATCTGAGCATCGGGCAAATGGATTTTGGAAATATTCCACTCTGTTTGAACGGGAAGGCCCGGTGGGGGAGTTAAAAAGCTTGTGAGCAGACAGCCTTTTGGTTTCAGAGCTCTACAAAATTGGTGGTAAAGGGCAGTCACTTTTTCATCATCTGAAACATAAATATTCAGACCACTACTTGTCATCAAATCAAATTGATTCTCAATTTGCAAATTCCAGGCATCGCGGACATAAAATTCGCAGTCACCCTGCAATTTTTTTTCTTTTGCAAGTTCTTCAGCTTCTTCTAATGTCTCTGGATCGATATCGATTCCGGTGAGCTTAAAGTTAGAAATGCCCGAATAATCGACATCTAAAAGGTCAGCCATGACCCCGCAAGGAATTGAGGCAAATGAGACTCCTTCCTTAACACGTTTTTGGATCTCTTTTTTGTGAATTTCAAAGCGCTCTCGGATCGCAAGGCATGTAGGGGCTTTATTTAAAAGAAATGTCTCGATGTTGTTGCCGCTAATTTGAGCTCTTGAAGGGTATTTAATCACATAGTCTGTCCAATAACCATTCAAACCGCCCCGCTCCAAAAGAAACCTGCCGAGCTCAAATTGAATGATTTGATCTAACAGCTCTAGCTGAAGATCGACAGTTGCGTAAGGAAGATGCCCCCTCGACCTAATCCCATCTTTCTTTTTCTCAAGAATCTGATTGAACGAGCCCTCATTTTTCTTGTGCGATAGATTTTTCTCAGCCCAGTTGTCCATAGTTAACCCTTTTTGATTAACTAATCTTTAGCATGCCTCAAAAAATAATATCAACTAATTTTTTAAAGTAATTTTATGTTATGATAATTTGCGGAACTGATGAGCTCTTTGCAGGGCTTTCCAGTATCACAGCCAATTGCTTTGAGTCCATTCCATAAATAAATACCGCTAGGGTATCAAACACAAGGGCTGCTGATCGAAAAATCTTGATTTTACGTTACCTGCAATTTTCTTTGCAAAACTGACGGCAAAATACATTCTACTTCCTTAATTTCCATAAATTTTACCATATTTATGTTAGTTTTCTATAAATATACGTATAGAATTTAGGTTTATTTTTCCAAATAATGCTTGCAAATTGACCATGCTATCATTAAAATGCAAGGTAGATGGAATATTACCCGAGACATTTAGAGACTCAAATTTTAGAAGCTACCAAGTACTTCAAGGCTATCTTAGTTTTAGGGGCGCGGCAGGTGGGGAAAAGTACGATGCTCTCCCATATGTTCCCTGACACTAAAGCCATTGTTTTTGATCCCATTCAAGATCTTTACAGAGCAAGGCAAGATCCTGAGCTATTCCTCAATTCTTTTCCCGCTCCTCTTATTTTAGACGAAGTTCAGTATGTGCCTGAGCTATTACCGGCACTCAAAAGGAGAATGGACCAAAATGAGACCAAGGGACAATACTTTTTAACGGGATCTCAGAACTTCAGCGTTCTGAAAAGCGTTGCGGAGAGTATGGCAGGAAGGGTTGCCATCTTTCATCTTGATAATTTCTCTTTGCAAGAGAGGTTGAAAAAAGGCAAAAGTGCCGGGTGGCTGTCTCAATATTTAGAAAATCCCGACACTTTTTATCAAAAAAGAGAAATTGAAAATCTCTCTATGCCACTTGTTGAATTTCTCTTCCGCGGCTCTTTTCCGGCGACACTTGAGTTTCCTCTCTCCCAGATTCCCCGCTATTTCCGCTCCTATTTGGAAACTTATGTCGATCGTGACATTAGGCTTCAGGAAGATATACGGCAGATGGCAGAGTTTGACCGTTTTTTGGGGATTTTAGCTTCTCTTACTGCCCAAGAGATTAACGCCTCCCATTTAGGACGAGAAATTGGCATTTCTCCTCAGACAGCCAAACGTTGGGTCGATCTCTTAAGCTTTACCTATCAATGGTTAGAACTTTTTCCCTATCATGGCAATACAATCAAACGCTTGAGCGGAAAAAGAAAGGGCTACTTCAAAGATACAGGTTTTGCCTGTTATCTTCAAAAAATTGAATCGCCAGATTCATTGGCAGTGAATCCAAAACTGGGGGCAATGTTCGAAACATGGGTTGTGAACGCCATCCATCAGCAATTTGCAACCCTGACGTTGCCTCCCAATGCCTATCATTGGCGCACTGCAGGTGGCGCTGAAGTGGACCTGATCCTAGAAAAGAACGGCACGCTCTATCCCATCGAAATCAAATGTAAAACGCAATTGGGAAAAACAGATCTTAGTGGTTTAAAAGCCTTTCGAGAAACATACTCCCATAACACAATTGCTACAGCACTTGTCATTTACGCCGGCTCTGAAATCTACTTATTAGATCGGAATACGGTAGCGATTCCCTGGAATTTGATTTAGTTTCAAACTGCAAAAGGTTCTAAAAATAGCAGAGACCTTTCTGGAAGCTATCCTTCCTTTTGCAAGGTCTCTTCAAGCTTTTCCAGTGCATTCGCAAAACCGTCATTATTATCAAAATAACTCGATTCTAGAGACTTGGCAAGTCCATGCCGCTGTTTCTGTGCGTCGGTTTCTGCGGGAAGTTTCTTTACACAAAAAAGAATGAGGGGCAAAGTTTGAGCCCAGAGCGGATTATTATTCTCTCTACAGTTTTCCAGCAGCTGATCGACAAGAACTTCCAACTTTGCGTAATGCATGGGCTTTGCCCTTCCCACAGTAAGCTTGAGTAATTCGAACCGATTTTTAAGGCCAGCATCGTGAAGCATGAGATCCGTAAAGTACAACATAATCTGAACAGCCAACACCCTCATCAGGAGCTCGTCATGGCATAATTCCAAAGCGCGTTCAACTGTGTCAATTCCAATGACGGCACCCGGAACAAAATGTGGATGCGTCAAAATGGCAAGAATCAATTCGTGCCGCTCATCATTTTCATAATCCAAATCACAGAGCAGCCGCTTTGCAAAAATGGCGAAAAGATTTCCTTTTATTTCCTTGAGAAACTGGCACTGATCTTTAGTTGTTGCTGCCATTATTTTTTCAACAGAACCCGTCAGCCATTCTGGCAACCTATTGGGTTCATGACAAGTTTCTAAAATACGCCTTGCTCCAATCTTGTATTCGCCATCAAATAAATGCCGATCCAAGATAGCATAGAAATCTTCATAATTATCGACCTCTTCTTTGAAAGACTGGGAAGCAATTCTAATTGACTGTACATCGGCCTCCGTGTTCATAGAGTCAATAGTCTCTAGCATGGAATCTACTTCAAGCCCCTGGTGTTTCGATTTCTCCAACAAGTCTGGCGGTCTAGTGCCGCAAATAAACAATTTAGGAGGTAGATTGAGATTTTTCTGTGATGGTTGAGGATTATCTGATTCTTGTTGTCTTGGCAGATCAATCGGAAGGTTGCGATGTCGATTCTCAAAAATGCTGACAGTGAGATAAATGGTGCCACCAGCGCCGCCCACTGCCATCATGATGATAGAATGTGTTTGGGTGAGTTGAGTCAAAGAGGCGGCTTGCCACCAGCCTTGGTGCGCCCCAAAACAGCCAAGCCCGACTCCTGCTGCCGCAAGAGCTCCCAAGCCTACAATGATGTGAAGTGCAAAAGCTAAAGTTTGACATGGAGAGCGTTCATAGTTTAGAAAAACTTTTTCACTATTTGAGATGGGTTGACTGTTCATCGATACCTCTTTCTAATTTTTACAACTTGTTATACTTTCAGGTTGAGAGCTTTGAAAGCTGTCACCACTTGAGTAGCAATGAACTTTAACCAATCCTTAGACTCCAACACTGTGTGAAGCTTTTTGAGTTCCTCAACAAAAAGTTTATTGTCTTGTGAGTAGCCGTAAGCCATGCAGTGTGTCAGCAAAAGGTAGCGGTCTTTCTGATTTTCATCTTTCAACACAGGGTTTTGTTCCATGCAATCCAGTACGCTTGGCAATAGTTGAGACCACAACGGGACCTCATCCTTTGCATAAGTTGTTGAGTGTTTGTATTGTTCTAAAATGTAATCAGCAGTTTCTCCTAAATTGTCCAGGGAAGCCAAGAAAGAGGTCATATTTGGCAGGTCTGCAACGATCAAGTCTTTAAAGGCTTGTTTGTATCTTTTGCTTACACCTGTTCCAAATGCTTCGCTGTATTTATCGCTTGTAAAAGTTGCCCCGTTTTTGACAATAAATTGCAAAACCTCCACATCTGTCTTTTTTTGTTCTTTATAAGAGTCGCTAATACCCCAAATAAAGTAATGAAGGTGAATATCATCAGGTTTAAATTTGATTGTCTGATTGAGGAAAAGTATTTTGACACACTCCAGCATATTATTACCAAATTTAAAGGAACGCACTGAAATAAATGCCGCAGCTTTTTCTAACCAACCTTGGTACTTAGACATTGAAGAAAGGGTGTCCAACATTGAGTCTTTATCCATCGTAGACCATCCATCGAGGACATCTTGTAAATTTTTGTCAGTAGATCCTATGTTTTGCGCGATGAATGCAATGACCTCTTTTTGCTCAGAATTTGGTTCCCAAGCTTCGGTCTTGATTTTGTAAGAGTAGCTGACACATTCAATGAAATTTGTTAATCGAGTGCTGGTGGGTTCGAATTCAATGGTTCGTTTTAGGAACGCATGTTGAATAATAGTCAATAATTCAGTCCAAACAGGCAGGGTTTCAGGCTTATGAGTTTCAGTTCTGTACCGTGCGAGAACTTGATCGACAAACTCTCCTAAAGGTTTCTGATTTATCGGCTGCTTCGCAGCTTCCACTACAAACTTGATTAAAGGAAGCCGAGTTTCACTCAGCGCCCAGCTTTTATCTTGCAGATGTTGAATATGATTCTGCAAAATTAGATTCAGAGTTGCGCTAAACAGCGGCTCTTTCATGGTGGAGAGCACACTCATTAGGGCTTTATCTTCCATAGCCATCCAATAGGATAAGGCTTCTTTCAAAACAGAAAACTCAGAAATTTTTGCTCCATATGTAACAATAAATTTGAAAGCCTCTAGTTGATCCTCAGCAGGAGACCACGGATTCTGTGATCCCTTTGTGTAGGAATGGCTGATGCATTTATTGAAATTTAAGAAACGTGCTTCAACAAAGTTAAACTTTCTCGTCGGGTCGAGAAAAAATGTTTTGACGCATTCTAGCATCCGCGCCCAAGGCGGCAATTTTTCTGGATTTTTCTCAAAGGCTTGATATTGAGCTAAAATATGATCTATAGCCTTTTCTGACATTCCCTTATGTTTGGCCATTAAAGAAAGAGCATCGAGCATCGACTGTTGATCCATAGCAGACCAATAATTAAGCACATTCTTAAAGCTCCAATGATCAATTATACTAGCCGCATTTTCAATGATAAATTTAATAACTTGGCTTTTCTCAGGACTTGCAACCCATGTCCCGTCGTTCTGAATTGTGTAGGAATAGCTAATGCATTCGATAAAGTTTTTAAATCTTTCATCTGTGGGTTGGAAATCTATTGTCTGATTTAAAAAAGAATGGACTACGATGTTCAAAAGGGGAGTTGATGGGGGCGATTGTTTAGGCGTTTTAGCTTCGTCCCTAAACCGTATGAGAACTTGATCGACAAACTTTCCTAATGTTTTGCGATGTACCGGCTTTGCAGCTTCAACTACCCACTTGAGCAAAGGTAGCTGGCCCTGGCTGATTGTCTTAAGTGAAATGATTTTCGCGTAGCGCTTTAAAATGAGTGTACTCATCATCGTACAAGCCCACTCATCCAACGTTGGGAGGAGAGTTATCAAGGATTGCCCTTCCATTGCAACCCACCAGTTGAGCGCTTCAATAAAAGCTAGGTCAGCTGCAATTGATTTCCCATGTTTAATTATAAAGTTGAAAACTTTTAGCTGCTCCTCAGTAGGCGTCCACGGATCTTGAGATTGCCGGTAGGCTTGACTAATATATTTAATGAATTCTTTGAAGCGGTCGTCGTGGGGTTCAAATGTGATCGTTCCGTTGAGGAAAAAAGTTTTCACGTGCTCTAACATCCGGAGCCAGGGAGTCTCCTTTTTTAGATTATTCTGCAGATCTTTACATCTGGCCAACGTATGGTCGATAGCCCCTAAGAGGTGTGTTTTTGGCATTGAAACAAGCATGTCATACATCGACTCTTGATCCATATTCACAAGATAAGAGATCATGGTTGGAGGAATACGGGTTGCATTCTTTATGATGAAGTTGATAACTATTTGCTGTTCTGCATCTGGAATCCACCCGTCTTTACCTTGCAGTTTGTAGGAATAGCTAATGCATTCGATAAAGTTTTTAAATCTTTCGTCTGTAGGTGGGAAATCTTTTGGTTGATTCATGAAAAGATCTTTTACAATCTCTAACATGGCAGTCCACATAGGAAGAGATGCCGGCTCAGATTTTTGCGTCTCTTTCCGGTAACTGGAAAGTATGTGATCAACCGCCATTTGTAATCTTTCTGGAGGCAGCTTATTTAGAATTAAACGGATCAAGGTGGTATCAGAGGGCTCATGTGGAAGTAAATACTCAAATGTAGGGGCGCAAGATGTGTTTGAAAAATCAAAACTTGGATGAGTCAGGATCGCGTGAATCGATGTTAATTGTTTGTCGTCCAGTTTTGAGGAGGTTAGCTCTTCAACTAAAGCGTAAACAAAGTTATTAGCAAAAAGGAAAAAAAGATCACCCTGTATATCATTGAAAAAATCGATCTGATCGATAGATGGGGCATTTTTTAATCTTGTCAGAGAAGCGACCAGTTCTTCTTCTGTCAGCCATTCGAAAGTCTTAAACCCTTGTAGAATCAATCTGGCTGGTTTTTTGTGTTCTCCATCAATACGATGGCGATTCAAAATCACAAACAAATCTTTAGAATGACTCACTTTTTCGTTGAAGTAAGCCTCTGAAATAAATTCAATTTCTTCTTGGACATCATCTGTCATAAATTCATGCAATGTCTCTAAGAGGTAATCGGGTCTTTCGGGGTCGTTTTGAAAACAACGGAATAGTTGGCGGAAGGCTCCGCCTTTAAGATAGGTCATGATCACATGGAAATTTTTGTTTGTGCGCCAGTCTCTTTCCTTGAATTTCTGGTATATCGAGCTAAAATCGAGCGTATGTACGCGAGGGTCTGACCAAACCAGTTTTAACACTCCTTGGTAATATTCACCTAATTGGCCAGAGAATTGGCCAGAGTTAATGTCTTCGCGAATAAAATAAGCGACGGTTTCCTCACAGGTTTTTGCATAATCTTGAAACTCCTGATCAGAAGGGTTATTCCTTAGAGGAGGTAATCTAGGGTCAACTGGATTTGCATTTGAATGAATCTCTTCGCCTTGAGGTCTTGACGATGGCAGAGATTTGTCATAAACATCAAAAGCAGAGACATTTATATAAACATTTTGTTGCCGGAGGCGTCTAATAGCAAAAAAGCTGATCGTCAGACAGGCAATTCCACCAACGCCACCCACTGCCATCATGATGATAGAATGGGTTTGAGTGAGCTGGCTCAAAGAGGCTGCTTGCCACCAACCTTGATGTGCCCCCAAACTGCCAAGTCCAACGCCTGCCACCGCAAGCCCCCCGAGACCTACGATGATGAGAAGGGCAAAACCTAAAGTCTTACACGGAGAGGGTTCAGTATTTAGAAAAACTTCATCACTATTTGCTACAGGCAGACTTTTCACAGAGACCCTTTTTTTCAATAATTATTGTTTTAGTATAACAGATATAGGTTAAAGAATCATTAAGATAAGATTTTTTTACAATAAACGGAAGTGGCAAATAATAATTTTAAAATGAAGACTATTTACGATCATTCAGTGATAAAGTTGATGAAGCCGTTTGCGATGTCGATAGATTGGAGTTGGACAGTGACTTTATCGCCGACTTTCAGCCCCTGATATCCTTGCACAATTTTACCTTCGACGGCCGGTTCGAAGATACGGACCCAGGTCCCTTTGACGTTTGCGCCGGTGATGATTCCTTTGAAAAACTTGCCTATTTGAGGGGAGAGGAGGAGGGCGGCAGCTGATTTGTTAAGACGCCGTTCGACTTTTGTGGCGGCATCCTCTTGCTGAGTGCAATGAGCCGCAAGATCCTTGAGCTCTTCGAAAGAGTAGGGGGATCTCTCACCTCTAATAACGGCCTTGTATTGCCTTTGCGCAATGAGATCAGGGAAACGGCGGTTGGGAGCTGTGGCGTGTGTATAATCAGGCACGGCAAGGGCAAAGTGTCCCGTTGGTTTTTCGTCGCTGTGTTCGACAATGTATTCGCCCCTTCCGAGAAGCTTAATCACCGTTAACGAAAGATCAGGGAAAGTTTCAGGATCTTCCTCCAGTCTTTTCTTTAAAAAAGCGTTGAGAGCCTTAGAATCAGGCTCTTTTGGCAGTGTTTCTCCATAGCCCTGCGCAAGATCCACAATCCGATCCCAATATTTAGGAGTGCGCACAACCCGGCGTAAATAGGGGATCTTCGCTTTTTTCAAATATTCAGCAGTTGCTCTGTTGGCTGCGATCATGAACTCTTCGATGAGCTGATTAGCAAAGCTCTGCGATTCTTTTTCGGCAACAAGATGATTGTTGAGATCCAATCTGATTTCAGCATCGGCAGAATGTAGGGTCAAAGAGCCCGATTCCTGCCGTTTCTGCTTGAGGATCTGAGTGATTTGGTGTTGGGTTC
This sequence comes from uncultured bacterium, assembly GCA_964588495.1. Lineage (GTDB taxonomy): Bacteria > Chlamydiota > Chlamydiia > Chlamydiales > JAAKFR01 > CAVPKN01. Next base: position 1,461 of record CAZPPS010000001.1, on the reverse strand, counting down.
GGAGAACTTTTTCTAATCCCGCAACTGTTTTGACCTTTTCGGGAATCACACCCGTTTCTGCTAACCAGGGCCCCACAGAATGGTAGGTGAGCTTGGCATAGTTGCGCACAAGAGCCAAAAAAAGGGAAGAATTTAGAACGGTCCCGCTGGGATCGATTTGAATTTTGACAACAAGCGCTAGCCGATCTTCTCCTTCATTTAAAGAAGTTAGATTAGTCGAAAGTTTTTCGGGGAGCATCGGAAAGATCTTTGTGGGCGTATAAACAGAAGTGGTATTGATGCGCGCAGCTTGATCTAACGGCGTATTTTTGTTAACTAAAGCATCCACATCAGCCACTGCAATCCAAAGCGAAAAAATCGCATCTTCTTTTTCAGCGTAGGTGAGCTGATCCAAATCACGCGAGGTGTCATTATCTATGGAACACCACAAAAAAGAGCGCAGATCCACATGTTGAGCCGTAGGGGAGGCCGCACCCTGGATTTGAGCCAGCTGATCCAAAGCTGCTTTAGAAAATTGGCAACTCAGCCCCTTTTCCCGCATTACCTGACAGCCAAGCTCTTCTAAATCGACAACTTTTTGCATAATACCCATTTGTTAGTTGAGTCATCCATATGCAATTTCCCTGCCTTTTTACAACTCAATTGTGATTTTGAGTCTCAATTTCACAACTTCGTTGTAAGATTGCTGTAAAAAAATGAATATGTAAAAAAGTTTACAGAAAATCTTCATTTTTCTACGGTGAGGATTATTAACCTGAGTTTTGGGTTACAACCCCAGGAGATAGTTTCATGACTGAAGTGAATATAAAAGAACATAGCTGTAGAAATACTGTTAACCAAGCTTACCACCTTTTACACATCGCTTTCATTATTATCCCGATTGTTGCCGGATTGGATAAATTCTTTAATTGGCTTACCAGTTGGCAGCAGTACCTCTCTTCTCCCTTCAATATTTTTGGAAATGCAGGCACAACAATGATGGTTGTCGGTATTATCGAAATCATCGTAGGCATCGGCGTTTGGATTAAGCCTAAATACTTTGCCTATGTTGTAGCCGCTTGGCTATTTGGAATCATTATCAATATGTTGATCCTTGGGAAATTTTACGATATCGCTCTAAGGGAGTTTGGCCTTATGCTCGCAGCTCTTGCGCTCGGAAGACTTGCCGCCTGCCACGAACATTACGTTCACTAAAATTTGATACTTCTCTCAAGGCTTGTGCGCCTTGAGAGAAGCTTTGTGATTTCTTAATTCAAATATTTTTTTTAACATCACTACTCTAAACGTGTTATAAGGGGGCGCCTCACGAAACGGAATTTAAAGCACGTTAAGCCCATAAAACTCCTCGTTCGCCGTTCAGCATAACATTACCATCTCAGATGGGGTCCAACTTTACCGGGCCCGCCCATTTTTTTGATTTATCTTAATAAAGAATAAATATTAATAGTGCATAATTATTTT